>NZ_BAABHF010000042.1:0-220560 GCF_039541955.1 Actinoallomurus oryzae | reverse complement strand
CGAACCCTCAACACCCAGACCCGACTGCGCCGACTCCGTCACGACACACACCACCATTCCGTGTTCGTACCGACTGGGGAACCCGACGGGTGAATTCAGCTACCGAAGCCGCCGCCAGGAAGGGCGGCAGATTGGCCCGGCATTGAATTAACACCTTTGCTCGCGGATGACATTACGTTGTGTATCCCTTTGATCACAATAGGCAATCGCAGGTCGTTGCCCGGGGCGCCGGCGACCGTCGCCACGGGCCCGCCCGCGCTCACGGAGCGGCCGCGAACGCCACGCCGGCACCCGCCGCGATGACGGCCGTGATGACGACGAGCACCATCAGCGTGGTCAGCGGGTTCTTGCGCCGGGGCGGCACGGGTGCGGCCTTGGGCACGGACGCCCTGCGAGGCGGCGCCGTGACCGGCGCGGACGGCCGGTGCGGTGCGGGTGCCGCGGCGGCCGGCACGGCGCGATCCACGACGGGCGCCACCGGGGCCGGAGAGGACGCGGACGGCGGAGCCGCCGGAGGGGGTGGGTTCGGCGGCGACGGCGTTGGCGGCGGCACGGGCGGGGGTGGAGCCGGCGGCGCGGGCGAGGGGGGCCCAGGGGGTGGCGACGGCGCCGGACGGCAGTCGCCGAGCTCCGCGCGCACTGTCACGAGGTTCAGCACGCCGAGGTCGACGCACAGGGGGTAGAGGACGCGCACGCTCACGTACGCGATGTCCGGCCGCCCGGCGGCCACCGAGGACGCGGAGCCCGCCCCCGCGTCGGCGGCGAGCACGGACAGGGGGCCGGGACCGCCGCCCGGCCGCAGCGCGGCCACCAGGGCCAGCGGACCGCCGCCGGGGTCGAGAGCCGAGACCGGCACTCCTGGAGAGGCTCCGGCGATCGCCGGATCGTTAGCGCTCCCCTCCGGTACGGACGTCTTGGGCGCGCCCGGCTCCCGCCGCGAGGACTCGGCGACGACCGTGTCACCCCCTCCGGCCGCGAGCGGGAGGGACGACGACGCTCCGACGTCCGTCCGCGAAACAGCCGGAGAACGCCCGGCGGGCCCTCGACCGGACCGAGCGGACGGCACGGCGTCCCGGACCCCAGAACGCTCCACAGCCGGTTGATCGGCACGAGCGGGCACGCCCGCCGCGCCCGCGTCCGCCGGCGGGAAGGCTCCCGCGGAAAGCAGATCGCCGAGAGGGCTCCCCTCTCGTACGGGCGGTCCGCCCGGAGAACGCCCGGCGGGCCCCCGACCGGGCCGGAGAGGCTCAGCCGCAGCGCCCGGGTCCGTCCGCCGGGAGGCTCCGGCCGAAGACGGGTCACCGATGGGACTCTCCGCGACGGGTGAGGCGGCGTCTCGGCCCCGAGAGCGCCGCGCAGGCGCTTGAGCGGGCCGGATCGGCGCGACCGCCGGGCGCGCCTCCTCCTCCGGGGACTCCGGCTCCGTGCCTTCGGCTCGGGAGGTGCCGGTGCGCGGTCGTGGGGCGGCCGCCCTGGAGCGGACGGGTCTCGCGCGAGAGCCCGGCGATGTCGCCGCGCCGGCCTCGGGCGGCCGGGCCCGTCGCTGGTCGGTGCGCGTCGCGGACGTCTGGTCGGGGTGCGTGCCGGTCGCGAGCGCGGGGGTGGCGGTCAGGCCGACGACCGTTCCGGCCGCGAGGACGGCCGCGCAGGCGGTGCCGGCGGAACGAGGGGTGGGGGCGACGCGCATCAGCGGCTCTCCGGGATCTGCTGGAACTCGTGCTGGGCGGTGATGTACGCGTCGGGCTTGACGCGCAGTGCACCGGTGAAGACGTGAGAGATGTCGAACGCGAGGAAGACGCCGACGCCCAGCAGGGCCGCCATCACGCCGAGCGGCACGATCGTCATCGCGCGGGGCCGGGCGCCCGCCATGAACGGGAAGACCAGCACGACGAGACCGGTGAGGACGGTCATGTAGAGCAGGCCCACGGGCGGGCGGGCCTTCGCGTCCATCGCGCGCTGGCCGCGCGCCGTGGCCAGGGCCTGGAGCTGCTCCACGACCGCGTCGCGGTCGTCCTTCTGGTCGTCGTCGGCCACCGGCAGGGCGTTGACCTTCGCGCGGAGCGCGGTGAGCCGGTCGTCGCCCTCGGCGGTGACGTGGCCGCGCTCCATCGATCGCCACTCGCGGCCCACGACGAGGTCGGTGTACGCGCGCAGGTCGGCCTGCACGTCGTGGCCCTGCGGGGCGGGGAGCGCGGCCGCCGCCCAGTACGCCTCGACGAGCGCGCGACTCTCGGTGTAGGTGTTCTCGCGCGCGGAGTCGGTGGTGGTCCACGGGACGACGATCGCGATGGCGAAGACCAGCAGGAACAGTGCCGACAGCATCGAGCCGGCATGACCCGCGGTCGCGCCGCCGGGATCGCCGTCGTCGGAGCCGCGGCCGAACTTGCGGAACAGCAGGGCCGCCGCGACGACGACGCCGACCGCCGCGACGACGGCGAGAATGCAGACGAGCATGACCGGCTCCAGGTCTTTGTGTGGCTGGCGGGGAGGGGCGGACGCCCGGCATGTGCTGAGCGTTATTTGACTATCACATTGGGTGACCATGGTGAAGTCGTGAAACGGGCCGATTCCCGCCGTTCGACGGCGCACCCAGATGGGATACCTCGCGGCATGTCCACTATCGGGACTAATGACCTGCTATGCGGCACACGGTGAACGCCGAACGGCCCGCCCGAACGGCTTTACACATCCCCGGAGCGACCGCTTCCGGACACCGCGGAGACCCCGCCGCCACCTGCGGGTCCGCCCGTAATACAGGCACAAGTCAAGCCGTTTATAGAAATGATCTTATATGCGCGGCGAGGTTACCCCATTCGGCCAATGGCTTCGCCGGGACGAAGGCCCGATCGATCAGCGTGACGCGTGAAATCGACGGGAGAGATCGGCGCATTCTCCGCGTCCGCCGCGGCCCGCCACTACGACGGGCTCTTCGTGTCGGGGTTCGGCTTCGCCGCCTCCCACTACGGGCCGCCCCTGGATCGCCGTGCCTGTTCGCCGCGCAGTCCGCGATGGAGGAGGCGCTCACCCGGCTCGCGAAGGGACGACGGCCGGCCGCCCGATGGCTCATCGGCGTCGCCGGCCGCCTCGACCTGCTCGAACGCAACGTCAGCCGCCATCAGGGGCACTGACCCGGGACCCGCCTTCGCGCGGTTTCGCTCCCTTGGCGAGTATGTGTTCATTAGTGCATGATGCGAGCACGATTCGCGCATGAACGAGCACGCGTGGAGGCGGGTTTGGCGGATTATCACGTCGAGGCGGAGATCGACAGTCAGCCGTCGTGCTGGCGTCAGGCCGCCGAGCGGCTACCCGGCGTACGGGAGGCGCTGCCACGCGACGGCGAGCGGGTCGCGGTCTTCGGCTGCGGCACGTCGCTGTACATGGCGAAGGCGTACGCCGCCCTCCGGGAGGCCAAGGGCCTCGGGGTGACCGACGCGTTCGCCGCCTCGGAGCTGCCCCCCGGCCGGGAACGAGAATACGACCGCCACGTCGCGATCACCCGCTCCGGCACGACCACGGAGGTGCTGCGGGCCATCGAGCGCCTGCCCGAGACGGCCGCGACCACCGCGATCACCGCCGTGCCCGACGCGCCGATACCGGCCGGCACCCGCACCGTCGTCCTGGAGTTCGCCGACGAGCGGTCGGTGGTGCAGACGAGGTTCGCGACGTCGGCGCTCGCGCTGCTGCGCGCCTCCCTCGGCGACCCGGTGCCGGACGCCGACGCGACGCGCGCGCTCGGCGAACGGCTCACCCCCGAGTGGCTGGAGGCCGAACAGATCACCTTCCTCGGCCGCGGGTGGACGGTCGGCCTGGCCGACGAGGCGGCGCTGAAGGCGCGCGAGGCGGCGCAGCTGTGGACCGAGTCCTACCCGGCGATGGAGTACCGCCACGGGCCGATCAGCATCGCCCAGCCCGGCCGGCTGACCTGGATGTTCGGCCCCGCGCCCGACGGGCTCGCCGAAGACGTGGCCGCCGCCGGGGCGGCGTACGCCGCGAGCGACCTGGACCCGATGGCGCACCTCATCGTCGCCCAGCGGCTGGCCGTCGCCCGCGCGCGGGCCCGGGGGCTGGACCCGGACCGACCGCGGTCCCTCACGCGCTCGGTCGTCCTCCCATGATCGTCGCTCTCGACGTCGGCGGCACGTCGATGAAGGGCGCGGTCATGGATCACTCCCTGGAGCGGACGGCGACCGTACGGCGGCCCACCCCGCGCGGTGAGGACGCCGTCGCCGCGGTCCTGGACACCGTCGGCGAGCTGGTCGCGCAGGCCCCCGGGGCCGAGGCGGTCGGCCTCGCCGTACCCGGCATCGTCGACGACGAGACCGGCGTCGCCGTCTGGTCGGAGAACATCGGCTGGCGCGACGTGCCCTTCCGCGCCCTGATCCAGGAGCGCACGGGCCTGCCGGTCGCGGTCGGCCACGACGTACGCGCGGGCGGCACGGCCGAGCAGCGCCTCGGCGCGGCGCGAGGGGCGCGCAACTCCCTCGTCGTGCCGATCGGCACCGGCATCGCCGCCGCGATGGTCATCGACGGCCACCTGTGCGTCGGCAACGGTTACGCCGGGGAGATCGGCCACATGTCGGTGGGCGCCGACGAGCCCTGCGTGTGCGGCGGCACGGGCTGCCTGGAGGCGGTGGCGTCCGGGCCGGCGGTCGCGCGCCGGTACGCCCGGCGCACCGGGCGCGAGACGACCGCGGACGCGGTCGCGGCGCTCGTCGCCGAGGGCGAGCCGGACGCCGTGGCGGTGTGGGCCGAGACGGTCGGCTGGCTGGGCACCGCGCTCGCCGCCGCGACCGTCCTGACCGCGCCCGAGGTCATCGTCATCGGCGGCGGTCTGTCCCGCGCCGGCGACCTGCTGCTGAAACCTCTCGCCGACGACATCGAGTCACGCCTGACGTTCCACCGCAGGCCGCGCCTGACCACGGCGCGATTCGCCGACGAGGCGGGGTGTGTGGGCGCCGGACTGTGGGCACTCGACCTGTTGGAGACGCAATGACGGTGCTGAGCGCGGACAAGGTCGTCGCCTTGGACGGCGTCCTCGAACCCGGCTGGGTGGAGGTCGCGGGCGGCCGGATCACGGCCGTCGGCCAGGGCGTGCCGGAGCGCGCCGACCTGCACGGCGCGGTGATCGTTCCGGGCTTCGTCGATCTCCACTGCCACGGCGGAGGCGGCGCGTCGTTCGACTCCGCCGACCCCGGCGAGTGCGCCCGCGCGGCGGCGTTCCACCGCGAGCGCGGCACCACGACGCTGGTGGCGAGCCTGGTCACCGCGGCGCCGGACGACCTCGAACGCCGCGCGTCCGTGCTGTCCGAGCTCGCCGCCGACGGGGTCGTCGCCGGAATCCACTACGAGGGGCCGTTCCTGTCCCCGGCGCGCAAGGGCGCGCACGACCCGACACTGCTGCGCGCCCCCGATCCCGCGACGGTCGAGCGGCTGCTCAAGGTCCCGCACGTGCGAATGATGACTATCGCGCCCGAGCTGGACGGCGGCCTGGACGCGCTGCGGCGGGTCCGGGAGGCCGGCGCCCTGCCCGCCGTCGGCCACACCGACGCGACGTACGAGGTGACGCGGGAGGCGATCCGCGCCGGCGCGCGGGTGGCCACGCACCTGTTCAACGGGATGCGTCCCCTGCACCACCGCGAACCGGGCCCGATCCTGGCCCTCCTGGACGCGCCGGGCGTCGTGGTCGAGGTGATCGGCGACGGCACGCACCTGGACCCCGCGGTCGTGCGCCACGTCGCCCGTACGGCCGGGGCCGGGCGCGCCGCGCTGGTCACCGACTCCATCGCCGCCGCGGGCATGTCCGACGGCGAGTACGAGCTCGGCGGGCTCGACGTGGAGGTGCGCGAGGGCGTGGCGCGTCTGACCGAGGGCGGTTCGATCGCGGGCAGCACGGCGACCGCGGCCGAGATCTTCCGCCGCGCGGTGCGCGACTCCGGCCTGTCCCTGGAGGAGGCCGTGCGCATGTCCTCCACCACCCCGGCCGCCCTGCTGGGGCTGTCCGACCGCGGCGCCGTCTCCCCCGGGCTCCGCGCCGACCTGCTGGTGCTGGACGACGACCTGGGGGTACGGAAAGTCGTCACGGCATGATCGTCACGATCACGCCGAACCTCGCGCTCGACGTCACGTACGAGGTGACGGAGCTGCGCCCCGGCGAGACGAACCGGGTCGACGCGGTGCACGCGCGGGCGGGCGGCAAGGGCGTGAACGTCGCGCGGGTCCTGCGGTCGCTGGGCCACGACGTGCTCGTCCTCGGTCTGGCGGGCGGCCCGACCGGCGACGCCGTACGCATGGAGCTGGAGGCGTCCGGGCTGGCGCACGACCTGGTGCCGTCCGCCGGAGAGACGCGGCGGACGGTGACCGTGGTGGCCGGCGGCGAGGCGACGATGCTGGGCGAGCCCGGCCCGGCCGTCGCCCCGGACGAGTGGGCGGCGCTGGAGGAGCGCGTGCCGGACGCCGACGTGCTGGTGATCTCGGGCAGCCTGCCGCCCGGCGTGGACGGCGAGGCCGTGGCCCGCCTGACCGCCCGGCTGTCCGCGCGTGGCCTCCCGGTGATCGTGGACGCGTCCGGCGAGGCCCTGCTGCGCGCCGCGCCGTACGCCTGGGCGGTCAAGCCCAACGCCGAGGAGCTCGCCGAGACGACCGGCACCGGCGACCCGGTCGCGGGCGCGCGGATGCTGGGGGCGCCCTCGGTGGTCGTGTCGCTGGGCGCCGACGGGCTGCTCGCCGTCACCCCCGACGGGGTGCACCGTGCCCCGCCGCCGCGCCGGGTGTCCGGCAACCCGACCGGCGCGGGCGACGCGGTGGTGGCGGCGCTCGCGGCGGGCCTGGTCGCCGGTGGCGCGGTGTCGTGGCCGCGGCTCCTCACCGACGCCGCCGCGCTGTCGGCCGCGGCCGTGCTCGCGCCTCTCGCGGGTTCGTTCGACCGGTCCGCGTACGAGGAATTTCGCGTTCGGCGTCCGTCGTCGCCGGACAAGGGACGCGATGCAGCCGGTGCGTGAGAATGCCCGGCCGCGCGGTGTGAAAGTGGCCACCGCCTAACAGGATCCTTAGCCTCTTTGGCTTAGGATCGTCAAGACCCCGGACGCCCAATACGGTTGAACCGATCAGCCGAGCCCCTTTGGGCGGCTTCGCGAACTCCGGCAGGTCACGGGGGATGGATGAGCGACATCAACGACGTCATCAGGGGCTGGGGAGCCCGAAATGTCTGACAAGCCAGTAAATAACGGTGACGCGAACCTGTCCGCGGGCGGTGACGGCTCGCGACGGGAGCCGGACGAGGACGACGTGGTCGCACGCGATGACGAGGTCACGGACGACGCCGACAACGATGCCGGCCCCCAGGACGCGGCGGACGAGACGCCGGTGAGCGACTCCGCGCCCGGCGATCCCGCACCCGAGGATTCCGCGCCCGGGGATCCCGGCCCGGCCGCCGAGGAGACCCCGGCCGGTGAGCGCGGCCCCGCGACCGCCGCCGGTGCGAGCGACGCGGACGACGAGCGACCGGACGGCGAACGGGGCGAAGACGACCTGCACGACGACACGCACGAACGCGAACTCGCCGACGACGGCGAAAAGGACGACGGAACGACCGCCGCGAAGACCCCTCCGTCCGGCGGCGCGGACGACGACCCCCTCTCCCCCGGCTCCACCGACGAACCCGGCACGCACTCCGCGGACGAGCCCGCTCCGGCCGACGTGACCAAGCCGGTCATCATCCCGCCCGAGGACGACAAGGCGGACGAGGCTAAGGAGCCCTCGCAGGGCGTACGCCTCGCCGCGGCCTCCTCCAAGGGCACACCAGGAAAGCCCGGAAAGTCGGGAAAGAAGACCAAGAAACCGCAGGACCGCCGCATCAAGTACGCGCGGCGCGCGGCGTACGTGCTCGGCGTCCTGGTGCTGCTGCCCATCATCGGCTTCGTCGTCGTCTACCTGATGACGCCGGTCCCCAGCTCGGCCCAGCCCACCGCCAAGGCGCAGCAGTCGGTCTTCTACTACAGCGACGGCAAGACGGTCATCGCGCGCACCGGCGACTTCGACCGCCGCCCGGTCGACCTGAAGGTCGTCCCCCCGCAGGTGCGCGACGCGGTCATCTCGGCGGAGAACCGCAGCTTCTACAGCGACTCGGGCGTGTCGGTGAAGGGCTCGGCGCGCGCGGTCTGGGCGACGCTGACCGGCGGTTCGATGCAGGGCGGCTCGACCATCACCCAGCAGATGGTGCGCAACTACTACAGCGGCCTGTCCCAGCAGCGCACCGCAAGCCGGAAGCTCAAAGAGATCATGATCGCGCTGAAGGTCTCGCGCGAGAAGGACAAGGACTGGATCCTCCAGCAGTACCTCAACACCATCTACTTCGGCCGCGACGCGTACGGCATCGAGTCGGCCGCCCAGGCGTACTACGGCAAGGACGTGCAGCAGCTCACCCCCGCCGAGGGCGCCTACCTCGCGGCGGCGATCCAGGTGCCGACCTACGCCGGCGATCTCACCATCCCGGGCGCCCAGTCGTACATGCGGTCGCGGTGGCAGTACGTCGTGAGCGGCATGGTCCAGATGGGCGCCATCAGCCAGCAGCAGGTCGCGACGATGAAGTTCCCCACCCCGGCCAAGCAGAAGCAGAAATCGATCTACGCCGGTGACAAGGGCTACATGGTCAGCCTGGCCAAGGCCGAGCTGCGCCGCATGGGCTACACCGACAACCAGATCAACATGGGCGGGCTGAAGGTCCGGACGACCTTCGACAAGGACCTCATGGCCGCCGCGCGGCAGGCGGTCAAGCAGAACATGCCGACCGGCACGTCGAAGAAGATCCTCACCGGGCTCGTGTCGATCGATCCGGACAACGGCGAGGTCAACGCCTTCTACGGCGGCAAGGACTACATCGACCAGCAGTTCAACAACGCCTTCGACGCGAAGGTCCAGGCGGGTTCGGGCTTCAAGCCGTACGTGCTGGCCGCCGCGCTGGACGACGGCGAGAGCCTCAACACCTACGTCGACGGCAGCTCGCCGCAGACCTTCGCCGGAGTCGCGCTGCACAACGACGAGAACGAGAACTTCGGCATGGTCAACCTCGTCACCGCCACGCAGGACTCCATCAACACCGCGTACGTCAACCTCGGCCAGAAGGTCGGCCTGGGCAAGGTGGTGTCGATGGCGGAGAAGGCCGGGATCCCGGCGGCGCAACTCGAGCCGCACAAGGACGCCGCCACGCTTCCGCTCGGCGTCGCCGACGTCAGCGTCGAGCAGCAGGCGGCGGGCTACGCGACGTTCGCCTCGGAGGGCGTCTACCACGCGCCGCACGTCATCAGGTCGGTCACCGCGCCCGGCAGCAAGACGCGCAAGGTGACCGAGCCGGGCAAGCGCGCGTTCAGCACGACCGTGGCGCGCGACGCGACGTACGCGATGCAGAAGGTCGTCGACGCCGGCACCGGCACCAACGCCGGGCTGCCCGACCGGAACGCCGCCGGCAAGACCGGGACGACGAGCGATGGCAAGCAGCTGTGGTTCAACGGGTTCATCCCGCAGCTCACGGCCTCGGTCGGCATCTTCCGCAGCGACAACAAGCCGCTGTCCATCCCCGGCTACTCCTCGTACGGCGGTGACCTGCCGGCCCGGATCTGGCGTTCGTACATGGTGCAGGCCGACCAGGTGCTCGACCTGGAGCCGAAGTCGTTCGGCGCGCCGTCGGTCTACACCGGCGGGGGCGGGCGGTCGACGACCGTCCCGGTCAACCCGCGCCCGCACCCGACCGGGTCGCGGCCGGTGTCCCCGCCGCCGACGGGCCCGACGAACCCGGTGCCGCCGACCGACGGCCCGCCCGGGGACGGCGGCGGTGACGGTGGCGGCGGTGGTGGCGACCAGCCGACGGACCCGCCGCCGACCGGCGGGACGCAGCGCAACCTGCAGCGGCACGGCCATCGGATCCCGCACCTGTACGGCTGACCCCGCACGCTCGCACCCGCCCGGAGCACCCACCCGTAGGCCCTGTCCACGGGACGCTTCGGGCGGGTGTTGTATTCTCTCCGTCAGGTCATGAGCGCCAGCGTCAAGCCCCGGCTAGCTGGCCGGCAACCCTCCGTCCGTGGCGGGGTGCCCCGGGTGATGACCAGGTCCGGCACGACCGTGCCGGACAAGCGCGGACCCCTCTGCGGGTCCCTGGTCCCCGCTGGAGGTTACCCATGTCCCCTGCGTCCGCCGTCGTCGACCTCGCCCCCGCTCCTCTCCGGGTCATCGGTCAGGACGTGCCCGTTCCCCTCGCGGACGGCCGCAGCGTTCCGTACGCCAACCTCGACTACGCCGCGAGCGCGCCCTGTCTGGAGACCGTGCGCGCGGCGATCGACGCCGCCCTGCCCTACTACAGCAGCGTCCACCGCGGGGCGGGCCACGCCTCGCAGGTGACCACCGACCGGTACGAGCGCGCGCGGGACACCGTGCGCGCGTTCGTCGGCGCCTGGCGCCGCGACGCGGTCGTGTTCACCCGCAACACCACCGACGCGATGAACCTGCTCGCCCACGCGCTGCCGCAGGGCACCACCGTCGTGGTCTTCGAGTCCGAGCACCACGCGACGCTCCTGCCGTGGCAGCGCGGCGGCCGGGTCGTCCGGCTCCCGGCCCCGGTCTCGCCCTCGGCGGCGGTCGCCGCCGCGGACGAGGCACTGGCCTCGGCCCCGGCCGGTCCGCGCCTGCTCGTCGTCACCGCCGCCTCGAACGTGACCGGCGAGCTGTGGCCGGTCGCCGAGCTCGCCCGGGTGGCGCGCGAGCACGGTGCGCGCGTCGCCGTGGACGCGGCGCAGCTCGTCCCGCACCGGCCCCTGGACATGACCGCGCTCGACGTGGACTACGTGGCGTTCTCCGGGCACAAGCTGTACGCCCCGTTCGGCGCGGGCTGCCTCGTCGGCCGGGCCGACTGGCTGCGCGCCGCCGAGCCGTACCTGTTCGGTGGCGGCGCGACCGCGAGCGTCGGCGACCAGGTCGTCTGGGCCACCGACCCGGAGGCGCGGCACGAGGCGGGCACGCCGAACGTCCTCGGCGTCGTGGCTCTCGCGGCGGCGTGCGAGGCGCTCACCGACTGGGACACGCTCATCGCGGAGGAGGAGCGGCTGCTGGCCCGGCTGCGCACCGGCCTGGCCGCGATCCCCGGCGTACGGGAGCTGTCCCTGTGGGGCGACCTGAGCCCGCGGGTCGGCATCGTGTCGTTCGTCGTGGACGGCCGCAGCGCACGCGACGTCGCGACCGAGTTGTCCGAGAAGTACGGCATTGGGCTTCGTGACGGAAAGTTCTGCGCACATCCGTTCCTGCGGCGGCTGCTCGGCGAGGGCGCCGGCGGCTGCGACGACGGCGACGGCACCGCGCTGCGCGCGAGCTTCGGCATCGGCACGACCGACCGGCACATCGACCGGCTGCTCACCGCTCTGCGGCGGATCGGTCACTGAAAGTCGCATGTCAGCGACGAAGTGTGCCGCCGGGGCGACCCAGATGTCCGGAGCGCGCCGTGCCGTCCCACCAGACTCGGCATACTCCGAAGCACCGCCGGTTTCATCCGGGTACGGTGGACACTCCGCTATCGAGCTTCCGGGGGGTGGCGACATTGACCGACGCGTGGGAGCCCGCGAATCAGCTCGAACACCAGCTCCGTGACGCGCTACGCGATGGCGACCAGGACACCTACTTCAAACTCGTGAGCGGCGCGGAACTCTTCGTTCCGCTGCCGCCGGGCGAGGCCGAGTCGGTGCTGGCCAACCCGGGGTCGTTCACGTGGCCGACGAGCACCCGCGAGGGCCGTACGCAGGTGCTCGCCTACACCTCCGGTGAGGCCGGGCGCGCGTGCCTCGGCCCGGCCTACCAGCACTTCGTCCAAATGACACTGGCCGACATGGCCCGCACGTGGCCCGACCAGGAGTGGTGGCTCGCGCTGAACTCCGGCCTGCCCATCGAGGGCTACCTGCCGGCCTGGTTCATCGGGCAGCTCACCGCGGGCGTCGCGCCGGTTCCCGGCGAGTCGCCGCCGCAGGACGCCGCGGCGGCTCCCGGCGCGGAGACCGCGCCGCCGGCCCAGCAGGCCTCCCCGGTGCCGCAGGGCACGCACGAGGCGCAGCACGCGCAGGAGGCGCCGATCCAGGCCGCTCCGCCCGCGCCGGTGGGCGACGCACCGGCTCCGGACGCGTCTCCCGCGCCGCCGGCGCCGCTCCAGGACGCCGCGCCGCTCCAGGAGCGGGTGCCGCCGACCGCGCCCCTTCAGCAGGTCGCGCCGGCGTCCGCGGAGAACGGCGCGCACCCGGGCCCCGTCCCCTCTGAGGACGCCTTCGAGACGACCGTGCACGACGGCATCCCGGCCGTGCCTGCGCAGGACGCGCCTCAGCCGCCCGTGCCTCAGCCGTCCGAGCCCGCACCGGCCCCCGAGTCCGGCCTGCCCGCTCCCCCACCGGCCGAGCCCGCCCCCGCCGAGCCCGCGCCCGTACCCGCCGCCGAGCCCGCGCCCGTACCCGCCGAGCCGGTGCCGGCCGGCGCCGCCGACCCGGCGGCCGAGGCCGCGCCGGGCACGCCGCCACCCGCCCCGGCGTACGACGTGCCGCCGCCGCTCGACGGGCCGCTCGACGTGGACGCGTCACCGCTCGTGCTGCACTTCACCCCCGACGCCGAGTTCACGCCGCTCGACGAAGAGGAGCGGAGCCTGTTCGAGGCGGCCACGCGCGGCGACCGCGAGGAGTTCCTGCGGACCCTGCTCAGCGTCCGCCAGATCTGGGTGCCGGTCGTCGACGGCGGCGACTCGATGCTGGCGCCGGGACGCCCCGGCTTCCAGTGGTACGTCGACGACTCCTCCGGGCGTCCCGTCGTGCCGATCTACACCGGGCCGGGGCGGATGCGCGACGCGATGGGCGGTCACCCGTTCGTGCTGTCCGACCTCGCCAAGGTGCTGCGCTTCTGGCCGGATCCGGCGCTGGAGCTCGTCATCAACGGCGGCACCGCGATCGGCGCGTCGGTCCCCGGCGACCGCGTCACCCCGATGGCCGAGCAGGTCGACGCCGCCGCGGCGGCACGACTGGCCCGCGACTTCCCGGCGCAGAGCGACGCCGAACGCCAGATGTTCGACGTGCGCGGCGACGCCGACATGGTCGTGAAGGTCCTCATGGACGCCACGGTGTTCCTGCCGGTCTGGAGCCGTACGCCGCCCGCCGTGCAGACCCGGCCGGGCGACCCGTCGTTCCCGTGGTCGGCCGTTCCCGTACGCGGGCGGCCGTCCGTACTCGCGTTCACCTCCTTCGACTGGATGAAGGCGGCGGTCGGCACGACCGGCTTCGTCATGCCGACGTTCGCCGAGCTCGTGGCGGGCTGGCCGGATCACGGCTGGAGCGTGTCGGTCAACCCGGGGACGCCGATCGAGCTGGTCCTGTCCGGTGAGCAGCTTCGTGCGCTGTCCGTCGCCGGCCTGGAGCGGGTGGCCGAGGACATGCCGCCACCCGTGCTGGAGGGTGGGGTGCCGCTCGGCGACGCTCCGGCGCTCTCTGGCGCGCCGCGCCGCGAGGACGACGCCGAGGCGGCGCGTACCGACGTGCCGCAGGAGGCCGGGGCACGGCCCGAAGCCACCGCCGACCGTCCGGCCGAGGCGCCGCGCGGGCCGTTCGCCATCATGCAGAAGGTCGTGCCGCACGACCAGGTCGCGTGGCACCTGGAGCAGGCGTACGACCGGGTGGCCGGCTTCGTGCACCGGGTCCAGGACGTGGTCGACCTGAACACCCCGAAGCTGCTGTACGAGTCCCTCGGCCTGCTGCGCGAGGGCTCGCCGTTCCACCCGGACGACACCGAGGTCCACGTCATCCGCTGGCCCGCGTACCGGTCCGGGCTCTACCGCATCCCGTTCGGCGGGCAGACCGAAGAGGCGATGCGGGCGTGGGGTGACGGCGGCTGGGTGCTCGAGCACCCGCCTTTCGGCGGTGACGGCTTCGCGCCGGGCAGCGCCGGCAGCATCCGCGAGTACAAGGTCGACAGCATGCGCCTGCCGCACGGCTCGGAGATGTACGCCATCGGCAGCGACGCCTCCGAACGCTTCGTCGCGCGCTGGGACGCCGACCGGCTGGTCTGGGGGGACACGGAGTGATTCGCGACGGCTACACCGCACGCTGGCGCGGCGCGGAGTACGACGCCACACCCGGCGTCGACGGCGAGGTGCGGCTCTACGCCACCGAGCCCGCGGAGGGGTTCGACGAGGTGGGCCCGGCCCGCTTCGTGCGTGTGGTCCGCGACGCCGAGGTGGACGACCTGCGGTACGTCCGGACGCACTGCACGTGGCGCGGAGAGCCCTTCGTCGTCATCGGGGAGCACAGCGGCTGGGTGCGGCTGGAGTACGCCGGTGGCCGCGCCCCGGTCGCGGCGGCGCTGGGCCTGGAGACGGTCGACGCCGGCGTGTACCAGATCTGGGTCTCACGCGAAGAGATCGACCAACTACGCGAGGAGAACATTTAGGGCATTCAGGGCGACAAGTTCGCTTGCCCTGTTGATTGATCGGCCTTGACGTGATCGCATGATTCTTACCTCACGCATGACGAAGCGTAGGGTTGAAATCAACGACAAGCGTTGAGGAGGTCGTGGGCGGTGCTCGCACGATCGGTACGAACCCCACTGATCATCAGCGTTGGCACAGGCATCGTCCTGGTCAGCGGCACCGCGGCCGCCCTCGCGGAGGCGACGGACAGCCCGTCCCCCACTACGTCGACCTCGGCCTCCGACACCCCCGACCCGACCCCGACCCCCACGCCCACTCCGAAGCTCAGCCTGAGCTTCAAACGCATCGGCACCGGTGCGATCCACGCGGGGACGGCGGTCAAGTTCACAGCGCACGTCGCCAGCACCGACGCGACCAGCAAAAACGTCCGGTTGAGCCTCGGCGCGGATTCCAAGGCCGCGCTGAGCCCAGATTGCACTCTCTCCACCCCGACTCTTTGCAAAGTCGGAGACCTCAGCGCCGGCGAGGACCAAGACATAACCTTCACGGTCACCGTCGACTCCGGCATGAAGCCCGGCACGGTCAAGATAACGGGCGATGCTTTCGGTTCAGACAACGTCGACAGCGGGGTCAAGTCCACCTCCTTCAAGGTGACCAAGAAACCGTCGTCCTCGCCCTCCTCGTCGCCCTCGAAGTCCGGTGGGTCGAGTAAGAGCAGCGGGTCGAGTAGCAGCAGCGGCTCCAGTGGCAGCAGTTCGAGCACCTCGGATCTGCCGAGTGGGCTGGGGTCGTCCGGGAGCACGCCGGCGCCGTCCGTCGCTCCGTCGAACGATCCGGCCGTGTTGCCTTCGATCGCGCCGTCGCAGACGCCGTCGACCGCTCCGGTCCTGAACACCAGCAACTCCCAGCAGATGCGCGGGACCGCCGACGCGGCCGACGAGCTCACCTTCGACAAGCTGGCCAGCACCCAGGCGGCCTGGCTCGCCGCGCTTCTCGTCGCCTTCTCCCTGCTCCTGACGCAGGTGCGGCTCGGCCGGGCCCACGCTCGCACGCCGAAGCAGAAGGGCGCGCACCGCAGGACGCGCCGTCCCGGCGGCGGCGCGCACTGACGTCCGCGCCGCGGGCGCTACAGGACGCCGGGGCGCATCAGTTCGTGGCAGGCGATCGCCGCGGCCGCGACCACGTTGAGCGAGTCGACGCCGCGGTCCATCGCGTCGCCGCTCATCGGGATGCACACGGGTTCGTCGGCCTCACGGAGCCAGCGGGAGGACAGGCCGTCGCCCTCCGCGCCGAGCATCAGGGCGACGCGCTCTCCCCGCGGCGCCTTGCCGATCGGCGTGGCCGCCTGGTCCGGGGTGAGCGCCAGCAGCGTGAACCCGGCCGCGCGCAGCTCGTCCAGGCCGCCGTGCCAGTCGGTCATCCGGGCGTACGGCACGGCGAAGACCGCGCCCATCGACACCTTGACCGAACGCCGGTACAGCGGGTCCGCGCAGCGGGGTGACAGGACGACCGCCTCGACGCCGAGGGCCGCCGCGCACCGGAAGATCGCCCCGACGTTGCCGTGGTCGACGAGGTCCTCCAGGACGAGGATGCGGCGTACGCCCGGCAGGAGCGTGCCGGTGGACGGCAGCGGCAGGCGCTCCATCGACGCGAGCGCGCCGCGGTGCACCGGGAACCCGGTCACCGCCTCGGCCACCGCGTCCTCCACGACGTACACCGGCGCGTCGCCGAGCACGTCGGACAGGGGCTCGACCCAGCGGCGCGCGGCCAGCACGGAGCGTACGGGATGGCCCGTGGCGATCGCCCGGCGGATGACCTTCTCCCCTTCGGCCATGAACAGGCCGTGCTCGGCCTCCAGGCTCTTGCGGAGGTTGACGTCGCGCAGGCGGGTGTAGTCGGCGAGACGCGGGTCGGCCGGGTCGGCGACGGGGATCAGGCGGGCCATGCCTCCAGTATCGCGACCCGAGTCCCTGCCGGGCGCGGTCAGGGCAGCCGGAGCTCGGTGAAGAGCGCTCGGTGGTCGCTGGCGGGCTGGAGATAGATCTTGACCCGTTCGATCGCGCAGCGCCGGTCGGCGAGCACGTGGTCGATCGTGATCGGCGGCCACGGCCGGAACGTCGGCACGAGGCCCTGCCCGGTCGCGTCCGCGGCGTCCGTGAAGCCCTCCCCGATCAGGTGGCGCAGCGGTGCGTGGTCGAGTGTGGCGTTGAAGTCGCCCGTGACGATGCCGACCTCACCGTGCGGGGTGGGCGTCGGGATCTGCTTCAGGTCGTGCCGCCACCTCGCGGCGTCCGGGCCGAGCGGCGCCGGCGGGTGCGCGGCCGTCAAGCGCACGGGCGCGGCGCCCGGCACTTGCAGGGTCGCGTTCACCATCGCGAAGGTGGTGGATCCTCGGTCGGGCCGTTCGGTCAGCGGATAGCGGGAGTACAGGCCGGTGCCCTCCGGGCCGCCGCGCGGATCGATCACCCGGTACGGCATCAGGCCCTCGATGCCCGCCGCGTCGAGCCGCTCGGCCGCCGCCGGGGTGAACTCCTGCACGCTGAGCACGTCGGCGCCCGTACGCCGGACCAGGTCGACCAGGCCCGCGTCACCTGCCTGGCCGAACTTGAGGTTGGCGGTGAGGATCCGCAGGCGCGGGCCGGTCGCGTCCGGCTGCCCGCCGCCGAACGCCCGCGGCAGCACGATGCCGGCGTACACCGCGGCGACGGCGACCGTGACCCCGAGCGCGATCCAGTTGCGGGTCAGCGCGGCGACGGCGAGCGGGATGACCACGCCCGCCGCGACGTACGGCACCACGGCCATCGCCGGGATCAGGATCGAGGAGAAGGAGGACATCCGGTCGACACCGACGAGGCGCGCGACCGCCCAGAGCAGCCAGATCGCCACGAGAATCCAGGTGATCACCGTTGTCCACCACCGCCGAGTGGCCGGTCGTGCCGTCGCGTCGTCGTCCCGTACGGTCGCGAGTCTCGTCATGCTGCGCTCCCCCCGTAGCCGTGGGCCCCTGCCCTACTGTGCACGACGAAGCTGAGCGGCGGGTTCAGGTTCGGCCGTATACCAGACCGAATCCGTTGACGCCACGTGGGCGGGCCGTCACCGGCGCTCGCCCGGGGCGGTCACGTCAACCGGGCGTAACAGGATTTCTTACCGGCGCCCGTCCGCGACGGCGCAGCGTATCGGCCCAGGAGTCAACTCAAGTCGGTGCGCGGAAGTTCGTTTCTTTACCGGCCGGCAAGCTTTCCAGTCATGACCGGCCCGCGTTGACCTGCGGAAAGTTCTCCTTGGTCTCTTTGGTCACATTGGGAAGGGGAGGCTACAGTGCCGCTCTAGATCCACCCATCTCCCGCGAAAGAGGGACAACCGTGAGCGGACGTCGCCGCAAGGAGGAGCCCTCGGGCGGCACGCCGGACGACGGGCAGCCAGGCCGTCCGATGCCACCGGGCGGCGCGAACCCCGGCGACGCGGATCCCCATCGCCGGCCGGCCCAGCGCGATCCGTACGGCGCGGGCGGCGGACGCGATCCGTACGGCATGGGCGGCGGACGCGATCCGTACGGCGCGGGCGGGGGACGCGATCCGTACGGCGCGGGCGGGGGGCGCGATCCGTACGGCGCGGGCGGGGGACGCGACCCGTACGGCGGTCGTACGAACGGCCCCCCGAGTGGCGGAGGGTACGCGGGCGGCCCGGCCGACGACCGGCGTCCCGGGCAGGGGCGCGACGGCTACATCGGGCCCGGCCTCGGCCGGTCCGGCGTCGGCATACCGGCCGGCGGGTACGGCGGCTCGGACTTCCGCAGCCAGGGGTACGGCAACTACGGAACACCCTCGAACGGACCGGGTCAGAACCTTCCCCCGCAGGGCGGCCCAGGCCAGAACGGCCCAGGCCAAAGCGCCTCCGGCCCGGGAGGCTCGGGTGACGACGGCTACGGCCGCGACGACCGGAGCCCGGGTGAGAACGGCCGTGAGGAGGGCGGACGCCGCCGGACGGGACCGGGCCCGGGGGGCGGAGGGCGACGCCGGGCCGTGCGCCGCCGCTCGCTCGGCACGCTGATCGGCCCGCTCGCCGGCGCGATCGGCCTGGCCATCCTCCTCGGCGCGGGCGTGTACGCGCTCGCGGGCCCTCGGGGCTGCGGCAGCGACGCGATCAAACTCAACGTGGCGGCGGCGCCGGAGATCGCCCCGGCCATCAGCCAGGTCACCAAGTCCTTCGACGACGCGCGGCACTCGGTGAACGGCAAGTGCGTGCAGGCGACGGTCAAGGCGTCCGACCCGGCCGGCATGTCCACGGTGCTGTCCGGCGGAGGGTCCGTGCCAGGCGAGGCCGACCCGGACGTGTGGATCCCCGACTCTTCGCTGTGGGTCACGATGGTGCGCAGCACCGCCAAGGGCGCGTCGAGCGTCCATCTGACGCCGACCTCACTGGCCAAGACGCCGATCGTCGTCGCCACGTCGCGGACGTTCGCCAACAAGATCCACAGTGAGGGCATCCGCCCGACGTGGGACATGCTGCTCAAGGCCACCGACGCCCTCGCCGCGGGCGCGGTGAGCAAGAACGACATGCTCCCGGCCAACTCGGTCCACCTGCAGATCCTCGACCCGAACCGCAACGCGGGCGGCATCGGCGCGGTCGTGATGACCCGCGAGCTGCTGCAGGGCGACCCGAACGCCGACCCGATCTTCACCCAGATCGTCCGCAACGTGCAGAACAGCCTGTCGCCGACGCCGCAGGCCCTGTTCGCCAGCTTCCACCGCGACCTGCACGGACGTGCGCCGGTCGTGATCGTGCCCGAGCAGGCGGTGTGGAAGTTCAACCACGGGAACCCCTCCACACCGGCCACCGCGCTGTACCCCAGCGAGGGCCTGCTGAGCCTGGACTACCCGTTCACGCTGGCCACCGACAACGATGACAAGGTGAGCGCGGCCGGCCTGCTCGAGCAGGCGCTCGGCGGCGCCGACGCGAAGAACGCCGTGCGCGCGCTCGGCTTCCGTACCCCCGACGGCCATCCGGGCGACGGCTTCACCGCCCAGAACGGGCTGAGCCCCCGGGTGCCCCGCGCGCTGCCGACGCCGGCCGCCGGCGACGTCACCGACGTCATGCAGGCGTGGACCAAGCTCTCCCTGCGCACCCGGATGCTGACTCTTCTCGACGTGTCGGGGTCGATGGCCCAGCCGGTCGGCAACGGTCTGACCCGCATGCAGGCGACCGCCCAGATCGCGCAGAACGGCCTCGCGATGCTGCCCGACGACACCGACCTGGGGCTGTGGACGTTCTCCACCAATCTGAACGGCGCCCTGGACTACCGGAGCGAGGTGCCGATCGGGCCGCTGTCCACCCGCCTGGGGTCGGGCACGCGGAGACAGGAGATCCTGTCCGCCCTGGGACGCATCCGCCCGAAGCCGACCGGCAACACCGGCCTGTACGACTCGGTGCTGGCGAGCGTGCGGTCGATGCAGAAGAGCTACAAGCCGGGCTACTACCACTCCGTCCTCGTGCTGACCGACGGGAAGAACGACGACGACAACGGCATCTCCCTCACCGCCCTGCTCGGTACGCTGAAGAAGGAGGCCGACCCGGACCGGCCGGTCGAGGTCGTCTTCATCGGCTTCGGGCCGGATGTGGACATGTCCGCGATGCAGAAGATCGCGTCGGAGACCAACGGCGAGGCGTTCCACGCCCTGAAGCCCCAGGACGTGCAACGCTTCCTGCTGGAGACGATCGCGCGGCGCATCTGTTCGCCGCAATGCCACTGAAATCGCCAACACGAGTTCATATCGGTCCAATCATTCAGCGGAGGATTTTCTTGGACTAGTGGCAGGATCCTGTAAACCAGGCTCCCGGCTGCGGCGTCTTGTACGTGAAGGAGGCCCGACGGGAGCGGGGCGTCGGGCCTCCTTCTTCACTTCCGGGGGCCTGTCCGGGCATGACACTCTCGGGAGGAACCTGTGGCCGGTTGGCCCAGTCTCGGCCGTGTAGAGGATCGTCGGCTGGCGCAGTCGCTGCGCGACGGTGACGCCACCGCACTGGCGGAGATCTACGACTTCTACGCGCCGCGCCTGTTCGACTACTGTCACGCGCTGCTCCGCGACCAGGACATGGCCGCGGACGCCCTGCACGACTCGCTCATCGCGACGCAGGAGCACATCGGCAAGCTGCGCGAGCCCGAGCGCTTCCGCAGCTGGGTCTATGCCATCGTCCGCAACGAGTGCCTGCGGCAGCTCGCCGACCCCGAGCGTCCCGAGCAGCGCCACGGGGCGCCCGAGCAGAACGAGGACGCGTTCCTCGACGCCGAGGAGCGCCAGCGGCTCGAGGAGACCCGGCAGCTCGTGCACAGCGCACTCGCCGGGATGGCCGCCCGCCACCGCGAGGCGATCGACCTGTCCGCGCGGCACGACCTGTCCGCCGAGGAGCTCGGCGGCGTGCTCGGCATCTCCTCCCAGCAGGCGACCGAGCTGGTCGCCCAGGCGCGCGACGACCTGGACAGCTCTCTCGCCGCCGCCATCATCGCGCGTACGGGACGCGGCGACTGCCCGAGTGTGGCCGCCCTCGTGGACGAGAACGAGTGGCCGCTGCCGTCGGAGGTCGCGCGCAAGCTGATCCGCCACATCGAGTCCTGCCCGGTCTGCCGCGACCGCCGCAAGCGCAAGGTCTCCACGAACCGGCTGATGCAGGTGCTGCCGGTCGCGGCGATCCCCTCCGACCTGCGGATGGCCGTGCTGTCGCTCGCCGACGCGCCCGACCAGCACGAGAACCGCACACGCATCGCGCAGCGCGCCGAGCCGTTCGACGTCTGGGGCTGGCCGACCAGCCTCGAACGCCGCGCGCAGCCGGCCCGCAAGGACCGGCGCGGCGACGGCACGTCCTCGCACCTGCTGCCCGCCGTCGCGGTGGCCGCGTGCGTCGTGCTGGTCATCGGCGCCATCTTCCTGCTGACGGGCGGCGGGTCGGAGGACCCCAAGAACCTGAACAACAAGGTCCCCGGCAACGTCGCGGCCGGTCCGAGCGACAGCCCGTCGGACGCCTTCCCGTCGCCGAGCGACAGCGTCGAGCCGTCCCCGTCGAAGACCAAGCACACGCCGACGCCCACGCCCACCAAGCACACGCCGACCCCCACCCCGACCACCCACCGCCCGGCCCCGCCGAAGACCCACAAGCCGACGACCAAGCCGAAGCCGGGCACCCTTTCCGTCAGCGGCAACTGTGCGCTGGATGACGGAGATGACGACTGCCAGGTCACGGTGACGGCCGTCGGCGGCGCGGTCCCGTGGACCGCCAAGGCCTCCGGGCCTATATCGCTCGACAGGTCGAGCGGCCACCTCGCGAAGGGCGATCAGGCCACTGTGACGGTGACGAAGGACGCGGGCGCCTGTCCGACGGACAGCGCCGAGGTGTTCTTCTCCCCGAACGGTTCCATCAGCGTCTCCTGGTCCTGCGGCATCTTCGGCTGATCGCCACGGTATTTACGTGATCGGCGGGGCAGTGCCAGGATGCGACACATGACCCCCGATGCCGCCACCTTCAAAGCGGCCCGCGATTTCCTCCTGGCGCAGGCCGAAGACTACGACGCCGCACGCAGCGGGTTCCGATGGCCCGACGCGCCCGGCCTCAACTGGGCCGTGGACTGGTTCGACGGCGTGCTCGCCGCCGAGTCGCCGGACGCCCCGGCGCTGTGGATCGTGGAAGAGGACGGCTCGGAGACCAGGCTCACGTTCGCCGAGCTCGCCGACCGGTCCAGCAAGGTGGCGGGCTGGCTGCGGAGCCACGGGGTCGCGCGGGGCGACCGGATCCTGCTCATGCTCGGCAACCAGGTCGAGCTGTGGGAGACGATGCTCGCCGCGATGAAGCTGGGCGCGGTCGTCATCCCGGCGACCACGCTGCTCACCCCGGTCGACCTCACCGACCGCATCGAACGCGGCGGCGTGCGGCACGTCGTCACCGGCGCCGGCCACACGGCCAAGTTCGACGGTCTCGCCGGCGAGTGGACGCGCGTCTCGGTCGGCCCGGCCGAGGGCTGGCTGTCGTACGAGGACGCGTACGGCGCCGAGCCGTACGCCGGGGGTACGGAGACGACGCACGGCGGCGACACGCTGCTGCTCTACTTCACCTCGGGCACGACGAACAAGCCGAAGCTGGTCGAACACACCTACACGTCGTACCCGGTGGGTCACCTGTCCACGATGTACTGGATCGGGCTGCGCCCCGGCGACATCCATCTCAACGTCTCCTCGCCGGGCTGGGCCAAGCACGCGTGGAGCAACTTCTTCGCGCCGTGGAATGCCGGCGCCTGCGTGCTGGTGTTCAACTACACGCGCTTCTCCGCGCCCGCGATGCTCGACGTGCTCAAGCGCTGCGAGGTCACGAGCTTCTGCGCCCCGCCGACCGTGTGGCGCATGCTCATCCAGGAGGACCTGTCCGCGTGGCGGCTCCCGCTGCGCACGGTGGTGGCGGCCGGCGAGCCGCTGAACCCGGAGATCATCGACCAGGTGCAGAAACACTGGGGCCTCACCATCCGCGACGGGTACGGCCAGACGGAGACGACGGCGCAGATCGGCAACTCTCCCGGCCAGCCGCTCAAGCCCGGATCCATGGGGCGTCCGCTGCCCGGTTACACGATCGCCCTGATCGACCCGGCCACCGGTGAGAAGGGCGACGAGGGCGAGGTGTGCATCGACCTGTCCGACCGCCCGGCGGCGCTGATGGTCGGCTACCACGGTGACGCCGAGCTCAACGACGCGGCCATGGCCGACGGTTACTACCACACGGGTGACGTCGCGACGAAGGACGCGGACGGCTACATCACGTTCGTGGGCCGTACCGATGACGTGTTCAAGGCGTCGGACTACCGCATCTCGCCGTTCGAGCTGGAGAGCGTGCTGCTGGAGCACGAGGCGGTGGCCGAGGCCGCCGTGGTGCCCGCCCCCGATCCCGTACGCCTCGCGGTGCCGAAGGCGTACGTCAGCCTGGCGGCCGGGCACGAGCCGACGGCCGAGACGGCGCGCGCGATCCTCGCGCACTGCCGGGAGCACCTCGCGGCGTACAAGCGGGTGCGGCGCGTCGAGTTCGCGGACCTGCCCAAGACGATCTCCGGCAAGATCCGCCGGGTCGAGCTGCGCGGCCTGGAGGGCGACGAGCGCCGCCCGGAGGAGTTCCGCGAGGAGGACTTCCCCGACCTGAAGGGCTGACGGGCCGAAAAGGCGAATCGGCGCCGGTCCGCTCGTATCGGGCGGGCCGTACGCCGTGCCGGTGAGGCTCCGGGGCGCACCGCCGCCCGGCGGTGCGTGGCGTCACGCCCCTCACGGTCCGTCACGGCCTCCTGGGACATCGCAGGATCACATCAACAGCCAGTAGCCGGATATGACATATTTGCCATTAAATCCTCCAAAGTAGCTGTAAATGGTGGCAGGATCCTGTGAACCCACGCCCCGGGTGGGGCGTCTGTGACCTCGTGCCCCACCAGTTCAGCAGGAGGACTCCGTGGCCGCATGGCCGAGCATCGACAGGGACGCCGACCAGCGACTCGCTCAGGCGCTGTACGCGGGTGACCCCCACGCCCTGCCGGAGATCTACGACTCGTACGCCCCACGGCTGTTCGACTACTGCCACGTCCTCCTCCGCGACCAGGAGGCCGCGGCGCTGGCCCTGCACGACTCCCTGATCACCGTCCAGGAGCGCATCGGGCACATCCCCGACGCCCGTCTCTTCCGCGGCTGGCTGTACGCCGTGACCCGGGACGAGTGCCTGCGCCGCCGCGCGTACGCCGAGCTGCCCGCCGAGCGCCAGCGTGCGCCCGAGGCGGCCGGGATCGAGGCGGACGAGGCGACGCGCCGGCTCGTGCACGAGGCGCTGCTCGTGCTCAGCGGCGCCCAGCGGGAGGCGCTGGACCTCTCCCTGCGGCACGAGCTGGACCCGCACGAGCTCGCCGAGGTCCTCGGCGTGACGCCGCACGAGGCGTCCGTGCACGTGGCCCAGGCCCGGCACGACCTGGACGACGCGTTCGCCGCCGTGGTGGTGGCGGCGACGGGGCGCGAGGACTGCCCGAGCGTGGCCGCGCTGGCCGGTCCGCCGGACGCGCCGCTCGACACCGAGACCTGCGGGAAGCTCGCGCGCCACATCGCGAGCTGCCCGATCTGTGGTTCGCGGGGCAGCCGCAAGGTCGCCACCGCACGCCTCCTGAACGCCATGCCCACGGCGGCCCTCCCCACCGCGCTGCGCTCCCGGGTGCTCACCACCGCATCGGCCCCCGAGCTCGCGGACCTGCGGGAGACGATCGCGATGCGCTCCGACCCCCCGCCCGAGCCCGAACCCGAGCCGGAGCCCGAGCGCACCGGCCCGCGCCTGTTGCCGATCTTCGCCGCCGTCGCGTGCGTCCTGGTCATCGTGTGCGGGGTGTTCCTCCTGTTGCCCGGTTCGGGCGAGGAGAAGACGAGCGGCCGGCAGCCGATCACCGTACCGAGCGATTCGTCGTCGGCCGACGACGTCCTTCCGTCGGACTCGGCCGCGCCCGAGCCGAGCACCAGCGACACACCGAGCCCGACCCCGTCCAAGTCGAGCAAGACGCCGACGCCGACCCCGCACGCGACGAAACGGCACACCCACCGCCCGAGGCCGACCACGCCCCAGCATCCGGGCACGCTGTCGGTCTCCGGCTGCCACATGTCCGGCACCCGGCGCTGCTCGGTGACGGTCACGGCCAAGGGCGGCCCGGTCGACTGGCGCGTGACCGGGACCAGCGGCAGCGTCAGCGCGAGCGGCGGCGGAAGCCTCGGCGCGGGCCAGAGCGACTCGGTCACCGTCACCCGGACCGACAGCTTCTGCTTCGGCAGCGGCAGCGGCTCGGTGAGGTTCGACTCCGGCGCGTCGGCATCGGTCACCTGGAGCTGCTGACCGGGCCCTGGCGCCGGGTGGTCCGGCCCGGTGGACCCCAAGTGGCCCTTCTGCCCGGCCGCGCCGGGACGTACGGTCGGGCTCATGAGTCTCATCGACAAGGCCGCGCGGCTGCGCGAGCTGCACCTTAGCGGGTCGCTTCTCATCCTGCCCAACGTGTGGGACGCCGCGAGCGCCCAGGCGCTCGCGTCCGCCGGGTTCCCGGCGCTCGCCACGGCCAGCGCCGCCGTGTCCCACGTTCTCGGCTACGAGGACGGTGAGGGCGCGCCGCCCGAGGAGATGTTCGCGGCGGCGGCCCGCATCGCGCGCAGCGTCGACGTGCCGGTCACGGTCGACGCCGAGTCCGGCTACGGCCTGACGCCCGCCGAGCTCGCCGAGTGCCTGCGCGAGGCCGGTGCCGTGGGCTGCAACCTGGAGGACACCCTCCACGGCGAGGCGGCCGGCGAAGTCGCGAGTGTGGCGGGTGAGGAGCGCCGGCGTCCGAAGGCACGGCACGTGCTCGCGGACCTGAAGGTCCAGGCCGACCGCGTCCGTGAGCTGCGGGAGGCCGATCGCCACCTGGTGATCAACGCGCGTACCGACGTGTTCTTGGACGGCGCGCTCCCGGGCGCCTCGCCCGCGGACGTCTTGGAGGAGGCGGTGGCGCGTGGCCGCGCGTACCTCGACGCCGGGGCCGACTGCGTGTTCCCGATCATGGTCACGGACGAGGCGGTGATCGGCGCGCTGGTCGAGCGGATCCCCGGGCCGGTGAGCATCCTCTACCGGCCCGGCGTGCCGTCACCGGCCCGGCTCGCCGAGCTGGGCGTGGCGCGGGTGACGTTCGGGCCGGGCCTGCACCGCGCGACCATGGCCGTGCTCGGCGACCTCGCCGGGCGGCTGCGGGAGGGCGCGGCGCCGTACTGACCCTGTTCCGGCCTGATCACCCTTCAGGAACGCACCGAACGGCTCGCCCACGCGCCGTTGCGCGCCCGGCTGTACGCCGTGACGCGGAAGGAGTGCCTCCGCCGCCGCGCGGACGGCGAGCCGCCGGGCGAGCGCCGGCTCGTCCCGGAGGCGGACGGGGCCGAGGACGACGAGGCGACGCGTCCGTTCGTGCACGCCGCCCTGCTCGTGCTCAGCGCCTCCCAACGCGAGGCGCTCGACCTGTTCCTGCGGCACGAGCTGGACCCCGACGACCTCGCCGAGGTCCTCGGCGTGACACCGCACGAGGCGTCCATACGCGTGGCTCAGGCACGGAACGACGTGAACGACGCCTTCTCGCCGTCGTCGTGGCGGCGACCGGGCGCGAGGACTGCCGGACGTGGCGGAGCTGGCCCCGCCGGTTACGCCGCTGGACGACGGGACCTGCCGGAAGCTCGTCCGGCACATTGTGAACTGCCCGATCTGCGGCTCGCGGAGCGACCTCACGGTCACCAACGCGCATCTCCTGCGCGCCATGCCCGCGGTGGCCCTCCCCTGCGCACTGCGGGCCCGCGCGCTCGACACGGCCTCGGCCCCCGCGCTCGCGGACCTGCGGGCGACGATCGCCAAGCGCGCCGACCCTCCGCCCGAGCCCGAGCCCGAAGCCGAGCCCGAGCGCACCGAACGGCGCCTGTGGCCCATGCTCGGCGCCGTCGCGTGCCTCGTGCTCGCCGTGGGCGGGGTGTTCCTCCTGGCGCCCGGACCGGGTGGGGACGCGGCGAGCGGCGGGCCCTCACCGAGCCGGTCGTCCACGTCCGCCCGCCTGCTGCTCGGCTCGCCCGAGCCCAGCGGCAGCGCGACGCCGAGCCCGAAGCCGGCCGAGAAGACCCCGAAGCCGGCGCGTCCGACGCGGTACCCGGAGCGCCCGCGCTCGCCGCAGCGGCCGGGCACGCTGTCGGTGACCGGCTGCCACATGCCCAGCACCCGTCACTGCTCGGTGAAGGTCACCGCCAAGGGCGGGCCGGTCAGCCGGCGGGTGACGGGAACGGTCGGCACCATCAGGGCGAGCGGCAGCGGACGGCTCCGCGCGGGCCAGAGCGCCTCGGTCACCGTCACCCGGACCGACCAGTGGTGCATCGGCGTCCCCAGCGCCTCGGTGACCTTCAACGCGAATGTGACCGCCACCGTCACCTTCAGCTGCTGACCGGACGCGCCGCCCGCCGGACGCGTCCTCGGCGGCGGGTCCGGCAGGAGGTCAGAGCGCGCCCTCGTCCAGGACCTGATGGGCGCGGTCGAGGTAGACCGGGACCGACGCGCCGATCAGCTCGAAGCCCTCGCCGACGGTCGCCTTCTGCAGGTACCGCGCGTGGATGCCCTCGAGGATGACGGCGAGCTTGAAGCAGCCGAACGCCACGTAGAAGTCCAGGTGGGACAGGTCGTGGCCGGTCAGGTCGGCGTACCGGCCGGCGAACTCCGCCCGGGTCATGAACCCGGGCGCCGAGGTCACGGTCGAGCCGACGGCGGTCGGCGTACGCACGGCGTCACCGGAGTCGGCCCAGTAGGTGAGCGTGAGCCCGAGGTCGGACAGAGGGTCGCCGAGCGTGGACATCTCCCAGTCGACGACCGCGGCGATCCGCGGCTCCGGCCGCAGGCGTACGAGCGCGTTGTCGAGCCGGAAGTCGCCGTGCACGAGCCCGGTGAGCCCGTCGGACGGCAGCCGCTCCCCGAGCCGCTGGACGAGCCGGTCGTACGCCTCGTCGGTCCGCCCGCCCTCTTCGGCCGGGTGGGAGGACTCCCACTGCCGGCACCAGCGCTTGAGCTGCCGGGCCATGTACCCGTGCGGACGGCCGAAGTCGCTCAGCCCGGCGCGTTCGACGTCGAGGAGGTGGATCGCGGCGAGCACCTCGGCGAGCCGCTCGGACAGGGCGCGGGCCTCCTCGGCGGTGACGTCGACGGCGTCCTCGGGGGTGCGGATGACCCGGCCCTCGACGTGGTCCATGACGTAGAACGGCGCGCCGATGACCTCCTCGTCGGCGCACAGGGCCAGGGGCGCCGGGACCGGCACGTCGCTGCCGGCCAGGGCCGAGAGCACGGTGTACTCGCGGCGCATGTCGTGCGCGGTGGGCAGGACGTGGCCGAGCGGAGGGCGGCGGAGCACGACGCGGCGGTTCTCCAGCCGGACGAGATAGGTCAGGTTGGACCGGCCTCCGGCGAGAAGGTCGATCCCCGTGATCCGCCCCTCCCCCGGCAGCGTCTCCGCCAGCCAGGACGACAGGTGGGGAACGTCGATGCCGGGGACGGACACCGGCTCAGTCATGCGCCCTCCTTCGCCGGAGGACGTGACCGCCGGAGCGTGCCTCTCGACTCCCGCACTCCACTCGGCCATGAGTCCTCCTTCGTCGGGAAGGGTGGCCACAGGGGCGCGTCTTCGATTCCCTCGCTCCGCTCGGTCATGTGCCCTCCTCGTTCGGCTCCCGCGCCTATTAGAACGCGACTCGGTCGACACGCGCGACCCGGGTGACGGTCCGGCCGGGGCTCGCGAGGGCCCGCCGTGCAAACGCCGTCGCCGCGTCCCCGAGGACGGCGCCGCGCATCGGCCGGATGCGGCCCCGGACGGGTGGCGGGGAGTCACGAAGGGTAGGCAGTCAACCCGTCGACGTATCAAAACTGGATGAACAGGGGAGGTTGGCACATAAGTTCGCAAAGTTCACATGGCCGGAGCGAACTCCCGCCCCACCTTGGTAAAGACTTGCACAGTGACCGTTCGGGACACGACCCGACCCGACTGGGGAGACTCATCGTGGCCGACGCATGGCTGCCCGGCGCCGTACGACTGCAATCCCGACACGACGGTGGCTCACCGCGGGGCGGAGCGCCCCGTGCCGTCTGGCATACGAGCGAGCACGACCCACTGGCGGTCTCCGCGCACTCGGTGGCACAGAATCTCGAGCAGCAAGGGACCAACGCCCACGTCGTCTGGAATCCCTTCACCGGCCAGATCGTGCAGATGGTGCCGGCCACCCAGGCGTCGCTGCTGCTCCCGGACGGCATCGGCCGGGAAGGCCGGCGGTGCCTGCAGATCCTCGTGGTCGGGCTCGCCCGCGAGCCGTTCACCGGCGGAGCCATGCAGGGTCTCGGCCTGATCCTCGACTGGCTCGACGCGTGGCAGGTCCCACGACGGTGGCCGGCGGGCGCGCCGCTCGCGCCTCCCGAGGCCTACAGCGCGCCGCGGGACCGCAGAGCATGGGCGCGCGGCGGGCACTTCGGCGTGTCCCAGGTGCCGCACGCCCAGAGCCCGGCTCCCGGCGCCATCGACACCGGCAGGATCACGGGCCCCGCCGTGGCCCCGGAGCTGCCCCGGATCACGGCGGGCGAGGTGTCGCTGCCCGGCGGCGCGGAGGACCTGCCCATCGCACGCCTGGTCTCCGGCGCCGCCTCGGCGGAGACCTCCGCCGGGCCCGCCGCGGCGGCTACCGCAGGACCGCCTCCCGGACCAGCTCCCGTACGAGCGAGCACCCCGACCTGACCTGGGAGACGGTCGCGCCGCCGTACCCGAGGATCAGCCCGTGCACGTCCTGGACGGACGCGTAGCGCTCCTCCAGGGAGGCCAGCAGCACGCCGCGCCCGGCGGCGCGCTCGATGACCGGGCCGGGCACCCCGGCGGGCAGCTCGACGACGATGTGCAGGCCGGCGGTGTCTCCCAGCAGCGGCAGGTGCCCGAGCGTCTCGACGATCGCGGCGCGCCGCCGGCCGTACTCGGCACGCATGCGGCGCACGTGACGGTCGAGGTCACCGCGTTCGAGCAGGATGCGTACGGCCTCCTGGGACACGACGGCCGTGCTGTCGCCCAGGCGCAGCCGGGTCTCGGCGATCGCCTCCACCAGGTCGGGCCGGGCCACCAGCCAGCCGGTACCGACGCCCGACGTCAGCGTCTTGGACGTGGTGCCGAGGTAGACCGTGTGGTCGGGGCCCAGACCGTACAGGGCGGGCAGCGGGGCGACGTCGTAGCGGAACTCGCTGTCGTAGTCGTCCTCGACGATCAGCGCGCCCTCGCGCCGCGCCCAGGCCAGCAGCGCCTGACGGCGCGGCACCGGCAGCCGGCCGCCGAGCGGGTACTGGTGGGACGGAGTCGTGTAGACCAGGCGCAGGCCGGCGGGCAGGGCGTCCACGACCAGCCCGTCCGCGTCCACCGGGCACGGCACCACCTCCACGTCCCGCGCGGCCAGCACCTCCCGCGCGTTGGGGTAGCCCGGCTCCTCCACGCCCGCGCGGTCGCCGGGCCGCAGGACGGTCGCGGCCAGCAGGTCGAAGCCGTTCGTGGCGCCGCGGGTCACGAGCACGCGCTCGGGCGGGCAGGACACTCCACGGCTGCGCCGCAGGTAGTCGACCAGGCCCGCGCGCAGCCCCGGCAGGCCGCGGCGGTCGGGCCGCGCGACCGGCGGTATCGCCGCCGCGAGCCGCCAGGCGCGCCGCCACGCGGGCGTGTCGAGCGCGGCGACCCACGGGATGCCGGGGCGCAGGTCGATGACGCCGGCCTCCGCCGGCTGGTCCGGCGCGGCGTACGCGACCTCGGCCGGGACGCTCTGGGCGGCGATGTCGGCGACGTACGTGCCCGAACCGTGGCGGCCCTCCAGCCAGCCCTCCGCGTAGAGCTGCTCGTACGCGGTGGTGACGACGGTGCGGCTGACACCGAGCGCGGAGGCGAGCGCCCGGCTGGAGGGCAGCCGCTCCCCCGCGCGCACCCGCCCGTCGTTCATGGCCTCGCGGAGCTGGCGGCCGAGCTGCACGCTCAGCGGCTGCTCCGCGTCGCGCTCGACGACGACCGGCAGGTCGAACTGGTTCCGCGGCAAAGTGGCTTCTCTTTTCGATGTCTCAGTGGCCATTCGCACTGGGCCACTTAGATCCTAACGTGGGCGTATGAGCACTTCAGCGCCCCTTTCCAGCACCGAGCGCACCCGGGTCCGGCGCCTGCCCGAACGCGCCGCGTCGGACCGTTCGGCCCTCTATGAGGTCCTCGACGCCGGCCGGATCTGCCACCTCGGCGTGATCGTGGACGGGGCGCCCCGCGTCATCCCCACCGGGTACGGGCGGGACGGCGACACCCTCTACCTCCACGGCTCGACGGGCGCGACCAGCCTGCGCACCACCGAGGAGGTCTGTGTCACCGTCACCCACCTCGACGCCCTCGTCCTCGCCCGGTCGCTGTTCCACCACTCGATCAACTACCGCAGCGCCGTGATCTTCGGCCGCCCCCGTACGGTGACGGACCTGGAGGAGAAGCTCACCGGCCTGCGCGCGCTGGTCGAGCAGGTGACGCCGGGACGCTGGAACGTCGCCCGCCGGCCCACCCGCAAGGAGCTCGCCGCGACATCCGTCCTGGCCCTCTCCCTGGAGGAGGCGTCGGTCAAGTCCCGCCAGGGATGGCCCGGCGACGAGGAGGAGGACTACGCGCTGGACGTGTGGGCGGGGGTGCTGCCGGCGGTCCAGTCGTTCGGGCCTCCCGTACCCGACCCGAAGCTGCGGCAGGGCATCGCCTACGTGTGACGTGTCCCACAGTCTTCCGGCCTCGGCCACCGGATCCGCGGTTCTCCTCACGCAAAGTGTCCTGGCAGGACTTATGGTGAAGGTCATGAACGACCGGCTGGTCTGGATCGACTGTGAAATGACCGGGCTCGATCTGCGGCACGACGCGCTGATCGAGATCGCGGCTCTGGTGACCGATGGTGAGCTGAACATCCTCGACGAGGGCATCGACCTGGTGATCAAGCCTCCGGAGGAGGCCATACGCCAGATGTCCGACGTCGTGCATGACATGCACACGACCTCGGGCCTGCTCGAAGAACTGCCTGCGGGGATCACGCTCGCGGAGGCCGAGACCAAGGTCCTCGACTACGTGCGCTCACATGTGCCGGGGGTGAAGAAGGCCCCGCTGTGCGGCAACTCGATCGCCACCGACCGGTCCTTCCTCGCCCGCGACATGCCGGCCCTGGACGCCCACCTGCACTACCGCATGGTCGACGTCTCCTCGATCAAGGAGCTGGCCCGCCGCTGGTACCCCCGGGCGTACTTCGCCAGCCCGGTGAAGAAGGGCGGCCACCGGGCCCTGGCGGACATCACCGAGAGCATCACGGAGCTGCGCTACTACCGCGCCGCGGTGTTCGTGCCCCACCCGGGCCCGGACTCGGAGACCGCGCGCGCCATCGCGGCGAAGATCGGTGACTGAAGACCCGCCGGGAACCGCTACACTGCTTCATGCCGCCTCGTGCGGTCATGGTGGGTGTAGCTCAGTCGGCAGAGCACCAGGTTGTGGTCCTGGGTGTCGGGGGTTCAAGTCCCCTCACTCACCCCAAGCAGTACCAAGGGTCCGGTCATCACTGATGGCCGGGCCCTTGGCGTTGCGGTCGATCAGCGTGCGGCGCGGGCGCCGCCGCGACGGCGGCCGATCCGGATTCCGCTGAACACCAAGTCGGCGAGGAAGACCAGGATCCCGATAATCAGCAGGAAGAACAGGCCTTTCACCACCCACCCCGCGATGCCGAGTGCCACTGCCACGAGGATGAGGGCCAGGAACAGCGCCATGTCACGCCTCCTTATGGAGAGTCCCTGTTCGGGGCATACCCGCCGGATGGCGCCCGTACGACCCGGGCGCATGCGACATGAATCGGGAGCTACACGCCCAACGCGTCGCCGATGGAGTAGGCGGCGATCAGCGTGAACACGTACGCCTGAACGGCCTGGACGAACAACTCCAGGGCGGTGACGACCACCGTGAAGGCCACGCCGACGACGCCGACGGGCGCGCCGAGCGGCGTCGGTGCCTGGATGAGGAAGTGGTAGCCGACCGTGGCGAAGAGCGCCACGAGCAGATGGCCGGCGAACATGGTGGCGAACAGCCGCACGGCGTGGGTGAACGGCCGCAAGACGAACGCGGACAGGAACTCCAGCGGCGCGACGAGAACGGTTTCGCCCCTGGACAGGCCTGGCGGGCAGGTGGCGTGCCTGATGAAGCCGACCAGGCCGTGGGCCCGGACACCGACCACCCACATGATCACGTACACCAGCCCCGCGAGCACGGCGGGAAAGGCGATGTGCCCGGTCACCGGAAACTGGGCCGGCGGCACCACCGCCATCAGGTTCGCCGTCCAGACGAAGAAGAACAGCGAGAACAGGAGCCCCATCCAGCGGTCGCCCCGGACGCCCATCATCGGCCGGGCGATCTGATCGCGGACGAACAGATAGGCCAGCTCGCCGAGATTCTGCATCCGGCCGGGCACGATCGCCGGCCGGGCGAACGCCCCCCAGAAGAACGCCGGCACGACGGCCGTGACGAGCAGGCACAGCACGATCGGCTTGTGGACCGCGACCGGCCCGAGGTGAAACAGCGGCTTCCATTCGAACAGGCCCAGGCCTGGCGGCTCGAACATCTACGCCCCCGAACTCGAAAACCCAAGACGCCGTATGGAGTTAACTTGATACAGCGTATCGAGTTTTCCTTCGATGGGAAGCTGGGTGGGTGAAGGAGCGTGAGAATCTCTGGCTCCGGCCCGAGCAGCCGGCGCGCGGTCCCCGGCCACGCTTCGGCCGGGCGGAGATGACCCGGGCCGCGATCGCCATCGCGGACGCCGAGGGACTGGCCGCCCTGTCCATGCGACGGCTGGCGGCCGACCTGGACGCCGGGCCGATGTCGCCGTACTCCTACATCACCGGCAAGGACGAGCTCATCGAGTTGATGGTCGACGCCGTCACCGCGGAGTTCCTCCGCCCGGACGGTGCGGCGTGCGGCGACTGGCGGACCGAGTTGCGCGATCTCGCGAGACGCATGCGGTCGGCCATGCACCGCCACCCCTGGATGGCGGAGATCGGCCTACGGCGCCAGGCCGCGAGTCCCAACCGGATCCGGCTCTTCGAGCAGGTCCTCGGCGTCCTGGACGCCCTGGAGCTGAGCATGGACGCGATGCTCACCACGATGATCATGATCTTCGTCCACGTCTACGGGTTCGTGCAGATCGAACTCGCCGATCAGGAGGCCCAGAGACACACCGGCCTGGAGCTCTCCGCCTGGATGCGGCGGCAGCTCCCGTACATCGAATCAGTCGTCAGCGCCGGCGACCACCCGATGTTCGCCCGGATGACCGCGGAGGCCGGCCGCACCCTGACCGGATTCGACGAGCGCTGGGAGTACGGCCTCGAACGCCTCCTGGACAGCATCCAGGGATCGGCCGGGGGCCGTCGGGCCGCCGGTGAGACGAGGCCTCCCGTGTGACAGCGTGGGAGACCCGTCGCATCGATCGACCGGCGGGGCCCGTCACCATGCGAAAGAGGAGGCAACATGTCGAAGCCGCCGCTCCCGGAGTCCGCGGTCGCCATGCTCAAGAAGGCCAACCCGGCGGTCATCGCCACCCTGCGGTCCGACGGCCAGCCGATCTCCACGGCCACCTGGTACCTGTGGGACGACGGCCGGGTGCTGATCAACATGGACGAGGGCCGCAAGCGGCTCGACCACATCCGGGGCGATGACCGGGTCTCGCTGACGGTCCTCGACGGCGACGACTGGTACAGCCACGTCACCCTGATCGGCCACGTCGCCGAGACGCGCGCCGACGAGACTCTGGCCGACATCGACCGGCTGTCCCGGCAGTACACCGGGCAGCCGTACCCGCAGCGCGACCGCGGCCGGGTCAGCGCCTGGATCGAGATCGACCGCTGGCACGGCTGGGGCAGCTTCAAGGACAGCGGCCAGGCGGGCGGCTGACGCTTTCCCGGAGACCGCCCGGAAACGCTCGCCCGTCGGTCCGGGCCGCCGCTGAGAGACGGCCCGGCGACGGCGTGCGGCGCGTTCCGGTGCGGTCGGGCCGTGACGGGTTCGGTACCGGAGGGCGTCGCGCGTACGATGTCGCGGCCGAGGGACAGGTCGCGGGTCTCGCGGTCGCAGCGTTCGCCGACGCGGCACTCGACGGCCTGCGAGCGGCCGGCCACACGTGACCCCGGGCGAGGTCACACGCGGGTGTCCGCGCTTGGCTCGGAGGTGCCGGCCGTCACTGCGGTGACGGCGAATCCGCTGAGGCGCAGGAGCACCGGCGTGAGGACGAGCAGGGCGGCCGCCAGCGCGGCGACGGCGATCATCGCCCCGCGCAGTCCCGCGGCGTCGGCCCACGCGCCGACGTAGACGGGGCCGAGCAGGAAGCCGAGGTAGGAGACGGTGCTCACGATGGACGTCGCGCGACCCCGGTAGGCCTCCTCGACGTTGCGCGAGACGATGCCGAGGAGCGTGGGGAAGAGCACCGCGGTTCCGGCGCCGGCCAGCACGAGCCCCAGCGTGGCGACGAGCAGCGTCGGGGCGCCCGCGATGACGAGCGCGCCGCCGGCGGCGGCCAGCGCGCCCGCCAGAATGACGGACCGGGCGTGGGTGGTCTTCAGGCCTCCGGCCGAGAAACGCGTGATCGCGACGGTTCCCGCGAAGACGGCGGGCGCCACTGTGGTGAGCCATGCCCCGGCGTGCAGCTCGTCCTGCGCGAAGACCGCGCTCCAGCTCTGGTGGGCGTTCTCGCTGGCGAACGCGAGGGCGCCCAGCGCGCCGACGAGCAGAAGCGGGGCGAGGCGGACACGGCCGGGCGCCGGTGCCTCGCCCACCGCCGCCCCGTCGTCGGCGATGGCGCTGCGCGAGATCGCGGCGAGCATGACGACCCCGGCGACCAGGCAGAGAACGGTCACCGCGACGAACGGCACGGCGAGCGGCCACGAGGCGGCGGAAGTGACCCCCGCGCCGAGACTGGTCAGGACGACGAAGGTGGAGAAGACGCCGTGCACACGGGTGATGACCGGCCGTCCGGCGATCTTCTCGGCGCGGCCCGCCACCGCGTTCATCGTCACATCGGCCGCGCCGCTGGAAGCGCCCGCGACCCCGAGACCGGCGCACAGACTCGGCAGGTTCACCGCGGTCAGGGCCAGGCCGGCGCCGACCACACCGAGCAGGCCGATCGCGCCGGCCGCGACCTTGAGACCCCAGCGGTCGAGCGCCCGGCCCGCCAGCAACATCGCCGGAAGGGCACCGGCTCCCACGAAGAGGAGGGCGAACCCGAGCCGGCCGTCGCTGACACCGGCCTGGTGTTGCACCCGGGGCACCGAAGCGCCCCACACGCCCCAGAACGAACCGAAGGCTGCGAAGGCGACGAACGCGGACACGACCAGGCTGCGGGACGAGTTGATGAGGGCTCCTTCTGACCCGGCTCGGCACTGCGTCGCGATCTTCGCAGGGGCGGTCCGGCCTTCGCAAGACGCTTCCGCCGGACGGACGGGCGGGGACCACGGACGGGGACCGCGGGTTACGAGCCGACGAAGGTGTTCATGAGGAGGACGCCGCCCAGGCCGAGCACCGACAGAGCCGTCGTGTACGTCGTACGGATCTTGATCGCGTCCATCACCGAGAGGTTCAGGTACTGCTTGAAGAGCCAGAACCCGGGGTCGTTGACGTGGCTGGCGGCGATGCTGCCGCAGGTGACGGCGAGCACCATCAGCTCCGGTGAGGTTCCCGAGCTCTGCACGAGCGGGAGCACGATGCCCGCGGCGGTCACGACCGCGACCGAGGCCGAGCCGACGGCGATGCGCAGCAGCACCGCGATGGCCCAGGCCAGGAAGATCGCGGAGATGTGCCAGCCCCGGGTGAAGTCGGCGATGTAGTCGGCGATCCCGGACTTGACGAGGACCTCCTTGAAGGCACCGCCCGCGCCGATGACCAGGATGATCATGGCCATCGGCTTGACCGCCTCGGCGCACGAGTCCATCGCGGCCTGGAAACGGCCCCGCGGCGCGACGGCGGTGGCCGAGACCGCCGGAGGGGCGGTCGCCGTGGCCACGCCCTCACCGCCGGCGGGGCCCTCGGCGCCGCCGGGCGCGGGGGCGCCGTCACCGGTCTCGGCCGCGGACCCGGCGGTGTCCTCCGCACGCCCGATCTTGGGGCCGAGGAGGACGACGGCCAGGAGCAGGGCGATGAGCAGGGCGACCGGCGCCTCGCCGAAGAACTCCAGGTAGGGCAGGACCGCGTTGCCGTCGCTCATGCTGAGCTCCGCGACGGCCGATGCGCCCATCAACACGATCGGGATGACGACGATCGTGACGCACGTGCCGAACCTCGGCAGCTCGTCCTCGGCGAACACCCGGTTGGTGATGAGCGAGACCGGGACACGCGGGTTGACCCGCCTGACGAAGGCGAGCCGCGGCCACACGTAGCAGATGATCGAGGCGGAGACGATGGCGATCGGGAGGCCGTAGAGCAGGGTGAGGCCCTGGCTGGCGTGGAACGTGCCGGTCACGGCGGCCGGGCCGGGGTGGGGCGGCAGGAAGCTGTGCATGGTCGACAGGGTCATCGACATCGGCAGCCCGACCCACAGGAGCGGCAGCCGGTACTCACGGACGATGGTGAACACCAGCGGGATGAGGAGCACGAAGCCGACCTCGTAGAACATCGTGATGCCGATGCAGATCGAGGTCAGGACCATCGCGAGCTGGACCCGGCCGATGCCGAACACGTTGACCAGCGAGGTGGTGATCCGCTGCGCGGCGCCGCTGTCGGCGAGGACCTTGCCGAGCATGGCGCCGAACCCCAGGATCAGGATCAGCTCGTCGAGTTGATCGCCGACGCCGGTGACCATCGCGTCGTAGACCTTGGTGAGCGACAGGCCCCGCGCGAGTCCCACGAACAGGGCGGCGATGAACAGGGCGATGAAGCCGTTGATCCTGAACTTGGTCATCAGGACGAGCAGCAGCACTACGGCGAGTGCCACGATTATCAGGGGCATTTCGCTCTCCTTCCGGCGGCGCGGCCCGAACGCGTCCCGAGCGCGGCGCGCGGGCGTGGCCGTGCCATGTGATGGAGATCACTGGCGGTGGTATCGAGGAGCGTAGAATCGTCGACTAATGCGTGTCCAAACCCGATGAGACATCAAGTGATACCTTTACGGCATCATGTTCTCGTTCGACCAGCTTCGCGGTTTCGTCGCCGTGGCCGAAGAACTCCATTTCGGGCGTGCCGCCGAGCGGCTCAACATGACGCAGCCGCCGCTGAGCCGGCAGATCCAGAAGCTGGAGCGGGCGATCGGGGTCCAGCTCTTCGAGCGCGACAACCGCCGCGTCGAGCTGACCGCGGCGGGAAGGGCCTTCCTATCCGAGGCCAGGCGCCTTCTCGCGCTCGCCGACAACGCGCCCGACCTGGCCCGGAGGATCTCCGCCGGGTCGGCGGGCACGGTCCGCGTCGGGTTCACGGCGGTCTCGATGCTCGCCGTTCTGCCCACGGTGTTGCGCCGCATCGACGAGAGGCTGCCCGACGTCGACGTCGACCTGCACGAGATGGTCACCGGGGAGCAGATCGAGGCGCTGCTCGCGCACGAGCTCGACCTCGGCGTGGCCCGGCCGCCGTTCGACCCGGAGGTCTTCGACTCCCGGGTGATCAGCCGCGAGGCGATCGTGCTCGCCGTCCCGGCCGGTCACCGGCTCACCGGCCTCGGCCGTCCCGTCGAGGCGGCGGACCTGGCCAGCGAGCCCCTGATCATGCACGCTCCCACCAAGGCCCGCTACTTCTACGACCTCGTCGTCAGCCTCGTCCCGATCAGCCACCGGAACGTCGTGCACAGCGTCAGCCAGGTGCTGACGATGGTCTGGCTGGTCTCCGCGGGCCGGGGGATCGCCTTCGTCCCCGAGGCCGCCACACGCCTGGGCATCGAAGGGGTGGAGTTCCTCCCGCTCGCCGGCGTCGACAAGCCGGTGGAGCTGCACCTGCTCTGGCTGAAGGAGTCCAAGAACCCCGCCCTGTGGCAGGTCCTCACCCATTTCGAAGGGTTCTCGGTGTGACCGGCGCGATGCCCCGCGAGCATCGGCCGATGCAAAGTTGATCCTGGCCGGGTATCGCGGGCCGTTCTACCGTGGTCCTGCCGTACGGCACTCCCACCGGTCCTACGAAGGGTGAGCACGTGGCTCGCACGCCCACCATCGCGTCGGTCGAGGTCGTCCCCGTCGCCGGCCACGACTCGATGCTGTTGAACCTGTCCGGCGCGCACGGGCCGTTCTTCACGCGGAACATCACCGTGGTCTCCGACAGCGAGGGCCGTACGGGACTGGGCGAGGTCCCCGGGGGCGCACCGATCGCCGACACGATCAACGAGGCCGCGGAGCTCCTCGTAGGGCGGCCCGTCGCGCTGCTCGGCCCCCTGCTCCGCGAGGTGGCCCTCCGGTTCGCGGACCGCGACCGCGGCGGTCGCGGCCGGCAGACCTTCGACCAGCGCACGACCGTCCACGCCGTCACGGCGCTCGAATCCGCGCTGCTGGACCTGCTCGGCCAGCACCTGGAAGTCCCCGTCGCCGCGTTGCTCGGCGACGGCCCGCAGCGTGACGCCGTACCCGTGCTCGGCTACCTGTTCTACGTCGGCGACCACACCGCGACCGGCCTTCCGTACGTCGTGGAGGAGCGGGCCGCCGACGACTGGGAACGGCTGCGCCGCCGCGAGGCGCTCGACGCCGAGTCGATCGTCGCGCTGGCCGAGGCCGCCCAGGCACGCTACGGATTCGCCGACTTCAAGCTCAAGGGCGGTGTGTTCGCCGGCGAGCAGGAGATGGAGGCCGTGCGCGCGCTCGCCGCCCGCTTCCCGGACGCCCGGGTGACGCTGGACCCCAACGGCGCCTGGTCGCTCTCCGACGCCATCGCGCTGTGCCGCGACGCCGGCGACGTCCTCGCGTACGCGGAGGACCCGTGCGGCGCCGAGGACGGCTTCTCCGGGCGGGAGGCGATGGCGGAGTTCCGCCGTGCGACCGGCCTGCCGACGGCGACCAACATGATCGCGACCGACTGGCGCCAGCTGGCGCACGCGGTCCGCGCGAACGCGGTCGACATCCCCCTGGCCGATCCGCACTTCTGGACGATGCGCGGGGCCGTCCGCGTCGCCCAGCTCTGCCACGACTTCGGGCTGACCTGGGGCTCGCACTCCAACAACCACTTCGACATCTCGCTGGCCATGTTCACCCACGTCGGCGCCGCCGCACCGGGCGAGATCACGGCTCTGGACACCCACTGGATCTGGCAGGACGGCCAGCGGCTGACCACGGCACCGCTGGAGATCCACGACGGCCGGATCGCCGTCCCGCGGCGTCCCGGCCTGGGGGTCGAGCTCGACCGCGACGCGCTGGCGGCGGCGCACGAGCTGTACGTACGGCACGCGCTGGGAGCGCGGGACGACACCGTCGCGATGCGGTCCCTGGTGCCGGACTGGTCCTTCGACCCGAAGCGGCCCGCGCTGGTCCGCTGACCCGGCCCCCGGCCCGGCCGGGCGGGCCGGGCGGGCCGGTCGCGCCGACCGCCCGGCCGGACGGTCAGGGCCGCTCGCCGAACTCCGCGGTTCCCACCGTCCAGGCGCGGGCCTGGTCGGTCAGGGTGATGCCGAGGCCGGGCCGCTCGGAGACGTACATGCGACCGTCGCGCGTCTCCAGCCGCTCGTTGAACAACGGCGCCAGCCAGTCGAAGTGCTCGACCCACGGCTCGATCGGGTACGCGGCGGCGAGGTGCAGGTGGATCTCCATCGCGAAGTGCGGCGCGATCTCCAGCTGCCGGTGCTCCGCGTAGGCGGCGAGCTTGAGGAACTGCGTGATGCCCCCGATGCGGGGCGCGTCGGGCTGGACGATGTCGGCCGCGCCGGCGTCGATGAGCCGGACGTGCTCGGCGACGCTGGAGAGCATCTCGCCGGTGGCGATCGGGGTGTCGAGCGCGCGGGCCAGGTTCGCGTGGCCCTCCGCGTCGTACGCGTCCAGCGGCTCCTCGATCCAGACCAGGCCGAACGGCTCGAACAGCCGGCCCATCCGCATCGCCGTCGCGCGGTCCCACTGCTGGTTCGCGTCGACCATGAGCGGAACGTCCGGGTCCAGCGCCTCGCGCACCGCGGTCACGCGCGCCAGGTCCTGGCGCCAGTCGGGCTGGCCGACCTTGAGCTTGATGCCGCCGATCCCCGCGGCCAGCGACCTCCCGGCGTTCTCGATGAGCTCGTCGACCGGGGTGTGCAGGAAGCCGCCGGAGGTGTTGTACGTGCGGACGGAGTCGCGATGCGCGCCCAGCAGCTTGGCGAGCGGGAGCCCCGCGCGTTTGGCCTTGAGGTCCCACAGCGCGACGTCGATCGCCGCGATGGCCTGGACGGCGAGGCCGGAGCGGCCGACGGAGGCGCCGGCCCAGGTGAGCTTGGTCCAGATCCTGCCGATGTCGGAGGGGTCCTCCCCGATCAGGACGGGCGCGATCTCCCGGGCATGGGCGAACTGGCCCGGGCCGCCGGCCCGCTTGGAGTAGGAGAACCCGATGCCCTCGTGGCCGGCCTCGCTGACGACCTCGGCGAAGAGGAAGACCACCTCGGTCATCGGCCGCTGCCGGCCGGTGAGCACCTTCGCGTCGCTGATCGGGCCGGCCAGCGGCAGCACGATGGAGGAGAGCTTCACGTGGGCGATCCGGTCGGTCATCGGTCGCCGCTCCGTTCCGTCCCGCCGGTGTCCGGTCTGCCGTCGCGCCACCGGACGATGCCGTCGGGGTCGTCGTCGCGCAGCTCGCGCGGAAGCAGGTCCGCGGGCACGTCCTGGTAGGCGACCGGCCGGAGGAACCGCTCGATGGCGCAGCCGCCGACGGACGTCGTCGCCGGCGCCGACGTGGCGGGGAACGGGCCGCCGTGCACCATCGCGTGACCGACCTCGACGCCGGTGGGCCAGCCGTCCACGATGAGGCGTCCGGCGACCAGTTCGAGCCGGCCCAGGAGCCGGGCGGCGAGGTCGTGGTCGCCGGGCGAGGCGTGGACCGTCGCCGTGAGCTGCCCTTCGAGGCGTTCCACGATCTCCGCCAGCTCCCGCTCGTCGCGGACCCGGACGACGACGGCGGCCGGGCCGAAGACCTCCTCGTGCAGCCGCCCGTCGGCCAGAAACGCCTCGCCGGTCGTGACGAACAGGTTCGGCTCACCCGGGCAGGCGAACGGCGCGGTGCCGGCGCCGCGTACGGTCTCCTCGACCGCGTCGTTGGATCGCAGCGCCGCCACGCCGTTCTCGTACGCGGCGGCGATCCCGGCGCTGAGCATCGGGGCGGGCGCGACGGCCCGGACCGCCTCGCTCGCCGCCGCGACGAAGCGGTCGGCGTCCGGTCCGTCGAGGACGAAGACCAGCCCCGGCTTCGTGCACAGCTGGCCGGCGCTGCCGGTCATCGAGGCGGCGAACCCGGCGGCGAGCGCGGTCGCCCGCTCGGCGAGCGCTCCGGGCAGCAGGAAGACCGGGTTGACCGCCGACATCTCGGCGTAGACCGGGATCGGCACCGGCCGGCGCGCGGCCGCCTCGACCAGCGCCAGGCCGCCGCGCCGGGACCCGGTGAAGCCGACCGCCCGGATGCGCGGGTGGGTGACGAGCGCGTGACCGAGCTCGTTGCTCGTGCCCTGGAGCAGGCTGAACGTGCCCGCGGGCAGATCGTGCTTGCGCACGGCGGCGCGTACGGCGCGGCCGACGATCTCGGCGGTCCCGGGATGGGCGGGATGGCCCTTGACCACGACGGGCGCGCCGGCCGCGAGGGCCGACGCGGTGTCGCCGCCGGCGACGGAGAAGGCGAGCGGGAAGTTCGACGCGCCGAACACCGCGACCGGGCCGACCGGAACGGACCGCTGCCGGATGTCGGGGCGGGGCACGGGTTCGCGGCCCGGGTCGCCCGGGTCGATCCGTGCCTGCCTCCAGCCGCCGTCCCGTACGACGCCGGCGAACAGCCGGAGCTGGCCGGTGGTGCGGGCGGTCTCCCCGGCGACCCGGCCCGCGGGCAGTCCGGTCTCGGCCTGGACCCGTGCGGCCAGGGCCGGCGCGACGTTCTCGATCTCGGCCGCGATCGACTCCAGGAACGCCGCGCGTACCTCCGGAGCGGTGGAGCGGTAGGTGTCGAAGGCCTGCCAGGCCTGCTCGGCGGCCTCCTCCACCTCCGAGGTGCCGCACTCGCCGAACCCGGGCGCGAGGCGCGCGCCCGTCGTGGGGTCGACGGCGTGGAACGTGCCACCGGTCCCCATGACGTCCGCCGCGCCGACCAGAGACCGGCCGGTGATCGCCGTGTTCTCGGATACGGTCTCCGGCACGTCAGCTCACCTTCTTCACCAGGGTCGCGAGCTCGGCGAGCTCGGCGTCGTCGAGATCCGTCAGCGGCGGGCGGACCGGGCCGGCCGGGCGCCCGATCACCTTCATCCCGGCCTTGATGATGCTGACCGCGTACCCGGGCCGGCGGTTGCGCAGGTCGGTGTACGGGATCACGAACTCCGACAGCGCCGACATCACGGCCGCGTCGTCACGGCGGCGGACGGCGTCATAGAAGCCGGCGGCGTACCGCGGCAGGAAGTTGAAGATGGCCGACGAGTACGTCGTCAGGCCCAGCGAAAGATAGGGAAGCGCGTACATCTCGGCGGTCGGCAGCCCGCCGATGTAGGTGAGGCGGTCGCCCAGCCGGGCGTAGATCCGCGCCATCTGCTCGATGTCGCCGACGCCGTCCTTGAAGCCGACCAGGTTCGGGCACTCCTCCGCGAGGCGGCCGACCGTCTCGTCGGTGAACCGCGCGTTGGCGCGGTTGTAGACGATCACGCCCAGACTCGTCGCGTCGCACACCGCCCGCACGTGAGCGCTCAGCCCCTCCTGCCCGGCCTCGGTGAGGTACGGCGGGAAGAGCAGGACGCCATGCGCGCCCGCGCCCTCGGCGGCCCGTGCCAGCTCGACGGCGGTGGCCGTGCCGTACCCCGCGGGTGCGATGACGGGCAGTCCCCCGGGGGCGGCGTCGACGGCCGCGGTGACGACCCTCTCGACCTCGGAAAGCGTGAGGGAGAAGAACTCGCCGGTGCCGCCCGGGGCGAACAGGCCGGCGGCCGGGAACTCCGAGAGCCAGGCGACATGGTCCCGGTAGGCCGGCTCGTCGAAGGCACCGTCCCTGGTCAGGTGGGTGATCGGGAAGGACAGGAGGCCCGACCCGAGATGCCGGGCGACCTCCCCGGGAGTGAGGTTGGCCATGCCACGGTCTCCTTCTGGCGCGGGAGTGCGGTTGTACCGCGACTGTAGGAAGACCCCGTGATTCACGTCCAACACCGCATTGGGATGGCTCGATACCTTGGCGACATGACCCCCGGCGCGGACCGGGCCCGGCACCGGCGCGGGTGCCGGGCCCCGGGGGTCAGCCGGTGATCTCCTCCAGGGAGCGCCGGCGGGTGGAGACGCCCATCGTGACCACGGCGCCGGCGATGATCGCGCACAGCGTCAGGAACACGCCGGAGAACTTCAGCGACGTGTACGTGGCGCCCATGATGATCGGCACGAGCGCGGCCCCGACCGGCTGAACACCGCCGAGGCGCCCACCCCCATGGCCGGCGTGCCGTAGTAGGCGAAGGTCAACTACTTGGCCCTGAAGACCGAGTTTGTTGGCTCGGTCCTGAGGGGCTTCGTTTATGCTCCCGACTGCCCCTCACGACAGGGCGGTTACGGGTCACATCCACCGGTCCGGGCTGTGCCGAATCCGGGTCGGGCATGTTGACGAATACCCACGCCGAGCGTGCGCGGTCGCGCACGTTGACCCCGGCGACGTGGTCGGCCGGCCCAGCGAGGCCGCACCGACGACAGCAGAAGTGATCCCGAGTGGGGCGGTTGCCGCGCTCGGTGTGGCCGCAGCGCGGGCAGCGCTGGGAGGTGTAGGCCGGGTCCACCTCGATGAACGGTACGCCGGCACGGCGTGCCTTGTAGGCGATGAACTCTCCGAGCTGGTGGAATGGCCAACACGACAGTCGTGCTCGCTGGTCGCGGGGAACCGTGACCCGCTCGCGGATGCCCTGGAGCTGCTCCAGGGCCACACCGCGCTCGGTGCGTTGGGCGACAGCAACGACGGTCTTGGAGATCTTGTGGTTGAGGTATGCGGCGTGGCGCTGTTCGCGCCTGCTCCGCTTCTTGAGGAGCTGCTTGGCCGAGCGGGTGCGCTTGGCTTGGATCTCGGCCCGCTTGCGGGCCTGCCATCGCCGGTACCGGCCCAGGTGTCGACCCTGGTGGTTGTCCCCGTCGCTGGTGGTGGCGAGGTTGACAATGCCCCGGTCCACCCCGATGAAGTCCTTCGGCTCGAACACCTCCGGCTCAGGGATGTCGATCGTGGCGATCAGGAACCACTTGCCGTCCCGGAACACCAGGTCCGATTCACCCTGCCGGTGTTCGGCCAGATCTTTCAGCATTTCCGGTGAGCAGGCGAACCGCAGGTTCTTGACCCTGCCGTCCAGCGTCCAGATCGACACCGTTTGAGCATCGTAGTTCCATGACAGGCACCGGTCATCGTAGGTGTGCGCGGCGTGCGGGCGAAAGACGACCGGCTTAGACTCGGCTTTACGGCGACGTTCAGTCTCCTGCGGGCCGAGGTTTCCAGCCCGCAGGTTCGCCCGCAGCGTGGTACACGCGTCGGCCACACGCTTAATGATGTGCTGCGCGGCCTGAGCACCGAAGCCGCGGGCCTTCAGTTCGCCGTAACACAGCTTCCGCAGCTCACGGACCGACGTTTGAGCCCGAAATGCTCAAAACCGACGGCGGCCACCCAATTGGCCGCCTCGTTGATCGCAGGCAGCGTGCGCTCAAGCGCCGACGCCTGCCTGGCGTCCGGCACGAGCTTGACCTGCCTCGCAATCTTCACAGGCAGGATAATAGCGTTGATCTGTCTCACCTCTACGGAGACCGACCACGAACACTCACAGGAGCCGTAGCATCGTCCGCACTCTTCATTCACATTTTGGACTTAGCCTCCAAATACCGCCGCCGGACCGTTCACCGACGACGTCCTTCAATGCCGCCAAGAGATCATGCGCGAAGTGTGCGCCAGCTTCGGCGCGCAGCTGCGGGAGTTCAACGGCGACACCGACCACGTGCACCTATTGGTGCGCTACCCACTCAAAGTCGCACTGTCACGGCTGGCCGGCTCACTCAAGGGCGTCTCGGCCTGCCTCCTCCGCCAAGAATTCAACAACCACATCCGCAAATACCTGTGGGGCGAAACTTTTGGTCCCCGTCCTACTTCGCCGGATCATGCGGCGGCGCGCCCCTGGCGATCATCAAGAGCGTCCCGCTTGAGTGGAGCAGCATTTCCAAGCGATGCGGTGACGCTCCGCGCCGCCCACCTCAAGATGCGATTCCTCCCGGCGTAAACGCCCGGGGTTCCACACAAAAAGAGGCTGGGACAGAAGCACAGAACCCAGATCAGGATCGTCTGCCGATGCAATGTCCTATATTTCATGACAACATCCTAGAATGTGTGACAGCCTGAAACTAAAAGAAAGCCAGGCCGGCCGTCAATAGGCCGACCTGGCGAATCGATGTGCCAGTGGTCGATGCGTCCCCTTATTCGCCGGGGCGACCGTCCGGCAGTGCCGCGACGACGTCGATCTCGACGAGGATGTTCGCGAGGTCGGAACCCACCGTCGTGCGCACCGGGTAGGGCTTCGGCATGAGCGACTCGTACGTGGCGTTGAAGCCGGCGAAGTCGCGGTGGAGATGCTGGAGGTGCACCGTGGCCTTGACGACGTCGGCCAAGGTCAGGCCCTGCGCGGCGAGGACCGCCTCGACGTTGCGGATGACCTGCGCGGTCTGTTCCTCGATCGTGTCGGCGACCGCCCCGGTACGCGGGTCCTGCGGGCCGAACCCCGCGGTGTGGAGGAAACCGTTCGCGACGATGCCCTGGGAGTAGGCACCGGCCGGGCGCGGGGCGTCTTCGGTCCGTACTTCCTGTCGTGTCATCGGTGCTCCTTCAGCTCGTCGTCGTGTTCAGCAGGTCCGCCGCCGCGCGGACCGGGTAGAGACATGCCACCGAATGTCCGGGCACGTCGTGGTCGACCAGCGGCGGGCGGGTCCGGGCGCATTCGTCGCGGGCGATCGGGCAGCGTGTGCGGAAGACGCACCCGGACGGAGGATCGGCGGGCGAGGGCGCCTCACCGTGCAGCACGATGCGGCGCCGCGTCCGCTCGGCCTTCGGGTCGGCGATCGGCGCCGCCGACAGCAGGGAGTGCGAGTACGGGTGCCGCGGGCTGGTGAACAGCTCCTCGGTGCCGGCCAGCTCGACGATGCGGCCGAGGTTCATCACCGCCACCCGGTCGGCCATCTGCCGCATCATCGACAGATCGTGGGAGACGTACACGTACGTCAGGCCACGCTCGCGCTGGAGTCGCCTCAGCAGGTTGGTGATCTGTGCCTGGATGGACACGTCCAGGGCACTCGTCGGCTCGTCGCAGATCACCAGTTTCGGTTCGAGCGCCAGCGCGCGGGCGATGCCGATCCGCTGCCGCTGCCCCCCGGAGAACTCGTGCGGGTACCGGTCCTGGACCGAGGCGTCCAGGCCGACGTCGTCCAGGAGTTCCTCGACGCGTTCGCGGGCGGCGGCGCGGCCACGCCGGCCCCGGGGCACCTTGTGATGGGTTATCAGGGGTTCGGCGATGATCTCTCCGACGCGCATCCGCGGGTTCAGGCTGGCGTAGGGGTCCTGGAGGACCACCTGGAGGTCCTGGCGCACCGACAGCATCTCGCGCTGCGACAGCTTCAGCAGGTCCCGCCCGTCGAACCGGATCTCGCCGGCGGTCGCGTCGATGAGACGCAGGATGAGCCGGGCGAGCGTCGTCTTGCCGCACCCGGACTCCCCGACCAGGCCGAGCGTCTCACCCGCGTGAACGTCCAGCGAGACGTCGTCGACGGCGAGGACCGTCGCCCCCGGGTGCCCCATCCCGCGCCCGGCGAACTCCTTGCGGACCCCACGCAACGACAGCAGCGGCTTTTCGGTCATGAGCCCTCCTTCGCCGGGGGTGTGACCACAGGGGCGCGCCTTTTGATTCCCTCGCTTCGCTCGGTCATGAGCCCTCCTTCGTCGGGGGGTGTGACCACAGGGGCGCGCCTTTTGATTCCCTCGCTTCGCTCGGTCATGGTGCCTGCTCTGGTCGGGTCTCCATGGCGTTCTCTCCTCCGCTCGCTCCCGGAAGGTCGGTCAGGACGCAGGCCGCCGCGTGCCCCGGCGCCTTCTCCTCCAGGACGGGTACGGTGCTCGCGCACTCCGGCCGGGCGAACCCGCAGCGCGGGTGGAACGCGCATCCGGGCGGCAGGTCGAGCAGGTTCGGCGGCGCGCCGCGGATCGGGTCGAGGACCGCGCCGCCGGGGACGTCCGGCCGGGGCATCGACTCGAGCAGCGCCCGCGTGTAGGGCATCCTCGGGCGCTCGAACAGGTCGTCGGCGCCGGCCGCCTCCACGGGCCGCCCGGCGTACATGACCAGGACCTGGTCGGCGACCTGCGCGACGACACCCAGGTCGTGGGTGATCAGCACGATCGCCATCCCGAACCGCTCCTGCAGATCGGCCATCAGCTCCATGATCTGCGCCTGCACGGTGACGTCGAGCGCGGTCGTGGGCTCGTCGGCGATGAGGAGCTTCGGCCGGCAGGCGAGCGCCATCGCGATCATGACGCGCTGCCGCATGCCGCCGGAGAGCTGGTGCGGGTACTGGCCCGCGCGCGCCTCCGGGTGGGCGATGCCGACCTCGCGGAGCGCCTCGACCGCGCGGGCGCGCGCCTCGCCGCGCGGCAGCGACCGGTGCCGGCGCAGCGACTCGACGATCTGCGCGCCGACGGTCTTGACCGGGTTGAGGCTGGTCATCGGGTCCTGGAAGATCATCGCTATCTCGTTGCCGCGGACCTGGCGCATCTCGCGCTCCGGCAGGGTCAGCAGGTCGCGGTCACCGGCGATGATCTGACCGCCCGTGTACACGCACGGCGGCGTGGGATGCAGCCGCAGGATCGAGAGCGCGGTGGCGGTCTTGCCGCTACCGGACTCCCCCACGACCGCGAGCGTCTGCCCGGGCTCGACCGAGAACGACACGCCGTTGACGGCGCGGACCGTCCCGGTGTCCAGGCGGAACTCCGCATGCAGGTCATTGACCTCGAGTACCGGCACGGCGTTCACCCTTCCCGTGTACGGGCCAGCAGGCGGCGGGCGATTCCCTCGTAGACGTCGACGGCGTCCACGAGCTCGTCGAGCGGCACGGACTCATCCGGCCGGTGTGCCTGCGCCAGGCTTCCCGGGCCGCAGATCACCGTCGGGATGCCGGCGCCGACGAGCTTGCTCATGTCACATCCGGCGTTGAAGCCGGTCGCCCGGTCGGCGGTCCGTCCCGCGTCGCCGAGCGCGGCGAGCGCGGCGGCCACCACGGGCTCGCCGGACGCCGTCTCGGACGGGACGGTCGCCACGACGACCTCCGGCTCGGCCACGTCCATCCCCGGCCTGGCGGCCCGCAGGTCGTCCAGCATCGCCGCGAGCCGCCGGTCGCAGTCGTCGTGCGTCTCACCGGGGACGAGCCGCCGGTCGACGATGAGCGTCGCCTCATCCGGGACGGTGTTCTGGAGGGCACCTCCGGACAGGATCGTCACGGTCATGGTGGCCGGGCCGAGCGCCTCGTGCGCAAAGGCGGTGAGCCGCGCGGTCTCCTCCTCGCAGGCGGTCACGAACGCCGCCGCGTCGGCGACGGCGTTCCGGCCGAGCCACGGCGAGGCGCTGTGCGCCGCCCGGCCGCGGAACCGCAGGCGCTTCATGTACGTGCCCTTGTGCGCCCGCGCGATCGTCAGCCCGGTCGGCTCGCCGACCACGGCCGCGTCCGCCCGTAGCCCCTGGGCCACCAGGTGCGCGCTGCCGAGCCCGCCGGCCTCCTCGCCCATGACGGCGGTGAGCAGGATCTCGCCGGTCAGCCCGGACGGCCGGGCGGCGAGCCGTTCCATGGCGCAGAGCATGGCGACGAGGCTGCCCTTCGCGTCGCAGGTGCCCCGTCCGATCATGTGCCCGTCCCGGACGATCGGCTCGTACGGCGGCGTCGCCCAGTCCTGCGACGACGGGTCGACCACGTCCAAATGGCTGTTGAACACCAGGCGCGGCCCGTCGCCGAAGCGGAGGCGGGCGAGGACGTTGTCCGCGACCGGGGTGACGTGCTGGCGGGTCACCGAGGCGCCGAAGCCGGCCGCCCAGGCGGCCACCCAGTCGGCGACCCGGGTCACGTCGCCCGGCGGGGTGGGGCTGGGCAGCGCGACGCACGCCGCCAGGCGCTCGATCACCGTCGCGCCGGCGCTCATCCGCCGCTCCTCACCGGGGCGCCGAACAGGGCGAGCAGCTCGTCCGGGTCGGCGCGGACGTCGCCGGCGGGCGGCGGCGCCGCGCGCTCCAGCGCGTCGGGCTGCTTCTGTCCCGAGCCGGTGACCACCGCGACGACCACGTCGTCCTCCGCCACCCAGCCCCGGGCGCGGGCCCGGAGCAGCGCGGCGACCGACGCCGCCGCCGACGGCTCGGCCGTCACGCCCTCGGCGCCGAGCAGCCGCATCGCCTCGAACAGCTCGCCGTCGTCGACCGCGATCGCCCGGCCGCCGGACTCGTAGATGGCGCGCAGGACGCGCGCCCCGCCCTGGATCGGCGCGTCGCCGGCGATGCTCTGTGCGACGGTCCGCGTCGCGTCGCCGTGCGCACCGGCGATGGGCCGCCCCTCGGCGAAGGCCCGCACGATCGGGGCCGAGGCGGAGGGCTGGACACCGATCATGCGCGGCAGCCGGTCGATGACGCCCATGCGCCGCAGCTCGCGGAAGCCCTTCCACGCGCCCCACAGGCCACCGCCCGTGCCGACCGGGTGCACCATCACGTCCGGGGCCCGCCAGCCGAGCGCCTCGCAGATCTCGTAGGCGTACGTCTTCATCCCCTCGTGCCGGACCGGGTTGATGAAGTTGACGAACGAGTAGAAGCCCGCGTCGGCGAGCGCACTGACACCGGCGAAGATCTCCAGGCTGGAGCGGTAGTGGAGCCGCAGCACCCGGGCGCCGTACAGGCTGATCGCCGCGACCTTCGTCGGGTTGGCGACGTCCTCGACGAGGACCGTGGCGTCGATCCCGGCGCGGGCCGCGTAGGTCGCGAAGGACGCGCCGGCATTGCCCGAACTGTAGGTGAACGCCTCTCTGACCCCGATGGAACGGGCGAAGCCGACCGCGACGGCGAACCCGCGGTCCTTGAAGCTGCCGGTCGGCATCAACGTGTCGTTCTTGACGCGCAGCTTCGGGATCCCGAGGCGGTCGCCGAGCACCCGGGTGGTCAGCAGGGGGGTGTCCCCCTCGCCCAGGTACAGCGGCTCCGTGCCGTCGGCCACCGGGAGCAGGTCCGCCCAGCGCCACAGGCCGATGTCGCGGCGGCCGGCCGCGCGGGTGAGCATCTCGCGCGAGGCGCGCGTCAGGTCGTATTCGATCTCCAACAGTCCACCGCACGCGGTGCACAGCAGAGCCGGAGTGTCCAGCGGCGTACGCGCATGGCAGTCGTCGCAGACATAGTGGGACGCGAGGTTCATTTCGTGTACGCCTTCGGGTCGGCGACGTCCCGGAGCATGTCGCCGGTTACGTTGATCGAGAGTGTCGTGAGCATGATCGCCGCTCCGCTGAAGACCGCGATCCACCAGGCGCTGCGCAGGTAGAGCTGACCCTCGGACAGCATGCCGCCCCAGGTCGGGATGCTGGGTGGCACGCCGAGCCCGAGGTAACCCAGCGACGCCTCCGCGATGATCATCGCGGCGACCTGCAGGGTACCGATGGTGACCAGCGGAGCGACGATGTTCGGCAGAAGATGACGGGTCATGATCTGCCGGTCGCTGTCGCCGATCGCCCGGGCCGCCACCACGAACTCCCGCGATCGCAGCGACAGCACCTCGGCGCGGACGACGCGAGCGTAGGAGACCCAGCCGGTCAGGCCGAGGACGAGGATGACGAACCAGAGGCTCGGGCCGAGCACGGCGATGATCGCCAGCGCGAGCAGGATCGTGGGGAAGGCGAGCTGGATGTCGGCGAGCCGCATGAACACCTGGTCGCGCCATCCGCGGTAGTAGCCGCTGATGAGGCCGATCGCGGTGCCGACGACACCGGACAGCAGCGTCGAGGCGACGCCGACCAGCAGCGAGATCCGGGTGCCGTACAGGACCCGGCTCAGCACGTCGCGGCCGAGCATGTCGGTGCCGAGCGGATATCCGGGCTCGTGCCCGGCCGACCAGAACGGCGGACGGAGCTTGAGCGTGAGGTTCTGGGCGTTCGGGTCGTGCGGCGCGATCAGCGGTGCGAACACCCCGACGACCACGACCAGGGTCAGCACGCCGATCGCCACCTTGGCGGCGTGGTTGCGGCGCAGCGCACGCCGGATGGCGTGCCGCATCGTGTTCGGGGCGGGCCGCGCCGGGGCGGAGGCCCGCCCGGCCGTCGCAGTGGTCATCAGCTCAGCCTCACTCGAGGGTCGAGGGCGGCATAGGACAGATCGACCAGCAGGTTCACGACCACGAACACCGTGGCCAAAAAGAGCACGGTCGCCTGCATCAGGGGGTAGTCGCGGTAGGTGACGGCCTCGACGGTCAGCCGTCCGACACCAGGCCAGGCGAAGACCTGCTCGGTGAGAATCGCTCCGCCGAGGAGGTTGCCGATCTCGAGGCCGGCGACCGTGACCACGGGGAGGGAGGCGTTCCGCAGCCCGTGCGCGGTCACGATCTGCCATCCGGTCAGGCCCTTGGCGCGTGCCGTACGGATGTAGTCCTCACCCAGCACGTCCACCAGCGACGACCGCAACAGCCGGGCGATCATCGCGATCGAGTACAGCCCGAGGGTGATGGCCGGGAGCACGAGGTTCTCGATTCCCCCCATCCCCGACGCGGGCAGCACCTGGAGGTTCACCGCGAAGACCAGGATGAGCAGGATCCCGACGAAGAACGCCGGTGTCGACTGGCCGACGAGGACGGCCGCCATCACCGTGGTGTCCGTCGCGGTGCCGCGCCGCAGGGCGGACACGATGCCGGCCGGGATCGCCACCAGGAGCACCACCACCAGCGCGCCCGCCGCCAGGGTGATGGTGGCGGGCAGCCGCTCGGCGATCACGTCGAACGCCGGACGGTGGAAGAACAGCGACTGGCCCAGATCCAGGTGCAGCAGGCCGGTCATGTAGGAGACGTACTGGCCGAGCAACGGCCGGTCGAGGCCCAGCTGGGCGCGCAGCGCCGCCTCCTGCGCCGCCGTGGCGTCGGGCGGGAGCATCTGGCGTACGGGGTCGCCGGAGATCCGGACGAGGAAGAACGACACGGTCGCGACGCAGAACAGCACGAGCACCGCATGGCCGATCCGCCGGCCGACGAAGGACCAGAGCGCGCGGTCCCCGATCCGGGGCAGCGTCAGCGCACCGGATCGGGCCGTCAGGTCACCGCTCATGTCAGCTTCGCGCTCGCCATGGCGAGTGTCCCGTTCGAGTTCGTCTTCCACTGGACCCGGTCGTTGACCGCGAACAGGCCGCTGGCCTGGTAGAGGAACAGGAAGGGCGCCTCGTCCACCAGCAGCTGCTGGAGCTTGGTGAAGGCCTTCTTACGGGTCGCGGAGTCGACCGAACCCTCTTCGGTGTCGATGAGCTTGTCCGCCTGTGAATTGTTCCAGCGGCTCTGCCGGCGGTCGTGCCGGATGAACGACTGCAGGTTGCTCTCGGCGTCCATCGTCCATCCGGTGTTGCCGGTGAAGTACATCGGGCCGAGGGCCTGCTTGTTCGAGGAGACCAGCCGCTGCTTGAAGCTCGCGGCGTCCATGATCGACACGGTCGCCTTCACGCCGATCTTGGCGAGCTGGCCCGAGATGGCCTGCGCCATGTCCTTGTCGACCGCGGAGGCCGTCAGCTTGGTCGTGAAACCGTTCGGGTAGCCGGCCTGCGCGAGGAGGGTCTTGGCCTTGGCCAGGTCGTACGGGAACGCCTGGATCGAGGGGTCGTAGCCGAACGACTGGTGCGGGATCAGCGTGGGGGTCTGCTGCCCGGCGCCGTTCAGCACGGACTTGATGAGCGTGGGCACGTCGAGCGCCATGTTGAGCGCCTGGCGGACCTCCTTCTTGCCCAGCGGACCGCCGCTCAGGGTGTCGATGGACACGAAGAACGTGCGGATTCCGGGCGAGGTCACGACCTTCAGATCGGGGCCGTTCCCGAGCTGCTGCGCCGCGTCGGGGCTGAGCTGGGAGACGATGTCCACGTCACCGGACTGCAACGAGGCCAGCGACGCGGCGGCGTCCGGCATCACCTTGAAGGTGACCTGTTCGACCGCCGGCTTACCGCCCCAGTACTTCGGGTTGGCCTTCAGCACGATCTGGTTGTCGCGCTGCCAGGACTGGAAGACGTACGGTCCGGTGCCCACGGGGCTCGCGGCGAAGGCGGCGTCGCCCTTCTCCTTGATGTACTTGGGCGGCACGATGACGCCGCCGAACAGCGACACCTTCTGCGGCAGGATCGGGTCCGGCCGGCTGGTGATCACGTCGACCGTCCGCTCGTCGACGACCTTGGCCTTGGTGACGAACCGCAGCTCGACGATCGGGGACTTCGTCGCCGGGTCGACCAGGCGCTGGATGCTGTAGGCCACCGCGGCGGCGTCGCACGGCTCGCCGTTGTGGAAGGTCACCCCGCTGCGCAGGTGGAAGCGCCAGGTCGTCGGCGACACCGACTCCCAGCGCTCGGCGATGCCCCCGACCAGGCGGTCGTTCACGTCGCGCACGGTCAGCGTGTCGAAGATGTTGATCAGGACGTTCATCGAGGGCAGATCGCCCTGCTTCTGCGGGTCCAGCGTGGTCGCGTCGGCCGGCTGGGACACGCGCAGGACGTTGCCCGCCTTGCCCGCGGGGTTGCCGCCGGCCTTGCACGCCGTCAGCAGGCCCGGCATGGATATCCCGGCGACCGCCAGCCCGCCGAATCTCAGCAGATCACGGCGGCCCATCGTGATGCGTTCGGTCACGTCTCGCTGCCTTCCTCGTAACTCCCGCAGCGCCGCGCCCAGGGGACAGGGGTGACGAATAGGGGGCGAACAGTCTTTTGCGTTTCGTATTGTGAAACGCCGTGTCGTATGGTTGAATATGCCGCATATCGGTCCGGCCGGTCAACCCTTTAGGTGCGTGAATGAACTCGGTGGAGAAGACACTCGCGGTCCTGCGCGCCCTCTCCAGCCCCGACCAACCGCGGCGGCTCGCCGACATCGCGGAGCGAACGGGCATCAACAAGACGACGGCCCACCGCATCCTGCAGATCCTCGCCGCGGAGGGGTACGCGGTCACCAGCGGCGACGGCGCGTACGCGTCCGGACCGGCGCTTCTCGCCCTGGCCGGCTCCGCCCTGGCCGACCGCGACCTCGGCGCCGTGGCCCGGCCCATCCTGGAGAACCTGCAGCGCCAGACCGGGCACACCGTTCACTTCGCGGTACGGAGCGGCACGGTCGCGGTGTACCTGGCCAAGGTCGAGTCCCAGGAGCCGTACTGCATGGCGTCGAAGGTCGGCATGCAGGTCGCGCTGCACTGCACGGCCATCGGCAAGGCACTGCTCGCCGGCCTCCCCGACGAGGAGGTCCGCGCCATCATCGCGTCGGCCTCCCCGCTGATCAGCCACACGCCGGCGACCATCGTCGAGCCGGACCTGCTGCTGGCCGCGCTGGCGGAGGTGCGCGAACGCGGGTACGCCGTCGACGAGGAGGAGAACGAGCGCAACGTCCGCTGTGTCGGTGCCGCGGTCCGCGACCGGCACGGCACCGCCATCGCCGGGATCAGCGTCTCCGGCCTCACGTTCACCCTGAAAGAGGACGACGTCGGGCTGCTCGGGCCCATGGTGGTGGCGGCGGCCCGCCGCATCTCCACGGCACTGGGCATGCCCGCGGAAAGGAACGGTTCATGACGGTGGATCCCGCCGGCATCGTCGCCCGGGCTCGTACGGAGCGGACGTTCTCCGGAGCGGCCTGGGCGTTCGGCGGCAGCGCCGGCATCGTGGAGCGCGGCACGCTCGGCACCCTGTCGTGGGACGGCGAGCCGGTCCGGGATGACACGCTCTGGGACCTGGCGTCGGTGACCAAGCCGGTCGCCGGGCTCGCGGTGATGAGCCTGGTCGAGTCCGGAGCGCTGACCCTCGACGACCCGATCGCCGCCCACCTGCCGGAGTACGCCGGCACGGACAAGGCCGAGCTCACCGTCTTCGAGCTGCTGACCCATACCTCCGGCCTGCCGGGTCAGGAGCCGTTGTGGCGGCGGTGCGCGACCCGCGCGGAGCTGTTGGCCGCGCTGCCGCGCCTGCCGCTGCGTTCCCCGCCCGGCACGGCCGTGGACTACAGCTCCGCCGGGTTCATCGTGCTCGGGCTGATCGCCGAGCGCGCCGCGGGCACTCCCCTCGACACGCTCGTCGCCGAGCGTGTCACCATGCCCGCGGGCATGAAGGAGACCCGCTTCCTGCTGCCCGAGAGCGACCGCGCGCGGGCGGCCGCCACGGAGGACTGCCCGTGGCGCGGCCGGGTCGTGCAGGGCACGGTGCACGACGAGAACGCCGAGGTGCTCGGGGGCGTCGCGGCGCACGCCGGGCTGTTCGGAACGCTGGACGACCTCGCCGCCCTCGGCCAGGCCCTCTGCCGGGGCGGCCGGGGAACGGCGGGCCGGATCATCGCCGAGCGCACCCTCGCGGTGATGACCGAGCCGCGGACCGACCGGCTCCCGCTGCGCCGGACGCTCGCCTGGCAGGGCCGCGACCCTCACCGCTGCAGCGGCGGCGACCTGCTGACCCCGGCGGCCTACGGGCACACCGGCTTCACCGGCACGAGCATCTGGGTCGACCCCGTCCTCGACGTCTTCGTGGTGCTGCTCACCAACCGCGTGCACCCCACCCGCGAGTCCGACGCGATCACCCGGCTCCGGCCGCGCTTCCACAACGCGGCGGTGACCGCGTGCCTGGCGGCGTCATGATCATCCGTGAGCCGCTGCGGGTCATCGGCGGTCGTGCGGCCCGGCTGGAGCCGGGTCCGGACGGCGCCGTGAAGCTCAGGCCGAGCGACGAGCCGCCCGGCGATCTGTACGTCGGCCCGGGATGGGCCGACGCGCACGCGCACGTCTACGACGGCATGACCGAGATCGGCGTGGCGGCGGACGACGTCGGCCTGACCACCGGCGTCCACCTGCTCGGCGACGCCGGCAGCGCGGGCGCTGCGACCCTGGACGGGCTGGTCAAGTACGTGATCCCCGCCGCCGGCGTGCGCATCCGCGCCTGGGTGAACATCGGGTCGTACGGCCTGGTGCACATGCGGGAGACCGCCGACATCCGCGACATCGACGTCGACGCCACGCTGGCGGCGATCGACCGGCACCGCGACGTCGTCTGCGGCGTGAAGGTCCGTTCCAGCGGGGTGATCGTCGGCGCGATGGGACTTCAGCCCCTGCAACTCGGCCGGCTCGTCGCACGCGAGGCGGGACTGTCGCTCATGGTGCACATCGGGGAGGCGCCGCCGCTCATCGAGGACGTGCTGGACCTGCTGGGCGACGGCGACGTCGTGACCCACTGCTACCACGGCAAGACCGGTCACCCCTGGCGGGCCGACGGCCGCCCGTCCCCGGCCCTGGACCGGGCGCTCGACCGCGGTGTGCGGCTCGACGTCGGTCACGGCGCGGCGAGTTTCGCGGCCGACGTCGCGCGCCGCGCCATCGCCGCCGGGTTCCCGCCGCACTCGATCAGCACCGACGTCCACGTGCGGAACATCCGGGGACCGGTCCACGACCTGCCGACGACGATGACGAAGCTGCTCGCCTGCGGCATGCCGCTCGACGACGTGATCACCGCGGTGACCGACGCGCCGCGCGAGACCCTACGAGCGCCGGAACCCTGGCTGACCGAGGACGGCGGGGTACGCCACGCGACCGTGTTCCGGTTGACCGGCGCGCCCCCGCCACACCGCGGCTACGAAGACGCCCGCGGAGTCGCGCTCGATCCCGCCACGCACATCGTGCCGGTGGCGACGATCAGCGACGGTACGGTCACCGCGACGGGACAGGTATAGCCCCGATATGCCGGTTTCGGCGATGTCCTATACCGGTGGCTGAATGGAGATCATCGAACGCTGCCCATTTCCGGTCTGAGGCGTTAACCTGGTGCCGCCATTTTCGACGCTATGCGGTTGGGGGTGCGATATGACCGAGCAGCCGCTCGATGTGCATTATGCGGGCCTGACGCGCGCCACCCGGTACAGCCGGGAGGCCGCCGACATTCTGACCGGCAAGGTCAACGAACACCTCTCCGGCTGTGCGGCGGCCGGTGACAACCACAAGGCCTGGCAGACCACCGCGGCGCTGAACGAATGCGTCGAGGCATGGGCCACGCACCTACGTGGAATCGTCGATGACGCCCATGACATCGGTCAACGGCTTCATCGCACCCACGCCGGCTACGCCGACGCGGAATGGGACTCGCAGCGACGCGCCAACGCGGTGGTGCCGCCCACCATCCAGGAAGTGTGATCACGTGGGCGACCACATCACCTATGACGACCTGCTGTACGCCACTCCGCACGATTACCAGAACTCCGCCGGCGCATGGGGCAAGTGGCACAAGGCGCTGGACACGCACGCCGGTGAGCTCCTCAACGTCAATCAGCACGTGTCTGGAAACTGGGACAGCGCCGCGGCCGCCGAGGCGCACGCGTTCATCGACGCGAAGCACCTGAAGGTGCAGGAGTCCTCCAAGGTCCTGAAGCAGGTGGAGAGCATGCTGACCACCGCGTATACGAATTTCGCGGACGCGCACAACAAACTCGTGCAGACGGTACAGAAGGCGCAGAACGACGGTTTCGACTGCGGCGGCGGTAAGGTCACGGCGGGCGCCCTCGCCTTGCAGAAGTCGGATTGGAAGACCCGCCGGGACACCTATCAGGGCGACATCGACGCCGCGCTCAAGGAGGCGAACAGCGCCGACAGTTCGATCGCGACCGCGTTGCGTGACCTGATGCCCGGCACCGACCTGGCGAGCGGCGGCGACACCGACCCTGCGAACGGACACGGGACCCCGCTGTCCCACCCGGTCGACTACGCGCACTCCGGCAGCATCCCGGTGCCGCCCAACGCCAGCACCCTCGCACCCAACCCCCGCGCACAGCAGATCATCGACTGGGCGCTCAAGCAGCTCGGCGACCCCTATGTCTGGGGAGCCACGGGTCCGGACAGCTTCGACTGCTCGGGTCTCAGCTCGCAGGCTTACAAAGCGGCGGGAATCGATATCCCGCGCACTTCCGAAGTGCAGTGGCAGCAGGAGCCTTCGGTCCCGGCGGGCCATGAGCAGCCCGGCGACCTGGTCTTCTTCCACATGGGCAACAACGGACCGGGACACGTCGGCATCGTCTTGGACCCCGATAAGGGCACGATGATCGTCGCGCCGCACACGGGCAGCTACGTCCAGATCCAGAACTACAAAACCCAGGATCCCATCGGTTTCGCCCGTCCCACCTGAGCCCACCCGGAGAGCAGCGTTTCCCCGGTGACGCAAGGGCATTACCGCGCAACGTAATGTTGCGTTCCGGCCGTCTTCCCACCTCACTGAGCGCTCACTAGGTTCGCGCCCATACAGGCGAGCGAAGGTGGTCGAAGTGAGCCAGGGTGAGGTTCTCGTCGTCGGTGCCGGGATCGGTGGCCTGTCCACCGCCATCGCGCTGCGAAACGTGGGTTACGACGTCAATGTCGTGGAGATCCGGCCGACTTACCTCGGCCAGTCGGCGTTTCGGCTCAACATCCCCCGCGATCCGGAGATCGATCGGATCATCCTGCAGAACGACCCGAAGGGCATGGCGGGTTTCGTACCGATCGGCCCCGATCTCGCCTACATCTTCTACAACACCACGTGGGACAAGGACGTCCGGCTCGACCGGAACGACCTGGCCGAAGTGCTGCGGGAGCACCTCGCGCCGTTCGGCGGGCCGGCCGGACGGGTCCGCGACAAGTACGTCGACGACCCGTCCCGGATCATGTTCCACCCCGAGGAGTGGCTGATCGCGCCGCCCCCGTGGCACAGCGGCCGGATCGTGCTGATCGGCGACGCCGTCCACGCGGTGACCCCGCACCTGGGCCAGGGAGCGGCCCAGGCGATCGAGGACGGTGTCGTCCTCGCCGAATGCCTGGCCTATCACGACGGCCACGAGGAGGCGTTCCGTGCCTACGCCGAGCGCCGGTACGAGCGCTGCCGGCTCATCGTGGAGTCGTCGGTCCGGATCGGCGAATGGGAGATGGACCCGGCCGGAAACGGCGACTTCGACCACGCGGGCCTGACCCAGCACGTCCTGGAGGCCATGGTCCAGCCGATCTGATCCCTCCCACGAGAGAGCCTTTTGAGCCGTCTCGCACCCTATGCTTCAGGTAGACGATTCTGTCTATTTGGTTCGCGCCTCGCAGCAGGGCCGGTGGAGTCGGGAGGCAGACGGTGTTCTCGTTGAGCGGTGAGTCGGGCGCGGTCTACCAGGTGGAGGGCGTTCCCTTCGGTCCGCCGGGTGGCCGGTCGAGGCTGCACCTGTGCCATGACCAGACCGGGCGCGAGCGCGTCGCCAAGCTCTACCCCGCCCCCGTCGCCGACCCGCAGGCCGCCGAGTGGATCCGCGCGGCGGCGGCGCGGGGCGCGGCGGTCCTCGCCGATACGGAGCCCGCCGGTACGCCGGACACGTCGATCAACTTCCCCATCGACGTCCTGGTCGGCGGGCAGGCGGTCGTCGGTGTGATCCTGCCGTTCATCCCCCGGCCGTTCCTGTACGACAACGGCCGGCCCCGTACCTTCGACCACCTGTGCGCGGCCCCGGCCGATCCGCCTCCGGCCGCCTTCCGCGTCGAGGCGCTGATCCGGGTCTGCGAGATCCTCGCCGTCCTGGAGGGCGCGGGGCTGGTCCACGGCGACATCTCCCCCGAGAACCTGCTGTGGCGGCCCGACCGGCCGCACGCCTACCTCATCGGCTGTGACGGCCTGCGGCCGGTCGGCTCGGCGGCCACTCGCGGTGCCGGTACCCAGGGCTTCGCCGATCCGCGCTGGATCACCGGCCGGATCGGCGCGCACGACGAGTACGGCGACCGCTACGGCCTGGCCGTCCTGATGTACCGCGGTCTGCTCCTCGCCCCTGACGCACCCGCCCTGGTCGGGGACGCCTGGCATCGGCCCACGGGCCTGCCGGGCGATCTCGATCCCCGGCTGCGCGCCCTGTTCGACCGTGCGTTCGGCGACCCGTACGCCACCGACGCCCGGCCCACCGCCGCACAGTGGCGCGACACACTGCGCGGCGTCTTCCCCGGCGAGGACGGTACGGGCCACCGCGAGGAGGCCGTCCAGGCGCTGGACCGCCACGCCCAGCGGTTCCGGGACGCCGCCGCGGCGGCACCGCCCGGCGCGCCGGGCGGCCCCTGGCCGGGCATGGCGCCCGTACCGCCGGGACCACCCCTGCCACCCGGACCACCTGTGGCGCCCATGCCGCCCGGACCCCTGGGACCCCCCGGACCGCCGTACGGGCCCCCGATGAGGCCGGCCGCACCGTCCGGAGCGCGGACGGTCGCCATCGTCCTCACTCCGATCGTGGCGGTCGCCGTGCTGGTCCTCGGCGTCGTGGCCCTACAGAGCCACCACGGCGGCGCGAAGAGCGCGCTGAGCACGCCCTATCCGTTCCCGGACCCGGCCACGACCGCGCCATACCCGGACCCGACCGTTCCCGTCCCGGATCCCACCACGAGCGACCCCTATCCGGACCCGATCACCACGCCCCCGGAGCCCGATCCGACCACCCCGTACGAACCGCCCGCGCCGCCGCCGGAGCACTGGGGAGCCATCGCCGTGGCGCACGACGGCAGCCTCGGCAAGTCCTGGGACTACGGCTCGGAGTCCGGCGCCAAGAAGCGCGCGATGAGAGAGTGCCCGCGTACCGGCTGGGCGCGGCAGGCGAGGAGGCTGTAACCGACATTGGAGTAGCCGAACTTCTTCCCCGGGGCCGATTCGAGTCCAGTGCCCGGGCCACCATCGCGTCGCGGGATACCGGGTCGTAGTCGTCGCCGAGGTCTGGCCACCTTCATGGCCGAACTGCGGCGCCTCAAGGCCTGGTCGGGGCTGAGCTTCCGGCGGCTCGACCGCCGTGCGGCCACCGCCGGCGACGTCCTGCCCTACTCGACCGCCGCCACGATGCTCGGCAAGGACCGGCTGCCCCGCGAAGAACTCCTCATCGCCTTCGTCAGGGCGTGCGGCCTCGACGGCGACGACCTGCGGCGGTGGGTGACGGCGCGCGAGAAGATCGCCGTCGGCGGGTCCGTCGAACGGCCGGCGACGCCGCCGGTCCGCGTCGCCGACGTCTGAACGGCGATCGCCCGTCGTCCCCGTCAGCTCAGGTAGGGAATGGTCTGGGGTCCCTCGGGGAGAACGCAGAGCCGGGCGTCCGGGCCGGCGGCGGCCAGGGCCTGGGCGACCGCCTCGGAGACGTCACCGGTCTGCCGCAGGTGCGCCGAGGCCAGGTCGTCGTCGCTGAGATAGGACGTGTGCATCACGACCTGGCTGTCGCACTGGATGCGGGCCTGGATCTGCACCTGCCACTGGTCGGGCACCGTCTCGCCGGCGGACCGTGCCGCGATGGTCTCGAGCAGGTGCCGCGGGGACCGCGCCGACGCGAGCACCTGCCGGTAGGAGCCGTGGTCGGGGAACCCGTCGCGGCACTCGGCGGCGCACACGATGGTCCCTCCCGGGCGTACGACCTGGTAGGCGGCGGACATGCCCTTGACGGCCTGGTAGAGGTTCTGGTCCAGGGGGAAACCGGAGTTCGTCGTCACCACGACGTCGAACGGCGCCGGCACCGGCCGCATCGCGATCCGCTTGGCGGCCGCGGTCGCGGCGGCGTGCATGGCCGGCAGGTCTCCGCCGAAGGCCGCCACGATCTCCTTGTCACGGTTGAGCACCACGTCGAGCGCGAAGGTGACGCCGGTCGCCTCGGCGATCGCGCGTACGTCGTCGTGGACCGGGTTGCCGTGGGTGATGCCCCAGGTCGCCCGGGAACTTCCGATGCGGGCGGCGTCGTGCAGGACGAGCACCGTCTCCAGCGCCGCCAGGCCGGGGGCCACGAGCTTGGGCCCGCCGGAGAAACCGGCGAAGAAGTGCGGCTCGACGAACCCCGTGGTGATCCGTACGTCGGCCCGCGCCCACTCCTGGTTCAGCCATACGGGGACGTCCTTGCCGAAGGTGCCCATCCAGGCGAGCTGTCCCCGGTCGCGGGCGTCGTGGTTGACGATGCGCACGTGGTCCACGACCTCGTCGCCGAGCATCTGCCGCAGCTCGCTCTCGGTGTTGCCGCGGTGGGTGCCGGTGGCGACGAGGATGACCACGTCGTCCAGATTCACGACCCCGTCGAGCTCGGCCAGCACGGCGGGGACCATCAGGTGCCTGGGCTGCGGTCGGGTGCCGTCGCACACGGAGATCGCCACCGACTGCCCCGGCCGCACCCGCTCCCGCAGCGGTGGCCCGGCCACCGGGTCGCGCAGCGCGGCGGTCAGGACCCCGGCCTGATCGGGGGCCGCCTCGTGATGGACCGGCTCGACGACGGTGGTCTTCTCCGGGTCGACGTCGACGTCCAAGCCGGTCTCACCGTAGGCAAGGCGTACTTTCACCGTCAGGAACCGAGCTCGGGGAGGTTCTGCGCCAGCGGCACGAACTCGGTCACCGACAGCAGCCCGTCGTGGTCGACGTCGTACTGGTCGAACAGCGCCTTGACGATCCCGGACAGGTCGTTCACCTCGGCCGCCGGGAACATCCCCGCGATCGCCGAGGTCACCTCGTGCGCGGTGAGCCGCCCGTCGCCATCGGTGTCGTACCGCGCGAACACCGCCTCGTAGTCAGCCGACATGACTTTCCTTCCTCCATAGCCACCGGAACACTGATCGTAACCAGGTGATGGGGATCACGTGACCGGCGGGGGAAGGGCCGGGGGCTCCCCCGGCGACGGACGCTCAGATCCAGCCGTGGCGGGCGGCGAGGGCGCCGGCCTGGAAGCGGGTCTTGGCGCCGAGCGCGGCGGCCAGGCGCTGGATGCGGCGTTCGACCGTCCGGACGCTGACGCCGAGGTGCCGGGCGACGGCCTGGTCGGACAGGCCCGCGACGAGCAGCCCCGCGATGACCACCAGCGACTCGTCGAGCCGCGCGGGGTCCTCGCCGCCCTCGCCGGGAATGCAGTCGATGATCAGTGGTGGGGCCTGCTGCCATACCGCTTCGAAGAGCGCCGAGAGCGCGGTCAGGAGCGGGGACGGCCGTACGAGGAGCATCCCCTCCGACACCGGGTGCTCGTGCCGCAGGGGCAACAGCGCGAGCTGGTCGTCGATCAGCGTCATCCGTAGCGGCAGCTCCCCGACGACGCGCGCCTCTTCCCCGCCCTCGATCCCTTCCCGCAGCTCGTCCAGGTTCGGGCGGGCGTCGATGGCGGCCCGGTCGTAGATGAGCCGACACCGGACGCCCTTGGCCAGCAGGTCCATCTGGATCGGGTTGGCGGTGCCGGCCGCGACCCAGGGGCGGAGCTCGCTGTACGGGGGCCGCTCGAACACGCGGATCTCCCGGTTCGCGCCGGCGAGGCACTGGTTCCACCGGTCGAGGGCGGACACGCCCAGGACGACCTCCAGCAGGGCGGCCGGCTCCTCGTGGCGGGAGACCGCCTGGTACCGCTTGGTGAGCGTGCCGATCGTCGACTGGGCCTCCAGCAGCGCACTGGTACGGCGCTGCAGCCAGTCGAGCAGCGCGATGTCCGGCGGCACGGCGACATACCGGTCGTGCGGCGTGGTCCGGTGGGCGACCAGCCCGTTCTTCTCCAGGTGGTCCAGCGCCGCGTCGATCCGCTCCGGCGGCAGGTCCGGCCGGCGCCGGCGCAGGTCGGAGCAGGTCACCGACGGCAGGTCGAGGACGGTGAGATAGACCGCCTCCTGGGCCTCGTCCAGGCCGAACATCTCCAGCACGTCGCGCTCCTCCGACACCAGGCGTCGGGTTTCCGTCATTGGCGATCATCCGCCCCCCGATCACCTTCCACAAGGCATTTCGGCGTGTTGTACTCCCCACGACCATTTGTCCGATATCGGGGATTTTCCAGCGGCGAATGGCCGACCAGGCCATTCGTCGGATTCCGGCTGCGTTGCACCACAGGAGGGAATCGGCGTGAATACCCCATCTCGGCATGGCCTGCGCGGAGCCCGTGCCCGATTCCGCGGTCGCCGGAGACCGTGGGAACGCGCCTGCCGCACGCTGGCGGCCCTGGTGGCCACCTCGATGGCGGCGGTCCTGCTCGCGGCGGGTCCCGCGTACGCCTCGGCGTCCGCACCCGCGACCCGGCGGACCACCCCGGCCGCGAGCGAGCCGGCAGCGGCGACCGCGCCCAAGGCCACGCCGGACGCCCGGGCCTCCTTCGTCCCGGCGCCGTGCAAGGTGCCGAAGAAGGCGGGCAAGGTGGCCGTCCAGTGCAACGCCCGGGTGCACACCGGCACGGACCGCAAGATCAAGGCCGACGCCGCGGAGCCGCCGGAGACCGCGCTGGGGCCCGCGGACATCCAGTCCGCCTACCGCCTGCCGGGCACCGGGGACGGGGTGACGGTGGCGATCGTGGACGCCTACGGCGACGCGAAGGCCGAGTCCGACCTGGCCGCGTTCCGCGCCCACTACGGGCTACCGCCGTGCACGACGGCAGGCGGCTGCTTCCGCAAGGTGGACCAGGCCGGCGGCACCGACTACCCGGCCGACGACCCCGGCTGGGCGCTGGAGACCTCGCTCGACCTGGACGCGGTCTCCGCGGCGTGCCCGAAGTGCCACATCCTGCTCGTGCAGTCCAAGGACGCGTTCCCCGAGTCGATGGGCGCCGCGGTGGACACCGCCGTACGGCTCGGCGCCAGGTACGTCTCGAACTCCTACGGCATCCCCGGCGAGTTCGCCGGGGAGACCGAACTCGACCACTTCTACGACCACCCGGGAGTGGCGGTCACCGCGTCCAGCGGCGACGCCGGTGACGTCACCAACTGGCCCGCCACCAACCCGAACGTGATCTCCGTCGGCGGCACCACCCTCACCCGCGACACCGGCACCGGCCGGGGCTGGACCGAGAGCGCCTGGGCCGAGGCGGGCTCCGGCTGCTCGCCGTACGAGCCGAAGCCCGCGTACCAGGAGACGGTGACGACGGAGTGCGACCGCCGGGCCATCGCCGACATCTCCGCCGTCGCCGACCCGGCCACCGGCCTCGCGGTCTACGACACGCTCGGCCAGGACGGCTGGCTGAAGGTCGGGGGCACCAGCCTGTCCGCGCCACTGGCCGCCGCCATGTACGCGCTCGCCGGGACGCCGAGTTCGGGCACCTACCCGGTGGCCTACCCGTACCAGAAGGCCTCCCAGCTGTTCGACGTGACGCAGGGCTCCAACGGCGGCTGCGGCAACGTGCAGTGCGAGGCGGGCAAGGGATGGGACGGCCCGACCGGCCTCGGCACGCCCAACGGCGTGAGCGCCCTGTCCGCCGGACCGCACGGGACCCTCACCGGTTCGGTCACCGACGCCGGAACCGGCAAGCCGATCAGCGGCGCGACCGTCACCACCAGCCCCGGCGGGTACGCGACCACCACCGGCACCGACGGCCGCTACACCCTGACCGCGCCGCCCGGGACGTACGACCTGAGCGCGACCCGGTTCGGCTACGACACGGGCGGCAGGACGGGCGTGCGGATCGACGCGGACCAGAGTGCGACGGCCGACTTCGCGCTGAGCGCCGTGCCCGGCCACACGGTGTCCGGGACGGTCACCGACGGCTCGGGCCACGGCTGGCCGATGTACGCGAAGATCACTGTGGACGGTGACCCCGACGGCACCGTGTACACCGACCCGTTCACGGGCCGCTACTCGGTGCGCCTGCCGGAGAACGCCACCTACAAGCTGCACGCCGTCGCGGCGACGCTGCCCGGGTACCAGGCCGCCGACCGCCAGGTCGCGGTCGGCGCCGACGACGTGTCCCAGGACCTCGCCCTCCCCGTCGACAAGAAGGCGTGCACGGCGCCGGGCTACGCCTGGGCCTACAACGGGACGGGCGAGGACTTCACCGACTGGCCCGCGACCACGCCGGAGGACGGCTGGACGGTCACCGACGACGCCGGCACCGGCAACGTCTGGCGGTTCGACAACCTGGGCAACCTCCTGCCCCCTCCTGGCGGCGACACGCACTTCGCGCTGGCCTACTTCTCCCCCGCGGACACGCCCCAGGACACCTCGCTGGTCTCCCCGGAGGTCACCCTGGCCGCCCAGCCCGCGCCGGCCGTCTCCTTCGACACCGACTTCTTCGTGCACACCCAGTACGTCGGGACGGTGGACGTCGACCTGAGCCTGGACGGCGGGAAGACCTGGGACAACGTCTGGCGGCAGACCACCGAGAGCGTCCAGTCCCACGTCGACGTGCCGATCCCGCAGGCCGCCGGCAGGTCCGGCGTGCGGGTCAGGTTCCGCTACCACGGCCAGACCACCCACTGGTGGCTGGTGGACAACGTGGTGATCGGCAGCCGCGCCTGCGGCCCCGTGGCCGGCGGCATCCTCAGCGGCCTCGTGACCGACGGGAACACCGGCGCGCCGGTGAACGCGGCCACCGTGACCAGCGACGACAAGCCCGCCGAGCAGGCGGTCTCGGCGAGCGTCCCGAACGGCGCGAACGGGCTGTACTGGATGTTCAGCTCGCTCACCGGAGGCCACGGCTTCACCGCCACCGACCCGAACTACACGACGGCGCATGCCTCCGTCGACGTCGCGGCGGACGCGGTCACCCGGCAGGACTGGCGGCTCAAGGCCGGGCACCTGACGACGAGCGTGCGCGGCGTCTCGGTCGAGCAGGCACTCGGCGACACCGGGACCACCACCTTCACCGTGACCAACGACGGCACCAGCCCGGTCCACGCCACGCTCGGCACGCAGGGCGGCGCGTTCACGCCGATGGCCGGCGGCGCCTCGGCGCCGCTGCGGAGGGTGCGGACGGCGAAACCGGCCGACCTGGTCACCCTGCCCAAGAAGCCCACGGGCAAGGCGGGCAAGGCGTCCGCGACGGCACCGGCGGCGACCGGTGGCCAGGCGTGGGCGGGCATCGCCGACTACCCGATCCCCATCGCCTTCAACGCCATGGCCTCGCACGACGGGAAGGTCTACTCGGTGGGCGGAACGACCACGGGCGCCCTCACCGGGGTCACCGCCGACGGTTACGTCTACGACCCCCAGGCGGGCCGGTGGACCCCGATCGCCCCGGCGCCGCGCCGGCTCTACGACGCCTCGGCGGCGTTCGTCGGCGGGAAGCTGTACCTGGCGGGCGGCATCACCGAGACCTTCGGGTACAGCACCGCGCTGTTCGCCTACGACCCGGTGGGCGGCTCCTGGTCACGGGCCGCCGACCTGCCCGGCGCCGCCGCCGCGGCGACGCCGGCCGTGCTGGACGGCGAGTTGTACCTGGTCGGCGGCACGGGCGCCGGAGTCACCCCGACCGCCACGGTCTACCGCTACGACCCGGACACCGACAGCTGGGCCAAGCCCGCCCAGTACCCGACGACGATCGCGCTCGCGGCCTGCGCCGGACTCGCGCACCGGCTCGTCTGCGCCGACGGCCTGAACGGGACCGTCACGACCGCGGCCACCTACGTCTACCAGCCCGAACACAACACCTGGACGCGCGGTGCCGACGCACCGTACGACGCCGTGGGCCTGGCCTACGCGGGCTCGGGCGGCAAGCTGCAGATCGCCGACGGCGTCCAGTACCGGGGCGGCGGCAGCATCTTCGGCGGCGGGAGCTACTACGTCACCAACGACGCCGCCCAGTACGACCCCGTACGCGACGCCTGGACCGGCCTGCCCAGGTCGAGCACGGCGACGTACTACCAGGGCTCGGCCTGCGGGTTCTACAAGGTCGGCGGGCTGACACAGCTCAACCAGCCCCAGAGGTCGGGCGAGGTGCTCCCCGGGTTCGACCAGTGCGAGGACACCCCGTCGTGGCTGTCGATCTCCACCCGCGACCTGGACCTGGCGCCGGGCGAGTCGGCGACGGTCACCGTCACCGTGAGCTCGAAGACCCTGGCCCAGCCCGGCACCTACGGCGCCGGGATCTGGTTCGCGACCGACTCCCCGTACCGGCTGCCGGCGGTCACCGTCACCGACCACGTGGCCCCGCCGAAGACCTGGGGCAAGATCGCCGGGAGGATCACCGACGCGGCGACCGGTGAGCCGATCGCCGGAGCCACGGTCCAGATCTGCGGCGGCTACGACCTGAGAAGGGGAACCTGCGGGCCGACCACGTACACCCTCAGGACCGACGCCGCCGGTGACTACCGGCTCTGGCTCGACAAGAGTCTCAGCCCGCTCCTCGCCACCGTCGCCAAGGACGGCTACCAGCCCCGCGCCCGTACCGCGGCCGTCAGCGGCGGCGCGACCAGCACCGTCGACTTCGCACTCGCCAGGAGTTGAGACCCCCATGCGAAACCTGCACGTACGCCTCGGCGTGATCCTCGCCGCCGCGGCCTCCGTGGTGCTCACGGGGGTGGGGACGGCGAACGCCAAGCCCCCGGCCGACCCGGCACCGCCGAAGACGGCCACGGCCGCCCCGGCGCGGCACGCGGCCCGGCACTTCAAGCCCGCGCCGTGCAACACGCCGGCGAAGAAGAAAAGGTCCAAGCGACCCACCGCGAGCTGCGACGCGATGGTGGGCGCCACCAGCGACGACAAGATCGCCGCCGCCACGGACGGCCCCGCCGAAGGCGCGCTGGGTCCCGCCGACATCAAGGCCGCCTACAACCTGCCGGACGGCGGCGCGGGGGCGACGGTGGCGATCGTGGACGCCTACGGCGACACCCACGCCGAGTCCGATCTCGCGGTGTTCCGCGCGCACTACGGGCTGCCGCCGTGCACGACCGCCAACGGCTGCTTCCGCAAGGTGGACCAGAACGGGGGGACGAGCTACCCGGCCGACGAGGAGGGGTGGATCACCGAGACCTCCCTGGACCTGGACGCGGTCTCCGCGGCCTGCCCCAGGTGCCACATCCTGCTGGTCCAGGGCGACAACTCCGACGTCGACTCGCTGGGCGCGGCGGTGGACACCGCGGTGCGGCTCGGCGCCAAGTACGTGTCGAACTCCTTCGGCGTCTCCGGGGAGTTCCCCGGGGAGGCCGCGTACGGCGAGCACTGGGACCACCCCGGCGTCGTGGTCACCGCGTCGAGCGGTGACCTCGGCAACGTGAGCAACTGGCCGGCGACCTCCCCGAACGTGGTCTCGGTCGGCGGCACCACCCTGAACCGTGACGCCTCCACTCCGCGCGGCTACACCGAGACCGCGTGGGGGCAGGGCGGTTCGGGCTGCTCGCCGTACGAGCCCAAACCGGCGTACCAGCAGACGGTGGCCACGGCGTGCGACCGGCGCGCCTCGGCGGACGTTTCCGCGGTCGCCGACTCGAACGCCGGCTTCGCCATCTACGACTCGCTCAGCGCCTACCCGGGCTGGCGGCAGGTGGGCGGCACCAGCCTGGCCGCCCCGCTGATCGCCGGCATGTACGCGCTCGCCGGCACCCCGCTGCCCGGCACCTACCCGGTGACCTACCTGTACGACCAGACGAAGGCGTCCGCGTTCCACGACATCACCACGGGCTCGAACGGGAGTTGCGGCGACGTGCTGTGCACGGCCGGCAAGGGCTGGGACGGCCCGACCGGCCTGGGCACCCCCGACGGGGTCGCCGCGCTGACGGGCGTGCCGCGCGGCGACATCGCCGGCGCGGTGACCAGCGGCGGCAGACCGGTCGCCGGAGCCACCGTCGCGACCTCGGACGGCTACTCCACCCGTACCGACGCGAACGGCCGCTACGACCTGAACGTCGCCGCGGGCCGCCACGAGGTGACCGCCTCCATGTTCGGCCACACCACGGCCCGCTCCACTGTACGAGTGCGGAGCGGGAGGCGGGTCACGGCGAACTTCCGGCTCAGGAAGCCGGCGAGCAACGTCGTGTCCGGCACCGCCGTCGACGGCTCGGGCCACGGCTGGCCGATGTACGCGAAGATCACTGTGGACGGCGCGCCCGGCGCGACCTACACCGACCCCTACACCGGCCGCTACACGCTCGACCTGCCACGCGACGCCGACTACACGCTACGGATGCACCCGGTGTCCCTGAGCGGATACCAGGACGCCGTCCTGCCGGTGCACGTCGGGACGACGGGCGTGCGCCAGGACGTCAGGTTCACGGTGAACCCGCTGGACTGCACGGCACGGGGTTACGCCCCCGGAGTGAGCGGCCTTGAGGAGAAGTTCACCGGCTGGGACGCCGCGAAGGACGGCTGGAGCGTGACGGACGGCAACGGCTCCGGCTCGACCTGGGGTTTCGACCGCGACGGCGACTTCCTGCCGCCGACCTCGCGCTCCGACGGAGACATGGTCGCCGTCGACAGCCTGTCCGCCTCCCCGGACACGACCTTGGTCTCGCCCTCGGTCGACCTGTCCGGGCAGAGCGCGCCGGAGATCGGGTTCGACACGCAGTACTACCTGTTCCCGGGCTCTTCCGACGCGCAGACCGGTGACGTCGACCTGAGCCTGGACGGCGGGCGGACCTGGGAGAACGTCTGGCACCGGGACGGGTCGCAGCGGCTCGGCGGTCAGTTCGACGTGCCGATCCCGCAGGCGGCCGGCAGGCCCGACGTGCGGGTCCGGTTCCACTACACCGGCGTGCAGGGCAAGGGGCTCTGGTGGACGCTGGACGACATCGTGATCGGCACGCGTACCTGCACCGCGACGCCCGGCGGTCTGGTGGCCGGGGTGGTCCAGGACGGCACCATGAGACGGCCGCTCAACGGCGCGACTGTCGTGTCCGCGGACGCGCCCGCCGACACGCTCGTGAGCGCGGCGACCTCAGATGACCCGAACCTGCCCGACGGCTTCTACACGGGGTTCGCCCCGCTCACCGGCCGCCACCCGTTCACGGCCACGAGCGGCCACTACACCTCGGCCGACGCGTCCGTGGACGTCACGGCGAACGGCCTCACCCGCAGGGACTGGACGCTCACGGCGGGGCACCTGACCGTGACCACACCGAGCATCAGGGTCACCCAGCGGCTCGGCGAATCCAGCACCGCCCGTGTCACCGTGCGCAACGACGGCACCGAACCCGTGCATGCCACCCTCGGCACGCAGGGCGGCGGGTTCACGCCGATGGCCGGCACGACGTCCGGATCCGGTGCGCCGCTCCAGGAGGTCAAGGGACACTACGTACTCGGCCCCATGAGCAGGATGAGCCCGCATTCCACGTCGCCGCGGCTCCGCCAGGCCACGCCGCAGAGCGGGCCGTGGACCGACCTGCCCGACTATCCGGTCACCACCTTCAACAACGCGGTCGCCTACGACGACACCACCGGACGGGTCTACTCGCTCGGCGGCTGGAGCGGGAACGGCGCGGCCGGATCCACCGCGGTGGTGTCCAAGGCCGGCTACGTCTACGACCCGGCCGCACGCTCATGGCACCGCATCGCGGACATGCCGCAGGCGGTCGAGGCGCCCGCGGCGGCGTTCGTGAACGGCACGCTGTACGTCGTCGGCGGCTGGGACCACAACGTCATGGACGTCGGCAGCGTCTTCGCCTACCACCCGTCGTCCGACACCTGGACCCAGGTGGCGGACTACCCGCAGGCCCTCGGCGCCGCCCGCGCCGTGAGCCTCGGCGGCCGGCTGTACGTGATCGGCGGCCTGGTCGCCGGGACCGGTTCAACGGTCCCGGCGGTGTACCGCTACGACCCGGCGCACGACCGCTGGACCGAACTCGCCGACTATCCCGTGTCGATGGCCGGCGCGGCGTGCGCCGCGCTGGGCGGCCGGATCGTGTGCGCCGGCGGCCGGACCGACGGGACCGGCATCAGGTCCACCTATCTCTATGACCCGGACGCCGACGCCTGGACCAGGGGCGCGGACATGCCGTACGACAACTGGGGCATGACCTACAGCGGCGCGAACGGGAGGCTCCAGGTGGCCGCGGGCATCGCCGGCGCCGGCGACGTGGCGACCAACCGGGCCGCCGAGTACGACCCGGCCACCGACGCCTGGACCGCGCTGCCCAACGCCAACAACGCGAGTTACAACCCGGCGGGCGGCAGCGGCTGCGGCCTGTTCCGGATCGGCGGTGGCGTCTACGACGGCAGCATCACGCCCACCCGGTGGACGGAGACGCTCCCCGGATACGACCAGTGCGGCGACGGGTTCCACCTGTCCTGGGCGAAGGTGTCCAAGGACGCGCTCGACCTGGCACCCGGCCGGTCCGCGACCGTGACGGTCACCGTCTCCTCGGCCGGGTTCGCCCAGCCGGGCAGTGTCACCGGCGCCTTCGCGGTCCGCACCGACACGCCGTACGCGGTGCCGCCGGTCCCGATCGCCGTCCAGGTCGACCCGCCGAAGAGCTGGGGGAAGCTGGCCGGCACGGTGACCGACGCGTCGACCGGGAAACCCATCGCCGGGGCGACCGTCCAGCTCTGCGCCGGCTATGACACGCAGACCGGAGACTGCGGCGGCGCCACCTTCACGCTGAAGACCGGCACCGACGGCCGCTACCAGACCTGGCTCGACCAGGCGAACAACCCGCTGGAGGTCATCGCGGCCAAGGACTCCTACCAGCAGCAACTCAGGATCACCGAGATCAGGGCGGGCACGACGACGACGCTCGACTTCCAGCTCCAGCCCTGACGGGACCGGTGTCCCCCTATCCGGCCGCGCGGATGGGGGGACACGTCCTCGCCCGCGCGAGAGCCGCCCGGCGTGACTCCGCGGGCTCCTCCACCTCCGCGCGCTCTCGCGCGTAGAGCCGGACCAGCGCGTGGAAGCCGTACCGGACGCCGCCGACGGCCGAGGAGGTGGTGACGCGCAGCAGTCGCACGTCGACCAGGTCGTCCAGCAGGTCCTGGGCCGTCGGCGGCGTGGTGTTCACCAGGGCGGCGGCCGTCCACACCGGGAAGTCCGGTGTGTCGAGCAGGCCGAGCAGCCGGAAGAGGCGGCGCGCCGGCGCCGCGAGCGCCCCATAGCCCAGCCCGAAGCTCGCACGCACCTCCAGGCCGCGGTGGCGGAGACCGTCGAGCCGGTGACGTGGGTCGGCCAGCCGGGCGACCAGGTCGCCGACCTTCCAGTGGGGTCGCGTCGCGAGCTGTGAACCGACGATCCGCAGTGCCAGCGGGAGTCCCGCGCAGAGCTCCAGCAGCCGTTCCGTCTCGGCCGGTTCGGCCTCGATCCGCTCGCGTCCGGCGATCGTGCGCAACAGCGCTTCGCCGTCCGCGTCCGGCAGTCCCCCCAGGTCGATCCGGTGCGCTCCGGCCAGCCCGCCGAGCCTGGGCCGGCTGGTGACGATGACCGCGCAGATCCCGCTGCCGGGCAGCAGCCGCTCGATCTGCCTCTCGTCCCGTGCGTCGTCGAGGACCACGAGCACCCGGCGATCGGCGAGCAGGCTCCGGTAGGCCGCGGCACGCTCATCCTCGTTCCCGGGTACGGCGGCGTCCGGCATGCCCAGCGCCCGAAGGAACCGCCCGAGCACCTCGTGCGGGTCCGCGGCCGCCGACCGCGCGCCGCCCAGGGCGGCGAAGAGCTGACCGCCGGGGTAGGCCGTCCGCAGCCGGTGCGCGGCGCGCACCGCGACCGTCGTCTTGCCGATTCCGCCTTCGCCCGTCACGGCCACGACCGACGTCGGCCGGTCCGGCTCGCGGTCACCGCGCAGGACCGCGTCGATACCGGTCAGCTCGGCGTCGTAGCCGGCGAAGTCGCCGATGTCGCCCGGCAGCATCCGTGGCGCGGCGGCCACCGGCGAGTCCGGTTCCCGCGGGGCGGCGATCCGCGCGCCCGTCGCCCCGGGCGCGGCGGGAAGATCGAGGAAAGGGGCGCCGGCCAGAATCGCCTCATGCAGATCCCGCAGCTCACGTCCGGGTTCCAGCCCGATCTGCTCGACCAGGGCGTCCCGCGCGCGCAGATAGGCCTGCAACGCGTCCGCACGGCGCCCGCAGCGGTAGAGCGCCAGCATCAGCTGCGCCCAGATCCACTCCCGCAGGGGATGCTCCCCCGCCAGCGCGGTCAGCTCACCGACCAGCTCGGCGTGGCGGCCCAGCCGGATGTCGACGTCGACCCGCTGCGCCAGCGCGGACAGCCTGGCCTCGGCCAGGCGCGCGGCCTCCGCCGCCACGATCGGGATGTCGGCCATGCCGGAATAGGCCTCGCCGCGCCACAGCGCCAAGGCGTCGCGCAGCAGCTCGCTCGCCCGCTCCGGCTCGCCGCCCGCCTCCACCGCACGCGCGGCCTCGACCAGGTCGTCGAACCGGGCGACGTCCAGCTCGTCGCGCCCGGCCCGCAGGAGATAGCCCGAGTGCTGATGGACGATGCGCCCGGGGTCCCCCAGACGGCGGCGTAGCTGATGAACGTAGGCCTGAACGTTCTTGGCGGCGCTCTTGGGCGGGTCGTCCCCCCACAGCGCCTCGACCAGGACGTCACCGGCCACGACCCGGCCGGGGCGGCGCAGCAACACCGCCAGCAGCGCGCGGGCCTTCGGCGGCCCGAGGTCCACCGCGCCACCGGAGCCCAGCACCGCCAGCGGCCCCAGGACCTCGAACCGCACAGCACCGCCATCGCCACCCGGCCCCGTCGTGGCCGGAGGCCGATGATGGTGACCAGCGCGGACGGCTGTCGCGCCCCCGGCGATCGCCCCCGCGGACCTTCCCATGCCGTCAAACTAGAACCGCCGCGCCGAGGCGAACCGCCAAAACGTGCACCGGTCCTCGCCACATCCCGCACCCATGAGGGCTACGTCCCGTAAGCGGCGTGCCCAGGCCGGCCTAGCGGTTCCGCAGCGTCCGGTAGGTGAAGTCGGTGAGGTAGTCGTTCAGGTGCAGCGACGCCTCGGTGGCCTTGGCCTCGTCGCCGTGACAGATGGCGCGCAGGATGTCGCCGTGGAGGTCCGCCGCCTTGCGCAGGTCGGTCTTCTCGTCCTGCAGGTGCGCGAACCAGAACCGCCGGGACAGCCCCTGGAGCGGCGCCATCGTCAGCGAGAGGTACTCGTTGTGCGCGGCCTCGACGATCAGGTCGTGCGTCTGTTTGAGCAGCCCGCCGAACTCCTCGACGCTGCCGCCGTCGAACTCGGCGAGCACATCGGCGAGGGCGAGGATCCGCTCGCGCTGAGCGGTGGTGGCGCGGTGCGCGGCCAGGCGTACGGCGAGTTCCTCCACCGAACGGCGTAGCTCCAGCACCTTCAGCTGCGCCTCGATCGACGTCGGGGGGACGAACACCCCCTGGTTCGGGTGAATCTCGACCATCCGCTCCCGCGCGAGGCGCTGGAGTGCCTCGCGTACCGGGGTGCGGCCGAGCCCCGTGCGCTCCATCAGCCGCGCCTCGGAGACCAGCGTCCCCGGCGGCAGCTCCTGGAACGTGATCATCCGCTCGAGCACCTCGTAGGCGTGGTCGGCCTTGTTGGGCACGGCGTCCCTCCTGCTCCGGTCTGGGGTAGACACTACCTTCATCGGCCGTATACAACCGGTACGTGACTGATATATCGGCTTGGTCGCTGACGGACCCACACCCTGAACAGGGGCTTAACGTACTGGCGAAGGTCGATGTCCTGGTCGTCGGCGCCGGTGCGGCCGGGGTCGCGGCGGCGACGGTGGCGGCCGAGGCCGGTAGGTCCGTCCTGATCGTGGAGAGGTACGGCTTCGCGGGCGGCGCGGCGGTCGCGGGCATGTCGGGCACGATCTGCGGGCTGTACCTGGCCTCGGACAGCGACCGGGAACCCCGCCAGGTCGTCGGCGGGTTCACCGAACGGTTCCGTCGGGAGCTGACGCGCCGCGGCGGGCTGACCGCTCCCCAGATCTATGGCAAGACGTGGACGGTCGCGCACGATCCGCTGGTGTGGCGGGAGACCGCCGACGCCCTGCTGGAACGCGCCGGGGTGAGGGTGCTGTTCCACACCGTGGTCACCGGGCTCGTCCTGGACGGCGTGACGCATCGCGGTGTGGTGGTGGAGTCCAACGCGGGCCGTGCCGTGGTCCTGGCCGATCGCACGATCGACGCGTCGGGCGACGCGGCGGTCGTCGCCCGCGCCGGCCATCGCTACACGTTCGGCGACGACGGCGTGATCCAGAACCCGACCATGTTCTTCCGGCTCGGGAACGTCGACGTCAGGCGGTTCACCGAGTTCTACGGTGCGGACGCGATCTGCCCGCCGCACGTCACCGAAGCGATCATCGACGGGCGCAACGCCGGTCTGAACCTGCCGCGGCAGAAGATCTGGATCTTCACGACGCCCCGGCCCGGTGAGCTGATGGTCAACGCGACCCGGCTCAGCGGACGCGACGGCAGGATGCTCAACGTCATCGATCCGGCCGACTTCACCGAAGCCGAGATCCTGGGCCGGCGGCAGGTCCGCGACTACGCACGGTTCATGATCGAGCGGTTCCCCGGCTGCGAGAACGCGTTCGTCGTCGACACCGGAGTCGAGGCCGGGATTCGCCAGACCCGCACCATCACCGGGATCGAGCGGCTCACGAACGACGACGTACTCGCCGCGCGCAAGCGGGACGACGGGATCTGCCGGGTGCCGTGGCCCATCGAGCTGCACGCCGGGGACCGCCCGAAGCTGACGTGGTTGCTCGACGACTACTACGAAGTCCCCTACGGCACGCTCGTTCCCGACCGCGGCGAGCACATCATCGTCGCCGGACGTTGCCTGTCCGCCGAGCACGAGGCACTCACCTCGGCCCGTGTCACCGCGCAGTGCTTCGAATACGGTCACGCCGCCGCCATGGCCACCGTGCTCTCCCTCGACGGCGACATCCCCTACCGAGAGCTGCCCGGCGGTGAGGTCCGGGCCGCCATGGCCGCCAACGGCAGCGCTCTTTCCCTCAGCTGACAGGAGGAACACCCATGGAACGGCTACGGAGCAACTTCGAGCCCGGAACGACGCGCTGGGCCGTACGTCGCGCGCAGTGGAGCGCGATGGGCATCAGCATCGAAGACCAGCAGAAACCGAAGATCGCTGTGGTCAACACGTCATCGAAGCTGTCGGTGTGCTTCGCGCATCTGGACGACGTGGCGACAGTGGTCGCCGACGCGATCCGCGCCGCCGGCGGTCTGCCGCTGGAGATCCGCACCACCGCGCCCAGCGACTTCGTCACCAGCGCCGGCCGCAAGGCGCGTTACCTGATGCCGACCCGGGACCTCGTGGTCAACGACGTCGAGGCGGCGGTGGAGGGCGCGCAACTCGACGGCATGGTGCTGCTCTCCAGCTGCGACAAGACGACCCCGGCCCACCTGATGGCCTCGGCCCGCCTCGACCTGCCCGCCATCGTCGTCATCGGCGGCTATCAGCGCGGCGGCACCTATGCGGGTTGCTCGGTCGACATCGACTCGGTGTACGAGTCCGTCGGTGCCGTCGCGTCGGGGAAGCTGAAGGTCGATGAGCTGGCCGAGCTCTCCGACAGCGCGATCAAGGGGCCCGGGGTGTGCGCCGGCCTCGCGACCGCGAACACCATGCACGTGCTCGCCGAGGCACTCGGCATGACCATGCCGGGTTCCGCGCCCGTACGCGCGAACTCCGAAGCGATGCTGGAACGCGCCTCGGCCGCGGGGCGACGCATCGTCGACCTGGTACGCGAGGGGTTCACGGCCCGGCAGGTGCTGACCCGGGAGGCCGTCGAGAACGCGGTCGAGGTCGCACTCGCGCTCGGCGGTTCGGTGAACTGCATCCGTCACCTCGCCGCCGTCGCCGCCGAGGCCGACCTGGATCTGGACGTGGTGGCGCTGTTCGAGGAGAAGGGGCGCACCGCCAAGCAACTCGCCGCCATCCGCCCGAACGGGACGCACCAGGTGTGGGACCTCGACGAGGCCGGCGGCGTACGGACCGTGCTCCGCGCCCTCGAACCACGCCTGCACACGGGCGCCCTTACGGTGGCCGGCCGTACCGTCGCCGACCTCATCGCCGATGCCCCGGAACCGGACGGTGACGTGGTGCACGTGCTGAGCCGGCCCGTCGCCGACGAGCCGGGGCTGGTGATCCTGCGCGGTTCGCTGGCACCCGACGGAGCGATCGTGAAGGTCGCGGGTGTGGGCGGTGCGCGGCGGTGGTTCTCCGGCCCCGCCAAGGTCTTCGCGGGCGAGGACGACGCCATCGCCGCTCTGGGCGAAAGCGCCATCGAGCCGGGCGACGTCATCGTGCTGCGGGGAATGGGCCCGCGGGGCGGCCCGGGCACGGTGTTCGCCGCGAGTTTCGTCGCGGCTCTCAACGGCGCCGGGCTGGGCGGCCGGGTCGCGGTCGTCACCGACGGCGAGCTGTCGGGGCTCAACCACGGGCTCGTGGTCGGCCAGGTCATGCCCGAGGCGGCCGATGGCGGACCTCTCGCGGGAGTACGCGACGGCGACGCCATCGGCATCGATCTCGACGCGCGGACCGTCGACGCCGACCCCCAGCGTCAGGGCGAGCCCGTCACCGCGGGCGATCCGGGAGCAGAGCGCGGCTGGCTCGGGCAGTACGCGGCCCTGGTCGGCCCCATCCAGCAGGGCGCGGTCCTCCGCCGGCCCCGGCGCCGCTGAGCTCATCCACCTTGAACGGGAGACGTTTCATGGCCCACGTTCCGCGCCTGGGGCTGGCGGGTGCCCTTCCTGCTCGGCGCCCTCGTCCTCGCCATCGGTTACGTCCTGCGCCGAGGGATCCATGAGACCCCCGCGTTCGAGGCCGCCCGGCGTTCCGAACAGCCCGAGGTCTCGCTGCTGGCGGCGCTGCGCCGTCACCCGCGCAACTTCCTGGTCGTCGTGGGCGCACGGTTCGCCGAGAACGGGTTCGCCTACCTGTTCCCGGTGTTCGCGGTGTCGTTCCTCGCCCACCAGCTGCACGCGCCGGAGTCCGTGGGCCTGGTCGCGGTCATCGTCGCGTCGGTCGTGCAGATCGCGGCCATCCCGCTGTTCGCCTGGCTCTCCGACCGCTGGGGCCGCCGCCCCGTCTACGCTGTAGGGGCCATCGCCTCCCTGGCCTGGAGCGCGCCGTTCTTCCTCATCCTGGACACCCTCTCCCCCGTCGCGATCACGCTGGCCTTCGTGGTCGGACTCGGCATCTGCTACCCGGCCATGCTGGCGCCGCAGGCGGCCTGGTTCGCCGAGCTGTTCGACACCAGGACCCGCCTCGCCGGTTTCGCCTTCGCCCGTGAGATCGGATCGGTCCTGGCCGGCGGGTTCCTGCCGCTCATAGCGACCGCGCTGCTCACCTGGTCCGGGCACTGGTGGCTGGTGGTCGTCTATCTGGGCCTGCTCACCGCGCTCACCCTGGTGGCACTGCTCGTGGGACCGGAGACACGGCGATCCGACCTCGAGCCGGCGCCGCGACCGGAATCGGCGCCCGCCCCGGCCGCTCATCGGCCCGGATGACGCCCTCACCCACCCGCGGCGTTCGTGGCCGCCGAAGGCTTACATCCGGCACTCTTGAGGGCTACGTCCCGGTGACGAAGCCCGTCAGTCCCATCTGGTCCCGGCGGGCACCCGGAAGGTGGTGTTGATCCGGTTGAAGAAGTTGGTGATCGCCACCATCAGCACCAGGGACCCGAGTTGCCGTTCGTTGTAGTGCACGCGTGCCTCGGCCCAGATCTCGTCGGTGACCGCGCCGGGCCGGTCGGAGAGCCGGGTCGCCGCCTCGGCGAGCGTCAGAGCGGCCCGCTCGGCGTCGTCGAAGAGCGGGTTCTCGTACCAGGCGGCGACGGCGACCAGCTTCTCGGAGCCGACACCGGCCTTGGCCGCGCTCGCGGCGCCGGCGTCGACACAGGCGCTGCAGCCGTTGATCTGGCTCACGCGCAGATGCACCAGCTCAAGCGTCTGACGCGGTACTCCGCCGGTGTACACCTCCTTGAAGAGGTGCTGGACGGCCGGTGTGAGGTCGGGTTGGCTGGTCGCGTTCTGGATGCGTGCCGTCATGTCTCCCCCAGGGAACGGGTCGATCGGTGGACGGCACTACGACGTCCGGTCACGGCGGAAGGTAACGCCGGCCCGGGCGTTACCTCACCGGCGCGTGACGCGTCCTGGTAGTGACACCGCCGTACGCCGAGGAGGACCGTGACCGAAGAGGACGAGCTCGCCGCGGAGTTCCAGACCCAGCGCTCCTATCTCCACGCGATCGCGTACCGGATGCTCGGCTCGCACGCCGACGCGGATGACGCCGTCCAGGAGGCGTGGCTGCGGCTCGCGCGCACCGGCGGCGGTGACATCGAGGACCTGCGCGGCTGGCTCACCACGGTGACCAGCCGGATCTGCCTGGACACACTTCGCAGGCGCGGGGTGCGAGGCGAGCAGCCGCTCGAACTCGAGGTCGGCGCGCTCGCCTGGGACGCGGCCGGTGGCTCCCGGGTCGATCCGGAGGAGGAGGCCGTCCTCGCCGACTCCCTCGGCCTCGCGCTGTACGTCGTCATGGACACCCTCACCCCGGCGGAACGGGTGGCGTTCGTGCTCCACGACGTCTTCGAGGTCCCGTTCGACGCGATCGCGGCCGTCCTCGGCCGGAGTACGGCGGCCGCCAAGATGCTCGCCAGCCGGGCGCGGGGACGCCTGCGGCCGGGCACGCCCCCGGCCGATGCCCATGCCGCGGCCCGGGACGTCGTGGACGCGTTCCTCGCGGCGGCCGGCCGGGGCGACGTCGCCGCGTTGCTGACCATGCTCGCGCCCGAGGTCGAGCTACGGACGCAGAGTCCCGCGGGGCCCACCGTCATCCGCGGCGCGGACCGGGTCGCGGCCACGGCGAGCACGTACGCACGCCGGGACGCGCTCGCGCATCCGGCACTCGTGAACGGCGTCCCGGGCGTTCTCATCACCGTCGGCGGACGACCGGTCACGGTCCTGGCCTTCACGGTCGCGAACGGTGTGATCACCACGATCCTCGGACTCACCGCCCCGACCCGGCTGGGCCAGATCGTCCCATCCTGGGCCACCTGACCACACGGGCCAGACCGCCCCGCCGTGAGACCACACGACCACACCGGCCAGACCGCCCCGCCGTGAGACCACACGACCACACCGGCCAGGCCACCCCGCCGTAGAGCCACACGGGACAGCCGGGCGCCGGCCAGGTCGTCGAGGGCGCTCAGCGGCCTCCGGTGACGGACCGGTCCGTGGCCGCGGCCTCGTGCTCGTGCTCGTGCTCGCCGTGACCGAGCCGGCCGGTTCGGGAAAGTCCGGCCGTCAGCGACGCCCGGCGGTGTCGTCGCGGACGACGGCCCCGGCCTGGACGACCATGGGCATGTGCTCGGCCGGAGCGGCGAGGACGCCGATGTCCCGGAGGGGATCCGCGTCGAGGACGACGAGGTCGGCGTGGGCGCCGACGGCGAGGGTGCCGATCTGCTCTTCCTGGTCGAGGAGACGGGCGGCGTTGCTGGTGGCGGAGCGGATGATGTCGATGGGCTCCTGGACCTCGGCGCGGATGCGCCACTCTCGACTCTGGTGCCCGTGCATACCGCCGAGCAGGTCGGAGCCGTAGACGATCGTGACGCCCGCGCGGTGGGCGCGTTCGAGGGCGGCCAGGCCGGCGTGCAGCACTTCGTCGACCTTGCGCCAGCTGCCCTCGGGCAGACCGTACCGGCGGCCCTCTTCCTTCAGGGCCCAGTAGGTGACCAGTGTGGGGACGAGGAAGGCGTCTCGCTCCAGGAGGAGCCGGACGCTGCGGTCGTCGATCAGGTTGCCGTGCTCGATGGAGCGGACACCGGCCTCCAGGGCCCGGTTGACGGCGCGGGCGCTGTAGGCGTGGGCGGCGACGTAGCGGTTGAACGCCTCGGCCTCCTGCACCGCGGCGCGCAGTTCGTCCATCGAGTACTGGGTGGAGTCGATCCGGTCGGTGGGCGAGGCGACTCCGCCGGAGGCCATGACCTTGAGGTGGTGGCCGCCCTTGCGCAGTTCGTCGCGGGCGGCGGCGCGTACCGCGTCCACGCCGTCGGCGATCCTGCAGTGGTCGCCGCAGCAGGGGTGTTCGTCGCGCAGGTGCGCGCCGGGGCCGCGGTGGTCGCCGTGACCACCGGTCTGGGAGAGCGCCCGCCCGCCGAAGGCCAGCCGGGGACCGCGGATGGCGCCCTCGGCCTGGGCGGCGGCGATGCCGTGGTCGGCGCCGGCCATGTCGCGGACGGTGGTGAAGCCGCGGTCCAGCATCCCGCTCATGATCTTGGCGGCGTAGGCGCCGACGTAGAGCGGGGAGGTGGTGGCGAGCGAGGCGAGATGGGCGGTGATGGCGGTGACGTGGACGTGCGCGTCGATCAGCCCGGGCAGGACGTAGGCACCGCGCAGGTCGTGCACCTCGGCGCGCTGCGGAGCGGTCAGGCGGGGGCCGGTCTCGGCGATCCGCCCGTCGACGGAGAGCAGATCGCCCTCGGTGTAGTCGCCGCTGATCGGGTCGAGGAGGTGGGCGTTGCGCAGCATCAGGGCGGAGGTCGAACCGGTGGTGCTGGTCACGAAGAGAGTGCTCCTTGCTCGGTGTCGTTGGTGTCGCTACGCCCCGGGTCAGGAGGCAGGGGCGCGGCGAGCTCTTCCAGGGACCGTTCGGCCGTGGAGAGGGCGAAGACGAGTGTGACGATGACGCCGGTCGCCAGGACGGCGGTGGTGAGCCCGAAGACGCCGGCGAATCCCACGGAGGCCGAGAGCGCGCCGATGATCAGCGGTGCGGTGATGCTGCCGACCCTGCCGAAGCCGCTGGCCAGCCCGGTGCCGGTGGCCCGGATCCAGGTGGGGAAGACCTCGGGGGTGTAGGAGTAGACAGGCCGCCGAGAAGTACCCGGGAACCTGGGCGAAGTAGATGATGATCGAGAAGCTGAAGCTCTTGGTGACGGTGATGCCCTGGTCCACCAGCAGCGTGGGGATCCAGGAGAAGAAGCCGTAGTAGGAGAAGGTGATGACGAACCAGATCAACCAGGTGGTGGCGGTCCGGCGGACCATCGCCTTCGACCACAGGTAGCGCAGCGCGCCGATGAGGCCGAGCCCCGGGTGGGCGGTGGCGGTGGCGGTGTCCTTGCCGGCTCCGGCCGGGACGGGGGGCAGGGGGCGGCCGGTGGCGGCCTCGACCCGGCGTTCCAGGTCGGCGACGATGCGTTCGGCCTCCGCGGTGCGCCCGCCGGACAGCAGGAAACGGGGGGATTCGGGTAGCGTCCGGCGCCACCAGAGCAGCATCAGGATGGGCACGGCGGTGATCACCTGGGCCCAGCGCCAGCCGTTGCCGTGGACGACGACGAAACGGCCGATGAGCGCGGCGCCGACGAACCCGAAGGAGAAGAAGCCGGCGAGCGCGCCGACGAACCAGCCGCGCCGGGCCGCGGGCACGAACTCCGACAGGAAGGGCGCGATCACCACGCTCTCCGCGCCGGCCCCCGCCCCGGCCAGCACCCGGGCGGTGAGAAAGACCCAGAAGTTCGGCGACAGCGCCGCGACGGCGGAGAAGAAGGCGTAGCAGGCCAGCGCGTACATCATCACGCGGCGACGGCCGATGCGGTCGGCGAGCACGCCGGTGAGGCCGGCGACCAGCAGGTAGCCGAAGGCGCTGGACGAGGCGAGCATGCCGAGCCGGACTCCGCCCAGGTGCCACAGCTCCTTGGTGCTGGGCATCAGGAACGAGACGACCGCGGCGTCCATGCCGTCGAAGGTGTAGCCGAGCCCGCCGATCAGCAGAAGCAGGTAGTGCGGCCGGGACAGCGGGAGTCTGTCCAGGCGTGCGAGGAGGTTCATCAGCGCACCTCTCGACGATGGGGGCATGGGCAGGGACGGCGAGAGTCCGAGTGAGCTGCAATATACGTTGCACGCTTTGCCGTGAGCAATAGTCACTGCAATCCTGTGTGGACACGGCGGCGTACGATGCAGATCGCCCGCGAGGGCGCCGAGACCGAGGGGGGAGCCCGGTGGAAGGGACCGAGGAGTCCGAAGGGGCCGACGGCTCGGCCTCCGCCGTCGTGGCGGAGTGGCTGCGCGAGCGCGCCTCCCGGTTCTCGCTGAGCCCCAAGGCGCGGGCCGTCCTGGAGGTGCTGGCGACCCAGCCGCGGATGAGCACCTACGGCTCCACCCAGCAGATCGCCAGCGCCGCCGCGGTGAACGTCGCGACCGTGACCCGCGCCGCGCAGGCGCTCGGCTTCTCCGGCTGGCCCGCCCTCCAGACCGAGCTGCGGGCCCGCTACCTGACCTCGCTGAGCGTGCCCGAGATCGCCGCCGAGCACCGCGCGCCCCAGAGCGGGGTGTTCGCCGATTCCCTGCGCCGTGACCTGGAGTCGGTCGCGCTCGCCGGCCGGCACCTCGACCCGGCGGTCGCCGAACACATGGTGGAGGCGATCGCCGCCGCCCGCCGCACGCTGGTGATCGCCGAGGGCAGCTACGCCACGATCGGCCTGGCGCTGGTGCACAACGCGGTGCTGGCGGGCTACCCGGTCGAGCTGCTCGGCGGCTACGGCAAGTCGGACATGCTCAACGCCCTGGCCGACGTCGGCCCGCAGGACACCGTGATCGCGATCAGCCTCTGGCGGCTGTACGCGAGAACGGTCCGCTCGGCGCAGGTCGCACGCGAACGCGGCGCCACGGTGTGCACCATCACCGACTCGGCCAGCACCCCGCTCGCCGAGGCCGCGCACCACGTCCTGGTGGTGCCCGCCGAAGGCGCGGCCTTCTTCCCGGCCCTGACCGCCGCCGTCTCCGTGGCCCAGGCCCTCTGCGCCCGGCTCGCCGCCCGCGACCCCGCCCGTACGACCGAGAGCCTTCGCCGCTCCGAAGAGCTCTGGGAGCGCTTCGGCGTCCTGCACGTCCCGCGCGCCCCCAGGAGCACCCGGAATCCCGGCTGAGGTCTCCCCCACGACGTAACCGGCCCCGCACGTCGTTGTGCGGGGCCGGTGGCTCGGTGGGCGGGTCAGCCCATGTGCGGGTAGCGGTGGCCGGTCGGCGGGACGAACGTCTCCTTGATGGTCCGGGTGGACGTCCAGCGCAGCAGGTTCTGGGCGGAGCCGGCCTTGTCGTTGGTGCCCGAGGCGCGTCCGCCGCCGAAGGGCTGCTGGCCGACGACCGCGCCGGTGGGCTTGTCGTTGATGTAGAAGTTGCCGGCGGCGAACCGCAGCACCTCGGTGGCGCGGGCGATCGCGGCCCGGTCCCGGGCGAAGATCGTCCCGGTCAGCGCGTACGGGCTGACCGACTCCATCTGGGCGAGCATCGGCTCGAAGCCGTCGTCGTCGTAGACGTGGACGGCCAGGATGGGCCCGAAGAACTCGCTGCGGAACACCTCGTGCCCAGGGTCGTCGCAGACCAGGACCGTCGGGCGGACGAAGTAGCCCTCCCGGTCATCGCAGGTGCCGCCCGCGAGGACGTCGATGGCCGGGTCCTTGGCGGCGCGCTCCAGGACGTCCCGGAGCCGGCCGAAGGACCTGGCGTCGATCACCGCGCCGCCGAAGTTTCGCAGGTCGCGCACGTCCCCCATGGTCAGCGCCTCGGTCTCGGCGACCAGTTCGTCCCTGATCCGCCCCCACAGGGAACGCGGCACGTAGGCGCGGGAGGCGGCCGAGCACTTCTGCCCCTGGTACTCGAACGCGCCGCGGATCAGCGCGGTGAGCAGGGCGGCCGGGTCCGCCGAGGAGTGCGCGACGACGAAGTCCTTGCCGCCGGTCTCGCCGACCAGACGCGGATAGGTGCGGTAGCCGGTGAGGTTCTCCCCGACGGTGCGCCACAGGTGCTGGAAGGTCGCGGTCGAGCCGGTGAAGTGCACGCCCGCCAGGTCGGGGTCGGCCAGCACGACGTCGGAGACGGCGCGGCCGTCCCCGGTGAGCATGGTGATGACGCCGGGCGGCAGCCCGGCCTCCTCCAGCAGCCGCAGGGTGAAGTGCGCGGCGAACTGCTGGGTGGGCGACGGCTTCCAGATCACCGTGTTGCCCATGAGCGCGGGCGCGGTCGGCAGGTTCGCGGCGATGGCGGTGAAGTTGAACGGGGTGACCGCGTAGACGAAGCCCTCTAGGGGCCGGTGGTCGGCGCGGTTCCACACGCCGGGCGACGAGACGGGCTGCTCGGCCAGGATCTGCCGGGCGAAGTGAACGTTGAACCGCCAGAAGTCGGCCAGCTCGCAGGGCGCGTCGATCTCGGCCTGCTGGGCGGTCTTCGACTGGCCCAGCATGGTGGCGGCGGCGATCTTCTCCCGCCAGGGCCCCGACAGCAGGTCGGCGGCTCGCAGCAGGATCGCCGCCCGGTCGTCGAAATCGAGGGCCCGCCAGCCGGGGGCGGCCCGGCGGGCGGCGTCCAGCGCGGCCCGTGCGTCGGCGTGGTCGGCGTTCGCGGTGGTGCCCAGCACCTCCCGGTGGCTGTGCGGCTGGACGACCGGGAACCGCTCGCCGCCGCCCATCCGCTCCCTGCCGTCGATCGTGCAGGTCAGCTCGGCGCCGCCGGCCGACAGGGCGGCCAGCTCGGCCTCCAGCCGGGCGCGCTCGGGGCTGCCGGGCCGGTAGTCGTGCACCGGCTCGTTGGCCGGTGCGGGCACGCGGGTGATGGCGTCCATGGGGAGTCTCCCGGGGTTCAGTGGCGGGTGGTGAACGAACGCAGGAAGAAGGCGAGGTTCGCCGGCCGCTCGGCCAGGCGGCGCATGAAGTAGCCGTACCAGTCGGCGCCGTACGGCACGTAGGCGCGGATCCGCCGCCGCTCGGCCGCCAGCCGGCGCTGCTCGGCATCGCGGATTCCGTACAGCATCTGGAACTCGTAGGCGCTCGGCGAACGGCCGTACCTGGCGGCGAGCCGGACGGCCAGCTCGATCATCCGCGGGTCGTGCGAGCCGATCATCGGGTAGCCGTCCCCGGCCATGAGGATCCGCAGGCAGCGCGCGTAGGCCAGGTCCACCTCCCGCCTGCTCTGGTAGGCCACGGAGGCGGGTTCCCGGTAGGCGCCCTTGACCAGGCGCACCCGCGACCCTTCGACGGCCAGCGCCCGTGCGTCGTCCTCGGTGCGCCGCAGGTACGCCTGCAGGACCGCGCCCGTCCGCGGGAAGTCGCGGCGCAGCTCGGCGAGGATCGCCAGGGTGGAGTCGACGGTCGTGTGGTCCTCCATGTCGAGCGTGACGGTGGTGCCGATCGCCTCGGCGGCCTCGCACACCCGGCGGGCGCCCGCCAGGGCGAGGTCGTGGCCGCCGGGCAGGCCCTGGCCGAACGCCGACAGCTTCACCGAGACCTCGGCGTGCCCGCCCAGCCCCTCGCGGCCGAGCGCCTCCAGCAGCCCGAGGTAGGCGTCGCGGTTGCGGTGGGCCTGGGCCGCGTCGGTGATGTCCTCGCCCAGGTGGTCGAGCGTGGCGTCGATGCCGTGGGCGGTGAGCGCCCGGACGGCCTCCAGCGCCTCGGGCAACGCGTCCCCGGCGACGAAGCGGTCGACGACGGGCCGGGTCACGGCGGCCCCGCTGACGAGCCGGCGTATCCGGTCACTGCGCGAGGCGGCGAGCAAGGCAGGGCCCAACACCGGTGACCTCCCAGGTCGAGCAGTGAATGTCGGTGCCCTCGAAGCTACGGTCCGCCTCGGCCCTGCCACCATCGACAGCGGTCACGACCCTGGCCGCCGTTCCTTGTACATTTGTATGAGATGAGCGACTACCAGGGCCTGGTGGACGAGGTCTCGGCCCTCCTCCAGGCGCCGGTCACCCTGGAGGACCGGGAGTTCACACTCATCGCCTTCAGCTCCCACGACGACGACCTCGACCCGGTACGCACGCGCTCGATCCTGCGCCGCCGCTCCTCTCCGGCGGTACGCGCCTGGTTCGAGAGCTTCGGGATCGCGCGCGCGACCGGCCCGACCCGTACCCCCGCCGACCCCGCGGCAGGGGTCCGCGCGCGGCTGTGCGTGCCCGCCCGGCACGAGGGCGCCGTCTACGGCTACCTGTGGCTGCTGGACGACGGCACCGTCGACCCCGGCGATCCCCGCATGACCCGGGTGATGGCCCTGGCGACCCGGGCCGGAGGGCTGCTGGCCGCCGACACCTGGCAGAGAGAGGCCGCCCCGCGGGCGTTCGCGGCGCTGCTGTCGGGCTCGGCCACGGACCGCGCCGAGGCCGCCCGCACCCTCGGGGAGCTGCGGCACCCGGCGGCGGCGTCCGCGTCCGTCACCGTCGTCTGGGTGAGCCCCGCTCCACCGTTCACCGCCGGCCGGATCCCGCACGACGTGCCGGCCCATCGGAGCCCGGGTGGCCTCGCACTCCTCGTGCCGCTTCCGGACGCCGCCGACACCGCCGCCGCTCGGGCGATCGCCACCGGGCTGCTCGAACCGGCCGCCGGCTCCCCCCGGACACTCGCGGGAGTGGGCGGAGCCAAGACGGACCTGTCCGATGTGCCCCGCTCATGGCGGGAGGCCCGGCTGGCCGTACGGGCGGCGCGCGCCGAACCCCGGCTGGGACCGGTGGCCTGCTGGGACGAGCTCGGCGCCTACCGGCTGATCGCCGCGCCCCCGATGGCGACCCCCGCGGCGCCGCCCGCCGACCCGGCTCTGGTGCCGCTCCTGGACCCCGCGCGCGCCGACCTCCTGCACACGGCCGAGACCTACCTGGACCAGGCCGGGCACGCCCAGCGCACCGCCGAGGCCCTGTCGGTGCACCGGCAGACCCTGTACTACCGCCTGTCCAGGATCAAGGCACTGACCGGCCTCGACCTGGACTCCGGGGCCGACCGCCTCCTGCTGCACCTGGCCATCAAGACCTTCCGCCTGGCCACCGCCCCCGACGACCCGGCGAACGACTGACGCGTCGGGCCGGTCACCCGGTCGACACCGGCAGGTACGACGGACCGCGCAGATTGATGCGGCCGTTCCACCTCACCTCACCGTCCTGTGCCAGGCGCGGAAAGCGTGCGGTCATCCGTTCGAAGACGATGCCGGCCTCCATCCGCGCGAGGGACGCGCCGAGGCAGTGGTGCGGACCCGCGCCGAAGGACACGTGCTGGCGGGCGTTCTCGCGGTTCAGCCGCAGCTCTCCGGCGTCCGGCCCCCAGAAGCGCTCGTCCCTGTTGGCCGAGGCGAGACTCGCCATCACGAACGCGCCCGCGGGGATCTCGACGCCCCCGACCGTGACCGGTTCGACGGTGATACGCCGGCTCGCCTGCACCGGGCTGTCGTAGCGCAGCATCTCCTCCACGGCGTTCGCGACCAGACCGGGATCGTCGCGCAACAGCGCCGTTCGCCCGGGATCGCGCAGAAGGGCGAGCGTTCCGCCCCCGATGAGGTTCACCGTCGTCTCGTGGCCCGCGATGTACAGCAGCAGGGTCTGGGCGATGAGCTCGTCCTCGTCCAGCACGTCGCCCTCGTCCTCGGCGTTGATGAGGGCGGTGAGCAGGTCGTCCGCGGGGTTCTCCCGCTTCCACGCGATCATCTCCGCGGCGATGCCGCCGAGGTCGTGGTCGGCCGACACGATCGCCGAGACCAGGTCGGGGTCGGCGACCGGTTCGAGGGAACGCACGACGACGCCGGTCAGCTCCCGGATCCGCTCGTGGTCGGAGGACGGCGTGCCGAGCATCTTGGCGATCACCGCGAAGGGCAGCGGGAACGCGAGGGACTCGATGAGGTCGACGTGGCGGGCGCGGGCCATCGCGTCGAGCATTCCGTCGACCAGGTCGACGACCTGGGGCCGCAGCGCTCGTAGCGCACGGGGGGTGAACGCCTTCGAGACGAGCCGGCGCAGGCGGGTGTGGTCCGGCGGATCCCGGTCCAGCATGGACCGCCCGTCGAACCGCGGCATCTGGTCGCCGTACGTGGCCTCCCGCATCTCTCGGAGCGGGTTGTCCTCGGCCACGTTGCGGTCCTCGACCGAGAGTCCGGCCCGCAGCAGCCACGAGACGTCCTCGTACCGGGTGAGCAGCCAGAACCCGAAGGGGTGCCGATGCACCGGCGCGTGCTCGCGCATCTCGGCGTAGTGGGGATACGGGTCGTCAGTGAAGCCAGGCGCGAACGGGTCGAAGACGGGCTCGGTAAGCGGGCTTTCGGTCACGGCTGGGTCCCTTCTCCTCATACCGCGAGCGGCCGGGCTGGGTTCGGTTTCGGGTTCGGGTGAGGTCGACGCCGGTGGCGGCGCGTACGGCCCGGTGGAGCCGGGCGGTGCCCTCCGCGACGGCGGGGTGGTCCGCGTACGCGTCCAGCAGGCGTTTCAGGTCCGGATGGATCTCGGCGACCTCGTCGAGGACCGCCACGACCGACGCCTCCGGGTCGCCGGGAGGCGCCTCGATCAAGGCGTCCAGCCGGGCCTCCGCGGTGGTGTGGAAACGCCGCTGGACGTCTCGCAGAAGGTCGTCGAGGCCGCCGAACTCCGTCTCGATCGCGGACCGCCACTCGGCGAGCGCCCCCGGCCCGTTCCTCGCGAAGTCCCCGGCGACATCGTGCACAAGCCGGTACCTGCGCCGAGCTTGCTCCCAACCCGCCACGCGCGATCACCTACTCTCTGAATGTCACATACACTGTGTATGTCATTAGACTCACCGTATGCCACCTGTCAAGAGCCGGCGCGAGGCCTACTCCGAAGCGACCAGGGCCGCGATCCTGGGCGAGGCGACCACGCTGTTCGCGGAGCGTGGGTACGCCGCGACGTCCCTGGAGCACGTCGCGTCGGCCACCCGGGTGACCCGTGGCGCCGTTTACCACCACTTCGCCGACAAGCAGGCGCTCTTCGAGGCCGTGCTCGACGCCCAGGAGAAGCAGGCGATCGACGAGATCGCCGCGGCGGCGACCGCGACGGATCCGTGGGATGCGGCACTGCTCGCCCTGGACGCCTTCCTGGACAAGTGCTGCGATCCGGCGTACGGCCGGCTGGTGTGGCAGGAGGGGCCGACCGCGCTGGGATGGAAGCGCTGGCGCGAATGCGAGGAGAAGTACGCCTACGGGCTCGTCGAACGGTTCGTTCACGCCCTCATCGACGCGGGCTACCTCGAAGGCCGGGCGGTCGAGACCACGATTCGCTTCTCGTTCTGGATCCTCGGCGGAGCCGGCCTGGCCCTGGCCGACGCCACCGACGAGGACAAGCCCCGCATACGCGACGAATGGTCCTACATCATCCGGCGGACCCTCAACGCCCTGCGGCAGTGAGTCCTCGTCTCGTGGGCCGCACCACGGTCAGCAGCCCTTGAAGCGGTCGTCGGCGGACCAGCCGGTGTTGGCCCAGTCCCGCGGCGCCGCCGGGGTGAAGCCGGGGAACGACTTCGCCAGCCGGGTGAGCAGCCAGTGGGTGAAGCGCGCGGCACCCTGCGGGCAGGTGTGGATGCCGTCGGTGCTGCGGTCGGCCTTGCCGTCCCTGATCCGCCGGTAGGTGCTCCCCCACACCGCGCGGGCGTCGAGCACACCGGCCTTCCCGGAGGACCCCGCCGCGACCGCGCGGGCGGCGTCCGGGGCGCGGTTCAGGTCGGGCATGTGCGGCCGGTAGAAGTCGTCGGGCCTGATCGGCGGCGCGGTGACGAAGACCAGCCTCGCGCCGGCCCCGCTCACCGTGGTCAGCAGCCTGCCGTACGCGGCCCGCTGCTCCTGCCGGCTGCCCCAGTCGTACGTGGTGAGCTGGTAGACCACCACGGTGGGCCGCTCGGAGGTGATCTGCCCGGGCAGCTTCTTCCAGTTCTTGTCGGAGAACGGTCCGACGACGTTCCCGCCGCCGTCGGCGGCGATCGACTCGAACTCGACGCCACTGGCCTTGAAGGCGGCGGCCAGCGGCAGCGCCTCGCCCGCGGCGATGGAGTCGCCGAGGAACAGCACCTTGGACAGGCCCGAGCCGGAGGCGCCGGACGCGGAGGGGGCGCCGGTCGCGGACGAGCGGCCGGAGCAGGCGGTGGTCAGCAGGATCAGGCCGGTCAGCCCGAGGATGAGGCTTCGTGTCTTGGTCATGGCCTCGACGGTGCCGCGACCGTGTCCCGGCGCCTGCGCCGTCGTGTCGCGGTTGTGTCGCAGGAGAACCCCGCCGCCGTCGAACCGGCCCGGCCCCGCCCATACTGGACGGGTGCCGGCGATTCTGCTCATCGAGGACGATCCCCTGGTCCGGCGCGGGCTCCAGCTCGCGCTGTCCAGGCACGGCCACGACGTCCGCACCGCGGATACCGGCGAGGACGGACTCGCTGAGCTGCGCTCGTCGATGCCGGACCTCGTGGTGCTCGACCTCATGCTGCCGGGCATCGACGGATTCGAGGTGTGCCGCCGGATCCGGGCGGCCGGCGAGATACCGGTGATCATCCTCACCGCACGGGGCGACGACTTCGACGTCGTCGGCGGCCTGGAGGCGGGCGCGGACGACTACGTCGTCAAGCCGGCCCGGCCCACCGTGCTCGACGCGCGGATCCGCGCCGTGCTGCGCCGCAGCACGGGCGCCTCCGACGGCGTACGGGTGCACCGCGACCTGCGCATCGACACCACCGCGCTGACGGTGTCGCTGCACGGCAGGCCGGTGACGCTGACGCCGACCGAGCTCCGGCTGCTGCTGACCCTGTCGGCGGCTCCGGGGCGGGTGTTCACCCGGCAGCGGCTGCTGGAGGAAGTGTGGGAGCACGACTACCTCGGTGACTCCCGGCTGGTCGACAACTGCGTGCAGCGGCTGCGGGCGAAGATCGAGGCCGATCCCGCGACTCCGGCGTACGTGCAGACCGTCCGCGGGTTCGGCTACCGGTTCGGACCGGTATGACCAGGCGGCTGTGGCCGCGCGGACTGCGTGCCCGGCTGGTCGTCGCCTTCGTCCTGGTGACCGTGCTCGGTGCCGCCGCGGCGGCCTGGTCGAGCGCCGGCTCGGCGAGCACCGCGCTGGTCGCCTCGGCGCAGCGCCGGCTCACCGAGACCATCGCCGGGCAGATCCGCGCGATCACTCCCCAGCTGGCCTATCCGCCGGACCAGGGCACCCTCGACCGGCTGCGCGCGGCCGTCGGCCCGAACACCCTGGTGACCTACCGGAACCTCAGGTCCGCGGACGGTGCCGGCACCGGGCTGGTCACCGATGCGCTGCGCACCGCCGTACGCGCCCGGAACCGGCTGGTCACACAGCGGATCACCGCCAATGGCAGGCCCTGGCTGCTGGTCGGCGCGCCCATCATGATCACCGCTTCGGACGGCGGGCGCACTCCGTCCGGCATCGAGGTGTACGCCGTGCGCGACCTCAGCGGGGTCGAGCGGCAGGTGGACGGCCTCGCCAGGTCCGCGGCCGGCACCGCCGCGCTGGCGCTGCCGCTGGCGATGCTGCTGGCGCTGCTGGCCGCGGGCAGCGTGCTGCGCCCGGTGCGCGAGCTCCGCGACACCGCGCGCCGGCTGGCCGCCGGCGACCTCGACGCGCGGTCGCCGCCCCAGGGCGCCGACGAGCTGGCCGAACTCACCGTCACCATCAACGAGATGGCCGCGTCGGTGCAGGCGTCGATGGCGGTGATGCGGCGGATGCAGGCCGACGCCAGGAGGTTCGCCGCCGACGTCTCCCACGAGCTGCGGACCCCGCTGAGCACGCTGACGGCGGTCGTGGAGGTGCTGGCGACCGTGACCGATGAGATGGAGCCGGACGCACGCGAGTCCGCGCAGCTGGCGATCACCGAGACCCACCGGCTGGTCCGGCTCGTCGAGGACCTGATGGAGGTGTCCCGCTTCGACGCCGGCACCGTCCGGCTGCGGGTGGAGGAGACCGACGTGGCCCGCGCCGTACGGGACTGCCTGCGTACCCGGGGCTGGCTGGACCGGGTCGACCTGGTGGCGCCGGAGGAGATCCTGCTGCGGGTGGACCGGCGCCGGCTGGACGTCATCGTGGCCAATCTGGTCGGGAACGCCTTGCGGCACGGCGAGCCGCCGGTGCGCGTCCACGTCTCGGCGTCACGGGAGCAGGTGCGGATCGAGGTCACCGACGGCGGACCGGGGTTGCCCGAACGCGTGCTGCCACACGTGTTCGACCGCTTCTACAAGGCCGACGCCGCTCGCACCCGTACCCCGGGCAGCGGACTCGGGCTGGCGATCGCGCTGGAGAACGCCCGCCTGCACGGCGGCGACCTCACCGCGGGCAACGCCGACGGCGGCGGCGCGCGGTTCGTCCTGGAGCTGCCGCGGGATCTGGAGGACCGGTGAAGCGGGTCTGGTGGGCGGCGGCGGTGCTGCTGCTGGTCGCGGGCTGTGGAGTGCGCCCTTCCGGGGTGACCGACGGGGGCCGGGCCCCGACGGGCGTGGCGCCCGGGGTGACGCTGTACTTCGTCGACGCGCGAGGCGCGCTCCGGCCGCAGCCGCGGCGAACCGGCCACCTGGGCACGATCTCCGAGGCGTTGTCGTTGCTGCTGTCGGCGGGGCCCAACGAATCGGGCCTGCACACGGAGCTCCCGCCGAACGCGACGACACAGGTCGTCGTGACCACCGCGCCGGGCCTCATCCGGCTCATGGTGCCGCTGTCGATTCACGAGGTGACCCCGCTGGGCATCGACCAGATCGTCTGCACGGCACTGGACGTCCACGTACGGAGCGGCGGGCCGCGGAGCACGAAGGTGCAGATCCGTTTCACCCTGACCACCCCGGAGTCGGCCAAGCGGCGGACCTGCCCGCTGTTCAGGTGACCCGCTGTTCAGGTGACCCGCTTTCGGGTGATCAGCCGAGCCTGCCGATGTCGACGGTGGGCGGGGCCGGGGCGGGCAGCGCCGACCACAGCAGGGCCAGCCCGACCATGACCGCCGCGAACGCGAGCACCCCGCTCCGCCCCCTGGCCCACGTGGCGCGGAACCGGATCGGGTCCTCGATCAGGTATTTCGACAGCGCGGCGAGACCGATCGACAGGGCGCACGCCGCCACCGTCCGGATCCAGCCGCGCTGCGGGGAGAGCAGCACGAAGACGGGCCAGTGCCACAGGTACAGGCTGTAGGAGATCAGTCCCAGCCACCGCAGCGGCCACCGGGCGAGGAGGGTGGCGACCGGCGTCCGCGGCTCTCGTACGCACAGCCCGATCAGCAGCGCGGCGGCCAGCGAGTGGGCGAAGAGCCCGCCGGTGAACAGCCAGGGCGAGTTCACCCCGTCGGCCAACGACCACACCGTGCCGATCCCGGCCGCCAGTGACACCGACGCGACTCCCGCCCACCGGCCGGCCGTACGGGCCGATGGGGCGGGCGTCGGCCGGGTGGCGACCACGGCGCCCAGCAACAGCGAGAACGCCCGGGTGTCGGTGCCGGTGTAGACCCGGGTCGGGTCCGGCGCTCCGGCGAGCGCGACCATCAGCACCAGCGAGACGGCCGACGCGACGGCCGCGGTCACCGCGACGCGGCGGCCGACCCGCCGCCCGCCCCGGGCGATGACCAGCACGAGCACCGGCCACACCAGGTAGAACTGCTCCTCGACCGCGATGCTCCACAGGTGCTCGAACACCCGGTCCGGCCCGAACCGGTCCCAGTAGGCGGCCGACTCCGCGAGCAGGTGCCAGTTGACCAGGTTCGCCTGCACCCACGGGCCGTCCGCGAGCGTGGTCCGCACCAGGTCCGGCGGTCCCACCGCCCAGACCAGCACCGTGACCACGGTGAGCATGGTGGCCAGCGCGGGCAGCAGCCGCCGGACCCGCCGACCCCAGAAGGCGACCAGCGAGACGGCGCCGGTCGCCTCGATCTCCCGCAGCAGCAGGCCGGTGATGAGGTAGCCGGACAGCGCGAAGAACAGGTCCACGCCGAGGAAGCCACCGGGCAGATGGCCGGTGTGGAACAACAGCACTCCGAGGATCGCGACACCCCGCAGCCCGTCCAGCGCGGGGAGGTGCGGCCTCCGCCCGGTGGGCTGCCTCGTGGTCGGCCTCGTGGCCTGCTTCGTGGCCTGCTTCGTGGCATCGGCGGCCTGAACTCGCGTCATGACGCCGACCGTGCCGGGCCCGTGTGGAGGCGCCGTCCGCGTCAGGTCGCAGTCTCGTCGCAGCGCGGCCGCCGGTTCCCGGTGTTGTTCACCGCCGCTGCCGAGATCGAGGCCGTAGCGGCCTCCGGCCTCGTCGGTCCGCGCCGTCCTGCGGGAAGGAACTTCTCGAGCGCGGCGACGCTGTACCTGACGGCGGCCGCGCCGTACTCGGTCATCTGGGTCTCGTAGTCGTCGATGGCGTCGCGGAGCTCCCGGCGGCCTTGGACGACGTCGGTCAGGTTGCGCCGCAGGAGGTCCGCGTCGCGCAGTGCGGTGTTGGCGCCGTTGCCGCCGCTGGGCGACGTGGCGTGGACGGCGTCGCCGAGCAGCGTCACCGGGCCCGGCGGCCGGCGGCGTACCGGATGGACCACGCGGATCGCCAGCGAGGTGGTGTTGTCCTTATCGGCCCGGGCGATGAGCGCGCGCACGTCGGCGTGCCAGCCTTCGATCCTGCTCAGGACGGTCTCCTGTGCGCCTGCCGCGTCACCGGGGTGATCCGGCGGCAGCAGCATGACCCACCGGACGTAGTCGGCGATGGGCGGAAGCGCGATCCCGTGGGCCGCCGCCTCCGAAGCCGTCTCCGGTCGGCGGAATCGCATCAGGCCCAGCGCCAGGTTGACCTCGCCGTCGACGATCTGGGTACCGAAACCAGGCACCAGACGGGCGAAGCGATCGCTCAGCGGCGTACGGCCGATCACGAACCGGACCCCGGTGTCGGTCGGCGTGAGCTCGGGATCGAGCAGGCCGCGCACGGCGGAGTTGATCCCGTCCGCGCCCACCAGCAGATCGCCGGTCGCCGTCGTACCGTCCGCGAACAGCGCCTCGACCGTGCCGTCCGGGCGGTTCCGGTACCCGGTGAGCCGCTTGCCGGTGTGCAGGCGTTCCCCCAGGCCGGCCAGCAGGAGGTGGCGCAGCACGTGCCGGTCGGCGGCGGAGCCCTGGGCGGGCGGCCACTCGTCGATCAGGTTCAGCCGCGGGTCCAGCACCGATCGTGCCCCGGAGAGGTCGCCCATGGTGCCGTCCAGCAGGTCGTGCCACCGCTCGGGCAGGCACGCCCGCAGGGCGGCCTCGCCACCGGCGTCGATTCCGATCCGGTAGCCCTGGAAGCGGGCGGTGATGCCCGGGTCCTTCTCGTAGACGTCCACGGTGATCCCGGCTTGCCGCAGCCCCTGCGCCAGGCACAGCCCGCCGATCCCCGCGCCAACGACGATCACATCCATGGTCACCCTTCCGACCTCGTCTCTTGAGCAGTGCTCAAGTTAGTTGAGCACTGCTCAAGAGGCAAGCCATAATGTCCCTCGGGCGGCGAACGGAGAAAACGATGGCGCTGAATCCGCAGCTGGTGCTGGACGCCGCGATCCGGCATCTCGACGAGGTGGGGCTGGACGCCTTCTCGGTCCGGCGGGTCGCCGACGGCCTGGGCGTACGGATCGGCGCGCTGTACTGGCACTACAAGAACAGGCAGGCCCTCGTGGATGCCATCGCCGCCCGCATCCTCGAACCACTGACCCTGATGGAGCCGTCGACCGACGCCTGGGACGTCCGCCTGTGCCGGTTCGCACGCGCCTACCGCCAGGCCCTGCTGTCCCACACCGATGGCGCACGGGTCATCACGGCGATCTCCGGCCCGGGTCCGATGGGCCATGCCTTCATGGCGATACCGGTGAAGGTGCTGTGCGAGGCCGGCCTGCCGGCCACCGACGCGGCCGCCGCCGCCGACGTCCTCACCAGCTACGTCAACGGCTTCACCATCGAAGAACAGAACCGCAAACTCGGGCAGCCCGAACAGGACCGCGACCGCGGCTTCGAGTTCGGCCTCACCCTGCTCCTCGACGGCCTCCGTTCAAGGACCACCGCCTAGCGCTCTCGCGGTCGCGGGCCGCGTCCGCCCATGGCGCACGCCTCCCCGGCTCACTCAAACCGGATCGCGCTCCGGTTCTGTTAGGGTCGTCCAGGTAAACGGAGCATATTCCGTTTCGCTGCGTTCCCTCAATCCAAGGAGACAGGCGTCCATGCGGCAACAGAGCGATCAAGCGTCGGCGGGCAGGGGCAGGGCGGTCCGGCTCGATTCGTTCGGCGGCCCCGAGGTTCTGGACATCCGGGAGATTTCCGCGCCGCAGGCCGGCCCGGGACAGGTCCGGGTGCGGGTCACCGCGGCCGGCCTGAACCCGATGGACTGGATCATGACCGCCGACGCGGACACCGCCGCCCGGTTCGGCTTGAGCCTCCCGGTCGGGTTCGGGACCGACTACGCGGGAGTGGTCGACCAGGTCGGTGACGGGGTGACCGGCTTCGCACCCGGTGACCGGGTGTTCGGGGGTGCCCTGTCCCGCGCGGTCGCCGACTTCGTGGTGATCGACCCGGCCGGGGAGACCGCGGCGAACGAGGCCCACCACACGCCTGACGGCGTCGACGACCGCACCGCCGCCACCCTCACGATCGCGGGCCGCACGGCATCCGCCGCCCTCGCCGCGGTCGGCCCCGGCCCGGAGGACACGGTGCTGATCGGCGGCGCGGCGGGCGGGGTCGGGGTGTTCGCCGTCCAGCTGGCCCGGATCGCGGGGGCGCGCGTGATCGGGACAGGGTCGTCGGCATCGGCCGATCATCTGCGCGATCTCGGAGCCGAGCCGGTCGCCTACGGCGACGGCCTGGCCGACCGGGTCCGAGCCCTCGCTCCCGGCGGCGTCACCGCCGCCATCGACCTGCACGGGGTGGAGACAGTGCACGTCGCAAGGGAACTCGGCGTCCCGGACAGTCGCATCTGCACCATCGCCGCGCAGGTCGACGGTGTGACGGCGGCCAACGGGGCGAACGCCGCCCCCGGAGCCCTGGAAGAGATCGCCCGCCTGGTCGCGTCGGGCCGACTGCGGGTGCCGATCGCGGCGAGCTTCCCGATCGAGCAGATCCGCCGCGCGGCCGAGCTCCAAGCCGGCCGGCACGTGCACGGCAAGGTCGTCATCGACCTCTAGACCAAGTCCGTCGCGACGACGAACGCGATGTCATCGTCACTGATCAGGGGGGGACGGCCTCCCGCCCGCCAAGGCGCCAGGGCGGGATGCCCTTCGTCCCTGAACGACGTACGCTTCGGAGCCCGTGCCGGAATCAAACGTGTCCGCTACGCGCTGGGAGTTCCTGTGAAAAAGATTGGTTTCCTGTCCTTCGGGCACTGGACGCCGAGCCCGCAGTCGCGGACCCGGACCGCGAGTGACTTCCTGCATCAGTCCATCGACCTCGCGGTCGCGGCCGAAGAGCTCGGCCTGGACGGGGCGTACTTCCGGGTGCATCACTTCGCCCGCCAGGCGAGCAGCCCGTTCCCGCTGCTCGCCGCGATCGGCGCACGGACCTCGAAGATCGAGATCGGCACCGGCGTGATCGACATGCGGTACGAGAACCCGATGTACATGGCGGAGGACGCCGGCGCGGCCGACCTCATCGCGGACGGCCGGCTCCAGCTCGGCATCAGCCGCGGCTCCCCCGAACAGGTGATCGACGGCTGGCGCTACTTCGGCTACAGCCCCGCCGAAGGCGAAACGGACGCCGACATGGCCCGCCGGCACGCCGAAACGTTCCTCACGGTGATCGAGGGCGAGGGCTTCGCGCAGCCGAACCCGCGGCCGATGTTCCCCAACCCGCCGGGACTGCTACGGCTCGAACCGCACTCCGAGGGCCTGCGCGACCGCATCTGGTGGGGTTCGGGATCGAACGCCACCGGCGTGTGGGCCGCCAAGCTCGGCATGAACCTCCAGAGCTCCACGCTCAAGGACGACGAGACCGGTGAACCGCTGCACGTCCAGCAGCGCAAGCAGATCGAAGCGTTCCGCGAGGCGTGGAAGGAGGCCGGCCACCGGCGGGAGCCCCGGGTGTCGGTGAGCCGCAGCATCTTCGCCCTCACGACCGACCTGGACCGCGCCTACTTCGGCCACGACCGCAACTCCCAGGACCAGATCGGCATGATCGACGAAACGACCAGAGCGATCTTCGGACGGTCGTACGCCGCCGAGCCCGACGTCCTGGTCAAGGAACTCGCCCAGGACGAGGCCGTCCAGGCCGCCGACACCCTGCTGCTGACCATCCCCAGCCAGCTCGGAGTCGACTACAACGCCCACCTGCTGGAGAACATCCTCACCCACGTGGCACCGGACCTCGGCTGGCGCTGAACGGGACCGGCGGAGTCGGTTCGCGGCACCTGGAGGCCGTGTCCCCGGCCCGGCGACCGCGCGCTCTCGAGGTCGCCGGCACCGCCGCCACGGCGAGGACGGCGGGGACGAGAAGGTAGACCCCGCACGACAGCAGCACCAGGGCGGCGAAAACGGTCGCGGCCCCGGCGAGCGTACGGCCGCGGCGCAGCAGCCGGACGGCGGCGGCCATCCCCGCGACGGTGACGGCCGCGAGACACGCCGACGTCGCCCGCATCAACGTGTCCAGGCCGAGCCCGTACGGAACGGCGACCGCCGTGACCAGGCCGGTGAGCGCCGCCAGCAGCAGCAGGCTCCGGTGCGGCACCCGTCCGGCCCCCGCTCCGCGGGCGAGTCGGGCGGGCAGCGCGCCGTCGCGGGCGAGCGCCGCCCCGAGTCGCGCACCGCCGGCGATGTAGGTGTTGACGGCGACGAAGCTCAGGACGACGGCCACCGCACCGGTGACCACCCGGGCCGTACCGCCGATGCCCTCCTGCAGGAGCAGGGCCAGCGGCACCGGCGAGGTGGCGGCCCGCTCCCCCAGCACTCCGGTCACGGTCACGGCCAGCCCGAGATAGAGGACGCCGACGATGAGCAAGGTCGACGCGGTCGCCCGGGGCAGCGAGCGGCGCGGGTCGGCGAACTCGGCGGACAGGTGGCTGGCCGCCTCCCATCCGGAGAAGGCGAAGAACAGCACGCCGGCCGCGTGCACCACCCCGAGGCCGCCGCGCGGGGCGAACGGCGTGAAGTTCGCCGGCCGCAGGGCCGGCCCGGCCGCGACGATGGCGGCCGTCAGCAGCAGGACCAGCGCGCCCACCAGGAGCAGCTGCACCCGCCCGGACACCCGCAGGCCTCCGTGGTTGGTGACGAACGCCCCCACCAGCAGTCCGATCGCGACCGTCACGGCGGCCGGGCGGCCCAGCCCGACGGCCGACGCGACATAGTCCCCGCCGATCAACGCGCCGGCGAGCACGCCCACCGGAACCGCGGCGAAGAACCACCAGCCCACGATCGCCGCCGTCCGCGGCCCGAACGCCCGCGCGGCGAACGTCGCCACTCCTCCGCCGTCGGGGAACCGGGCGCCCAGCGCCGCGAACGTGATCGCCACCGGGACGCTGAGGGCCAGCAACGCGGCCCAGGCCAGGATCGAGGCCGGCCCGGCGGCCACCGCCGCCAGATGCGGCAGGGCCAGCACCCCGGGCCCGAGCACGGCCCCCACGAACAGCGCCGTGCCCTGGGCCGGACCGAGCCGGTTCCCGGGTGAATCCTCGATCGTACGTCCGCTCATCGTCGTTCCTGCCGTCATATTGATCGGTTGAGAGCCTTGAAGGTAGACAATCGACCGGCAAAACAACCGTCCTGGCGAACGCTCGCTCGAGATGAGTGCCAGAATCCAGCTGTGGACGAACGTGACGCCGAAATCGTGCGACTTCTTCAAACGGATGCCCGGCAGTCCTACCGTGAGCTGGCCCGCAAGCTCGACATCGCGCCGTCGACCTGCATGGAACGCATCCGTACGCTCACCCGCCGCGGAGTGATCCGCGGCTACCACGCCGACATCAGCCTGCCCGCACTCAACCGGGGAGTGCAGGGCCTGGTGTCCGTCAAGCTGCGCGTCTCCAGCCGTACGGCCATCGACGCCTTCAAGGACTTCGCGTCACGGCTGCCCGAGGTGCTCAGCGTGTACGTCGTCTCCGGAGACGACGACTTCATCGTGCACGTCGCGGTCCAGGACCTCGACCATCTGCATGCGTTCCTGACCGACCGGGTCAGCACGCGCAAGGAGGTCGCCGGCTTCCGTACGTCGGTGGTCTTCCAGCAGGTCCGCAATCCCGTACTGGAGCGCCTGGAAGACCCGGACATCGTCCCTTGAACCATCGTCGACGGCGCCGGCGGTGCCTGTGGCGGGTTGACCGGGTACGACCGTGGCAGGCATGATCGTGAGCCGGTAATTCATCCAGAGGATCCGAGGGACCTGGCCCTGTGACGGTCCGGCAACCTCCCGGCGGGAACCCGCGGGAAAGGTGCCAATGCCAGGAACGATGAAGGAGCGCTGATGAGCGTGCGGAGCGAGCGAATCAAAGAACACGCGCGCCTGGTCTCTCCTCCGACGAAGGAGGACTCATGAGCGTGCGGCTCGATGTTCCCGTCCTTGCCGGTGATGTGGTGCGCTTGGAGCCACTGACGGTGCGGCACGCGCCGGATCTCGCCGAGGCGGTCGAGGAGGACCGGTCGTCCTACGATTTCACGCTGGTGCCCCGCGCCGATGAGATACCGGACTATGTGGCGGCCCAGCTCGCCCGCGACGGGCTGACCCCGTTCGCCCAGGTTCGGCTCGCCGACGGCAAGGCGGTGGGATGCACCGGCCTGTGGGATCCTCGCGGCTGGCCGGATCGGCCGGGCCTGCGAGCGATCGAGATCGGCTTCACCTGGCTGGCCGCCTCGGCGCAGGGCACCGGGATCAACGCCGAGGCGAAACTGCTGCTGCTGTCGTATGCGTTCGACGTTCTCGGCGTCACCCGCGTCGATCTGAAGACCGATGCCCGCAACCACCGCTGCCGCCGGGCCTTGGAGCGGCTCGGCATCCCCTTCGAGGGCGTACTGCGCGCGTGGTCGATGTCGTGGGCACGCGGCGAGGAGGGCAAGGTCCGCGACTCGGCCATGTTCGCGGTGGTCGCCGGCGAATGGCCCGCCGTCGAACCGGTACTGCGAACCCGTCTCGCCGCCGCGATCTCCCGCTCACGGGCCGTACGGAAAGCGGAGAACGATCTCGCGTAGCGCGGAGCCTTTCGGCGGGCGTGCGGGCTCGTCGCCGGGCGGGGCCTACCAGTCGCCGTCGTCCTGGCCGTCGTCGTAGGAGCAGAAGGGGCCCCACTCGCACTGACGCTGGTCGGTGATGGTCACCTGGACGTCGTCGCCCCGGTTGACGGGCCGTCCCGCGGGAGGGTCCTGGCCGACCACGGTGTTCGGCTGCCGGCCGCCGTCCGGGGCCTGCTGCCGCCACTGCGGGTTCAGCCCCAGTGCGGCCAGCTTCCGCGCGGCCTGATCAGGGGTGAGGCCGCTCAGGTCCGGCATCGTCATGCCGCGGCTGACCACGATGGTGACGGGTTCGTCCGGGTTCTGCTTCTTCCCGGCCGCCGGTCTGGTCGTGATGACGTCGCCGCGCGGCACGGTGGCGCTGTCCTGCCGGAGCCGCCGGCCCGGCTGGAGTCCCGCCTGCCGCAGCCGCTGTTCCGCCTGGTCGAGTGGCTGGTTCCGGACGTCCGGCACGGCGACCGGCGGCCGGCCCGACGACAGGGTCAGAGTGAGCAGCGTGCCCGTCCTGACCTGCGTGCCGGCGCCCGGCTCGACCTGGGCGACCTTGTCCTTGGGCACGCTCGGATCCTGGCGGAACGAGCCGGCCTTGACCTTGAGACCGAGTCTTTCGGCCCGGAGACGCGCATCCGCCTCCGACAGGCCTACGAGCTGGGGCACGCGCGCCGTGCGTTCCGCCGTCTGGAACCACGCGAAGCCCCCGAGCAGGAGAGCGACGACGACCGCGGCGGCGAACAGCCCGTACGTCCGTGGACGACGCCGCCACTTCCGCGGCGGCCCCTCGTGGTCGGGGATCACCATGGTGTGCGAACTCGGCGTCCGCGCCGTCCCGTCCCGGCCGGACGACGACGCGCCCGGATGCACGTGGAGGTTCTGCGTCACCCTCTCGGGCGGTGGCGCCTGCGTTCCGCCGGCGGCCGGGGGCGGCCCCGGCGGCACCGGCACGGCGGACGCCGAGATCGCGTCGATGTCCGGCGGCAGCGACCGGAGGACCTCACCGGCCGCCGCGTGGAACCGGTCGGCGTCGGGCGGACGCCGTGCCGGATCGCGGTCGGTCGCCCCGGCCACCAGCGCGTCCAGCTGCGGCGGCAGGCCCGGGATCACGCTCGACGGCGGCGGCACCGTCTCGTTGACATGCCGGTACGCCACGGCCAGCGGGGTGCCGGCCTGGTACGGCTGGTATCCGGTCAGCAGCTCGAACAGCATGATCCCCGCGGCGTACACGTCGGTGCGAGCGTCCGCGTCGCCCGTCAGGACCTGCTCCGGCGCGAGGTAGGCCACCGTGCCGATGAGGATGCCCGTCTTGGTGTGCCTGCTCGCCGTCTCCGCTCGGGCCAGGCCGAAATCCGTCACCTTGACCTGCCCGTCCGCCGCCAGCAGGACGTTCTCCGGCTTGACGTCACGGTGGACCAGACCGACGCGGTGCGCGGCGCCCAGCGCGGCGAGTATCGGCCGCATGATCCGCAGCGCCGCGCGCGGCCCGAGCCGGCCCCGCTCGGTCAGCAGGTCACGCAGAGTGCGCCCGGCGACGTACTCCATCACGAGGAACACGCGCCCCTGATCGGTGCCCTGGTCGTACATCGCGACGACGTTCGGATGCGACAGCGCCGCGGCGTGCCTGGCCTCGTCGGCGAAGCGCCGCACGAAATCCTCATCGCCGGCCAAGTTGGCGTGCATCACCTTGAGCGCCACCGCACGGTCCAGCTTGGTGTCGTGACCGGCGTACACCGTGGCCATGCCGCCACGGGCGACCCGGGACCCCACGACGTAGCGCCCGTCGAGCACGTGCCCGACGAGTGGATCCGCCCCTGCCATCTCCATCAGATGGAGTGTATGCGGGATTTAATGCGCTGACCTGCCGCTTTGCCGCGGCGTCCACCCGTCCGCGGCGCCCTTCCCCGGGATCGCACCGACCGCCGCGGTTCCTCGACGTGCACCTAGGATTACGAGGGTGACGGCGAGAACCAGTGACATCGAGAAGGCGGCCGAGGTGCTTCGTGCCGGAGGGCTGGCGGCCTTCCCGACCGAAACCGTCTACGGTCTGGGCGCCAACGCCGAGGATCCCGCCGCCGTCGCGCGCACCTTCCAGGTCAAGGGGCGCCCGCCCTCCCACCCGCTGATCGTCCACATCGGCGGCGCGGAGCACCTGGACGACTGGGTACACGACGTGCCGGCGACGGCGCGCCTGCTGGCCGAACGCTTCTGGCCCGGACCGCTCACGCTGGTTCTACGGCGCGACCGCCGGGTGCCCCTGGAGGCGACGGGTGGCCTGGAGACGGTGGCGGTGCGCGTGCCGGACCACCCCGTCGCGCTGGCGCTGCTGTCGACCTTCGGCGGCGGTGTCACGGCCCCGTCCGCCAACCGCTTCGGCTCGGTCAGTCCCACAACGGCGGACCACGTCCGTGCCGAACTCGGCGATGCCGTCGACTTCGTGCTGGACGGCGGCCCGTGCGAGGTCGGCGTCGAGTCGACCATCGTCGACGCCACCGGCGAGACCCCCACCGTCCTCCGGCCCGGCGGGGTGACGCGCGAGGACCTCGAAACCGCGCTGGGGCGCCCGCTCGCGGTCCACTCGACGAGCCGGGTCCGGGTGCCGGGCCAGCATCCGTCGCACTACGCGCCCCGTGCGCGGGTCATCCTCGTCGAGCCCGAGACGGTCGTCGCCGAAGCACAGCGCGCACAGGAGCTGGGGCGGCAGGTGGGCGTCTTCCTTCCCCCCTCCTTCGCCGACGCTCCGGTGAAGGCGCACGCCGTGGTGACGGTCCCCGGTTCGATGGCCGCCTACGCCCGTGGGCTGTACGGATTCCTGCGCGAACTCGACCAGGCCGGGTGCGACCTGATCGTCGCGTCCCTGCCCGAGGAGCAGGGGCTCGGGCTCGCGATCGCCAACCGCCTCCGTCGCGCCGCCGGGCCCCGGCCCACCGACTGACCGGCACCGGCGCGCCGATCACGTCGAGACGATCGGATAAATTGGATCGCGTTCCGTTTACTCCGTGAACGCACGATAACTGGAGCGTGATCCGGCTGAAGAGTGCCGATCCGGCCGAGCTGCGGGCCGATGCCGCGCGCAACCGGGAAGCCCTCCTGGAGGCGGCCACCCGGACTTTCGCCGCGTCCGCCACGGAGCCGTCCATGCGGGCCATCGCGCGCGAGGCCGGCGTTGGAATCGCCACGCTCTACCGGCACTTCCCCACCAGGGAGGCGCTGGTCGAGGCCGTCTATCAGGACCAGGTACAGCGGCTCACCCAAGAAGCCGGGAGGCTGCTACGGCGGCTCCGGCCGAGCGAGGCGATGCGAGCGTGGATGGACCTCTTCGGCGACTGGCTCATGACCAAGCACGGCATGATCGACACCCTGCGCGGCATGATCGACTCCGGCGAGATCGCGCACACTGAGACTCGCGACGAGCTGCTCGCAGCGATCACCAGCATCCTCGACGCCGGGAGCGCCGCGGGAGACCTGCGCCCCGATGTCGCCGCCGACGACATCGCGGCGAGCCTTATCGGCATATTCACCGTCACCGCCGGACAGAGCGAGCGGACCGGGCGGCTCCTGGATCTCCTCCTGGACGGTCTCCGGCCCCAGAGCCGCCGGACCTAGACGGCGCGGACGGGCCTGGTACGCGGACGAGGGCGACACCGACGCCTCAGGGGCCCCGCCGCCCCTTGAGCCGCTATTGACACCTATCGCACCAAACATGCGCCATGCGAAGATTTCCGGGCAGAACTTGTTGGCCGGCGGCGGTGCGAGGTCTGCTCTGGTACCGCGGAGGGTGAGGGTTGTCGGTGGCTCGGGTACCAGAGGCGCCTGTTCCCCTCGTACGTGTGCCGCGCATGGTGGGGCGCGACGCGGAGCTGGCGCGACTGCGCCGCGCGGTGGCGAGTCCGTCCGCGTTGGTGCTCGTCGACGGTGAGGCGGGAATCGGCAAGACCCGGCTGGTGCAGGAGGCCGTCGCCGAGCGGCGGCGGGTGCTCGTCGCGGTGTGCCCCCCGTTCCAGGACGCGTCGACGCTCGGCCCGGTCGTGGACGCCATCCGGCAGACCGGTGTGACGGCCGCCGGACTGGGGCTGAGCGGGCTCGCCGGCGCGCTGCGGCCGCTGTTCCCGGACTGGGCGGACGAGCTGCCGGGCCCGGTCGAACCGCTGCTGGACGCGGCCGCCACCCAGCACAGGCTGTTGCGCGCCCTGGCCGAGCTGCTCGACCGGCTCGGTGTCGAGCTGCTCGTCGTCGAGGACGCGCACTGGGCGGACGAGGCCACCCTCGAGTTGCTGCTGTTCCTCACCGCGCGGCAACCACCCGGCGTCAGCGTGCTCGTGACCTACCGGCCGGAGGATGTGCCCGCCGGATCGCTGCTGCGCCGGCTGTCCTCGCGGGCCCGCGGCATGTCCGGGCACCTGCGCCTGACCCTGAACCCCCTCGACACCGCCGACACCGCCGCGCTCGTGTCGTCGATGCTCGGCGGCGAGCACGTGTCGGCCGCGTTCGCGGAGTTCTTGCACACCCAGACCGACGGGTTGCCGCTCGCGATCGAGGAATCCGTGCGGCTCCTGCGGGACCGCGCCGACCTCGTCCGCGTGCACGAGGAGTGGACGCGGCGCAGTCTCGACGAGATCGCGGTACCGCCGACCATCCGCGACGCGGTGCTGGAGCGCATCGGCCGCCTCGACGAGCCGGCCCGTACGCTCCTGCACGCCGCCGCGGTGCTCGCGGAGCCCGCCGATGAGGCGGTGCTTCGCGCGGTCGCCGACCTGCCGGAGCGGCAGTGCCGCGCCGCGATCGTCGACGCGATCGCGGGCGGCCTGCTCGTGGACGATGAGCGCGGCCGGTTGGCGTTCGCGCACGTCCTCGCCGCGCGGGCCATCTACGATGCGGTGCCCGGTCCGGTCCGCCGCATGCTGCACGGGCGGGCCGGCCGGGCCCTGGAGGCCGCGGGCCGGCCGTCCGCGTCGCGGCTGGCCCGCCACTTCCGGCAGGCCGGCGACACGAGCCGGTGGCACCGGTACGCCGAGCGGGCCGCGGACCTCGCGCTCTCCGTGGGCGACGACGCGGCCGCGGCCGGACATCTGCTCGACCTGCTCGGCGCGGACCTGCCCGCGGACGCGCTGATCCGCGTCGCGGGCAAGATGCCGACCCTGGCGTCCAGCGGTTACCTGCGCAGTAGCGGCCTGGTCGAGGGGCTGCGCTCGATGCTCGACCGGGCCGCGCTCTCGAGGCGGCAGCGGGCCGAGATACGCGCCCAGCTCGGCGCGGCGCTCATCCGCGGCGGTGAGCCCGAGGCCGCCGTCGCCGAGCTGGAAAGCGCCGTCCCGGATCTCGGCCATGACCCCTTCCGGCAGGCCTACGCGATGACGGGCCTGGGCATGCCGTACAGCACGAATCGTCCGGCGAAGGAACACCGCCGCTGGTTCGACCGGGCCGCCGCCGTGGTGGCGGAGGCGTCGCTCCCGCAGCGGGAGGTTCTCGAATTCCAGGTCAGCCGGGCGACCGGCCTGCTGTCCCTCGGCGACCCCGGGGGATGGACCGTCGCCGCCGGACTGCCCGACGGCGCGACCGCGCCGGGCGAGGTCGCTCCGCTCGCCCGGGCGGCGCTGAACATCGGGAACGCGTCCATGGACTGGGGCCGGTACGGCGAGGCGCGCGAGCACCTGGCCCATGGTGCCCGGCTCGCCGAACACCACGGCTATGTGCGGCTGCACGACATGATCGCCGTGACCTCCGCGCACCTGGACTGGTTCACCGGCCGGTGGGACGGTCTCGCCGAGCGGGCCGCACGGCTCGCCGAACTCGACGGCGAGGCGGAGATCCAGCTGGACGCGCAGACGATCGCCGGGCTGCTCGACGCGGCCCGGGGGGATCGGTCGAGCGCGCGGGCCCGGCTGCGGTGGGTGCTGGACGAGTCCGGCAGGCGCGGTTTGGTACGGGTCCCGCAGGAGCCGGCCGCGGGCCTGGCCCGGCTGTGCCTGGCCGAGCAGGACGCCGACGCCGCTCTGCGCATCACCGACGCACCGATGCGTCTGATCGCGGCCAAGGAGACGTGGCTCTGGGCCACCGAGTTCCTGCCGGTGCGGGTCGAGGCCCTCATCGCCGCGGGACGGCCGGCGGAGGCCGCCGAACTCACCGCGGGGTATGAACGCGGCCTGCGGGACTGCGGGGCGCCGAGCGCGCACGCGGCGCTGGCCGACTGTCGCGGTCGGCTCGCCGAGGCGCACGGCGGGCCCGCGGCCGCCGTCGACGCGTACGCCCGGGCCGCCGAGGAGTGGGACGCGCTGCCGCGGCCCTACGCGGCACTGCTCACCCGCGAGCGACAGGCGTCCTGCCTCGTGTCCGCCGGGCGGCGCGACGCCGGGCTGCAACTGCTGACCGAGGTCCTCCGGGGGCTGTCCCGGCTGGGTGCCACCGGCGACGCCGACCGGGTCGTCGAACGGCTGCGCGGCCACGGCGTCGCCGCGCGGCGCGTCTGGCGTGGTGGGCGCCGCGGCTACGGCAGCGAACTGTCACCGCGGGAACTCGAAGTGGTCCGGCTGCTGATGACGGGCCAGAGCAACAAGGCGATCGCGCAGGCGCTGTCCCGCTCGCCGAAGACCGTCGCCGCGCAGCTCAACTCCGCGATGCGCAAGCTCGGCGTTTCCTCGCGCACGGCACTCGCGGTCGCCGCCGCCCAGGCCGGCTTCGGGCCCGGCGAACTCCCGGCGGAACTTTAGGTCATCCGCCCAATAGCAAGCGCCGCGCACGGCTCCGATGATTGATCGGCCGGACGAACCGGTCCGAGACGACGGCGTTTCCGGTCCGCAGCGCCGGCGTGACCACGAGCCGCCCTGATCGGGAGAATCCATGCGTCTGCGCAGACTCGTGACGTTGGCAGCCGCCATCAGCCTTGGCATCGGCGTGCTCGCCGCGCCGGCACAGGCCGCGCCTCCGCCCACCGCCTCGCAAGCCGCCGAGCCGCTGCCCGGCATGCCTCGGCCTGACCACACCCCGGCCGCCTGCAACCGGGTGGACCTGCCCGCCGGCCATGCCCACTGCTTCCTGGAGGTCTACACCCCCGAGCAGGCGAAGATCGCCGCGAAGGCGGAAACGCCGCCGTCGACCGCGCTCACGCCCGAAGACATCCGGTCGGCGTACCACCTGCCCGACGGAGGGAAGGGGCAGACGGTCGCCATCGTCGACGCTTACGGCTACTCCGTCGCCGAGAGCGATCTCGCGGTGTTCCGAGCCGAGTACGGCCTGCCGGAGTGCAGCACGGCCAATGGCTGCTTCCGCAAAGTGGACCAGAACGGCGGCACCGACTTTCCGGGAAACGACGCCGGCTGGGAGGCGGAGAGCGCGCTCGACCTCGACGCGGTCTCCGCGGTCTGTCCACACTGCGACATTCTCCTGGTGGAGGCGAACTCCGCCTCCATCAAGGACCTCAGTACGGCGGCGGACACCGCCGTCGCCCTGGGCGCCAAGTTCGTCTCCAACTCCTACGGCATCCCCGGTGAGGCCGACGGGGAGCAGGCCTACGACGACCGGTACGACCATCCCGGTGTCGTGGTGACCGCGTCCACCGGCGACACCGGCAACCTCAACAGCTGGCCGGCCGGCAACCCCAACGTCGTCGCGGTCGGCGGAACGAAGCTGGTCCGCGACACGTCGACCGATCGCGGCTGGAGCGAGAGCGCGTGGGCCGACGGCGGATCGGGCTGCTCGCCGTACGAACCACGCCCCGACTACCAGGGCGGCATCGAGACCAACTGCCCGAGCGGGCGGGCGACCGCCGACATCGCGGCCGACGCCGACCCGAGCAGCGGGCTGGCCGTCTACCACTCCATCACGAGCGACGGCCACACCGGGTGGGTGCAGTACGGCGGCACCAGCCTGTCCGCCCCGCTGGTCGCCGCGATGTACGCCCTCGCCGGCACCCCGGCGACGGGCACCTACCCGGTGACCTACCCCTACTCCGCCGCCGGGTCGGCCGACCTGTTCGACGTCAGCCAGGGTGTCAACGGCACCTGCGGCAACGTGCTGTGCCAGGCCGGTCCCGGCTGGGACGGGCCGACCGGCCTCGGCAGCCCGAACGGCGTCAAGGGGCTGGCGTTCGGCCCGGCCGGCACCGTGACCGGCCACCTCACCGACCAGAGCGCCGGCAAGCCGGTCACCAATGGTGAGATCACCGCCCGCAACGACGACAACGGCAGGACCTACCACACCGGCGCCGACGGCCAGGGGGCGTACACGCTGGTGCTGCCGGCGGGGACGTACACCCTCACCGCCTCGGGCTTCGGCTACGCCAAGGCGACCAAGAGCGGCGTGGTCGTGACGACCGGCCAGACGGTGACCGCCGACATCCCCATGAAGACGACGCCCAGTCGTACGGTGTCCGGAAAGATCACCGGGGACACCGACCACGCCTGGCCGCTCGCGGCGTCGATCACCATCGACGGCTACCCGGACGGCACGGTCAAGACCGACCCGTACACCGGCCGCTACACGGTCAAGCTCCCCCTCGACGCCGACTACACCTTCCACATCGCCGCCGACTATCCCGGATACACCACCAAGGTCCAGCGGGTCAGCGTCGGTGACAAGGACACCAGCGCGGACGCGGCCCTCGCGGTCGATCGCAAGCCCTGCACCGCCCCGGGATACGCCTATCCGGCCCGCGTCGACTTCGAGGGCTGGACCGGCACCACTCCTCAGGACGGCTGGACGGTGAGCGGATCCACCCCCGGCTGGGAGTTCACCGGCAACCCGGCCAACCTCACCGGGGCCACCGGCGACTTCGCCGGCGCGGCTCCGTTCGTCCACGACGGCACGGCACAGGACACCTACCTCACCTCGCCGAAGATCGACTTGTCCGGACAGAGCGCGCCACAGATCCGGTTCGACAACGCCTACGTGCCTTCGGACGACAGCACGGTGGGCGACGTCCAGCTCAGCCTGGACGGCGGCGCGAACTGGACCACCGTCGGTCACCCCATCGCCGATTTCGCGGCACCGACGAGCATCGCGATCCCCCAGGCGGCGGGCCGGTCCGACGTCCGGGTGCGCTTCCACTACGCCGGTCGCGGTGTCTCCACCTGGCAGCTCGACAACGTCACCGTCGGTGCCTGTACCGCACGGCCGGGAGGACTGGTCAGCGGCACCGTCACCGACGCCAACACCGGCCGGCCGGTGTCAGGCGCGACCGTCGACGGCTCCACGCCCAGCACGGCCGAAGGCTGGTTCTGGACCTTCGCCGGGACCGCCCGGAAGACTCGGCTGACCGCGTCGGCCGACCGCTACGCGTCCTCGACCGGCACGGTGAAGGTCGCTCCCGACGCGGTGACCCGCCACGACTGGTCTCTGCGGGCCGGACGGCTCTCGCTGAGCACGACCGCCGTGTCGGTCGACACCACCCTGGGACGCGCGGGCCGTACCCAGAAGGTCCGGCTCACCAACACCGGCGGTGCGCCCCTGCGGGTCTCGATCGGCGAGCACGGCGCGACGGCCGGATCCAGCGCGGTCCCGCAGGGCACCGCGTGGACGGAGATCCCGGAGTACCCGTTCCCGGTCATGAGCAACACGGTCGGCAGCCATCAGGGCAAGGTCTACTCGGTCGGCGGTGTGACACCGGGCAAGGCCCTCTCGGCCGGTTACGTCTACGACCCGGCGGCCGGCACGTGGAGTCCGATCGCCGACCTGCCTCAGCCCCTGTACAACGCCGCCGGGATCTTCCTCGACGGCACGATGTACGTCGTCGGCGGATCTCACGGCGCCGCGCCGTCGTCCACGGTGTACGCGTACCACCCGGCGAGCGACCGCTGGACCCGGCTCGCCGACCTGCCGACACCGGTCGACCGGGGGGCCGTCGCCGTGCTCGGCGACCGGCTCTACGTCGTGGGCGGCTGCGTGGAGGACTGCCTCAAGTCGTCCTCGGCGGCGGTGTACCGCTACGACCCGCAGCGCGATCGCTGGGCACGTGCCGCCGACTACCCGATGTCCGTGGAGGGTGAGGCCTGCGCCGGAGTCGGCGATCAGATCATCTGTGCCGGTGGGGTCAGCAAGGCCTCCGCGAGTGCGCCCTTCGTCTCGCACACCGAGACCTACGCCTACAGCCCACGCCGAAACACCTGGACCCGCCTCGCCGACATGCCCTACAACGCCTATTACATGGCGTACGGCGGAGCCAACGGCAGGCTTCAGGTCGCCGGCGGTGTCAACCACCAGGCCGCCACCGACCGGGCCGCGGAGTTCGACCCGGTCGCCGGCACCTGGCACGCGCTCCCCAGCATGCGCCACGCCGCGTACTACGTCGGCAGCAGCTGCGGGCTGTACAAGATCGGCGGGGTGGGCGGCGACCCCTCGCCGGTCGGCGAGGTGCTCCCCGGCTATGACTCGTGCGGCGGAGACGACGTGTCCTGGCTGAAGGAGAACCGCACCCGGTTCGAACTCGCACCGGGCCACTCGGCGACGTTGATGATCACGACCAACGCTCGTGTCAGCGTGCCGGGCCGCTACGCCGCCAGGCTGTCGCTGGACACCGATTCGCCCTACCAGCACGGCACGGTCGACGTCTCCATGAAGGTGACGGCACGCAGGTCCCAGGGGAGATAACGGCGACCAAGCCGTGATGCGGCCTCCGGTCACGCGTGACGCGACCGGAGGCCGCCGCCGTCCCGCCGGCGAGGCGGTTGCGGTCGTCAGTCCTTGATGTCGCAGATCGCGAGGCCGGAGGAGACGGTCGCGCCGACCTCCGCCGTCAGGCTCTTGATCGTGCCGGAGCGGTGGGCGTTGATGGGCTGCTCCATCTTCATCGCCTCCAGCACCACGACCAGGTCGCCTTCGTCGACGTGCTCGCCCTCCTCCACGGCCACTTTCACGATGGTGCCCTGCATCGGCGAGGTGAGCGTGTCGCCGGAGGCCGCCGGGCCGGATCTGCCGGCGGCACGCCGTTTCGGGCGCCCGCCGCCCGCGGGGCGGGGCAGGGTGGTTCCCAGCGACGCGGGCAGCGAGACCTCCAGCCGCTTGCCGCCGACCTCGACCACCACGGTCTCGCGTCCCGGCTCGCCGGCGTCCTCGGTCCCGGCGCCACCGGTGAACGGCGGGATGGTGTTGGTGAACTCGGTCTCGATCCAGCGGGTGTGCACGGTGAACGGCGCGCTGGTGAACGCCGGGTCCTCGATGACCGCGCGGTGGAAGGGGATGGCGGTGGCCATGCCCTCGACCTGGAACTCGGCCAGGGCGCGCCGGGCGCGTGCCAGGGCCTGTTCGCGGGTGGCGCCGGTGATGATCAGCTTGGCCAGCAGCGAGTCCCACGCCGGGCCGATCACGCTGCCGGACTCCACGCCCGAGTCCAGCCGCACGCCCGGGCCGGACGGCGGGGCGAACTTCGTCACCGTCCCGGGGGCGGGCAGGAAGCCCCGGCCCGGGTCCTCGCCGTTGATGCGGAACTCGAAGGAGTGGCCGCGCGGTGCCGGGTCGTCGTACCCGAGTCTCTCGCCGTCGGCGATCCGGAACATCTCGCGTACGAGGTCGATGCCGGTGACCTCCTCGGTGACCGGGTGCTCGACCTGCAGCCGGGTGTTGACTTCGAGGAAGGAGACCGTGCCGTCCTGCCCGACGAGGAACTCGCAGGTGCCCGCGCCGACGTACCCGGCCTCGCGCAGGATGGCCTTTGACGCCCGGCGCAGCTCGGCGTTCTGCTCGGCGGTGAGGAACGGCGCCGGCGCCTCTTCCACCAGCTTCTGGTGGCGCCGCTGCAGTGAGCAGTCGCGGGTGGAGACCACCACCACGTCGCCGTACCGGTCGGCCAGGCACTGGGTCTCCACGTGCCGGGGCCGGTCCAGGTAACGCTCGACGAAGCACTCCCCGCGCCCGAACGCGGCCACGGCCTCGCGTACGGCCGAGTCGTACAGCTCGGGGATCTCCTCCAGGGTGCGCGCCACCTTCAGGCCGCGCCCACCGCCGCCGAACGCGGCCTTGATCGCGAGCGGCAGGCCGTGGTTCCGGGCGAACGCCACCACCTCGTCGGCGTCCCGCACCGGATCCTTGGTGCCCGCGACCAGCGGCGCACCCGCACGCTGGGCGATGTGACGGGCGGCGACCTTGTCGCCCAGGGCACGAATCGCGGTGGGTGGGGGGCCGACCCAGATCAGGCCCGCGTCGATGACGGCCTGGGCGAAGTCGGCGTTCTCCGACAGGAAGCCGTAGCCGGGATGGACGGCGTCCGCGCCCGAATCCGCGGCGGCCTTCAGGACCTTGGCGATGTCCAGGTAGCTGGTCGCCGGGGTGTCACCGCCGAGCGCGTACGCCTCGTCCGTCGTACGGACGTGCACGGCGTCGCGGTCCGGCTCGGCGTAGACGGCCACGCTCGTGATCCCCGCGTCGCGGCAGGCACGGGCGACGCGGACCGCGATCTCGCCACGATTGGCGATGAGCACCTTCGTCAGCATGCCGCCTCCTCGTCAGAACGCATCGGACGGGACATGGACGCCCCAGACGTCACGGAGGGCGTGGGAGACCTCGCCGACCGTGGCGCGAAGCCCGAGGGCCTCGCGCATCGGAAGCAGGACGTTGCCGGTGCCCTGGGCGGTGGAGCGCAGGGCGTCCAAGGCCCGCTCGACGGCGGCGTTGTCGCGTTCCTTGCGCAGGACCGCGAGCCGTTCACACTGATCGACCTCGATCTGCGGGTCGACGCGCAGCGGCTCGTAGGGTTCTTCCTCGTCCAGGGCGAACTTGTTCACCCCCACCACGGTCCGCTCCCGGTTGTCGATCTCCTGCGCGATCCGGTAGGCGGAGCGTTCGATCTCCGACTTCTGGAAGCCCTGCTCGATCGCTGCCACGGCACCGCCGCGGTCGTCGACGGCCTGGATCAGCTCGAGGATCGCCGCCTCGAGCTCGTCGGTCGTCGCCTCCATGAAGTAGGACCCGGCGAAGGGATCGACGGTCTTGGTCACGTCGGTCTCGTAGGCGATGACCTGCTGGGTGCGCAGGGCCAGCCGCGCCGCCTTCTGGGTGGGCAGGGCGATGGCCTCGTCGTAGGAGTTGGTGTGCAGGGACTGCGTCCCGCCGAGCACCGCCCCCAGGCCCTGCAGGGCGACCCGGACGAGATTGACCTCGGGCTGCTGCGCCGTCAGCTGCACACCGGCGGTCTGGGTGTGAAAGCGCAGCATCTGCGACTTGGGATTCTTCGCCCCGAACTCATCGCGCATGATCCGCGACCAGATGCGGCGGGCGGCGCGGAACTTCGCGACCTCCTCCAGCAGCGTCGTACGGACGACGAAGAAGAACGACAGGCGCGGCGCGAAGTCGTCGACGTCCAGGCCCGCGGCGATCGCGGTCCGCACGTACTCCTTGGCGTTGGCGAGGGTGAACGCGATCTCCTGTACGGGCGTGGCCCCGGCCTCGGCCATGTGGTACCCGGAGATGGAGATCGTGTTCCAGCGCGGAATCTCCCGGTGGCAGTAGGCGAAGATGTCGCTGATCAGCCGCAGCGACTGCTGCGGCGGGTAGATGTAGGTGCCGCGGGCGATGTACTCCTTGAGCACGTCGTTCTGGATCGTGCCGGTCAGCAGCCGGCTCTCGACTCCCTGTCCGGCCGCCACCAGCTGGTACAGCAGCAGCAGTGCCGACGCGGTGGCATTGATCGTCATCGACGTCGACACCTTCTCCAGCGGCAGCCCCTCGAACAGCGTCCGCATGTCGTCGATCGAATCGATCGCCACGCCGACCTTGCCCACCTCGCCCCGGGCGATCGGCTCGTCGGAGTCGTAGCCCATCTGCGTCGGCAGGTCGAAGGCCACGCTCAGCCCGCCGGTGCCCGCGCCGACCAGATCGTGATAGCGCTCGTTGGACTCCTTCGCCGTACCGAAGCCGGCGTACTGCCGCATCGTCCACGGCCGGCCGGTGTACATCGACGGGTACACCCCGCGGGTGAACGGGAACCGGCCCGGAGCGCCCAGCTTGGCGTCCGCGTCGAAGCCTTCCAGCGTGGAGGGGTCATAGACCGGCTGCATCGGCAGCCCGGACTCGTTGCGCGAGGGGACATGCATTCGCCGGATCCCTTCTGGTACTGGGTACCTTTTGAATGGTACTGAGTACCGGCAATGCCGCCAAGTGGCCGGCGTCGCCGAGTGGCCGGCGTCGCCAGGTGGGCCGTCGCCAGGTGGCCGCCTGCGCGGAGACGGGGAAGGATGGACGGTCATGAGCAAACCGACCGCGCGGGCCCGGCTCGCACAGGCCGCGTTCGTGCTCTTCGACGAGCGCGGGTACGAGCAGACGACGGTCGACGACATCGCCGAGCGGGCCGGCGTGGGGCGCACCACCTTCTTCCGGCACTACCGGTCCAAGGAAGACGTGATCTTCCCCGACCACGACCGGCTGCTCCAGCTGATCAGAGACCGCCTGGCGGCCACCGGCAACGGCACCGCCCTGGTCGCCGTCTCCGACGCCGTACGCCTGGTGCTGCTGCACTACATCGACGAGGGCGACCTCGCGCGCCGGCGGTACGCGCTCACCAGCAAGGTGCCCGCCCTCCGCGAGCGCGAGATCGTCAGCGTCGCCCGCTACCAGCGGCTGTTCCGCGAGTTCATCTCCGACTGGATGGGAGACCCCACGGAGTCGGCGTCACTCAGAGCCGAGCTGATGGCGGCATCGGTCGTCGCCGCCCACAACCACGTGCTGCGCCGATGGCTCCGCGGCGACTCCCCCGACCCGATCGCCGAGGTGGACGAGGCGATGCGCGAGGTGCTCGCCCTTTTCCCCGGGCCCCAGTCCCGACCGCGAGCCGCCGACGGCGGCACCACCGTCGCCGTGTTCCGTACGGGAGAAGATTTCGACGCGCTGCTTCCCACACTGCGGCGCCTCATCGGCGGTGAGCCCGAGCGGTGAACGCCCGCCGCATGAGACGCGGAGGGCTCATCGGCCGTTCTGCGGCTCAGTGGACGAGGCCGCGCTGCCAGGCCAGGCGGCGATCTCGACGCGGTTGCGGGCCTGGAGCTTGTCCTGAACGTGCGTCAGGTGCGACTTGACCGTTCCGATGGTGAAGGCGAGTTCGGTGGCGATCTCGACGTTCGTCCGTCCTCTGGCCACCTTGGCGGCGACCTCTCGCTCCCGGGACGTCAGCGCCTCCGCGGTCTGCCCGCCGCGCCCGTCCTCGCGGGCCGGCGCAGGCCCCCCGGATTCCGATGACGGGGCGGCGTGCGCGAAGCGCTCCAGCAGCCGTACCGTCACCGAAGGCGAGATGAGCGCGCCGCCGTCCACCGCGGCGCGTACCGCGTCGATGAGGAAGCGCGGGCCGGAGTTCTTCAGCACGAACCCCGCGGCACCCGCGCGCAGCGCTTCCAGGATCAGGCAGAACCCGCTGCGGACCATCTCCTGGTCGTCGGCGACCAGCACGCGGATGGCCACGCGGTCAGCTCCTGGGCAGGGACGCCGACAGCTCCCAACCGCCCTCGGGCTGCGCCCCCAGTACAGTTCGCCGCGGAGGCCCTCCACGCGCTCGGACAGGCCCAGCAGCCCGAACCCGCTGCGGGCGAACCGGCGTCCGCGGCGTCCATGCCCGGTGCCGTCGTTGCGCACGGCCACCCGCACCGTGTCTTGATGCGCCGACAGCAGCACCCGGACACCGGTCGGGTTCCGGACGTGCTTCAGGACGTTGGCCGGCCCCTCCTGCACGGACCCGCTGCACCGTGGTGACCAGCTCCGGCGACAGGGACGCGAGGTCCTGGTCGGGGTCCAGGCCTACCAGGTACGGATGGAGGTGACCGGCCCCGGATCCGCACAGATCTCCTACGGTTTCTCCGGGTCCGATGCCTCCATGCCCCGCCGGGAGAAGCTGACCTGGATCAAACGGGCCGACGCCGGGTTCGGTTTCAACCGTCTCTCCGTCTCCGCCGGTGACCCCGGCACCACCTGCCGGATCGTCGTGGACGACGAGGAACGCGACAGGAAGACCGTGGGCGCCGACGGAAAGGCCGAGTGCTACGTCAGCGTCCAGAACGACTAGCCCGGCCGCGCGCGACGGCCACCACTTCACGCGGCCGTCCGGGACCTCACTCGCATTCACGGAGGGAATGCATGGACCTCTCGTCGCTTCGTTATGCGATCACGCTTGCGGAGGAGTTGCACTTCGGCCGCGCCGCGCAGCGGCACTACATCAGCGCGCGGCCGTTCGGCCGCCACATCCAGAACCTGGAGCGCGAACGGGCATCCGGCTGTTCGAACGCACCAGCCGGCGGGTCACCGTGACCCCCGTGGGCGCGCGGGTGCTGGCCGAGGCACGGGCCATCGTGGACGCGGTGAACGCGCTCACCGACTCGCACCGCTGGGCCGAACCCGGCGAGGCCGGCACCCTGGCCGGCTCGTGCAGATGAACGGGCGGTCCATGAGACGCCTCGCCGGGCCGAACGCTCAGACAGCGTGAAGTTCCAGGCCGTGGTAGCCGCCGCCGACGGGATAGGTCGTGCCGCGGCGCCATCCTGAGGCCGCGAAGAGCGTGTCGAACTCCTCCAGGTCTCGTTCTATACCGCCGGTCACGCAGAGCATGGCCATGTCCGACAGGGCGGCGAAGTCGGGCCGGCCGATCTCGCCGACGACGGTCTCCACGACCAGCGCGCGCCCGCCCTCATTTACGGCGGACCGGCAGTTGCGAAGGATGGTGATGGCCCGGTCGTCGTCCCAGTCGTGGAGCACCGTCTTCAGGAGGTACAGATCCGCGGCGGGAACCTCGGCGAAGAAGTCGCCCGCCACCGCGGAGAAGCGCTCGGACAGGCCGCGATTCCCGGCCTCTCTGCGGGCGTCCTCAACGGCGTGCGGCAGGTCGAGCACCTGGCCGCGCAGCCCGGGGTCGGCCGCCATCAACGCGAGGACGAACCGCCCGTCCGCACCGCCGACGTCCACCACGGTCGACACGCCCGCGGTATCGATCGCGGCCACGGCGCCCTGAACCGTCAGATTGGACAAGTCCGCCATCGACTCGGTGAAGAGCGCCGCCTCTCGGGCGTTCTCCGGCCGCGAGAGGTAGTCGAAGATGTCCGCCCCCAGCGCGTCCTTCGCCTGGGCGGCGCCCTGCCGTACCGCCTCGGGGAACAGCTCCCAGGACTTCCAATGCGCACGCCCGGCCTGGACCAGTACGAAGGAGCGGAGGGAGCCGGGAACGTCGGCGCGCAGTAGCCGGCCTCGCCCCGTCAGTCCGAAACGGCGTTCCCCCTCGTAGCTCAGCACGCCCAGCGAGGCGGCCGCGCGCATCAGGCGATAGGTGGCCCGTACCTGGCTGCCCTCGCGCTCGGCCACCTCCTCCGCCGTCCGAGCGCCGTCGGCGAGGTGATCGGCGATATGGAGCGCGGCGACCGCGTGCAGGACCTGGATCCTGACCACTCCCAGGAGCATGTCCATGAGGCCCGCGGCATCCGCCGCGGGGTCGTTGCGCGCTTCGCCGGTGATTTGCGTCGTATCTACCATGGGAATCGAGTGGGCCTTTCTCCCTGTTCGCGGCATTGGCCTCCGGTAACTTATGGCGGGCGATATCGAAGATGTGTGTATCTCAGCGCCACTTTGATAGAACATGCGCGCCATATCGGGGGCAACGATGAGCACCGGATCGATGACGGGCCGAGCGACGACGTTCTCCGCCGACGTCACCGCCCCGAGCGCCGCGCGGAACGGCTTCGACATCTTCCGGCGCGAATGGGACGTGCAGGTGGGAGAGGCCTGGCCACTGGCAGAACTCGACCTCGGCGAGGCCGGCGACTTCCGGATCAACGTCCAGGCCGTGAGGGCGCACGACACGTTGATCGCGGACGTCTACAGCGAGTCGTTCACCGGCCGGACCATGGCCGCCCGCGGCTCCGGTGACCGGGTGCTCGTACACATGATGCAGCGCGGAGCCTGGCGCTTCACCCCGCCGGACGGACGGGGTGAGACCGTCACGGTGCCGGCCAGGTCGTTCATCGCGCGGCACAACGGGCCACCGTCGCTGTTCGAGGTGGACCCCGGCGCGACGGCGAGGATCCTGATTCTGCCCGCCCCGGCTCTCGGACCGCTGATCAACAGCGACCGGCACGTCGTCGGGTCGGCCCGCTCGCCCGAGGTGCGGGTGCTCACGGCCCACGCGAACATGGTCGGCGAGACCGTACGCGACCTCACCCCGGCGGGCGTACGGGGCGCCCGCGACGCCTTGCTCGAGCTCGTCAAGGGAGTCCTGAGACGGGAGTTCGACGACGTCGAACCCCGGCTGGCTCCCGCGCTCGCGCGCGCGGCGATGGAGATCGCGGACAGGCACCTCACCGATCCCGAACTCTCACCGGCGTCGCTGGCACGCGAACTCAACGTCTCCGTGCGCACGCTGCACCGGGCGTTCGCCGCGTCCGGGGAGCCGGTGGCGGCCTACATCCGCCGGAGGCGGCTGGAGCAGGCCCGGCTCCAGCTGGCCACACCGCACCGCCGGCCGAGCATCTCGGAGGTCGCCGCGCACTGGCAGTTCGCCGACAGCAGCCACTTCATCCGCGAGTTCAAGAAGCACTACGCACAGACGCCCGCCGAGTTCGCCCGCGCGTGGAAGGGCGCGCTGCGCGCCATAAGTGGCGACCGGACGGCAGGGGATCGATAAATGCGACATCGTGGCGGCGGACCATCGGGGTGCCTGCTCGCCGTGTCCACCGCCAGTGTTCTGCTCTCCGCATTGGCCGGCCTGCTCGGCAATGTCGTGACGTCGGGGAAGCTGCCGTTCGGCCTGGAGCCCTACCGGCGTTGGGCGCCGGTCGCGCTGGTCGTCGGCCTGGTCCTGGTCATGGTGGTCGCGCTCCTTCAACTGTTCGTGGAACGCCATGAGGACGCCCCGGAGCCGGAGCAGGAGGCCGGCGCCCGGCGGACATGGCTGGTGGCACCGGTGGCGTCGGGGTGCCTCGCGCTCCTTGTCCTGGCCCTCCGCGCCACGAAGTCGGTCCCGTCCGCGCTGGGCACGGCCTCGGTCCTTCTCGTGGTGGTGACCAGCGCCGGTACCTGCGTCATCGTGTCGGCGCGGTTCCTGTGGTGGCGGCGGCAGCCCAAGCCGTTTCCCGCCGTGCTCCGGAGACTGCTGGACAGGCAGCGTGCGACAGCGTCCCTGCAGCACGAGTACAACTACTGGGACGGCACCGCACCGCCCTTGCCGGACATCTACGTCGAGCAGCGGACCGAATATCTTCTGCCGTCGCCCATGGCCGCGCGGAACAAGGACCGAGCCGGCCCGTTGACGCTGGCGCAGATGCTCCACGCCAGCCGGTTTTCGGTGGTTGTGGCGGAACCCGGCGTCGGCAAGTCCACGTCGGTCGCGCGCGTACTCCAGGAGCAGAGCGCGTGGTGGCTGAACGCTCGTAGGACGGCCAAACCCGAGGACGCCCCGTACGGACCGTCGGTGCCCATCGCGCTGCCCGTCAATCTCCACGGATGCGACAGCCTGCCCGAGGCGATGGCCATGGAGTGCAAGCTGCTGACCGGCCTCGAGCCTCCCGCGCGGATGTTCGACGCCCCGCCGCCCGGTGGGCGCTCCTGGCTGATTCTGCTCGACGGGATCGACCAGATTCTCCTCACCCAGGAGCGCAAGGGGGTACTCGCCCGTCTGGGCGGCTGGATCGAGCAGGCACCCACGTCCTATCGATTCATGATCACCACTCGTCCTCTGCTGGGCGGAGAACTCGGCCGGCTCGGCACGGACCATGTCGGGTGGTACGTACTGCAAAGGTTCGACGAAGCGGGCCTGCGCAAGTTCATCACCCAGTGGGTGGCCTATCGGCGGGACCATCACGTGTCCGGTATCGAGGCGGCCCCGATCACCGTCGAGAGGTTCATGGCGAGCGTTTCCTCCGCATCGCTGTCCTCTCTGGCCCGGACCCCACTGATCGCGACGATCACCGCGCTGGTGCTCGAGTGGAGCCACGAGACGGACCTGCCGGCCAGCCGCGCCGGACTGTACGAGAGGTACGTGCAGCAACTGCTCACATCACGAGAGTTGCAGACGATGCCGCCGAGTCCGGAATTCAGCGCCGCGGGAGCCGTGGGAGGACGCGCCTGGAACTGGTTGCGGGACAATATCAGGGCCCTTCTTGAGGGCGTCGCCGACCGGCACCTTTCCCCCACTTCGCCGAGTGTGACAAAGTGCGCGATAGCCTGGATAAAAGAGCGATCCGGAGGGTTGCTCGACGCCGTGCCGGGCTGGGAGACCGCGTTGAGCCGGCTGCTCACCGCCACCAGCCTTATCGTGCCCAGCTCGGACGGGCTGCGATTCGTTCATCCGAGTTTCGCCGAATATCTGGCCGCCGGCCCGCGCGCGGAGGCCTTCGACCTGGACACGTGGTTGGCCGACGCTCTCAGCCCGGACAGCCGCAATCTCGCCCTGTTCATCCTGGCCCGCCTCCCGCAGACCGCCGCACGGCCGTCCGGGCACCGGCTCGCCGACACACTCGTCGAGATGCTGCTCGAACGAGGGAGATGGAGACCTGCGTGGCCGGGGCGATCGCCGCCGACGGCATCGAGATGAGCGATCCGCTCCGTCGCCGCGTCATCGACGACCTCGCGCAGCAGCTGGCCCAGGAGGACCAGACCACGGCCGAGGCCATTCGTGTTCTCATCGACCTCACCATCGATCCGCAGGTCCTGGAGCGGCTGACGCGGTTCGTCGAGGACGCGGGCAACCCGGACTGGGTCAGAGCCGACACCGCGGAAGAGCTGTGCGGCGTCGCGCGGGAGACCGGGATCCGCCTCTTGCGCCATGTGCTGGAGACCGCCGATGACTCGTGGCTCAAGTACCGGATCCTCCTGCTGCTGATCGACTTCGGTGAGGCGACCGACGGCGAGAAGGCCCGCGCCGAACGCCACGATCTCACCGTTCTCGACGTCGACACCTCCAACGTCAGCGCCGGGCACTGGGTGCGGCAGATCGCCGGCAGCACGACCGTCCTCCCCCGGCACCGGCTCTTCGCCGTCCTCGCGATGGCTCAGCGCCGTGAGTCCGGCTGGGACGAGCATTTCGCGGACGTCATCCTCGACGACGCCCTGACCGTCGAGGAGCGCCTGGAGGCGGGCCGGGCCGTGGCGCGGATGACCACACCGGACGGTGCCGAACCGGAGGGCGTGTCGCTGTTGCGCCGCATCGCCGATTCGGAGGAGCGCTCGCTGGACATCAGGGTGCCGCTGCTGGCCGCGTTGGCCGCGGAACAGGACCAGGCGGCCCGGCAGAAGCTGAATGGGCTCGCCAGGACCGGCGGTCGGGAGTTCGCCGAACGCTTCCCGTTCGCCGCCGCGTGGGAGGTGTCGGCCGGGACCCGAAGCTCCGAGCTGTCGTCGCAGGTCACTGGGGGTACGGCTCGTGGACGTGTGCCCGAGGTCTGGGGAGGCGTCCCGCCCCGCAACGCTCACTTCACCGGGCGCGAGGAGCTGCTGGCGGAGCTCAGAGAGAGCATCACCGCCGGGGTGACCGCGATGTTGCCCCTCACCCTTCATGGCCTCGGGGGCGTCGGCAAGACACAGTTGGCGTTGGAGTACGCCTATCGATACCTCGCCGACTACGACCTCGTCTGGTGGATACCGTCCGACCAGCCGTTTCTCGTCCGATCCTCGCTGGCCTCGCTCGCCACCCATCTTGGGCTGCCCCACGCGAACACGACCGGTGTCGAGGAGGCCGCGAGAGCCGTCCTCGACGCCCTCCGACGTGGTGACCCTTATTCCCGATGGCTACTGATCTTCGACAATGCGGGCGAGCCGGAGGATCTGTACGACGTCATTCCCGATGGACCGGGCCACGTTCTGATCACCTCGCGGAACCCTCGTTGGGAGGCCGTGGCCAACACGGTGAGCGTCGATGTCCTGACTCGCCGGGAGAGCGTGGAGTTCCTCTCCGCGCGCACCGCCGAGGTGATCACCGAGCCTGCCGCCGACCGCCTCGCCGACGAACTGGGCGATCTCCCGCTCGCGCTGGAGCAGGCGGCCGCGTTCCAGGTGGAGACCGGGACCGCGGCCGACGAGTATCTCGCGCTTCTGCGTGAGCAAACAGGCGAACTTCTCGATGAGGTGGGATCGGCCGAGTACCCGACATCGGTGAGCGCCGCCTGGACCCTGTCGATCGAAAAGCTCCGCGAGGACCAGCCCGAAGCGGTCGAGCTACTCCGTTGTTGCGCTCTTTTCGGAGCCGACCCGATCCCCCGCGCCATCTTCAGGCGTCCCGCGCGGGGAGATGTGTCGCCACCGCTCGCTCTTCTCGTCGACGATCCGATCAAGCTGGCCCGCGCGATCCGCGCACTCAGCTACTACGCACTCGCCAGGGTCGATCACGCTCGAAACACCATCCAGCTCCACCGGTTGGTCCAGGCCGTCGTACGTGAAGAAATGACCGGGGCCGAACGGCGGCGGATGAGGAGCGACGCGCGACTCTTGCTGGCCGGGTACGCATCAGGGGATCCGGCCGATCCCGAGACGTGGAACACCTACTCCAGCGCACTGGCCCACGTTGAGCCGTTGGGCGTCGAGGAGAGCACGGACCCCGCTGTTCGCGAGTTCGCGCTGGATGTCATTCGGTACCTGCATCTGTCCGGCGCCTATGACGCCGCTCGGTCAATGGTCGAACGGCTGATCGCCGCGTGGGGCACGGAGCCTGAGCCTGATGAGGACGGGCTGGACATCGCCCTCGCCCACCAGCTGTTCGGTGACATCCTTCGCGCCCTCGGCGACTACCAGGCGGCCTACGACGTCGACACGGCGACATTGGCCAGGCTCGAGTCGACCGTCGGCAGGGAGCACGAGGCGACCCTGCGAAGCATGGTGAGTATCGCCACCGACATGCGGGGCCGCGGAGAGTTCGCCGCGGCCAGGATCCGGGACGAGGAAGCCCTGTTCCACTGCGAAAGGCTCTATGGCGCGGACGACCCGGAAACGTGCCGTGTGCTGAACAAACTGGCACTCGACTTCGCCCTGGGCAGTGACTTTCAAGGCGCGAAGGCACTTCACGAACGCGCCTACCAGGCGTCTCTGTCCGGACCGCCCGGCGGCGAGACGCTGCTCCTGAGTACGCGGAGCGATCTGGCCCGCGCGGCCCGACTCTGCGGCGACTACTCCGAAGCGTGTGACGTGGGCGAGGTGGCGTACGCCCAGAGTGTGGGCAAGCTCGGGCCGGAGCATCCCTGGACGCTTCGCACGGCCATCGATCTGTCGACGGCCTTGCGCCGATCCGGTGACTTCGGGGCGTCCCTCGACCGGGCGAGGGACGTGCACGCCCGCATCGTTCGACGACTCGGGACCGACCACCCCGACGCCCTTGCCGCCGCCACCTGCCTCGCCATGAGCCTGCGCGTCACCGGCGAACTGGATGCCGCTCTCGACCTGACCGCCGACACCGCACGGCGCGCCACGAACGTCTACGGAGCGGACCACCCGTACGCCCTCGCCCACACCGGGAACCTCGCTCTCCTGCACCGGCTCTCGGGCGACGCGCGGGAAGGCGGGCGACTCAACGAAAGCGTCCTCGCGGCACTCGATGCGACGCTCGGCCGCGACCACCACTTCTCGCTGACCGTGGCCGCCAACCTCGCCGGCGATCTGGCCGCCCTCGGCGATGTCGCCGCAGCCGCCGGGCTCGGGCGCGAAATTCTCCCGCGACTCCGGGCACTCCTGGGCGAAACCCACCCGATGACGCTCGCATGTGCGGCCAACCTCTCCGCCGACCTGACGGAACTCGGCGAGACCGACGAAGGAGAGACCCTGCGCGAGGCGACCCTCCGTGTCCACGCGGAGAGGCTCGGCCCCGATCACCCGGCCGTCCAGGCCGCACGGCAAGGACGGCGGCTGGACTTCGACTTCGATCCACTACCGATCTAGTGCCGCTCCGGCGGGTTGTGCGCCCGGCGGTAGGCCAGCGGAGACAGGCCCACGTGGGTGTGGAACTGTTTGCGCAGTGCGACCGGATCGCCGAAACCGCAGGCGGTGGCAACGCGTGCGATGGCGAGGTCGGTGGACTCCAGTAGCAGGCGTGCGTGTGCCAGTCGGCGCTGGGCCAGCCATTTGAGTGGGCTGGTGCCCGCCTCGCTGCGGAAACGGCGGGTGAAGGTACGTACGCTCATGTGCGCATGTCGTGCCATGTCCTCCAGCGTGATCGGTTCGGCCAGCCGTTCCAGTGCCCACTGCCGGGTCGCCGAGGTGGAACGGTCGGTGTCCTGGGGAACCAGGTGCTCGATGAACTGGGCCTGTCCACCCTCGCGCCACGGCGCCGCCACGCACCGGCGTGCGGCGGCCGCCGCGACCGTCGCTCCGTGGTCCCGGCGAACCAGGTGAAGGCACATGTCGATGCCGGCCGCTCCGCCGGCGGATGTCAGGATGCGCCCGTTGTCGACGAACAGCACGTTCGGATCGACCTCGACGTCGGGGAACAGCCGCGCGAACGTGTCGCACAGTGCCCAGTGGGTCGTGGCCCGCCGGCCGTTGAGCAGGCCGGCCGCCGCGAGCAGAAAGGCCGAGGTGCACAGGCTCACGATGCGGGTCCGCGGCGGTATCCGATCCAGTGTCGCGGCGAGGTCGCCCGGCAGCGCCCCCGTCGCGAGCAGGTGTTCGCTGGGCTCCTGGGTGGCGATCACCACGGTGTCCGCGGTCCGCAGCACGGACTCGTCGTGGTCGACGAGGATCTGGAAGTCCTCGTGCGTACGGACCGGTCGGCCGCCGAGCGAGAAGGTGCTCACCGAGTAGAGACGAGCCCCGTCCGGAGTACACGCCTCGTTGAACACCCGGGCCGGAATGCCCAGATCCAGGGGCAGGACTCCGTCGAGGGCGAGGACGGCAACACGGTGCGGCATGGCCGGAATGGTACGACAGGTATCCCCCGGCCACTCACCCGCTGCCGTGGGCAGCGCTTGTAGTGCGTAGGCACCAGGACATGCGGGTGGCTGGTCCGGGTGCACCAGGGGAAGACGGCGGCGGGGGACGATGCCCACGCCGGGCGCCGGAGGGAAGTGTTGGAGGCGCGTGAATCTCGCGCATTCCCCTTGCCCAAGCGGCGTCTGGAGTGATCAGCAAGTGGCGACATCTCGTTACGACCCGGCGGCGTCGACCCGGCCGGGCCCCGCGGGAGCGGTCCTACCGCGAGGGCGGACGGCCCGCTTCGGGAGGCTGTGGATCGGTGTCCTCGGCGTCTTGGCCCTCGCCCTCGGCACCCTGCAGTCAGTGGTGGAGCCCGCGATCCCGCTCCTGCAACGTGAGCTGGGGGTCAGTCCCGCCGAAGGGGCACTGGTCGGCAACGCGGTACTCGTCGCCGGCGCGGTCGTCGCACCCGTCGCAGGCAAACTCGGTGACCGCTACGGCGGAAAGCGGGTGCTGGTCGGCCTGATGGCCGTGGTCGCGGCCGGTGGTCTCCTGGCCGGCCTGGCGCCGAACCTGCCGGTGTTGTTGCTCGGTCAGGTGATGCAGGGCGTCATGGTGGGTGCGCTGCCCCTTTCGTTCATCCTGGTGCGCAAACACCTCCCGGCGGGAGAGTCACAGGCGGCGATCGGGCTGGTCGTGGCGCTGTTCACGGGCGGCGGCATGGTGGGAACGTCGATTGCCGGGCCGGTCGCGGAAGAACTGTCCTGGCACTGGATGTTCGCGCTGCCGACGATCGTGATCATCGCGACGACGTTGGCCGTGACCCGGCTGATGCCACATGACCCGCCGATCAAATCGGACGACAGGATCGACTGGCCCGGCGTGGCGCTGCTGAGCGGCACATTGCTCGTGTTCATGATCGGGCTCGTGCGGGTGACGAGCGCCGGCCTGTCGCCACTCGCGGCCGGTGTCATCGCGGTGGTCGTGGCCGCCCTCGCGACCGGATGGGTCGTCGTCGAGCGCCGGGCGGCCTCGCCGATGGTCGACCTACGAATGCTGGCAAAGCCCGCAGTGTGGCATTCGTGCGTGCTCACCTTCGTCATCACCATCAGTTCCGGGATGGTGATCTTTCTACTCCCGCAGCTGTTCGCGGTATCGGCCGACGGATACGGCTTCGGAGTCAGCACGACGGACATCGGACTGTACCTGTTGCCCGGCGCCATCGTCGGGGCGGCGAGCGACTCGGCCGGCGGGTTCGCGGCGCGGCGTTACGGTCCGCGTGCCGTGGTCATCGTGAGCGCTGTCGTCACGACGGCCACGATGATCGCCCTGGCGTCGGCGCACACCGCGGAATGGCAGCTGGTCCTCGCGAAGGTACTGACCGCGTTCGCCGCGGGCGTCGGTACCACGGCGTTGCTCGCCGGCACCGCCACCGCCGTCGAGGCCGGAGACACCGGCATCGCCACCAGCCTGCTCGTGGTAACACGCGTGATCGGCGTCGCCGTGGGCGCTCAGGTCGGCGGCGCGATCCTCGACGCCGCGGCCGACCCGGCGACAGGCCTGCCGACCGAATCGGCCTTCGTGACGGGTTTCGCCGTCGCCGGCCTCGTCGGCGCACTGTCACTGCTCGTTGTCCGTATCACGAAAAAAGGAGCCCAGGCATGACACGGATGGACGCAAGTCATACCGCCAAGCGCAAAGTTCTGATCTCTGGGGCCAGTATCTCCGGACCCGCGCTGGCGTACTGGCTGCACCGGTCCGGATTCGCGGTCACCGTGGTGGAGAAAGCAGGCGCGCTGCGCGGCGGCGGCTATCCGATCGACGTCCGTGGTACCGCGATCGAGGTGGTCCGGCGGATGGGAATACTGCCGCGACTGCAGGACGCGCACATCGACTCGCGTCGTTACACGTTCCTCAACGCCGATGGCAGCATCGCGGCCTCGGTCGCGGGAGCCGTTGCCGGCAGTGTCGAGGGACAGGACCTCGAGGTACGTCGCGGGGATCTGGCCGCGGCCCTCTACTCGATCGTTCGCGACGACGTGGAATTCCTGTTCAACGATTCCATCGACACCCTCGACCAGTCCGGACAAGGAGTCGACGTTACCTTCCGCGGTGGGCGACGGCGCACTTTCGACCTGGTGGTCGGCGCCGACGGCATGCACTCCTCTACCCGGGAGTCCCTGTTCGGCCCCGAGGAACGGTTCCACCGCTACCTCGGCTACTGCTTCGCCATATTCACCATGCCGAACACCTTCGGGCTCTCCCGCGAGCTCATGATGTGGAACGCCCCGGGGAAGGCCGCGGCCCTCTACGCCGTCGGGGACAACGACGAGTTGCACGCCTTCCTGAACTTCCACCAGCCGGAGCCGCCGTTCGATGCCCTCCGGAACCCCGGCGCCCAGCGGGACCTGGTCGCCAGGGTCTTCGCGGGCGCGGGATGGGAGGTCCCTGCCATGCTCAGCGCCATGCGCGACGCGGATGACCTGTTCTTCGACACGGCCGGTCAGATCCGCATGCCCCACTGGTCCAGCGGCCGCGTCGCGCTCGTCGGCGACGCCGCGTACGCGCCCTCGTTCCTCACCGGACAAGGCTCAAGCCTCGCGCTGGTCGGTGCCTACATGCTCGCAGGCGCCCTGGCCGCGAACCGGGACCACACCGCGGCCTTCGCCGCCTACGAACGCGACGTTCGCGGGTTCGTCGGCATGAACCAGGCGCTGGTCGACAACGGTGCGGCCACGCTCTTCCCCACCACGGCACAGGCACTGGAGCAACGCAACACCATGCTGCGCAGCCTCCTCACCATGCCGTCCGCGACGGCACGACCGGCCTACTCGGCCATCACGCTGCGCGAATTCGCCCCTATATCGTGACCTGCCACTCCTGCAGCGTCTCGCTGCCAGGCTGAGTTGAACCCGCGGGCCGTGCGGTATCCAGCCCACAGACGCAGGGCGGCGGGTTTCAGCGACCGGCCGGGAGGCGGCGGTCGAGGAAGTCGCGGATCAGTTCGGCGACCTCGTCGCCGGCGCTCTCCAGGAGGAAGTGGCCGCCGTCCAGGAGGTGGACCTCGGCGTCCGGGACGTCGTCGGCGAAGGCGCGGGCGCCCGCAGGAGCGAAGATCTCATCGCCCCGGCCCCAGACCGCCAGCACCGGCGGCCGGTGGGCGCGCAGGTACTCGTGCAGCGCCGGGTACAGCGGCGGGTTGGTGGCGTAGTCGCGGAACAGCGCGAGCTGGATCTCGTCGTTGCCCGGCCGGGACAGCAGCGCGACGTCGTGGTGCCAGGTGTCCGGGCTGACCAGGCTCTCGTCCGGCACGCCCGTGAGGTACTGCCAGCGGACCGCCTCCAGGGTCAGCGCCGTACGGATCCCGCTCTCGTCCTCCGGGTCGCGGTGGTAGGCCCACACGGTCTCCCAGAACTCCGGTACGAAGCCGGCCTCGTAGCCGTTGCCGTTCTGCGTGACGATCGCGGTGATCGCTTTCGGGTCGGCCAGGGCCAGTCGCCAGCCGATCGGGGCACCGTAGTCCTGGACGTAGATGGCGTACCGCGTCACGCCGAGTTGGTCGAGCAGCCCCGCGGTCAGCTCGGTGAGGGCGTCGAAGGTGTAGTCGAACTCCTCGACGAGAGGGGCGTCGGACAGCCCGAATCCGAGGTGGTCCGGGGCGATCACGTGGTACCGGTCGGCCAGTGCGGGGATCAGGCCGCGGAACATGAACGAGCTGGTCGGGTAGCCGTGCAGCAGCACGAGCACCGGGGCGTCGGCGGGACCGGCCTCCCGGTAGAACAGCCGCCGGCCCTGGACGGTGGCGTAGCGGTGGTGAACCATCATTCGTAACCCCCTTGGTTTCCTTTGCTGGTTAGAACTTGAGCACGCGATGATGTAACCTGTCAAGTCAGCTTTGGAGGTTAGGTATGAGCGAGGCCGAGGAGATCCTCCTGCTCGATCTGCTGAACACCACACCCGTCATCAACGGCGTGCCCCGAGACGACCTGGCCGACGCCGAGGCCGGGCGGCGCTGGCTCGCCGCCCACGGGGGGCCGGTGTCGGAGGAGGAGTGGCGAGAGCTCCGGGACGTACGTCCGGTGCTTCAGGACGTCGTACGCGGTGACGCGCCTCCGTCGGCGCTGGCGCGCTTCGTGACCGGCGTGAGCCGGCGCGCGTCGTTCGCCGACGAGGGCATCGAGTGGACCCTCGACCTACCCGACGGCCGGTCCACCGCCGTACGAGCCGTGCTCGCCTGGGACGCGCTGCGAGTTTCGGCCCCCGGCCGCCTGCGCCCCTGCGCGAACACGGAGTGCCGGCTGTTCCTGATCGACCGCAGCCGCCCGAACAACGCCCGCTGGTGCTCGATGACCGTCTGCGGCAACCGCATGAAGGCCCGCCGCCACTACCAGCGCACCCGCACGGCCGACTGATCGCGCGCCGCTCGGTGCGGTGAGCCCGGAATCTACGGATCGGTTCGGCGTCTTGAGCGGACCCGACCGGGGGCCGCGAACCCCGCGGGTCCCCGGTATCGGACTACGACAGGCGGTCGGTGCCACCGTTCGGGTCGGCGTGGGCCAGGCCCGTCTGGTAAGCGATGACGACGAGTTGTGCCCGGTCGCGGGCGTCCAGCTTCGTCATGGCGCGCTGCACGTGGGCGCGGACGGTGAAGGGGCTGAGGAACATCCGCTCGGCGATCTCCTGGTTGGAAAGGCCGGTCGCGACCAGGGCCACCATCTCGCGTTCGCGCGGGGTGAGCACGGCGAGCCGTTCGGGGTCGTGTGGTGGGACGTCGGGTGTGGCCAGGAAACGGGTGACCAGGGAGCGGGTCGCGGCGGGCGACAGAAGAGTGTCGCCGTCGGCGATCGTACGCACGGCGTCCAGCAGGTCATCGGCCCCGATGCCCTTGCCGATGAAGCCGCTGGCCCCCGCGCGCAGCGCCTGAGCGACGTACTCGTCGGTCTCGTACGTGGTGAGGATCAGGATGCGGCTGGCACGCAGTTCCGGGTCCGCGCAGATCTCCGACGTGGCGGTGAGACCGTCCACCTCGGGCATACGGATGTCCATGATCACCACGTCCGGGCGCAGTTCCCGGGTGAGTCTCACCGCCTCCCTGCCGTCGGCGGCCTCGCCGACCACGGTGATGTCGGCGGCGGAGTCGAGGAGCAGCCGGAAGGCACCGCGCAGCAGGGCCTGATCGTCGGCGAGCAGCACCCGGAGCGTCACGACGCATCCCCGGTCTCTTCGTCGCCTGTCGGTCCGTCGATCGCCGTTGCTCCGTCCGCCCTCCGCGTCGTGTCCTTGGCGGGCGGGAGGGGCAGCTCGGTGGAGACGAGGAAGCCTCCCTCCGGCCGCCTGCCCGCGGAGAGGTGTCCCCCGACCGCGGTGGCGCGTTCGCGCATCCCGATGAGGCCGTAACCGGGCGGACGGACCGCCGCCGTGGATGCGGCCGGCGCCGTACGGACGCCCCTTCCCTCGTCGGCGACGGTGATGGTCACGTGATCGCGGCTCCAGACGAGGTGCACCCGGGCGCTCCCGGTACCGGCGTGCTTGGTCACGTTGGTCAGGGCCTCCTGGACGATGCGGTAGGCGGTGAGGTCCACTCCCGGCGGCAGCGGTCTGGCCGTGCCTTCCTGGTGCACCGAGACCTCCAGGCCCGCGCGGCGGAATGACGCGAGAAGCGTGGGAAGCCGGGACAGCCCGGGCGCCGGTTCGGCGGGCCCGGTCGCGTCCCCGGACTGACGCAGCAGACCCACCGTGGCCCGCAGGTCGTCGAGCGCGTTGGCGGTGGTCTCGACGAGCTCGTTCAGGCTCTTGCGGGTCTGCTCCGGGCGGGCGTCGAAGAGGTGGGCGGCGACCGTGGCCTGCGCGTTGGCCAGGGTGATCTGATGGGCCACGAGGTCGTGCAGTTCCCGGGCGATGCGCACCCGTTCCTCGGCCACTCTCCGGCGCGCCTCGCTGTCCCGGCTCTTCTCGGCCCGCTGGGCCCGCTCCTCCACGGCCGCCAGGTAGGCCCGCCGGTTCTGTACCGAGTAACCGAGTAGGGCGGCCACCAGCGGGAACGCCGCCACCGCTCCCACCCTGCTCACGTCCTTCCACGACAGGGCCCCGAACAGGGGCGTGGAGGCGACCAGCAGCGCCACGGAGGTGAGCGACACCGCGATCAACGCGTGCCGCTCGGTGCGCGCCGTGAGCGAGTAGGCGGTGATCAGGGCGGGGGCCACGATGAGCGGGCTCAGCAGGAGGCCCAGGAGTGGCACCAGCACGCCGCACGCGGTCGTGGCCGCCATGACGGCCAGGGGCGCCCGGTGCCGCACCGGCAGCACGGCACAGGACGCCACGGCGATGAGGTAGCCGGCGGCGGACGGCGGTGACAGCGTGCTGCCGTCGGCCTGCACCACGCCGCCGAGCAGGCAGAGCGCGAACGCCGTCGCCGTGACCGCTCCCTCCCGCCACCACGTGCCGCGCGGTCGCGGGTCACCGCCATCCATGTTCGTCATGGCCGGCTCAGTGCCGACGGACGGCGAGCGGCGGCACCGCTGCTTCCGGCATGGTCGCCGAGGCCGGGGCATGCCTGCTCAGCGCCTCACCCTCGATGTCCACATTCGGCAGCATGCGGTTCAGGATACGAGGCAGCCACCAGGCCCGGTGGCCGAGCAGTGCCAGGACCGCGGGGACGATCGCCATCCGGACCACGAAGGCGTCGAAGAGGACGGCGGCGGCCAGGCCGACGCCCATCGTCTGGATGGTCGGGCTGTTCATCCCGGCGAATCCGGCGAACACGCTGATCATGATGATCGCCGCCGCGGCCACCACACGTCCACTGTGCCGGAAACCGCTGACGATCGCCTCGCCGGGAGACGCGCCCTGGACGTAGGCCTCCCGTATCCGCGAGACCAGGAAGACCTCGTAGTCCATGGCGAGGCCGAACACTATTCCGATGATGATGATCGGCATCAGCGACATGACCGGTCCGGTCTGCTCGATGCCGAGCAGGTCTGCCGCCCAGCCCCACTGGAAGACGGCGACGAGGACGCCGAAGGCGGCGCCCACCGACAGGAGGAAGCCGAGCGCGGCCTTGACCGGGACCAGGATCGAGCGGAAGACCACCGTCAGCAGGAGCACCGCCAGGCCGATGACCACGGTCAGATAGGGGATGAGGGCGTCGGACATGGCTTCGGAGATGTCGATGTTCATCGCGGTGGTGCCGGTCACCAGGACGCCGGCGCCCGTGTCCGCCTCGACGCCGGATACCGCGCCCCGAATCGCGTGCACCAGGTCCTTGGTCTCGCCGCTGTCCGGCGCGGTCTTCGGGACGACGGTGAAGACGGCCGTGTCCTTGGCCCGGTTGAAAGCCGGATCACCGACCGACGCGACGCCGTCCACTCCGCGTACGGTCTTGACGGCCTGGTCCGTGGTGGCCCGCGTGTCCGCGGACTCCGACGTGTCGACGACCACGGTCAACGGGCCGTTGAAGCCGGGGCCGAAGCCTTCTGACAGCAGGTCGTAGGCACGGCGCTCGGTGGTCTGCACCGACTTGGACTCGTCTCCGGGCAGCCCGAGTTCCAGGCGCAGCGCCGGTAGGGCGACCGCGCCGAGGCCGAGTCCGGCGATCAGCAGTACGGCCACCGGCCGGCGCAGCACGAACCGCGCCCAGCGGGTGCCGAGCCCGAGCCGGCCGGCCGCGGTGGGCACCCGGTGCGGGCGCTCGTTTCCCGGCCGGCGATACGAGGACGCCTTGCGGGCGGCGCGGGGCAGTACCCGCCGGCCGAAGAAGCCGAACAGCGCGGGGACCAGGGTCAGTGCGACGAGTACGGCAAGGGCCACCGCGCCCGCGCCGCCCATGCCCATCTTGGTGAGTTCGGGGATGCCGACGACCCCCAGCCCGACCAGGGCGATGGAGACGGTCGCGCCGGCGAAGACGACGGCCGATCCGGCCGTGCCCACCGCCCGGCCGGCGGCCTCCTCCGGCTCGCTGCCCTGGGCGCGCTCGTCACGGAAGCGGGAGGTGATGAAGAGTGCGTAGTCGATGCCGACCGCCAGCCCCAGCATCAGCGCCAGGATGGCGACGGTGGATGACAGGCCCAGCGGCACGGCCAGCGCGGAGACCAGGCCGAAGGCGATGCCCACCCCCGAAAAGGCGGTCAGCAGCGACAGTCCGGCCGCGACCAGCGACCCGAGGGCGAGGATCAGCACCACCGCCGCCACCACCATGCCGATGAGCTCCGTCGTACCGCCCGGTTCCTCCTCCGTGTCCAGGGCCGAGCCACCGATCTCCACGGTCAGCCCCGCGTCCCGGGCCTGGCTCGCGGTGTCCTCGAGGGCGCTCTTCGTCGCCGCGGTCAGGTCGACGGCGTCCGCGGTGTAGTTGACCGTGGAGTAGGCGATGGTGCCGTCCTCGCTGACGGCACCGGTCTCATAGGGGTCGGTCGTCGACGCGACCTGGGCGCCTCCGTCCAGCGAGTCGAGCGTGTGCTCGACGACCGCCCTGTTCTCCCTGGCCGTCACCCGCTGCCCGTCCGGGGCCTTGAACACGAGGCGGGCCTCGGCCCCCTGGGAGTCGCCCTCGGGGAAGCGCTCGTCCAGCAGGTCGAACGCCTTCTGCGACTCGGTTCCGGGCATGGAGAGGTCCTCTTCCTCCCCGGCCGGCGCCAACGCGGCGGCGGCCACGGCCAGCACCAGGGCTCCCAGCCACACACCACCTACGAGCCGGCGTCGCCGGAAGGCCCACCGTCCGAGCCGGTAAAGAAGTCTCGCCACTTGTCGATCACTCCAGACGCCGCTTGGGCAAGGGGAATGCGCGAGATTCACGCGCCTCCAACACTTCCCTCCGGCGCCCGGCGTGGGCATCGTCCCCCGCCGCCGTCTTCCCCTGGTGCACCCGGACCAGCCACCCGCATCTTCTGGTGCCTACGCACTACATGCCGACCCGGGCTCAACGGCCGACCGGGACCGTCCGGTCTTCGATGTAACTCCTTGATCACTCGACCGTGATCTTGGTCGCTGCGATCGACCCGGTGAAGAAGTAGGCGTCCGCGAGGCCGGTGGTGCCCTTGCCGAGCGTCATGGAACCATTGACGACCGGCAGGTAGCCGCCGTCCGTGGTAGCGGACCCGCTGCCGCTGTCAGCTCCGGAGACGGCGATGGACAGGTGGCTGCCGTCCCACCGCGCACGGATGTCGTACCGCTTCCCGGCTACCGCGTGGACGCCGGACGACGCGATCGCGTACGTGTTGCCCGGGTGGTTGACCGGTGACATTCGGAACGTGAATGTGCCATCCGGGTTGACGTACACGGTCCAGCCCGCCGAATAATCTCCCGACGCGCTCCTGGCGTTGGCGATGGCCTGGTAGCCGCCACCGACCTTCTGAGGCACGACTCCGACCAGATCGAGTGTCCAGGTCTGACCCGCGCGGATCGCCTCCGGCTGGTAGTCGGCGCCGTACGGGATGGTTATCGCTCCATCGTCGGTGCCGTTGAAGGACGCTCCCGTACCGGTGAACGTGACTCCGGAGCCGACACCTCCGACACGTCCGTGGCCGGAAAGGTCGGCGGCGCAGCCCAGCGCGAAGTCCCACTGCGCCCGGGCCTTCGGGTCGGCCGCCGGTGGCGTGCCGGTGCAGACGACCATCGTGGTCTCGCCTTCGGCGCTGCCCTTCGTCCGCCCCTTCCACTTCTCGGTTTCCCACCCGTACGCGGCCGTCGCGGTCAGCCGTGGCGCCGCTTCGCCGGCGTCGGCCTTGAGGTTCCCCGGCGGGGTCACTCGCCATTCAACGGTGGCGGACTCCCCGGGCCCGACGCGGTCAATGGTCGACGAGGTGGGCTCGGCCGTCCAACCGTCCGGCGCCTTCAGCGTGACGTCGACGCCGGTCAGAGCCGCGCATCCCCGGTTGGTGACCGTCGCGGTCGCGGTCGCGGCCGTGTGCGAGCCGACGAACGCCGTACCCGCGTCGAGCGCCAGGTCGGCCGGTGGCGCCGGTTGCGTGGGCACCAACGGCAGTACGTTGATGGTCACCGTACGTGTGGGTTGCGAGTCGCCGAGTGCGACCCCGAGCGTGTGCTCACCGGGTCGGCACACGGTGGTGGCGAGCCCGACCGGCACCACCCCCTCGGAGTGTCGCCTGAAGGAGATCACGCTCTCCGGTGTGGTGAACCCGATGCCCTTGGCGAGTGCCCGGTCGTCGGTCTGGGCGGGCTTGCCGTCGACGTACAGCCGGACCCGCGGGTCATCGAGGTAACCCGCGCCGCCCGTGTTGACGACGTTGGCCGTGACCTGGAACAGGTCGCCGGCCCGGACCGTCGGGTGGGCCGTCGCGGTGTCCTCGACCCGAACCTTCGGCGGGGACGTCATCTTGTGGTAGCTCGCCAGGTAGTCGGAGACCGCACGGGCGAAGGAGTACGCCGGGGCGGGATCCTGCCGTTTCCAGCCGATCTTGATCGTGGCAGGTCCGGTCAGCTTGGGGAGCGTGATGCGGTCGCCGCTGAACGTGTGGACGCTGTGCCCGTTCACGGTGACCGCGGTCACCGCGTCGTTCTGCGGGATGCTCACGACGGTGCTCTTCGGCGCGTCTCGCGTGGGCGGGTCGAGGTGCATCACCGCCCCGCCGTCCGCGACGTCGATGGTGTAGGCGAGGTGGCCGAAGTCGGTGTCGCCGGCGAACTGGACGCGCCGGCCGGGCTTCGCCCACTGGGGCGCCCATACGTTGGCCAGGTGCAGCGTGCTGTCCTGGCCCTCGAACGCGAGCATGTCGTGGAGCGTGGTGAGGTACTTACCGGAGAACTCGCCGTGCGGCATGGTGTCCGTCTGCGAGCCGTGGCGTCCCCACCGCTCATAGGCTCGCATCGCTTCCGCGGCCATGTGGGTGCCCGAGGTGTGGATCAGCATCCCGTAGAGGTACTGCAGCGCCTCCGACTGGTCGCCGCGCCGGACATGGGTGATCCCGATCGAGGACGTCGTGTAGCTGTGCAGAAGGTTCTCCATGCCGCCTTCCGGGTAGCCGAAGATGCCTTCGAACGTCTGCGCGTCCCACACCTTCAGGCTCTTGGTCACCCATGGGTCGTCGGGAGAGAAGGCGCCGGTCGGCCATGCGGCTTCCAGGTTGCCCCAGTCGATGCCGTACACGTCGCCGTACCAGCCCACGCGGACAGCGGCGGCCTTAACGCCCTCGAGTGTGGTCGGGAGAAAGCCCAGCTGGTCCACTGCCGGCTTCACCTTCTCCCGCAGCAGGTCGACGTACTGCGTGCGGCGGTGCTGCCACTCATCGGCCGTCGTGTCGGAGCCGACGGCTCGCGCGATCTGAACCGCGCCCTGCTCGCCGGCGATGTTCCACATGTCGTAGGTCAGGAGGTGCCCGCGGACGCCTTCGTTGTCGTAGTCCATCGCCCCCTCGGGCATGAGACCGCCGTCACGTGCCTGCCACTCCCAGGCCATCGCCCGCTGGACCGCAGGCCACACGCGCTGCGCGAACTCCTTGTCGTGCGTACGGGTGTAGTAGTTGCCGAAGGCCCACAGGGCCTGGCCGGTCGCGTCGACCTGACCGGCCTGGGAGTTGAACTGGCCGTCGTCCGTTTGGTAGTCCAGCATGGCGAGGGTCACCCCACGCACGATCTCGGGGAAGCCGGCATCCAGCATGCCGTCCATGTCGAACGCCGTGTCGCGTAGCCAGTAGCCGTCGTACACCGTGGGGTTGGCGTCCCAGAAGTAGTGCCCGTCGACGTTGTCGAACAGCAGCAGGGAGAACGCCAGGTTGGCCTTGTAGGTGTCGAGGACCTTGCTCTCAACGCCCGTACCGGGAACATCGATGCGCGTGTCGGCCTTGTCGAGCGTGCGGTGCCAGAAGTTCGCCGTATCGGTCAGGTAGGTGTCGTAGTCGGCGCCTCGTATCGCGCTCGCGTCGGACTCCTGGGCTACGAAGTACGGCATCTTGAAGACCAGCGACCGGGTTTGACCGGCCGACAGGGCCACGTCATAGTCCAGGCTCCCGGAGTTCACCCGCGTCGGGCTGTCGGCCGCGGTGAAAAGGAGCTTGCCGTCACCGGTGTAGGCGTTCTCGTCGCTGTCCCATGCCGCGGTCGCCGGTCGTGCCGGCCCGTTGTTCCCGTCACGTGCATTGATCTTGTCGCCGGTCAGGCTGACCGAGAAGCGGTACGTCGTCGCCGCGTCGCCGGTGTTGGTCAGGTCGACCTTCACGAAGTTGACCATGTTGTCGACCTGCGACTTCAGCGTCCGCTGCGGCTTCCCGTACGTCTCCTGGTACGCGACCTTCGTGACGCCCGGGACCTTCGCGGCGAACATCTCGATGTTGTTGCGGACGCTGCCGCCGCTGAACTTCTCCTCCAGGATCGGCAGGTAGCCGTCCTTCCACGTCTTGACCCGCTGGTTGATCGGGGTGCGCTTCTCGCCGGTGGCGAAGGCCAACGCACCGAAGACGGTCTGCAGGTTTCCCTGAGGGGTGACGATCGACTCCTCCGGTCCCCCGAGGACGCCGATCGCCGTCAGCGGGTACCGGTACCAGTCGAACGGTTCATTCGGATCATCGTCGACCCGCGGCAGGTTCGCCTGTTGCCGGGGGGAACCCGTCACTCCGAACGGCGTGCGCAGGAAGTCGGTGTACGGGTTGCCGTATGGGCTGCGGACCGACTGGATGGGGGGTTTGGGACCGGGCGGAGGCGTCTCGGCGCTCGCCGGGCCGGCGAGCGGCACAGTGACGCTGAGTAGCAACCCGAGGCACGTAAATGCGACGAAAACCCAAGATCGCCAACGTTTCGACCGCATGACGCCAACTCCTACCTTCGCGGACTGGACCAGCCAGTCACCGCCGCTGCAGCTCCCCCGGTAAGATATGTAAGGTCTTTTCGAAACTAACTTTTGTTAATATGCATCAGTGACACGCCACCGTCAAGAGACGCACGGAGCGCAGTCGGTCACAGGCGGCCCGCCGCTGCTACGACAGATCAACCAGAGAAAGATCCTGGCCATCCTGCGATCCGAGGGCCCGGCGCGGGTAGGCGAGCTGGCCCGGCACTCCGGCCTTTCCCGCCCGACCGTCACACACGTGCTCGATCAGCTGTCCGAGGCGGGGTTGATCGACTACCTGCAGGATCATCCCGATGGGCGCGGTCAGTTGGGGCGGCCCGCCCGGGTGGCGCGGTTCCGGGCCGAGGCCGGCTACGTACTGGGGATCGACATCGGACCCCACCAGACGGCGGTGATCGTCGCCGACCTGGACGGCCGGTCGGTCGCGACCACCCGGCGATCCACGTCATCGGCGCACGACCAGCATCAACTGCTGGCAGCGGTGCGCTCAGCGATCGAGACGGCGCTGGAGCAGGCGGGCGTGACCGAGCAGGCGGTTCTGTCGGTCGCGGTCGGCAGCCCGGGCATCATCGACCGGCGAGTCGGCACCGTCGTACGGGCACCGGGGTTGCCAGGATGGACGGCGCTCGACCTAGGCGAGGAGCTTGGGCGTTTCTTCCGTTGCCCGGTACTTCTCGACAACGATGTCAACCTCGCCGTGCTCGGGGAGCGTTGGCGCGGCGTCGCCCAGGACACCGACGACGTCGTGTTCGTCCTGTGGGGAGAGCGCGTCGGCGCCGGTATCTGCATCGACGGAGAGGTACACCGTGGCAAGGCGGGCGCTGCCGGCGAGATCGGATATCTCACCGTCCTCAGCAAGGATGCCGCCGTCGCGGAACCAGACGGCGAAGGACGAGGGCCGTTCGAGCGGGAGGTCGGGGCCCGCGCGATCATCCGCCTCGCACACGAACTGGCGGCCAGGCCGGGACACACGTCGTCGCTCGCCGGCCGGCCGACGCTCGACGTCCCGGCGGTTTTCGCGGCCGCGGCCGCCGATGACCCGGTCGGGCGGGAGGTGGTGGATACCGTCGCCGCCCGCCTCGCCGCCGGCCTGGCTCCGCTGCTGCTGGTACTCGACCCGGACATGCTGGTCATCGGCGGTGGGATCTCCCGCGCCGGCGCGCGGATCATCGACTCCGTGGCCGCCCACCTCCGCCGGCTCGTGCTCGTCCCGACTCCCGTCCGGCTCTCCGCCCTCGGACAGGACGCCGTCGTCACCGGGGCCGTCCGGCAGGCTCTCAGCGAGGTGGAACAGCGGCTCCTGCCGAACCCCGAAACCGCCCGAGATGGCGCTGACTGACGGGGAGAATCCAAGGGGCTGAGGAGGAACGCCGCATACAAGCGGCCTAGGTGATTGAGATATCAACTTGATCTGCAGATATCGGCAGATGCACCCGTGAACAGGCGGTTCTGCCGTATCAACGCTCCGCAGTGGCATACTGTCGTGGTGCGCGATATCCATCCCGTGATCATGGGAGCGCCTCATATCCCCGCGCTGCTGCTGGCCGGCACGGAAGAGACCGGCCTCGACCGCACCACTCGGGCATACAGGGCGATCAGGCGCCAGATCATCGACCTGACGCTACCGCCCGGCAGCAGCTTCAGTGAGGCATCGCTCGCGCAGCAATGGCGCATCAGCAAGACGCCGGTGCGCGAGGCGCTCGCGCGGTTGAGGCGCGATGGGTTGGTGGATGCGCTTCCGCGCGCGGGCTACGTCGTCAGCCCGATCACGCTCCAGGACACCGACGATCTCTGCGCCTTGCGGACGCTGCTCTCCTGCGAGGCCGCCGCCGCGGCGGCGCGCCGAGGCGTCGAGGCGCCGGCGCTCGAACGGCTCGAAGTGCTGTCCAAGGTGCACTTCGCGCTCGCAGCGGGCGAAGTGGAACTCGAGGAGGCGCTGCAGGCCGCGATGGAGTTCGAGGCCATCATCGCCAACTTCAGCGGCAACAACCGTTTTGGTAAGGCGATCATCGACGTGCTCGACGAGTTGGAGCGGGTCCTGCGGATGGCCGCGTTGATCGCTCCCGAGGCCGCGAGCCCGCCCGGGGAACTGGAGGCCATCTTCGAGCGACTGCGCGCGCGGGATGCGGACGGCGCCCACGAGGCCATGCGTAAGCGCTGTGAGCGCGTGCGTCGCGACGTGCTCCAGGTCCTGGCGAAGAGCCACTCCGTCAGCAGGGCGCACATTGAGATGCCGGCGTCGTCGCTCCCCCCGGCCTAGGCACGCGTCCCCGGCCGAGGCACGCGTCCGCCGGAGCTTGGTCACACCGGGGTGCGGGTCTTCTGCCTGAGGCGTTCACCATGGGTCATCGTGGTTCTCCGGGCCAACCGGCACAGGACACGACCTCAAATCCCCGGCTGGGGAAAACGGCGTCCATGAAGAAGTCGTGCATGGCCGGGTCACCATCGGCGCAACCGTCGCGCAGCACGGTCACCTCGTAGCCACGGTCTGCCGCGTCGTAGCACGTCGCAGCCACCATTGCGCTGGTCGCGACTCCGGCGATCGCGAGAGTGTCGACGCCACCCGCGCGGAGCACAAGGTCAAGATCTGTGCCGGCGAACGCGCTGGCGCGGCGTTTCATCACGACGACGTCCTCGTCGGCGACCGGCAGATCGATCTCCGTTCCGGCCGATCCCTCGTGGAAGGCGTCCCCAGCTTCGAAGAACGTCCTGAACAGCGCGTTGCCCGGCGGCAAGTCGGCGCCGTTGACCCGGAAGGCGAAGTGCACGAACACAACGAGAGCACCGGCCGCGCGGGAGCAGTTCGGTGAGCGGCGGCACGACCTTCCTGGCGAACGGGTAACTGCTCGTGATGCCCTGCTGGACGTCACCGATGATCAGTGCGGTGGTCATGACAGGTTCCCTTCCAGTCTCTCCATCCGACGCCCTGCGGTGAGCAGGACAGCCGTTCCGGCGGCCCGCGCCGAACCGGTTCAGCATCACGTTGCTCGGCACCTCGATGAGGAAGTAGCCGATGAAGAACAGTCCTGCGGCGAGGCCAATGCCGATCTTGTGCCAGGTGCGGAGCGCAACGATCGGGGTGGGCGGACGCCCGAGCTTCATCTCTGGGATCACAGTAGAAGCAAGCTGAGATATCAGCAACCGCTATCGCGCTGCCCGCCGGCTGTCCGGTTCGCTGGCGCGGGTCTCGGGTCTTTCATCGTCAGGCCCAGGCTTCACGGCATTCAGGGCGGTCATGAGACGTGTGAGGAGGGGGCTCATGTCCCCGGCTCGCCAGACCAGGTGCAAGGTGGTGGCGGTACCCGCGAGTCGTCGAGGTGTCACGCCTTCCCGGTGCAGGACTCGATAGGAGTCGGCCATCACGGCGGCACCGAAACCGGCGGCGACCAGCGCGAGGATCGTCTGAACGGTCCGTCCTTGTGCGCCGATGCGCGGCACGATCCCGGCGTGGTGGCACAAGGAGGTGATCTCGTCGTACGCATGGGGCGCGGATTCGCGTGGCCACAGCACCAGGGAGTCTGGCCGAGTACGGACACCGGTGCCGGCTCACGGGTCCTGGCGAGCGGGTGCCCGGCCGGCAGGAAGAGGGCCAACGGCTCGCGCGCCCAGACCCGTATGGCGAGGCGAGCGTCGCGGACCGGTAGCCGCTGCACTGCCACGTCGAGGCTTCCGTCAAGGACGCCGGCCGACATCTCGGCGTCGTCGAACAGTTCCACCAGGGACAGGTCGACGTCGGGGAGTTCGGCTCGCAGTCGGCCGAGGGCGTCTCCCAACGCGCCATTGATTCCGGACCCGGCGAACCCCACCGTCAAGCGACCGGTCCTGCCCTCGGCTGCCAGCCGTACGTCGTTCAGGGCGGCTTCGGCATCGGCCAGCATGCGCACGGCACGCCGGAGCAGCGCCTCGCCTGCGGCGGTCGGAATGAGGCCGCGGCCGGCGCGTACGAAGAGTTCGGCCCCCAAACGTCGTTCCAGGTCACGTAGCTGCCGGCTCAGGGTCGGCTGGGTCAGCCGTAGGCGGCGGGCGGCTCCGCTGATGGACCCCTCTTCGGCGATCGCGACCACATAACCCAGCAACCGTAGATCCATCCATACCTCCACAGCATGGGCGTCATATCGCCCGATGCCTCAAAGTAGGCACGTGGAGATCCTCCGGTAAAGAATGAAGTCGTCCCGATTCCCGGAGAATGCCGGAGCCGTCGTGAAACATCTTGGAGTTCTCGCGCACAGCACGGGGGGAGCCGCCCTTTGCTTCCTCACCTTCTGTGAGGAGGGATTCCGCCGGACCGGCCGCAATGAACATCCCGACGTCACCTTGGACTACATCGCCTTCGGGTACAGCATGCCCGCCTGGGACGCGGGGGATCACGCGAGCGTCCGGGCCACCCTGGCCACCAGCGCGCGGCGGCTCGCCCGGGCCGGCGCCGACTTCTTCGTATGTCCCGACAACACCGCCCACATGGCTCTGGAGGTGCCGGGACCGGACCTCCCACTGCCGGGTCTGCACATCGCCGAGGTCGTCGCGGACCAGGCCGCGGCCGAGGGGCGCGCACGCGTGGGCGTGCTGGGCACCAGGTACACGATGGACGGCCCGCTGTACCCGCGTGCGCTCGCCGCCCGCGGGATCGCCGCGGAGCTGCCGGACGCCGACGACCGCCACCTCGTCAACGAGGTCATCTTCACGGAACTGGTGAACGGCGTGATCAGCGATTCGTCGCGCCAGGCCTACCTCCGCGTCATCGAACGGCTGGCCGACCGAGGCTGCGACGCGATCGCGCTCGTCTGCACCGAGATCCCGTTGCTGATCACACCCGACGTCTCTCCCCTGCCGACCTTGGATTCAACCCGCCTGCTGGCCCGAGCGGCCTACGACGTCGCCGTTGGCGAGCGGGCGATGCCCGACTGGCACGGCGGCCCTCGATGAGCCTGAGGCGCCGCAGAGCAGAGCGTGAGATGTCAGATTTTGAACTTGCTACGGCTTATCCACGCGGATAAAGTTATCCGGTCGGATAACTTCCCCTGTGGCGGACTCACCTCCGCTTCGGCACCGTCCGGCTCACCACGCTTGACATCGCGGGCATCTCGTTCCCAGCGTTCAGGAGAATTTGATGATCGAAGGGTTGAGGATGGGAACGTTGCAGGGTAAGACGGCCGTGGTTACCGGAGGCTCCAGAGGAATCGGCCGGGCGATCGTGGAGCGGCTCGCACGCGAAGGCGCACACGTCGTGTTCAGCTACGCGAAGGACAAGGACCACGCCGTCGCAGTCGAGCAGACGGTTTCACGAGGCGGCGGCAGGGCTCATGGCATCCAGGCCGATTTCACCGATCCGGCCAATGCCGAACGGCTCATGAAGCAGGCCGATGACCTACTCGAGGGCCTCGATATATTGGTGAACAACGTGGCCCTGGCCTTCACCCCGACAACAATCGCCGATACCGACGAAGATCTTTATGACCAGGTCATGGCAACCAATACGAAGTCGACCTTTCTCACCATACGTTACGCTGCGCGGAATATGCGTGACGCGGGACGTATCATCAATATTTCCACCGTGAACACGGTACGGCCGGCCCCTGGCATAGCCATGTACACCGCGAGCAAGGGTGCGATCGAACAACTCACCGCGGCAGCCGCGATGGAATTGGGATCGCGCAGCATCACCGTGAACGCCGTGTCACCGGGATTCACCGATACCGATCTTCTGCGCGGCAGCAACAGTGAACAGGCGCTCGCGCAGATTCCCCGCCTCACTCCGCTCGGCCGAATCGGACAGCCGGCCGACATCGCCGACGTCGTCGCCTTCCTCGCCGGGCCGGACGGCCGTTGGCTCACCGGCCAAAATCTGCACGCCAATGGCGGTTTCGCGTAGCACAAATATCCGAGGCGTTGCTCTCTGGGGCGCGAGTTGTGAGGGTGAGCAGATGATGAAGGATTTTCCTGAGAGCTTGACCGTGCGCCGCCCGACGGTCGTGGATCACGCGCGGGTGCTCGCGGTGCTCGACTGTTGGTGGGACGGGTTCGGGGGTGAGGCCGGGTCGACGGAGCGGGCGCTGCTGTTGCCACGACTCTTCTTTCAGCATTTCGCCACGACCAGTTACTTGGCCGAACGGCCCGACGGTGACCTCGCCGCCTTCCTGATCGGTTTCTTCTCGCAGAGCGATCCAACGGTGGCCTACATCCATTTCGTCGGTGTCGATCCGGCCCTGCGCGGACGCGGTATAGCCACCGCCCTCTACCGAGCTTTCTTCGAGCAGGCGCGTACGCATGGTCGCCGTCACGTCCATTGCATCACCAGCCCTGGCAACACCACGTCTCGCGCCTTCCACGGCCGGCTCGGCTTCGAGATGCTGTCGGGGGTACCGGGCGTCGATGACCTGCCGGTTCAACCGGACTACGACGGCCCCGGACTCGACCGGGTCGTCTTCGCGCTCGATCTCGCTCAGCCGCAGGCCGGCGGCCGAGGCGACGAGCGCGTCGCAGCCCGGCCCGCACTGCGCCTGACGGTCCTGCCGACGGTGTTCGCCGTCGAACACCTCGCGGATCGTCGTCACCGCCGTGACGACTCTTGGCACGCACTCGTGCGTACGTCCGAGGGGCTTACCGTGATCAGAGAGGCATCCGGACAAACGGCCCCGGCGGACCGCTGGATCGGTATCTACGACGCCGACGCGGGACATGGCCTGGATGTCCCTGGTCTCCTGGCATCGGTTATCCAGCCGCTGGCCGAGGCCGGAGTACCGGTATTCGTCGCCTCTACCTACCAAGCCGATCTGGTATTGACGCCCGAGTCGCAGCGCGACCGCGCGGTCACCGCCTTGCAGGCCGCCGGCCACGAGATCGTCTCCCAGGATCCGGCCGGAAGTGCCCAGGCCGACGATCGCCACGTCCGAATGGTCTGATGGCTGCCTTGAGCCCGTGAGATCGGTGGTCGTCAGCGCCAATGACGATCTCCTAGCATCGTGGCTTCCGCACCCCCGTCGGCGAAGATGATCTGTCCGGTGACGAAGCGGTTGTCCGCGCCGGCGAGCCAGCAGATGAGCTCGGCGACCCACTGTGGCCGCCCGGGAAAACCACCGAACGGTTGCGGCGCCGCGGTCTCCACGGCGGTGCGCACGTCTTCGCTCGCCAGGATCCAGGCGGCGGCAGGTGTGTCGACGACGCCGGGTGCGACCGCATTGAGGGCGATGCCGACCCCCGCCCATTCGGGCGTCGGTGCGGCTCCGCGCACCCAGCGATTCAACGCGCGCTTGGCGATGCCGTAGGCGCCGGTGGGTCCACCGATGGACGACTCCGCCTCGACGAGGGCGACGGCGGCGGCCTCGTCACCGTCGAGACATGCCTGAACCAAGCGCTCGTCGGCAGGGTCCAGCGAAGCGGTCGACGACACGGCCACGGCCCGGGGTGCCTCGCTCTGCGCGAGCAGCGGTCGTAGCCCTTCGAGCGTCGCGACCGTACCGAAATAGTTCGTCTCGAGAAGCCCCGTCCTGCCGCCCCCGGCGATGGCGAGCACCGCGTCGATGGGCCCACGCTCGGTCACCTGATCGACCAACGCCTGCCGGCCGAAAGGCGTGGACAGGTCCGCCTGGATGTCGGCCTCGCCGAGGTCACAACCGATGACCTCGGCGCCGCGCTCGCGGAGCAGCGCCGCGGTCGCGGCCCCGATGCCCGACGCCGAGCCGGTCACGACGTACGTACGCCCGGCGACCCCTGTGTACGTCATTGCTGTTCCTCTTGTTTCCGCCCCGGCCCGCCCTCGCGTGTCAGGACTCTTCTCGCGTGCAGCGGTCGAAGAGTTCGACCAGTTCGCCGGCGCATACGCCGGGGTCGAGGCCGGCGGACAGCAGCGTGGCCGCGCTGTCGATCGAGGCTCTCAGCGCCGCCGCCATGACCTGCGGGTCGAATGAGCGGAAGGCGCCGGTGCGCTGTCCGTCGGCGAAGAGGCGGGCCAGCCGGTTCACCGACTCGATGTGGTGCCGCTCCCAGTCGCCCAGACCGCCGTTGAGCAAGATCTGCCGCAGCGCCCGCACCTGCGGCGCGTGGTCCGCGATGAACGCCACATTCGCCCGGATGACGGTGGCGAGAAGCTCGCGAGCGCCGGTCGCGGCCTCGATGGCGGACCGCATGAAGGTCTCACCGTCGGCGACGATCTGGTCGGCGACGGCCGCGAACAACGCGTCTTTGCTGGAGAAGTGGTAGGTGATCAACCGCTTGCTGCTGAGCCCGGCCTCCTGGCAGATGGCCTCGAAGGTGGTCGCTTGGTAGCCGCGCTCGGCGAGCAGAGCGATCGCGGCGCGGATGATCTGCTCCCTGCGGGCCGCCGTCGCCGCCTGACGGGTGGTCATGACCATGGCGCCGTAGCGCCGTACCGCGATGTTGCCGCCGATGAGCGCCACGACGCCGAGCGTGGCGATCGGGACGACCGCCACAGCGTCGAAGAGGGCGCGAACGCGCCGTAAAGGTTATTATCCATGCGGATAACGTTATCCGCATGGATAAAGCATGGCAACCAATCGCCGGGATGCCGGACCAGGACACTCCACCGTTCGGCACGGCATGCCATCGGCTCTGAACCTTGTAGGAGGGAACATTCAGTTCGGGCTCTCGGCCTGGTGACCGCGGCGGCGTTGCCCATGGCGGGTCTTGCCGCCCTGCGTTCCTTGCGCGCGGCCGGGCTGAGTTCGGGGAAGCGGGTCCTGGTCACCGGCGCATCGGGCGGTGTCGGCCGGTTCGCCGTGCAGCTGGCGGCGCACGCAGGCGCCCACGTGATCGCCTCTGTCGGCTCGGCCGGCCGCAGGGAGGGACCGGCCAAGGCGGGTGCCGCCGAAGTCCTGATCGGGCTGGCGAACCTCGACCAGCTGGTCGACATTGTGATCGACAACGTCGGCGGTCCGCAGCTCGTCGAAGCGTGGAGCACGCTCGCGCCGGGAGGAAGTCTGCAGAGCGTCGGCTGGACCTCTGGTCAGCCGGCCGCCTTCCCGGCGTACTCGACGATCGGACCGGCCAAATCATTGACCTCGTTCGTCAACGAACGCGAGTTCGCCGCGGACCTGGCCATCCTCGTCCAGCTTGTCGCCGAGGGCGCCCTCCGCGCTGAGATCGGCTGGCACGGATCGTGGGAAGACGTTGCGGAGGCGACCAAGGCGCTGCGCGGGCGGCAGGTCAACGGCAAGGCCGTCCTGGACATCGACACCCACGGCCGTCGACACGCAGAGCCGAAGGAGCGGGCGGCGATGTTGCGGGCACCGATACACCTCACCGGCTTCACCTGTACCTATTTGTTGAGACTGGCCGATGTCAGCGCGGCAGAATGACTTCCGTGGGGAATTCCGAGATGGACGACTCAAAGACGCCCTCGGGGACGAATTACGATCGCCTGGCGCTGTTGGCGTACGTGATCTTGTGGGACCTGAAACCGGCGCACCGAATTGAGCAGGCGGTGAGTATCGTACGGCGGTGCGTTCCCTGGCGGGAGAGCAACAGTGTGCGGCGGCGCGTGCTGAAGCGCTGTATCCGCACGCCGTGGGGTACCTCGTACCGTTCACGCGCCCGGCTGGGGATGCGGCCGACCGGCGCCGCGCTCGACTCCGGATTGGCCAGCGCGATCCGGCGGCTGGGCCGTGAGGAACGTGTCGCGTACGTCCTGCAGCGGGTGGAGGGCCTGAACGCTGAGGAAACGGCGGCGGAACTGCGGCGCCTGCACGTGTCGGATATCGACAGTGCGGTCCACCGGTCGCTCAAGTCCGTCGATACCGATACGGAACTCAACCCTGAAGAGCAGCGCGCGGCGATCCTCGGCCTGGATCTGGAGACGGTCGCCGTTTCCCCGCGGTGGTCCCCGCGCCCCGCCCGGATCCGGCTGGCCGCACTGCTCGCGGGCGCGTTGGCCGTGGTCGTCGTCGGCGTGGTGCTGGGATGGCCGGGAAAGAAGGCTCCGTTGCGTGTGAACGCCCGAGCCGGCACGTATATCGCCTCCCTCTCCGGATGGCCGGCCCAAGGCGACCGTGTGCATGACCGCGCGTTGCTCGGCCGGGCGCGTGACGCGTGGGAGGGCGTGCCCGCCCTCCCGGCCGAGGACGGAGAACGGTACGGATCCGTGAAGCTGCGCGGCCTCCGCGAAGTGCCCCATCCCCGGCCTGCACCGGGCACGCTCATCGTGCTGTTCGCCGGCACCGTCGGGCCCGGCCGGAGCGTGCTGCTCTTCGACGGCGCACTCTTGGCCCTGTATTCCGAGGGCACGAGCGACGGCAAATCCCTGACCGTCGAAACCACCCTTCCGTTAGCACACCTCGGCCCGCTGGCCGTCAGCCCGCCGGTCGCCGGGGGAACAAGACAGGCCTACCTGCTACCACCTGACACGGTCCGCGCGGAGGTCGCAACGCTCGCGGACACGCGACCGACATGGCAGACCGCGACGCCGCGAAACGGCGTGATCACCATGCCGGACCGCCAGAACTCCTCCAACTGCCGCCGGACGCTGTTCCACACCTCCTGGAAGTTGTCCTCCGGCCGCGTCGACAGCGACGTCTTCACCGGACTGGAGAACCCACTGACGACGACGCAGATCTCGTGGACCTCGCCGGGCGCCAGAGAATTCGACGCGGCGCCCATCGACACCCGCCTGGTCCGCGATGTGATCTGCGACGACGATTCCTTCTCCGAGCGCAACCAACGATCCGTCACCGATGTAGACCTCGAGGCCATCTGGAATGGCGCACTGCCCGAGGGCCACCATCAGGCCGCGTTCGTAAGCCTCGCCGCCTTGTACGGCAGGGGGCAGCCCGACCCGCCGAAGGACCTGCCGATCGTGACCGAGGAAACCCAAACTCTGTTCGTCGACCAACCGCCCAACGCTCCTGGCATAACGAAGATCGTCGAAAGCGAGAGCGGCAGCGGAATCATCGCCGGCGTCGCCGGAGACACCGCGTATGCGACAGCCTCCTGGCACGCACCGTCCGGCCGCTGGTACCTGATTGCGGGCGGCACGCCGAAGATCGCCCGGATACGGGCCTGGGGCAAGCACGAGCAGAAGGCGAAGGGACGCACACTGATCCTCCGCGGCCCGAAATCCCACGGCAGCAAGGCCCCAGACTGGAGCACGAGCGTCGACGCCGAGACCAAAACCGGCGAACCGGGGGAATCTCAGTGAAGCCCTGCTTCCGGAGGTTTGCGCGTGGCGGTCCGTGACGGCGCGGAACGACGTACTCATCATGCCGGAGCAACGGGCCGCCTGCGGTTTCCCGCTCCCGTCGCGCGATTCTAAGGACCGTCACCCCTCCAACGTTGGGTCGTGTCAGGATTTCCTGACACTGCGCACCGAGCCTCCGCCCGTACACCGGTGCCGCACCGCTCCCCTGCGGCGGCTACCCCGGCCGGCGAATGCAGCACCACGCCGCCGGCGGCCTCGAACAGCAGCCCGTACACCAGGTACACCGATGCGTCGATCCGGCCCGAGCGAGTCGGAGTCGGTGGGCTACCACGTCGACCACTCCCGCCCCAGATCGGCGAACACGCCGCAGAGCCGGACCCGGTCCAAGGATCATCTGCTGCGCGACCAGTTTCCACGCTCAGCAGTTCAGATCACGAGCTTTCGGCGCTGACGCATCACGTTCCGGACCGTCCGTGATCACCCGGTGCAGCATCGCGGTAGGCCCGCGGCCACTGTCGTCGGCTGCCTGATCGGGGTCGGACTTCTGTAGTTGAACATCGTTCACCGCAGGGATCATCGTCTTCAGATCGCTGTTCTTCGTAGGAGAGTTGCATTTCCCGCCCAACCACGGAATCGCGATGATTCTGATCACGGCAATGATCTTTCGTCATTCAGCTTGCCGCGCCGGTTCAGCGCTGGGCACGGCCCACGAGGCTTGTAAACGGCTTTCCACGGAGCGCGATGCTGGCGATGCGGACGTTATCTTTAGTGACCGATCGAGCAAGGCGAGGCCTACGTGTCGGTTGCACGCTCATGCCTCGGACCGCTCGTGCCAGAGTGCCCGGTGTGGTGCTTGTTGAATTGAACAGGTCCGGAGCAGGCCGTCGGCCCACCACTGACGGACGCCTGGCGGCACAGCCAGCGAATCAGGCTTCACCTGGGCGTCTGGAGCGGGCGTTAGATTTGTCTTATGCGCAGTAGTCCGTTGGCGGCGCTTCAGCGCTGCAGGCGGCCACCGCTCGTGGTCGGGATGCTTGTCGCAGTGATGGGCGTCGTGGGTCCTGCTCTTCTCGCCGCTCGCCTCGTCGACACCGTGCCGGTGTACGCACTGGTTCTGGTATATCTGCCGGGCATTGTGGTCGTCGCCTCGACCTGGGGTGTCCGACTCGGGCTGACGATGGCGGTGACCGGGGCTCTCGCCGGCGGCCTCTTCCTCACTCCGCCGATGTGGAGTTCGCGGCCGGCACTCGTTCCGTGGCTGATCGTTCTGGCAATCCTTGTGATCGTCGCACTGCTCTGCGGCATCCAACGAAGCCGTGTCGACGAACTGCGGCATGTGGCGGATGAACAAAGCGCCCTACGTCGGCTGGCGACCATAATCGCCCAAGGAGCACCACCATCTCTGATGTTCGACGCCGTCGCCACCGAGATGGGCCGGGTCTTGGGCACGACCAACATCATCCTCACTCGTTATGAGCCAGATGGGACAATCGTCGCTCATGTAGGCGGCTGGGGCCAGAGTGACATCCTTCCCCGGGATTCGCGATGGAAGATCGAGGCAAACACGATTTCGGATCTGGTCCTGAAAAACAAAGCGCCTGTGCGGATGTCCACAGTGACCGGTACCGGACCGTTGTCGACCGCGTTGCGACAAGCTGGAGTGCTCTCTCGAGTCGCTTGTCCGATCACTGTGGGCGGGCACCTATGGGGTACAGCGATCGCCTACAGGACCACGCCAGAGCCCTTCCCGCCCGGCACCGAGGAGAAAATGAGCGCCTTCGCCGAACTGGCAGGCATCGCCATCGCGAACGCTCAGAGTAACGCCGACTTGAAGGCATCGCGTGCCCGGATCGTGACCGCTGCCGACGAGACACGCCGTCGTATCGAAAGGGACCTGCACGACGGTGCGCAACAGCGTCTGATCTCTCTCGGCCTAGCCGTGCGCGTCCTGCAGGCCACCCTGCCTGAGGGAATGGAACGGCTCGATAACGACCTGAATTACATTGCACACATCGCGGATGAGGCCACGTCGGAACTGCAGGAGATCGCTCATGGTCTACACCCGTCCGCCGTGACCAAAGGTGGCCTCAAACGCACCCTCATAACGCTTACGCGTCACTCGTCGATCCCAGTCGAATTGACCATTGATCTGGACCGTCGCCTGCCCGAACCCCTTGAGGTGAGCCTATACTACATCGCGTCTGAGGCCCTGACGAACATCGCCAAACACGCCCAGGCCTCTAACGCGATTATCGATCTTTCGGTGATTGGCACGACCGTCCAGCTCCGCGTCCACGACGACGGAATAGGCGGTGCTGATACGGCACAGGGCTCTGGCCTCACCGGGCTCTTGGACCGGGTCAATTCACTCGGTGGACGCCTCGACATCATCAGCCCCCCAGGCCAAGGAACAACATTGACCGCACAATTCCCCATCGAAGCAAACGATGACCTCTCCACCGGAGCCTCTCAGTTCTAGCTGTCACGGAACCAGGCTTTGATCCGGGTGTTATGGGCCCACCCCTCTGCGCCGCAGGCGGGCCAGCACGAGGGTGTGCAGCACGCAGTTGGCTTGCCGTTCGCCGCCGCGGTTGAGCCGGTGCCGCTGGGTCTTGCCGGAGGATGCCTCGACCGGGCTGCCCCCACACAGTGCGGCGAAGGATGCTTCGCCGTGCAGCCGCTCGGGGTTGTCACCGGCGGCCAGGAGCAACGCGGCGGCGGTGTTCGGACCGACTCCGTAGGTAGCGAGCAGTGCAGGGTTGTGGGTGGCCAGAACGGCGTTCGTCTGGGCGTCGAGGTCGAAAGTTCAACGACTTCGACACCCCACCGGGAGCCGGCCACCCGCACCAGCTCGGGCAGGCCGACCGGGAGGACCTCGCGGGTCAGCACCCAGGTCCGCACGAGTGAAGGGCGAGGCCGCGCGGCCTCGCCCTTCACTCGTGCGGCCGAGACGGGTTCGTGGCCGAGGGGCCAATCCGCCGGACCGGGAGCGTTCAATACGTGCGCCATCCGTTCATAGCGCTCGGCGCATGAGCTATTTTATCCAGAGTTGTGTAGTAAAAGCCTGGTCGTAGCAGTAGTATTGCCAGCCCTCACGCTCGTACTGCTGGCCCGCATCCACGCACTCGAAACGGCTCGCATAGTTATCGACCAGTATCCACGGTGGGCCCGGCACGAATCCTGAGGAGCCGCCGATCTGCGGGGCGGCCGCCTGAGCGGTCGTACTCAGTCCGCTGACCGCCAGGATGGCGAGCCCGGCACTCACGGCTGCTTTGCGTAGTCGCATCTGCGTCTTCCTTTTCGATGAGGGGCGTTGGACTCGGATCGCGTCAGTCGTTCCACGCAATCGCTCGTGCTCACTCAATCCGCTGGAGAGCCGTTCAGCAGGTCAGTCCAGTGGTCGGTGAGTAAGGCGATTTGGCGGAGCGATCTTGCCGTCAAGAACGAATAATGACTATATAAGATGCCGCGTACAAGAGTTCTCGGCGAACTCTACGGTTCGTCTCCATAGATGCGACCGCTCGCTACTCTTCCCGCTCAGGACTTGACTGGGTTCTCACATGGTGAGATCGAGTGTGATGAGCGGGCGTGTACCGCTCGATTATTGGGTCACGCGGCCTTACCTGCGGTTATGCGGCGTCGTGATACTCGTTGATCAAGCCCGCGACGACGGGTTTTCGCCGGATACGGTGTAGGTCGATGGGTCCGGCTGCGCCCTGGAGCGGTTGGGCCTCGGTGTCCGGGGGCCGCTGGTGTCGGGATTGATGCGGCCTGTGCCGGTTGTAGTGGATCAGGTACTCGCGGAGGACCAGGAGCCGGTCCAGAAGTTCACGGCGGAGGGTGCCGATGACGCGTGCGCAGACGGCGTTCATCCGCGGAGTCTTCGGGAGGGTGGTGACGATCCGCAACTCTTCCGCCTTGAACACCTCACCGAAGGCAGCGATGAAGAGCGGATTACGATCAATAAGGAAACGCAGCGTTTCGATGCGCTCGCCCAGGTCCATGGCCAGAGTGCATTCGCCAGGAGATCCTGAAATGACCCTAGGAGGACCGTTGTTGCCGCTTCCTCCGCCAGCGTGCTCATTGTCGCCGGAGATGCCGTAACGGACTCTGGTAGGAGTCCGGCATGGATCTTCGCCACCCCGCCTCGATCGGCCTTGCTCACCCGATCAGGCCGTGCCCCGGCTAACGTCAGCTTAGTGACCGCCGACACTGTGTCATTCGAGTCCTCTGAGCGTCTGCGCGCCGATCTGGTCACCACGCTGAGAAAGCGAGGTTCGCTCCGCTCACCGGCGGTTGCTGCGGCGTTCGCGAAGGTCCCGCGCGAAAAGTTCGCTCCCGAGGCGCCCCTGTCGGCCGCGTACTCCGCCTACGACGTCATTGTCACCGAACGCGATGCCGCCGGTGAAGCGATCAGCTCGGTGAGTGCGCCGTGGCTGCAGGCCGAGATGCTCGAAGCCGCCCGGCTCAAACCCGGAGCGCGGGTACTCGAGATCGGTAGCGGAGGGTACAACGCCGCACTCATCGCCGAGGTCGTCGGCACCGAAGGCTCGGTGGTCACCGTCGACATCGACCCGTTCGTCACCGAGCGAGCGGCCCGCTTTCTCGCCCAGACCGGCCACCCGCACGTGAAGGTCATCCTAGGAGACGCCGAACACGCCGCCGGAGAATACGGCCCCTACGATGCGATCCTCGTCACGGCCGGGGCGTGGGACTGTCCGTGGGGGCATCTGCTCGCCCCCGGCGGCCGGATGGTCGTCCCGCTGTGCTTCGCCTCGATCACCCGCTCGATCACCTTCGTACGGGAGGGCGACCGGTTCATCGGACACGACCCGACGGTATGCGGATTCGTCCCGATCCAGGGTGCCGGAGCCCACGCCGAGCAGGCAGCCGTGCTGGCCGAAGGAGCCGTGAAGTTGACGATCGACGGCGGCCCCGCCCTGGACATCGCGGCGCTCGACCGAGCGTTGACCGACATCCGGACCGAGCTGTGGACCACCGTCACGGTCGGCAGCGGCAAGCCGTTCGACACCCTCCACCTATGGCTCGCGACCGTGACGGACGCCTTCGGCTGGATCTGGCCGAACCCAGACTGTGACTGCGACCTTATCAGCCCCGCGGTTCGCTGGTTCTGCCCCGCGCTCATCACACCTGACAGCTTCGCCTACCTGACCGTCCGCGATGCCCACAGCACCGACGAGGCGAAGGAACGACGACATCAGTTCGGTGTGTACGGGCACGGACGCCGCGGCGCCGAACTCGCCCAGCAACTCGCCGACCAAGTGGCGACCTGGGACCGCGATCGCAGGAACGGCCCCGGCCCGGGCTTCACCCTCTACCCCGCCGATGCGGCAGTCCCGGCCCCGGCTGTGGGCCGCATCTTCGCCAAACGCCGCACCCAGCTGGTCATGTCCTGGCCTGTTTGATTCGTGGTGGGTTTCTCCGTGTTCCCATGCCGCGCTGAGGGTTGGGCCGCCGTCCGGGGTCGCTACTTCGGGTAGGTCAGCTTCAGTGGCGCGGCGGGCGGGTGGTTGAGGTAGTCACCCCACGGGCACCCGGACGGGTGTGGGCACATCTCCAGCCAGGTATCGCAGTGCCAGCAGAGCAGCCCGCGGACCTGCATGGTCGCTGAGTTTGATCGATGAACAGCCCGATCCGGCTCCGGCAGGTCATGCACGCCGTCCCGAATGCTTCGATGAGCGCCTCGCGAATCTTACGGGTGCGGCTTCCGAGTCCCACGTAGGTCGGCCACTCTCCGAGCGCCTCCCGGACCGGGCAGCGCTGGGCGTTGGGGACCATCGATCACCATTTCGGTGAGCGTTACGGTCCAGCGGATCCGGTGGCTGCCGAACCGGCCTTTCTCACGCGGCACACCCCGCGGGGCTTGGACCCGGTGGGCATCGCCGTCGCTCCACCACGAGCATTCTGCCGGTGGCCACTGCGGGGGGACGCGGCAGACAGTGCAGCCTGTCTCCGCCCAGCTTTTAATGAATTTGACGTAATCAGGGGAGCCCGCAAGTTGGGGACCCTTCAGCAGGATATGACGGCGACTTCGACGTACTCGCCCGTCCGGCTCGTGTGTTCTCGCGGGCCGTCCGTGCCGCGTCGGTAGCATCGGCTGGCGTGGACAGGATGGTCATCATCGGCTGCGGTGGTAGCGGAAAGACCACCGTCGGCCGGAAACTGGGAGAACTCCTCGGAGTACAGGTCACCCACCTGGACGTCCTGTTCTACGACGAAGAGTGGAACACCCTGCCCAAGGAGGAGTTCGCCGCCATTCAGGAAAGACTCGTCGCCGAACCGAAATGGATCATCGACGGTAACTACAACTCCACCCTGCCGATCCGCCTGAAACGCGCGGACACCGTGATCTTCCTCGACCTGCCCGCGATCACCTGCCTATGGGGCATCGCTCAGCGGCGCTTCAAGCATGGTGGCGGCCAGAACGACAGCACCGGCGTCTACGACCGCCTCACATGGGACTTCACCAAGTACGTGTGGAAGTACCGCGCCACGATGGCACGCCAGGTCCGCGCCAACATCGACAAGCACGCCGGCCACGCCGACGTTCACATCCTGCGGTCCCGCCGAGCCGCCAACCGGTTCCTCGCCCAAGCCGCCGCAACGCTCAACCGTCCCTGCAGCTGACGCTTCCGCACGGGTGGCGATCCATGTCCACCACCGCCAACCCGTTCCTGGCCCGCCAAACCAGCCGAACCCATACAGCAGTCGGGTGGGCGGTGACACCAAGTACATGGATGCTGCGGATCGCGTGCTCCGCGACTATCCACGACGGGCCCTCGTCGTATCCCCCGGGCGAGCTATCCCAAGTCACCACCGCGAGGTGACGTCCCGAGCCCGATCGGTTCCGTAGCTTCTCCCTACCGACAAGGGACGAAGGAACTTTCGATGATCACGACCGAAACACACGTGGACGCCGCAGTCGAACTCCGTGACGTGATCCGGGAATACGGCAGCAAACAGGCACGCGTCCGCGCCCTCGACGGCGTCGGTATCGGTTTCGCGCGGGGCACGTGGACTGCCGTGATGGGACCATCCGGTTCGGGCAAGTCCACGCTCCTGCACTGCGCCGCCGGCCTCGATCGTCCCACCAGCGGCCAGGTGCTGCTCGGCGACCGCGAGCTGACCGCCGCCTCCGAGCGCGAACTCACCGCGTTGCGGCGTAAGGAAATCGGGTTTGTGTTTCAAAGCTTCAACCTCGTCGGCTCGTTGACCGCCGAGCAGAACGTCGCGCTGCCGCTGCGGCTGGCGGGCCGCAAGGTATCCACGAAGGAGGTGCGTGCGATCCTCAGCGAGGTCGGCCTCGGCGAGCGATTGCGGCACCGACCGCGCGAACTTTCCGGCGGTCAGCAACAGCGCGTCGCGATCGCCCGCGCCATGATCACGCGGCCATCGGTGCTGTTCGCCGACGAGCCGACCGGCGCGCTGGACTCACGCTCCGCGCGCACGGTGCTCGGCCTGCTGCGCTCGCTCGTCGACGGCTCCGGGCAGACCATCGTGATGGTCACCCACGACCCCGCGGCGGCGGCCCGCGCCGATTCGGTGCTGTTCCTGTCCGACGGGCGCATCGTCGACCACCTGACCCGTCCGTCCACGCGCCAGGTCGCCGACCGGCTCGCCGTACTGGAGGACTGATGCTCAGCCTGTCCGTCGCCACGTTCCGGGAACGCTGGCAGCTGTTCGTCGGGGCGATCATCACCGTGACGCTCGGAGTCGCGCTCGTGCAGTCCTCGCTGCTGATCGTCGTGTCCGCCGGGGACCATGGTGAGGCGATCGCGGTACTCGGGCTGGCGCTCGGGGTCTCGACGTTCCTCGCGATCTTCATCGTCAGTTCCACGTTCGCGTTCGCCATCGCCCAGCGGCGCCGCGATCTGGCGCTCTTCCGCCTCATCGGCGGCAGCCGCGGGCAGGTGCGACGGCTGCTGCTGTCCGAGGCGCTCCTGCTCGGCGCCCTCGGCACGGTCCTCGGCGTGCCCGTCGGGCTGGTCGCGATGAGCGCGCAGACCTCGCTGCTCGCGAGTCTCGGGTTCCTACCGGATTCGTTCAGCGCCGAATGGCACGGCTGGATCCTTTACGTCTCAGCGGGAATCGGCATCGGTGTCGCGCAGCTAGGGGTGCTCGCCGCCTCACGCCGGGCGTCGCGGGTGCCTCCGCTGGAAGCGCTGCGGGAGACCGGGACGGCCGCCAAGGTCATGACGCTCTCCCGGTGGTTCGTCGGAATCCTGTTGCTCGCCGTGGCGATCACACTGATGTCGATCTCGACCGCTGTGGACAGCCCCAACGGGGCGATCCCGCTGTCGATCAACTCCACGCTCGCGCTCGCCCTCGGGCTGAGCGCGTTGAGCCCGGTCGTCGTGCCGCTGGTCGGCAGGGTCACCGGAAGCCTCGCGGGCACAACGACGCTCGGCGGGCTCGCGCGGGCGAACCTGCGCGACGGCGTCCGGCGCAGCGCGTCCACCGCGGCGCCGCTCCTGATACTGGTCGCGCTCGTGATCGGGCTGGCCGGCACGTTCGACACGCTTTCCGCAGGCGCGCAACGGCAACTGGCCGACGACGTGCACGGTGACCTCGTCGCGGCGGGACCGGTGCCGCCCGGCACGCCCGGCGTGGCGAGCGCGTCCGCGGAATACACCCTGTCGATCAAGGTCACCACCGTCTCGTACGGCGACGAGGAGACCGATGACGTGGAGGCGCTCGCCATCGACCCGGCCGCCTACCAGCAGGCGCACCGGCAGCGGCTCGTCGCCGGGTCGTACGCCGACCTGCACGGGCTCGCGGTCGCAGCGGCGGGTGGCGATCTCGGCTCCACCGTTCGGATCCGTGTCGGAGGCCGGGAGATCACCCCGCGCGTAGTGGCGGTGTTGCCGCCGAAGCTCAACGGTGGCCCGGAGTACCTGCTGCCGCGCGATCTCGTCCCGCCTGCCGCCCTCGGGCCGGCCCGGTCGATCGTGCGGCTGCAGCCGGGCGCCGACGCCGGCGCCGTGGCCGCCGCACTGCCGCAGCCGGTGTCCACTTTGGACGACTGGATCGCCGAAAACGACAGCGCGCAGGACACCCTCAACGCCGGCGTGATGAAGGTGGTCATGGGGCTGGCCGCGCTCTACGCGGTGATCGCGGTGGTGAACGCGGTCGTCATCGCCGCGGGGGAACGGCGGCGCGAATTCGCGGTCGCACGGCTGACCGGGTTCGGCCGGGGACAGGTGATCGCCACCGCGCTGCTCGAATCGTCCGTCGTCACCGTGACCGGCCTCGGGCTCGGCTGGCTCGCGGCGCTGGCCACGCTGATCGGCATCAGCGGGGTCGCGGGCACGATGGTGATGCCGTGGGGCATCTTCTGGCTCACCGTCCTCGGAGCGTTCCTGGTCGTCGGCGCGACGAGCGTGTGGACGAGCCTCACCGCGACACGCCCCACGCCGATCTCGCTGGCGGGGACGCGCGAATAACCCGTGCGGAGGTTCCAGGACGGTCGGCGGATGCGGCGCTCGGTCGCCGGTGCACTTGTTCGTGCCGGTCGCCCACACCGAACTGCCGTTCTTGCCGTAGATCACCAGATTGGCGTCGCGGAGAACCGGCGTCGAACCGCTGTGCCCGAACGAACCGGCCGCCCAGACGCCGTGGCTCCTTTCGTGTCGTTGGGGCGACGAAGCCCGACATCGGTAGCCCGGGCGTTAGGAGCCTGGTCAGGCCGGTCCGACGAGACCGTAGTGGACAGCTCGGCCGGCTTCGCCGTAAGCCAGTCCGGCATGCCGTCGAGCGATCCGCCGGCACGGCGAAGCTCCTCGCGATAGTGATCGGCTCAGCCCGGCCATCTCCATCCGACCGCACGCCGCAGTCCCAGCCGGCCGGCGCGGCCCGTGCGTACACCGTGCTGGCCGGCACACTGATGTCCCTGGTCGGCATCGGTTGGGACGTGCAGTGGCACGTCGACGCGTAGCCGCCGACAACTTCGGATCGAACCAGCGTCTCTTGTCTCCCACGACCCAAACAACTCTCTGGTCAGGTCGCCACGCTCCGAGAGGAAGCGCACGAGTTCGTCCCAGCTGGCGCCGCCAGAGGATCTTCTTCCGGCTATTTTCTGTCCGCATGTCACAGATGGCCGGGCTGTCTCGTCTCGGGTTTCGAAGACGGGGGTTCTGAGAGGAACGAACTCTCCCATAAGCAAGGAGCTGGTCATGAGCGAGCAGACCGCACACCAGAAGGTCGCGCTGGTCACGGGGGCGAACAAGGGGATCGGCCGTGGGGCTGCCGAGCAACTCGCCGGACTGGGCATGACGGTCCTGATCGGTGCCCGGGACGCGCGGCGCGGTGAGGAGGCCGCCGAGGCGTTGCGCGCGGCGGGTGGCGACGTGCACGCGGTCACCCTGAACGTCACCGACCCGGCCACCGTCCGGGAGGCCGCGAAGCAGGTCGAGGAGCGCTTCGGTCACCTCGACGTACTGATCAACAACGCCGGCATCACCGGCTCCGGGCAGATCTCGCCGGAAGACGCCCACGACCAGGTCCCCAGCACCGTCGACCTGGACATGGTCCGGGCGGTGTTCGAGACCAACGTCTTCGGTGTGATCACCGTGACCAACGCCATGCTGCCGCTGCTACGGCGCTCACCGGCACCGCGCATCGTCAATGTCAGCAGTCACGCCGCGTCGCTGAGCCTCACCAGTGACCCGGACGGCCCGATGGCGGCGCTGCTGCCATCGGCGGCGTACTCGCCGTCCAAGTCCGCGCTGAACGCGCTGACCGTGCACTACGCCAATGAGCTGCGCAAGGACGGCATCCTCGTCAACGCCGTCGCCCCCGGCTTCGTCGACACCGACAGCAACAACCACACCGGGTTCCTCACGGTCGCCCAGGGCGCCGCGGTCCTGGTGCGCCTGGCCACGCTCGGCGCGGACGGACCGACCGCCGGATTCTTCGGCGAGGATGGCCCACTTCCCTGGTGACCGTGACCCTAGACCGCGGCAGAAAGACGTTATCAACAGCCTCGGTACCGTCCCCAGCGGGCGTGTTCTAGGCGATCACACACCATCAACCGTCACCGAGGGCCCCGACGGCGCGCCGAAGATCCCTTCTTTCCGATCATGATGCGCTACTCCACCACGGATTGCCCGCGCCAGTGATCGACGAGCTCCTCGATCAGCTCACAGCGGGGAACGGTAACACCGCCGGAGGCGAGAAAGTCGCCAGGCGACCGGCTTGCGCTTATGCCCAATGGACCACCCACCGCACGACGAAATCCGAATCGGCGCCGACCTGACGGCGAACGCTCCCGCACGCCCCTGCCCCGGAGGTGTAGGCGCATCCCCGGGGGACGATGCGAGAACAACCCCGCCCAACAGCAAGAAATGAGGAACAGTAATGCGAAGACAACGACGTCGGTCCACTGCGGCCGCTGCCCTGACATTCGGTGCCGTGCTGGCCGGCGCGGCGTCGTGGGCGTTCCCCGCGATGGCCAAGACCGGTTCCGCCCCAACGGGAACGAGCACGCCGGCGGCCGCGACGGCGCCCGCGTTCCCCGCGTTCGTGCATCTGCCCGCCGATCAAGCGGCGCACCCGAATGTCGACCAGGACTGGTGGTACGTGGTCGGCCACCTCAACGCGCACGGCTACCGGTTCGGCTATGAGGTCCAGATCGTCGACAGCAAAGCACCGCAGACTTTGATCGCGATCACGGACGAAACCACCGGCGCCTACTACACACACAGCCAGGACTACTCACCTGACCAGACCAGTTTCTCCACCACCACGCTCGACGTACGCGCGCCCTCGGCGACGCTGTCCGGCCCGATGAATGCGATGCACCTGCACGCCAAGCTGCCAGCCGGCGAAATAAACCTGACACTCAGCGCCCAGGGACCCGCGCTTTACAACAATGGGACCGGGCTGATGCCATTCCTCGGCGGCACGAGCTACTACTATTCGCTGCCCAGCCTGGCGTCACAGGGAACGCTCACCGAGAATCACCACACCTATCCGGTGACCGGCGAGTCGTGGCTGGACCGCCAGTGGGGCACCTGGGACTGGAACGCCGCGCAGAAATGGACCTGGATGGCGCTACAACTGTCCAACGGCGACCGGGTCGACCTCTGGGATCTGTTCGATAAGAGCGGCGAGGTCCATTACGCGACTGTGCTGCACCCGGACGGAACAGAAGAGATCGTCGCGGTGGACCCGCTCGCCGACGGCACCTCCGGCTTCTGGACCAGCCCGACCACGGGGAAGCGGTACGGCACCCGGTGGACCGTGAAGATCCCCGCGCTGAACGCCCGCCTCACCGTCACCGCTCAGCCAAAGGGACAAGAAATCCAGGCGGACGGTGGCATCTTCGAAGGCGCGAGCAGCGCCGCCGGACAGTACCGGGGCAAGCCAGTCAACGGGCACGCATACGTCGAACAACTCGGCAACTGGCGATAGCCCATCAGCTCAACCGAAAACTCGCCTGCGGGTCTATTGATGCAGCCGCATCAACAGACCCGCGCAACCGTACCACGATATAGAGCAAACGCGGCGAAGGGAAAAGTTGATAATCGATCTTATACGCGATCCGCGCCACCTGGCACTCATGCGTCGCCGACAGTCGCACTGCCAGCGACGCTCGATTGCCAGCCGTCCGAGGCCATTTAATGACGACGCCGTTGTCAGAGCCGAAGCCGCGGATTGCGGCGACGGAGTAGGGGCGCCCCAGAGCCCCTGGCATCTTTCGAGAACGGTTCAACAGAACGATTCCATGTTGGAGATTGATAGTGAAGCTTAAAAGCACATTCGCCGCCCTCGCTTCTGGTATCGCCGCCATGTCTCTATCGGTCAATCCTGCACAGGCGGTTACCTATACGACAATAGTCAACGACTGGAACGGATATTGCGCCGGCACAGGCGGAAGCACCCTTCAGGGCGCAGCAGCGATTCAGTGGAACTGCAATGGAAAATCCGACGAGGAATGGTACTTTGGGCTAACCACAGACCACATCGGGAACGCCGCCGAAGTAATCACCAATAAGTATTCGGACCTGTGTCTAGGCGTAGGCGCCAGCCTGTCGAATGGAGCCAAGGCAATGCAGTACACATGCAATGGGGCGATCGATGAAAAGTGGTATCGAATTGAGGAATGGCCTGGCGTATATCAATGGAAGAATGTTTACTCCGGGAAATGTCTCGGCACGGGTAGCAGTATGACCGGGGGGACTAATTTGATTCAGTACACCTGCGATGCCGGCCAAGACCAATACTGGATCTCCAGCTAGCCTCGGCCTTTCCTGTGGCTGGCGGGCGAGAGGCCTGGGCGCCCATCGCGGGGGTACCAGTCGGCGAAGTCTTCGTCGCACCGCACCTCGTCCAGCCGGTCACGGCACCCACATGGCGTGACCGAGCATCCGGCGAGAGAACAGGTCCTCGGTGGTCGCCAAGTAGAGCGGCCCTCATCGGTGTCGATCTGCGTCACATCTCCGCACCACAGCAGCCCGTCACGCAGTGACCTGGGCCTGATCCAAGGGACTCAAGGTGTCCACACCCGGGGGACCCATCTCCTCCCCGCGAGGGATGGCATCGCTACCCACGGGGGATGCGACGACCAAATCGCGGCAAGCAGGCTACGCGGGAGGAACGCCATCGCAAGGGAGATTCAATTGACGCACATTGACGCCGCACATGCCCGGCCGCACGGCGGCGGATGGGACCTGGCCCGCAAAGAGACTCCGGCCCTCGAGCCCCTGGCGCGGCGGCCAGTGCCTCGGTGGGCCGAACGTCTAGCACACGTGATCCCCTTGATGGTTCTGCCCTCCGGTCTGTGGCGCCTGGCCGTGGCGTTGGGCTTCTCCATGGGCATGCTGAACGACGCCGGGGAGCTTGCCGTCGTGCGCGGCTGGCCGGCGGTCTACATCGCCGCCATCAGCCTCCTGTCGGAAGCAGTCGCTCTGACCGCCTTCGGACTGGTCCAGCCGTTGGGAGAGGAGGTCCCACGGTGGTTGCCATTCTTTGGCGGCCGCGCGGTTCGTCCAAAGGTCGTGATCGTTGCCGCCACGGTGGGTTCCGTGGCGCTGATGTTGATCTGGACGGTGGGGTTCTGGAATGTCTGGACAGGTGGTCGGCCGGGCCCCATGGCCAGCCCGTTCTGGGCAGCCGTATTCACCATCTGCTATGCGCCCTTGAATCTGTGGGGCCCGGCACTACTCACGCTGACCTGGGCCTACCGCCGCCGCACGGGTCCTAACGATCCGGCGCCAACGAAACGCTCCCAGACTCGATGCGTGGCCCCGGCAGATCATGGTCACGAACCGTCGACCCTGCCGAAGGGAACCTGATGTATCCGGCAAGCTCTTCGACAGACCCGGCGGTCGACCGCGTACGAGTGAACCGTCGAGCCGGTTACATCGCGTTCGTCTGGGTTCTCGTCTTTCTGGTGTGGCACGTCGTCTGGTACGCCACCGGGTTGGCCTTTCCCACGTCCTCGCACTTTCACGGCGCTGCGCGGTTGGTGTACTGGGTGGCCAACAGCCTGATTGGCGTCATGTTCGTTGCCGGGTGCGTGCTGCCATTGGCTCTGGTCCAGCGGTGGGGGCACCGCCTTCCCCGGCGGCTGCTGCTCTCGGCCGCGTGGATCGCGACCGGCATCCTCGCTCTTCGCGGGGTCTCCGGCATCCTCGACGACTTGCTCCGCGCTGCCGGATTCCCCCGCGGCCTGACCGGCCTGACCACAGCGGAGACTGCCGGAACCTCACACGTCACCTTCTGGGCGCAGTTCTCCGGCGTGACCACCGACGTGCTCTTCGCCAGCGGAGCCGTGGTCTTCGCGCTCGCCGCCGTCGCGTACGGCCGCCTCAGCGGGAGGCTGCTGCCAAGACTGTCGGGTACCGAGGGGAACCGGTGAGCAGGACGGTGTCCCCGCCGCGCGGGACTCAATGCGTCGAGGTGATACGCGGGCTGCCGTAGGTAGGGGTCTGGCCCAGGTGAGCCGAAAACCCGCCAGGAGTTGACCTTGGTCATCTGAGCACCGTTCGCGGAGTACCTCCAGGACAATTCGCGTCTGGTTGCTGCGGCGCTATCCGATTAGGGGTCTCGGTAGCCGCCCGGCCGGCATCCATCCTCTGCTGGCGGGACGGTTCAGCCCTTACAAGTTCGACCCGTCGGCCACCATCGACGACCACTCCCTCGGCTTGCTGCTGGAAGCCGCGCGGTGGGCACCGTCCGCTGGGAACTCCCAGCCATGAGGGTTCTTCACGAGCCGGCCCGGTGAGCGGGGGCACGAGCAGGTAGGGCGCTACCTCGCGCCCAGCTCGGCCCGGTGGGCGACGGACGCAAGCCTGCTCGTCGTCACGCTGGCGCGCCGCTGACCACCGATGTCGCCGCTGAGATCGCACGCGCTAAGGCAGCCTTACGAGGTCTTCAGGCGACCGGCCGTGTCGAGAGTGAGCACGGCCGGTCGCCGGGGGTCAAAAGACGCAGCGAGGAGTGTGAGCCACGTAGCGGGTGGACCGGGCAGTTCTCCGCCGGTGTGCTCGTGTGAGCCTCAGCGGTCCGGTACGCCGGAAGACCGATCGTCAGCCGCTCCAGGCTGAGTCCGTTGAGCAGGTACTTGACCTTGTGGCCGGTGGCGGCCGCGTACCGCTCGACGGCGGCAGGGTGCCTCAGCGTCTCGGCCGAGACCTCGACTGTTTCCGGGGACGGCTTGTCCTCCGCTGGCGCGGCATCCGCCTCCTCCGGATCCGGATCCGTACATACGGAAGGCGGATACGGATTGGGTGCCAGATTGTCACCTAGGTGACAGATTGGCCTATCAGCAGGTCAGAGCCTTATGCCAGATCGTCACCCGCGCCGATTCGGCGGACTCGTCCTCATCGAACGTGAGTGCCTCGATCAGGCTGTCGTCGTACTCCCAGTCGGGACGATTCATGGAGGCGAGCAATGCCAGGTTGACCCTGGCGAGGTTGGTGATCGGCTCGCCGGTACGAGGGTTGACGCGCCTCGCGGACTTGATCAGATGCTTCGCCTTGAGCTGTACGTTGGCGCGTCTGACGGTTCGCTCAGGATCTCCCGGTCTCGTCGGCGAGCCGGGAGATGCCGGCGGTGACGGCCCGTCGTCCTAGGAGTCGTTGATCAAGTGGTCCGTGTTCGAAGCGGCATCCTCGGTGGTGGTCTTGGGCTGCCGGGCCGGCGGTGCCTTTGAGGAATCCTGCGCGGCGTAGGTGTTCGCGGATGGTGCTGGGGTTGGCGGGTTGGCCTGCGCGGCGGCCGGGGATCAGCCAGCGAGCGTCGGGGTTGGTTGCGGTGTTGAGGTGTGGCCGGTTGTTGGCCAGCTTCAGCAGGAGGGTGGCGAAGGTACCGGGGTTGGCGGGACTCCGAGCCGGAGGCGCAGTTCGCCGTGATGGTGGGTGAGGTCATCGAGGGTGAGCCGAACGATCCGGGTGACGGGCTGGGCGTAGAGGAGCATGAGACAGGCTGCGACCCGGATGGGCAGGTCCAGGTGCTCGTCGGTGCCAGCCCGCCGGAGGAGTTGGAGGCGTCGTCGTTGAGACATCGGCTGATCCGTGTCAAATCCTCTGCGCCGATCGGTGCGGTCTGACTTCCCAGGCAGGCCGCTGGAGCTCGTCGTTGTTCACGATGATGTCGGCGTGGTCGGTCGGGCGGGCCAAGGTGAAGTAGAGCTGTTGGGAGGGGATGTAGCGTTCGTTCCAGGACCGCTCGATCTCGGTTGTGTCGGCGGAGAGTCCGGCCAGTGCGGTGCCTCGGGCCTGGGCGCGCTCCAGCGTCCGATCGAACTCGACCGAGACGAAGATGCTCAGATCCCACCGGTCGATCAGTTCTGGGCGCAGGAGGAAGACGCCGTCGAAGAGCAGCACGGCGTCCGCGGGTGCCGTGGCGACCGGGAGGGACAGTGTGGTGTCGGTTTCTCTGTGGTAGACCGCCGTCCTGAATCCTCGATCTCCGTCCGGGCCCAGCGGATCGAGTAGCACCCGGCGCATCGCGTCGCGGTCGTGGGCATCGAAGTAGCAGCCTTCGGCCGAGTACTGACCGCGTCGATAACGCCGTGCTCGAGGGAACAGGAAGTCATCGATCGTCGCACGGATGACTTCGCGGCCCTGCGCACGGAGAACGACGGCGAGTTCGTCGGCCAGCGTGGTCTTGCCCGCGGCGGGCGGCCCGTCGATGGCGACCCTTAGCGGGTGCGTGATCGTGGCGGATCCGATCTCTGCGGTCAGCCGGCCGAGGAGATCGCCGCGCGTGCCTTGTTCCATCTTCTTTTATCCCCTGTCCGTGCGTCCACGGCTGCATTTGATGTATCGACTCGATATATCGAGAAGATACGGCAGTTGATGCGCCCGCGTAAGGTCTCAACGCGCTCTTTGTAGGACATGCCCCAACGCCGATGTCGGTGACCTGGCGATGGATGTCGTGCGGGCGACCGGGGTCAGCCGTCGCGGGGATCGGGGCTGTCTCCTGCTTGGCGGATGACGGTGAGGCGGGTTTCGAACTCTTCGCGGAGGTGGGCGTAGGGGCGGGTGCCGTAGAGGGCGGTGCGGTCGATGCCGGATTCGCGGGCGAGGGTCTTGATGTCGCATCGGCCTCCGCGCGGCAGGTCGACGCGCAGGAGCCGGTCCATGGCTTCGCGGATCCTGGTTTCGTTATGGTGACGCTGCTGCGGGGTGAGTCTCACGGGTGGGCTCGGGATGCTGTGTCGATCGCGGTGATGACGCGGGTGGCGCGGGCGTAGTCGGCTTGCAGGCGGGTTCGTTCGGTCCGCCGGGTGGGGCCAAGCGCGCCGAGGAAGGTCTTCGTCTTGTCTGCGTGGTCGGCCCAGACGGGCCTGTGGCAGGGGTGGTGGGTGGCTTGCGGGCAGCGGGCGGAGTCACACATGCCGATGCGGGGTTTGTCGGCGGTGAGGGTGCCGACCAGCCGCAGGCAGAGTGTGCGGGAGGGGGCGGTGAACCAGCAGTAGTTCCCTGGGCCGAGGTGCAGCACTGTGGCACGTTTGGTGAGGAGGCTGAGGATCTCTCGGTCGCAGCGTTGAACCTTCGCGGCAGGGGTGTCGGTGGGGTCGAGCTTGGCGTCGATGTAGGCGAAGAACTCCGTCGGTTCGCGAGCGCCGGGCCCTGCGGCCAGCGGTGCGGTCCGAATGACCGTGAACTGACAGTCACGAACTTTCGGCGCTGACACGTCAGGTTTCGGGCCATCCGCAATCACCTAGCGCCAGCGCCGCTGCATGCGGGCCGACGGCCCCGGCCGACAAGATCATGACATTCGAGCACCCACGGGCCGCGGACCGCCTCAAAACGCACACTGGGCACTCCCGACAGTGTCGAGAATGCCCAGTTCAGCACGGGTGCGCCGCCAGGGACTTGAACCCCGAACCCGCGGATTAAGAGTCCGCTGCTCTGCCAATTGAGCTAGCGGCGCTTGCGACATCCGTTACTCTAGCAGCCCCCTCACCACCCTCGCGAATCGAACGATCCTCCCCTGGATCCGGGCTCAGTGCTGGGTCTGCCACAGGCTGATCGCGGCGCCCCGGGAGTTCACGCCGAGCTTGGCGTAGATGCGGTTGACGTGGTTCTTCACCGTCTTCTCGCTCAGGAACAGCTCCCTGGCGATCTCGCCGTTCGAGCGGCCGCTCGCGATCAGGTCCATGACCTCTGTCTCTCTCGCGGACAGGCCCAGGTGGGCGCGGCCGGCCTCGCGGACGGCCTGGATCAGCCTTCTCGCGGTCAGTTCCTTCGGGCGGAGGCAGCCGCTGGCGCCCTCGCGCATGGCCGCGGTCGCCGCCGCCGGCGACGGGCACAGGACGAACACGCGGGCCGTACGGCTCAGCGGGGCGGTGTGCGCGGCGGAGGACAGACCCAGCAGGACGACGTCCGGTCTCAGGCGCTCGGCGGCCTCGATCGGCTCGCCCGGCTCAGGAAGCACTTCCACCTCGTCACTGCTCCTCAGCGACGACATGAGAGAGGGGTCGCCATCGACGACCATGACGCGAAGTGGTCGGTCCGAACTCATCCGGCCTCCGGGGGGCACCGTATCAGGGCGGAGCATAACCCTCTCGCATGCGATCTGAGATGAAGATCTAGCGTCGATCCCCTCAGGCGTCCCCGTGGTGCCCGCCGTTCGGGCCGGACGCGTTGAGGCGGCCGCGCCACCAGGGAGTTTCGATGAAGCCCCGTTTGAGGTTGAGCATCTCCATATTGGCGGTCCAGCCCTGGACGCCGGGGAGCGGTCCGAGCGTCCTGGTCACGAAGTCGAACACGTCGCGCGTCGTCGGCAGGATCACCTCGCACATCAACGAGCTTCCGTTGAGTGTGGCCGCGACGTACCGGACGCCTCGATAGGTGGCGAGTTCACGAGCGGCCGAGTCGAGGTTGGCCGGCGTCACCGTGATCATGAAGATGATCTCGGACTCGAAGCCGAGCGCGGGCGCGGGGACCAGCGTGTTGACCAGGATGCATCCCCTCGCCCGCAGCGTCTCGAACCTGCGGCGGACGGTGCTCTCGTTGACCCCGATAACGTCCGCGACGCCCTGGAAGCTGGCCCGGCCGTCGTCGCGGAGCACGGCGACGATCGCCCGGTCGGTGTCGTTGAAGTGGCTGGAGTCGCACTCGTGCGGCTCGACGGGCGTGTAGACGTGCTCTTTGCCGGTCAGGAGCTGACGGCTCCAGTCGTTCGTGGCCTTGTAGGTGTGGAGCAGCAGGTCGGTCTCGCATCGCGACACACCGTCGATCGCCAGCACCTCGTCGATCAGGCGCGTGTGCAACGAGTCGTCCGTCCGCACGTTCAGCTCGGCGATGATGTCCGTCTCCCCGGTCACCAGCGTGAGGAAACGGACATCGTCGCGGCGGACGAGCTCCAGGGCGACCTCCGTCTGGCGGCCCGGCTCACAGCCGATGCGGAGAATGAACAGGTTCACCGGTCCCGCGTGGCTGATGTCCGGGGTCACGCCGACGCGGACGATGCCCTCGGCGAGGAGCTGCTGGGCGCGGCGCGCCACGGTCGGTACCGACGTGTCGCAGACGTCGGCGACCGACGTCCAGCTCGCCCGGCCATCGCTCTGCAGCGCGACGATGATGCGCCGGTCGAGGTCGTCGAGTTCTTTCAGAACCGGATTGATGCTCATTCCTTATCGCTGATCGGCGCCCACGTCGCGCAGGAAGTCGCGGACGACCTTCCGCCACCGTGCGGCCTCCTCGATCTGCGGAGAGTGCCCCGACTTCTCGAAGACCACCAATTGGGCGTCAGGAATGAGCGACACGATTTTCTCACTGCTCTCGACCGGGGTTATCCAGTCGTCACGCCCGACGGTGACGAGGGTCGGGCAGATGATATCGGGCAGCTGCGGTTTGATGTCGTAACTCGGCTGATTGACCGCGAAGGCGAAGTTATGCGTCTCGTACCGGTAAGGGGTGGCCGCCACTTTCTCTTCGACCTTGGCCGGGTCGTAGACATGGTCATAGAGCGGCAGGATCTCGCGCCAGCAGTCGCGCAGGTCATCGTTGTCGCGTACGAGACCGTTGTTGATGCGGTCGAGTTTCTCCACATCGACGGTGACCCTCGTCGAGTTGAGGGCGTTGCGGCGCGCGGCCTCCTCATTGTCGTGGTCGGGTGACGTGTCGCGCAGGACGAGCGCCTTGACCCGCCGCGGGTGGCGAATCGCGTACTCCATCGCGATGAATCCGCCGTACGAGCCGCCGGCCATGACGATCTGCTCGGCCCCGATCCACTCACGCAGCCCATCGACGTCGGCGGCCCACTGCTCGTGGGTGAAGGGCGGGTTGCCGCCGCTCTCCCCCGATCCGCGGGCGTCGAAGACGACGACCCGGAAGGTGTCGGCGAACGGCGCGAAGGTCGCCCGCGGCTCGGCGCGGGAGCCCAGCCCCGGAGCGCCGTGGTGCGCGATGAGGACGGGCGCGCCCTCCTCCCCGAAGACCTCGACCGCCAGTTCGTTGCCATTGATCGTGACGAACACGATCCCTCCTTGCTAGACGGGGACGACCACGTCGTCGAGCGTGCGGGGATAGAAGGTGAAGGGGGTGGCCGCGTCATCGGTGACGAGCATGCTGTCGGAGATCCGGTATCCGGCGTGCCCGGTGACGTAGATGCCGGGCTCGTTCGACACGACCATGCCCGGCTCCAGGACCGTGGCGTCGCCGTCTTCCAGCCATGGCGGCTCGTGCATCCCCAGCCCGATGCCGTGTCCCTGACGGTGTCTGAGGAACCCTTCCAGCCCCGCGTCCCGGATGACGTCCAGGCAGGTGCGGTTCACGTCCGCGCACCGCACCCCCGGCCGGATGCTCGCCGCGCCGACCGCCTGGGCCTCCCGTACGGCCTCGTAGTAGCGACGCTGCTCCGCCGACGGCTCACCGAGCACGAACGTCCGCTCGCCCTCGACGAAGCGGCCGCCGACCGCGCAGCCGAGTGAGAGCACGAACGTGTCGCCGGGGCGCAGCCGGCGAGCCGACGGCAGCCCGTGCGGGCGCGCGCTGTTCTCCGCCGCGTAGACCAGGCCGCCGGCCAGCGGCGAGACCACCACGACGTCGTCGTGCTCGGCGTACATCGTGCGGCCGCCGAACGACGTCACGTGCGCGGCGAGTTCGGCCTCGCTCGGCAGCTCCCCGCCGGCGGCGACGGCCTGTTCGATCAGTTCCCGCCCGGCGGTGAGCATCGCGTCGGTGATCCGCCCGGCCTCCCGGTGCAGCGCTATCTCCTCGGGTCGCTTGCGCAGGCGGGCGCGTTCGGCGACGCCGGTCCGGACGAACTCGGTGCCGGGGAACGCCGCGCGGACGGCGGCGAGGCGGTCGACCGCCATGCCGCCCGGGTGGCCGACGCGCCGGGCGCCGGGCACGTGCCCGAAGAGCGCGTCGAAGGGCGGGACCACCCCCGGGTACTCCGGGTAGACCACGAGCTCGGCCGCGGTGTTCTGGACCCGGGCGTGCTCGACTTCGAGGTCGGGCAGCAGCAGGGCCGCGGTCCCGTCCACGCCGATCCACACCGCGACCGGCCGCTCGCAGGGATGGTGGAAGAACCCGGTCAGGTACGCCACGTCCTCCGGAGAGTCGGTGAGAAGGGCGTCCACACGCTCGTCGGCGAGGGCCGCGCGTACGCGGTCCTGCACGTCGGCGTAGAAGGTGGCGGGAAGCCGCTGGTCGAACGCCACGCTCAGTCCTTCCTCGTCCGCGGGTCGCGGGCGTCGTTGTAGGCGATGGAGAGCAGGGTCGCGGCGACCACCAGCGCGAGGATGGCCAACGACGGGAAGAGCGTCGTCCACCACGCCTCCTGCATGGCGCCGGACTGCTGGGCCTCGAAGAGGATGCGGCCCCACGACCAGCTGTTCGGGTCCCCGAGCCCGAGGAACGCCAGGCCCGCCGCGGACAGCACCGCGCGGGACGCGGTGAGCACGACGGAGACCGCGATCACCGGTGCCACGGCCGGGAGCAGGTGCTTGCGGATGATCCACAGCGGTGAGCCAGTGGCCAGCCGCGCCGCGTCCACGTACGGCAGCCGTACGACCGCGAGCGCCTGTGACCGTACGACGCGGCTGACCTCGGGCCAGGAGAAGAAGGCCAGGACGAACACGATGGTCTGCAGGCTCGGCCCGACCAGGGCGGCGACGAGGATCATCAGCGGCAGCACCGGAAGCGACAGGAAGAGGTCGACCAGTACGCCCATCACCCCGTCGACCCAGCGGAAGTACGCGCTGCACACGGCCACGGTCACGCCGATGACGATCGCCAGCGCGGTCGCGCCGGCCGCGACGAGCATGCTGGCCCTCGTGCCGTACACCACCTCGGCGAACACGTCGCGGCCGAGGTTGTCGGTGCCGAACCAGTGGGCGGCCGAGGGCGGTCGCAGGATCGCCGTGCCGTGGCCGCGCGGATAGCTCGCGAGCAGCGGTGCGACGAGCGCGACCACGATGAGCAGTGCCAGCAGCCCCATCGCGAGGATGCCGAGCGGGTTACGGCGGAAGGCGTCCCAGGTCGCCTTCGCCGCGGTCGGCCGGTCCGCCGCGTCCGCCACGTCCGCCGTGCCGGCCGCGGACTCGATGAGTGAGGTCATGCGGTTCGCACCCGTGGATCGAGTAGCCCGTAGGCGAGGTCGGTGAGCAGGTTGGCGACGATCACCGTCGCCGACAGGAGCACGAAGGCGCCCTGCAGAACCGGGAAGTCCAGCCGGGTCACGGCCTCGTAGATGCCGCGCCCGATCCCCGGGTAGGCGTAGATCGTTTCGGTGAGTACGGCGCCGCCGACGACGAAGCCGAGCTGGAGCCCGACGAGAGTCGTCGTCGGCAGCAGCGCGTTGCGCAGAGCGTGCTTCCAGACGACCTTGCGCTCACCCAGCCCGTTCGCGCGGGCCAGCATGCAGTAGTCCTCGCCGAGCGCGTCGATCAGCGTGGACCGCAGCGTGAGCACGTACGAGCCGAGCTGGACCAGCACCAGCGACAGGCACGGCAGGACCAGGTGCCGCAGCACGCTGCCGTACCAGGCGATCCCGTAGGTGTTCTCCGCGTAGGCGCCCCCGATCGGGAACCAGCGCAGCTTCAGGCCGAGGAAGTACAGCAGGAAGATCCCGATACTGGGCACGAACAGGGACTGCCCGACGACGCCGCTGAGCTGCACGGCGCGATCCCAGAACCCGCGGCGTGAGGCCGCGACCACCCCGAGCGGGACGCCGATGACGATGGTGACGACCAGCGCGGAGACGGTGAGCAGGAGCGTCCACGGCAGGCGCTCCATCAGCGCCGTGGTGACCGGCACCGACTGGCTGAACGAGACGCCGAGGTTCCCGTGCAGGAGCTGCCACAGGTACTTGCCGTACTGCACGGCCAGCGACTGGTCCAGGCCGTACTGGTGAAGCAGCGCCTGCCGTGTCTCCCTCGTCATGTTGGGGTTGGCCACCGCCAGCGCCGGGTCGCCCGGCAGCAGGCGGAGCATGAGGAAGGTGACGGTCACGGCGAACCAGATCGTGACCACTCCGCGAAGGAGCCGTCGCAGCGCGAACCGGGCGAGAGGCGGCATGGCGGTGGCCCTTCGTCAGCTGCTCGACTTGACGTTGGCCAGCGACTGCGGATCGACGATCGACAGCAGCTCGCTCGGCTTGACGACGAACCCGGTCCAGTTCGAACGGTGCGCCACGTAGAGGTTCTGCGTGTACATCACGTTGTCGTAGACCTGGTCGTGCACCAGCTTGGCGGCGGCCTGGACGAGCTTCTTCTGCTCGTTCACGTCGGTCGTCGCCTGCGCCTTGGTCACCAGCGCCGACAGGTCGGAAGCGTCGACGTGGGAGTAGTTGATGATGCCCTTCGGCAGGTACGTCAGGGTCATGTTCGTCGCCGGGTCGTCCATGATGGCGAAGTTGCCGGCGTAGATGTCGAAGTCACCCGCGTCCGTCTTGGCCAGGTACGTGTTGCGCTCCAGGCCCTGCGGCTTGATGGTGATCCCCGCCTTGGCCGCGTCGTCCCTGACCAGGGTCGCCCACTGCGCGGTGACCGGGTCCTGCAGGGAGTAGATCATCCGGAACGACAGCGGGAACTTGCCACTGCCGTCGGCGGTGTACCCCGCGTCCTGCAGCAGCTTGCGCGCCATCGCCGGATCGAACGTGTACTCCTGGAGCGACGGGTCGTAGAACTGCTTGAGCACCGGCATGAGCGGGCTGCTGCCCGTGGAGACCGCCTGGCCCTGCAGGACGACCTTGCGGATCGCCTCGTAGTCGACGGCGTGGGCCAGCGCCTGGCGCACCTTGACGTTGTCGAGGGGCTTCTTGTCCATGTTGTACGCCAGGTGCGCGTAGCCCAGACCCGGAACCTCCTCGACCGTGATGCCGTCGGCCTGCTTGAGCGGCTGCACCTGCGCGGGCGGCAGCGCGTTGGCGATCGCGTCCACGTCGCCGTTCTTCAGCGCCAGGATCTCGGTGTTGACGTCCGGGTAGACCTTGTAGACCACCTGGCTTACCGTGGGCCGGCCACCCGGTGCGAGCGGGTACGGCGTGACCCGCTCCATCGTGTAGCTCTGCCCCTTCGCCACCTTGGTCAGCCGGTACGGCCCGGCGCTGACCCAGTTCGCGTTGTTGGCGAACTTCGCGACGCTGCCGGCCTTGCCGAACACGTGCTCGGGGACGACGTTGCCCCAGAAGCCGACCTCCGGAATGACGGTGGCATCCGGTTTGGACAGCTTGAGCTCGACCCGGGTGGGTGACACGGCCTTGGCCGACGAGAAGTTCGCGAGCTGCCCGTACAGCGTGCCGGACGGCTTGTCCTTCTTCACCGCGTTGAGCGTGTACGCCACGTCCGAGGCGGTCAGCGGCGTTCCGTCGCTCCACTTCATGTCGCCGCGGATCTCGTAGAACCCCGTGGTCGGGCTGGTGTACCCCCACTTGGTCGCGAGCGAGGGCTGCTTGGTGCCGTCGTTCCCGATCGTCAGCAGGTGGGGGTACATCAGGTTGGTCAGCCAGTAGTCGGTCCGGCTGCTGCCGATGAGGGGGTTGAAGTTCACCACGTCGGTGGTGGTGGCGATCCGCAGCTGGACGCCCGAGCCCGACTCCGCCGCCTTCTTGCTGGGCGCACAGGCGCCGAGCGCGCCGGTCAGCACGGTCACCGCGGCCGTGCCGGCCATGAGTCCGGTGCGCCGACGCATCACACCCACACCTCTTCCAGCACGCGTAGGGTGTTGCCGCCGACCACGGCGCGGATCTCGTCGTCGGAGTAGTCGTGGGAGACCAGCCAGCCGATGATGTTGTAGAAGCACTCGGCCGGGTTCTCCAGGCCGTCGACGTACTCCACCTTCGGGAACTCCACGCCGCTGTGCGCCTGCCCGATCGAGAGGTTGGCCGAGAACGCGTCGTGCAGGCCCACGTGGTCGCCGAAGAGGGTGTCGGGCCCGAAGGTGACGTGTTCGATGCCGACGAGGTCCACGCAGTGCACGAAGTGGTCCATCACCGACTCCAGCGAGTGGCGCGGATGGGCGTGGGACAGCGTCGTGTGCGGCGCCGCCTCCAGTCCGAGGACCCCGCCGCGCTCGGCGCAGGCCTTGATGACCGCGTCGGGCTTCATCCGGTTGGTCGGCCAGACCTCGCGTGACCCGCAGTGCGTGATGAAGATCGGCTTGGTGGACTTCTCGATGACGTCCATGGCGGTCCGGTCGCCGGAGTGGGAGACGTCGATGGCGATGCCGAGCTTGTTCATCCGCTCGACCGCGCGCTCGCCGAAGTAGGTCAGCCCGCCGTCGCCGCGCTCCTTCAGGCCGCTGCCGAGAGTGTTCGCCTCCGAGTAGGCGATGCCCATCTGGCGAACGCCGAAGCCGTACAGGACGTCGAGCCGGTCGACCTCGTTCTCGATCATCGTCGCGGCCTCGAGGCCGAAGATGTGCGCCACGCGGCCGCTCGCGTGAGCGTCATGGATGTCCTTGACCGTCTCCCCCTTGACGACGAAGTCCTGGTGGGCGAGGTCCGCCATCCGTACGCCGAGGTCGAACAGGACGTCCTGGTACTTCCAGCCGGCGTCGCTGCTGATGCAGCACGTGCCGTCCATGCCGTTGTCGAACACGGCGGTCATCCCCGAACGGGAGAGGCCCTCGTAGCCGGTGGGCTCGCGGCCCTGCCGGATGTGCTCCCGGAGGTCGGACATGTCGTCGGGGAAGACCTGGACGTGCTCGTGCAGCGAGATCACGACCTCGTCGGTCAACAGGCGCTTGGTGCGTTCCAGCTGCGCGTCGGACAGCTCGAGGCCCTGGTACGGGGGCACCCGGCCGATCTGCTTGGCGTAGGTGATGTCCCGGTAGTCCTTGCCGCGCTCGAGGTACTCGTAGGCGGTGTAACCGGTGTAGCGCTTCGCGGGCTCGAGCACTGGCTCTCCTCTCGTCTCCCGACTCACCTCGGACCGTTATCGCCGTTGCGGCACGTCCGTTAGTCGAGAGTTCGTATGGCCGCATACTCTTGCCAAACTTCGGCGGGAGTGTCAAGGTATCGGCAATATTCCGGCCGAATACACGTCTCAGCTTGTTACATCCGGCGCTAGGGGGTTTCGTGGCGGTTACGTCAACCTCACCGACGGCGGCGCGATCCGCGTTGCGCGTGCGCGGCCTGTCCGTCGAATTTCGGACCCGGCGGGGTCCGGTGCCCTCGGTCAGGGGCGTGGATCTCGACGTCGCGCGGGGCGAGCTCGTGGCGCTGCTCGGGGAGTCCGGATCGGGCAAGTCGGTGACCGTGCGCTCGATCATGGGTCTCGACGCGGACAACGCGCGGTCCAGCGCGGACGAGATGCGGCTGGGCGACACGGACCTGCTGGCGCTGAGCGACGACGAGCGCCGCCGGCTCCGCGGACACCGGATGAGCATGGTCTTCCAGGACGCGCTGTCGGCGCTGAACCCGGTGCTCTCGGTGGGCGACCAGATCGGTGACCTGATCCGCGCCCACACCGACACCTCACGGCGTGCCGCCCGCGCCCGCGCGGTCGAGCTGCTCGAGATGGTCGGCATCCCCGGGGCGTCCCGGCGGGTCGGGGACTACCCGCACCAGTTCTCCGGCGGGATGCGCCAGCGGATCCTCATCGGCATGGCGATCGCGCTCGAACCGGAGCTGCTCCTCGCCGACGAGCCGACCACCGCGCTCGACGTCACCGTGCAGGCGCAGATCCTCGAACTGCTCGACCGGCTGCGCCGCGAGCTGGACATGGCGGTCCTGCTCATCACGCACGACCTCGGGGTGGTCAGCGAGGTCGCCGACCGGGTCGCCGTCATGTACGCCGGGCGGATCGTCGAACGCGGCAGCGGCGACGACCTGCTCGCACGGCCCGCGCACCCCTACACCGAGGCGCTGCTGACGTCGGTGCCGCAGGCGGAGGGCCTCGGCCGGGACCTGGTGACCATCCCCGGCTCCCCGCCGAACCCGGAGCGGGTCCCGCCGGGCTGCGCCTTCCATCCCCGCTGCTCATGGGCGGTGGAGGACTGCCGGAAGACACGCCCGGCTCTCATCGAGATACGGCGCGGGCGGGACTCCGCCTGCCACCGCAGTCAGGAGGTCGTCGGTGCCGGCAACGAGTAGCCCCCACACGCCGCAGCCGGCCGGAACGGCGGCGCCCGGAGAGGTCGTGCTGGAGGCGCACGACCTGGTGAAGACCTTCACCACCGGGCGTGGCGGTCTGGGCCGCACCCGCGTGTCCAGCGTGGACGGGATCAGCCTGTCACTGCGGGCCGGCGAGTCGCTGGGGATCGTCGGAGAGTCCGGCTGCGGCAAGTCGACCCTCGCCCGGATGCTCGTCGGCCTGGAGGTGCCGGACTCGGGCTCGATCAGCTACCGCGGCCGCGACGTGACCGCCGCCCGCCGGGGTGACCGGAGGCTGCTGCGACGAGGCGTGCAGATGGTCTTCCAGGATCCCTACACCTCGTTGGATCCGCGGATGACCGTGCTGGAGATCGTCGGTGAACCGCTGGCCGCGTCCCGGACGGGCACGCGGGCCGCGCGGCGCGAGCGGGTCGCCGAGCTGCTCTCCCTGGTCGGCCTGGCGCCCGACCTGATGGAACGCTATCCGCACCAGTTCTCCGGCGGACAGCGGCAGCGGATCGGGATCGCCCGCGCACTGGCGCTGGAGCCGGAGGTGCTGGTGTGCGACGAACCGGTCTCCGCCCTCGACGTCTCGGTGCAGGCGCAGGTCGTCAACGTCCTTCGCGACCTGCAACGACGGCTCGGCGTGACGCTGCTGTTCATCGCGCACGACCTGTCGGTGGTCCGCCATGTGGCCGACCGCGTCGCGGTGATGTACCTCGGGCGGCTCGCCGAGATCGGGCCGACCGCCACCGTCTACGAGGCGCCCGCCCATCCGTACACCCAGGCGCTGCTGTCCGCCTCGCCGGTGGTGGACCGGGCGCGGCGCGGACGGATGGCGGCACGGATCGTGCTCGACGGCGATCCTCCGTCGCCGACCAGTCCCCCGGCCGGGTGCCGGTTCCACACCCGGTGCCGGATGGCCCGCGAGGACTGCCGGACCGACGTGCCGTCGCTGCGCCGGCCGTCCGAGGCGCAGGAGCGAGCGCGGCTGGCCGCCTGCCACCACGCCGAAGACGCCCTCACTCGCCTGGAGGACGTCTTCGGCCCGGCGTAGCGGGGCTCACCCGGTCGCGGCGGCCCCGGCGGCGGCGCCGGCGAGGTGACCGAGGCCGACGGCCGCGAGCAGGCCGCTGCCGGAGGAGTACCCGCGGCCCCCGGACCGCCCGCTGATCCCGGCGGCGACGCCGCCGACCGCGTACAGGCCGGGCACGACCGACCCGTCCTCCCGGGTGGGCCGGGCGTCGCCGTCGACGGCCAGGCCGCCCTGGGTGTGGAACAGGCCGGGCGTGCTGCGGCAGGCCACGTACGGCGAGGTCAGCGGCGCCATGCCGAAGGCGGACCGGCCGAACGCGTCGCGGCCGGCGGCCACGGAGCTCCGATAGTCATCCAGCGTGGAGCGGACGTTCCCGGCCGGAGCGCCGATCCACTCGGCGAGCGCGTCGGCGGTGGCGAACTCGCGGACGCCGCCGGCCTCGAGGAGGTCGCGGAACTCCTCCTCGTGTGCGGCCACGTAGTCGCGGATGCGGGTGTCGAAGACGACGTACGCCGGGGGCTCGGTGCCGCGCAGCACGGTCTCGGCGAAGCCGGAGTAGCCGAGGGTCTCATCGCCCAGCCGCCGTCCGTCGTGGTCGAGCATGACCCCGCCCATCTCCACCGTGGTCCAGGAGACGATGGACCCGTGCGGGTAGGCGACGGCGGCGTACCCCTGGTACGCGCCGAGGTTGCCGGTGCGGGCGCCCAGGGCGATCCCCCACTCGATCGCCTCGCCCGTGCTGCCGTGGCCGCCGAAGTACGTGGCCCCGGCGATGTCCGGCGCCCAGGCACGGACCAGCTCCGGGTTGGCCGCGTATCCGTTGGCCGCGAGGACGACCGCGTCGGCGCGCAGGTCGTAGGAGCCGATCCGGTCGCCGTCGACGCGCACGCCGCGTACGGCGCCGTCCTCGACGATCAGTGACGCGACGGGGTTGTTCAACACGATCTCGATGCCCGCGTCGCCGCAGGCCCGTACCAGGTCATCGACGAGGACCTGGCCCTTGCGCGCGGCCGGCGCGTGCAGCCGGGGCACGGAGTGCCCGACGTGCTTGTAGTCGGTGATCAGCAGGAGCTCGACGCCGTGCCGGTCCACGAGCCACTCCACCACGGGCGCCGACACCCGGGCCAGCAGGCGGGTCAGCTCCTCCGCCTCGTGGGGACCGCTCTGCCGCAGCAGGTCGTCGGCGAACCGGCCGGGGTCGTCGTCGATGCCCGCGTCCTTCTGCCAGCGGGTGCCCGCGCCGGGGATCGACCCCGTCGAGAGGCCGGTGTTGCCGCCGGGCCGGTCGAGCTTCTCCAGCACCGCCACGGACGCGCCGGCGTCGTGGGCCGCGAGCGCGGCGGCGAGTCCGCCGCCGCCGGCGCCCACCACGATGACGTCGACGTCGTTCATGTGCTCTCCACCCCGCGAACGGCCTCGACCACCTCGGCGACCGGGCGCACGTCGGCGTACTTCTGCGCCATGTCGAAGAGGTTCGCCTGGTGCACGGTGGGCGTACGGTCATAGACCGCCTCGGCCGGGACGGTCACCCGGAAGTTGTACGCGAACGCGTCCACGACCGTGGAGCGCACGCAACCGCTGGTGGTGCAGCCCGTCACGACGAGGCTGTCCACGCCGAGATCGACGAGGTAGCTGACGAGCGGGGTCGCGAAGAACGCGCTCGGGTGCCGCTTGGGCAGCAGGATGTCGCCGTCGCGCGGTGCGACCTCCTCCACGAACCGGTAGCCCTGCGGCGGAATGCCCATGATCGCCGGGACCTTCGCGCCGAGGCGGCCGGCGTCGTAGGACTCCTTCGGCGCGACGTGCGGGTAGATCACCGGCAACTCGCGCTCGCGGAAGACGCCGAGCAGCTCACCGATGCGCCCCACCGCGTCCCAGCCCACATCGCCGCAGCTCGTCGGGTAGTCCGCGAGAGAGTCAAAGAACGGCTTCGGCGTGTCGCCGACCGTGCGGTACTGCACGTCGATGATCAGCAGCGCCGGGCGCTTGCCCGTCCCGACGGGCTTGCCGAAGCCCGCGGCGGCGTAGCGTCGCTCGTCGTCATCGGTGATCACGTCGGCCCACGGCCGGTACGGCTCACCAATGAGCCCTCCTTCGTCGGGGGAGTGACCAGGCGCACTGTGCTCGTCGATTCGCTCGCTCCGCTCGCTCATCGGGAGACCCCCTGGGCGGCCAGAGCGGCGGCGCCGCTGTTCGGGCGGGAGACGTACGCGCCGGCGGCCTCACCGAGCGCGCCGTCGCGGACGGCGAACCGGCCGCGTACGAGCGTGTGCTCGACCGAGCAGCCGACCTCGAGCCCCTCCCAGACGGAGTACCGCGCGGCGCTGTGCTGGTCCTCGGCGCGTACGGTGAAGCCCTCCTCCAGGTTCAGCACGACCAGGTCCGCGTCCGCGCCGACGGCGATGACGCCCTTGCGGGGGTACATGCCGAACAGCTGGGCGGGCCGGGTCGAGGTCGCCTCGACGATCCGCTCCAGCGGCAGGCCGCGCCGCTGGTGCCCCTCACCGACCATGGACGGGAACAGCGTGCCGGTTCCGGGGAACCCCGCCGACGCCGACCAGATGTCCTTGTCCTTCGCGGAGAAGTGGCGCGGCACGTGGTCGGAGCCGATGACGTCGACGCGGCCGTCGGCCACCGCCGCCCACAGCGCCTCCCGGTCGCCGGCGGTGCGCAGCGGCGGGTTGACCTTCGCCCGCGAGCCCATCGAGGAGGTCTCGTCGAGGGTGAGGTAGTGCGGGCAGGTCTCGACGAACAGGTTCGGGTAGTGCGCGCGCTGCCGGGTGATCGCGTCCAGCGCGGCGGCGCAGGTCGTGTGCACGGCGTACACGGACGCTCCGAGCACGCTGGCGAGGTACGCGACCCGTTGCAGCGCCTCGGCCTCCACGAAGTCGGGTCGGGTCCTGTTCCAGGCGTCCAGCCCGGCGTCGGCGGGCTTGTCCATGCTCTCCCGCAGCTTCCAGACCAGCTCGATGTTCTCCGCGTGCGGGTCGGCCATCGCGCCGTTCTCCGCCACCGCCTTCAGCAGGTCGTACAGGAAGCCGTCGTCGTTGCCCGGCAGCCCGAGATAGGCGCCCTCGTTCCCGCGGAAGTTCATGAAGAACTTGAAGCTGGAGACGCCGAACTCCTCGACGTAGCGCGGGATCGCGGCCACCTGCTCCTGGGAGACCAGGCAGAAGTGGAAGCCGAAGTCGGTGTACGCGTCGGCCGCCATGACGTCGTGCGCCGCGGTGAAGCTCTCCTCGTACGGCTTCGGGCTCATCAGGTAGGCGAGCATCGTGGTGACACCGCCCGCGACCGCCGAGGCGGTCTCCGGGGCCACGTCGTCGGCGGTCTTCGGCACGGTGATGTCCTGGCCGAGGTGGACGTGCGCGTCGATCGCGCCGGGCACCACGACCCGCCCGGTCACGTCCAGCACCTCACGCGCCGGCGCGGGGTCGGCGCGCTCGACCAGGGCGGCGACGCGTCCGTCGCGCACGCACACGTCCACGGCCGTGCGTCCCAGACCGGGCAGTACGACGTCACCACCGGTCAGCCGGAGGTCGTATTCCGTCATGTTCGCTCCTCTCATCTTCTCGGCGCTCAGCCGGCGTACCGCTCGTTCATCGCGTCGAATTCGTCCTTGCGGACCAGGCTCTGCCGCTCCTCCCAGCTCGCGATGCGGTCGCCGAGGGCGAGACTGTCGCCCTTCGCGCGCAGGTCGGTGAGCGCGGACCGCATGCCCTTGATCGCGGCGCGCATCGCCGTGTTGGCGTAGAGCACCACCGCGAAGCCGTACGCGGCCAGCTCGTCCAGGGGGGTGATGGGCGTGAGCGCGCCCTCGACCATGTTGGCGACGTGCGCGCCGGGCACCCGCCCGGGAATCTCCCGCAGCTCCTCCCGCGACCGCGGCGCCTCGACGAACGCGACGTCGGCGCCCGCGTCGAGGTAGCGGGCGGCGCGGTCGCACGCCTCGTCCATCCCGGACACCGCGCGGGCGTCGGTGCGCGCGATGATCAGCAGATCGTCGTCCTGCCGCGCGTCGGTGGCGGCATGGATCTTGCCGACCATCTCCCCCGCGTCGATCACGGCCTTGCCGGTGAAGTGCCCGCAGCGCTTGGGCGCCACCTGGTCCTCGAGCTGGACCGCGTTCGCGCCGGAACGTTCCAGGGAGCGGATCGTGCGCCGCACGTTGATCGCGTTGCCGAAGCCGGTGTCGGCGTCGACGACCAGGGGAAGCTCGACCGCGTCGCGTACGGCGGCGACGTGGTCGGCCAGCTCCGGGAGCGACAGCAGCCCGACGTCCGGCGCGCCGAGGTAGGTGTTCGTGATGCCCGCGCCGGAGAGATACACGGCCTCGAAGCCGGTCTCCTCCAGGATCCGCGCGGTCAGCGCGTTCGGCGCGCCCGGCAGCAGCAGGGGCCGTCCGGGCTCGATCCGGGCGCGGAGCCGGGCGTTGAGATTGTCGCTCACCGGGAACCTTTCCGTGGTCGTGTGAATGGGGGGCGCGCCGCCGTCAGGTGTCGCCGGGCGACGCGTCGAAGATGCGCAGCGCGTTCTCCAGCGACCGGTACAGGTGCGCGCGCATGAGGTTCGCCGCGGCCTCACCGTCGCCGGCGGCCACGTGGTCGACGACGGCACGGTGCTCGTCGTACGCGTGACGCGCGCGGCGCGGCTGCTGTCCGGAGCGTGACCGGGCGAGGTGGATCTGCTGGTGCACCTCCACCGTGGCGGACAGCAGGATCTGGTTGCCGGTCAGCGCCACGATCCGCCGGTGGAAGTCGAGCTCCTCGGGATAGGGGCGCTCGTCGTCGGCGGCGAGCATGTCGCCCGTCTCGTCGAGCAGGCCGCCGACGTCCGCCACGTCGTCGGCGGTCATCCGTTCCGCCGCGAGGCGTACGGCGTGCGTCTCCAGGGCGATGCGCAGTTCGTACAGGTCGCGCAGCTCGTCCGCGTCGAACGTGCGCACGTACGCTCCGCGGTGGCTGACGATGCGCAGCAGCCCCTCGCTGGCCAGGCGCTGGATGGCCTCGCGCAGCGGCCCGCGGCTGATCTCCAGGGCGCGGGCCAGCTCCACCTCGTTCAGCCGCTGGCCGGGCTTGAGCCGGCCGGACAGCACCATGTCCCGGAGCACCTCGACGCTGCGTCCGCTGAAGGTCTGCGCCCGCCGCTCCAGCGGGCCCGGGAGGTGACTGCTCGACATTTCGGTCCTCAATCGTCGGTTGGTGTCGTCAGGACGTCCGCAGGGACGTACCGGCGGATTCTCGCAAGCTGAAGGTCGTCGCGAGGGTGATGAGCGCGGTACCGGCGAGGAACCAGGCCGGGCACAGCGGATCGCCGGTCTTGTTGATCAGCCACGTGCAGATGTACGGCGCCGTGCCGCCCACGGCCATGCTGGCGAGGTTGAAGCCCAGCGCGATGCCGCTGTAGCGGACCCGCGCGGGCAGCATCTCGGCGAACGTGGAGAAGGCCACGGCCATCAGCGCCGACTCGGGGATGCCGAGCACGATCTGGGCCAGCACGGCCGGCGCGGTGCCGTGCGCGTCCATCGCCATGAACCCGGGGAAGACCAGCACGAGGGTCGCGATGGAGGCGCCGAAGAAGATCGGCTTGCGGCCCACCCGGTCCGACAGCGCACCGAACACCGGCATCAGCACGCACGACACGGCCAGCGTCGCGATCGTCGACCAGAACGCGGTCAGCGCCGAGAAGCCGCCGGTCTTCTGCAGATGCGTCGCGGCGTACACGTACACGACGTAGTAGGCGGCGAACAGCAGCACCGAGAGGCCGAAGGTGCGCGCCAGCGCGGCGCGGTTGTTCGCGAAGAGCTGGACGACCGGGGCCTTGGCGACCTCACCCCGCTCGGCCAGGTCGAGGAACTGCGGCGAGTCCTCCAGCCGGGCGCGGATCCACAGGCCGACCAGGCCGAGCGGCAGGCCGATCAGGAACGGGATTCGCCAGCCCCACGCCTTCATCGTCTCGTCGCCCAGCACCGTGGTGAACAGGGTGACCACGGCCGAGGCCAGCAGCGCGCCGGTCAGCGCGCCGAGCTGTGTCGTGCTGCAGAGCAGGCCGCGCCGGTGCGGGGGCGAGCACTCCGCGACGTACGAGGCCGCGCCGCCGATCTCGCCGCCGCTGGCCACACCCTGGACGCATCGCCCGAGGACCAGCAGCACCGCCGCGAACGCGCCGACGGCGGCGTAGCTCGGCAGGACCCCGATCGCGAACGTGGCCAGCGCCATGGCGATGACGGTCGCCGCGAGGGTCTTCTTCCGGCCGATCCGGTCGCCGATGTGACCGAAGATGAGCCCGCCCAGCGGGCGCAGCACGAACGCCGCCGCGAACGTCGCGAACGTGGCGAGCAGCGCCGCGGCCGGATCTCCGTGCACGAAGAAGACCGAGGCCAGCGACGCGGACAGGTAACCGTAGATGCCGAAGTCGTAGTACTCGATGATCGAGCCGACGGCCCCGGCGAGGATGACCCTCCGGTCGATCGCGGGCGCCGTTCCGGCGGGGACGGGGGCGGGGTTGGGACGGTAGGGGGACGGGTCGACCTGCATGGTCACTCCTGGGGGGCGGGAGCGCACGGGCGTTCGCATCCGATCCGGCCGCCGCGGGCGGCGCGGGCCGATGCGGAGAGGGGGACGAGGCAGGCCGCACGAGATCGTCGACATCGCGGAGAACCCGGACCCCAATACGTCCGGATTAGGACGTGCGACCATCGAAGCTGCTCAGAGGCTATCTGTCAACAGTTAGCAGTCGACAGGCGTCCGTGACCTGAGGTTCGGTCCCCTCGGGCCGTCGTCGTTCCGTGAAGGACCGTGGCGCGGTTCGGCATTACCCCGTGGGCTCTCGGGGTAGTCGATGCGACATGACGCGCTGTTCGACCGTGCCCCGCAGAACCGACCACGTGGTCGTGGTCGGTGCGGGGCTGTCCGGGCTGGCCGCCGCGTCGCACCTGTGCGGGCGCGGCCGTGCCGTGACGGTGCTCGAACGCGACGGGGTGCCGGGCGGCCGGGCGGGCCGCCTCGACGTCGGCGGCTACCGGCTCGACACCGGGCCGACCGTGCTCACGATGCCGGACATCGTGCGCGACACGCTGGCGGCCACCGGCGCCTCGATGGACGAGCGGCTGCCGCTCATCCGGCTGGACCCGGCGTACCGGACGTTCTTCGCCGACGGCACATCGCTCGACGTGCGCACCGACGCCGAGGCGATGACCGAGGCGGTCCGGGCGTTCGCCGGTCCCCGTGAGGCGGCGGGGTACGCGCGGCTGCGCGCCTGGCTGACCCGGCTGTACGAGGTCGAGTACGCCGGTTTCATCGCGGCGAACGTCGACTCGCCGCTCGGCCTGCTCACCCCGCGACTGGCCCGGCTGGCGGCGCTCGGCGGCTTCGGGCGCTGGGAGAACGCCGTCGGCCGGTTCCTGCGCGACGAACGGCTGCGGCGCGTGTTCACCTTCCAGGCGCTGTACGCCGGGCTGTCCCCCCGCCGGGCGCTCGCCCTGTACGCGGTCATCGCCTACATGGACACCGTCGGCGGCGTGTTCTTTCCCCGTGGCGGCATGCGGGCGCTCCCCGATGCCCTCGCCGGCGCCGCCGCCGACGCGGGGGTGGAGTTCCGCTACGACACCCGCGTCACCGCGCTCGAACGCCGCGGGCGCCGCGTGACCGCCGCGCTCACCGCCGACGGCGACCGGATCCCGTGCGACGCCATCGTCCTCACCTGCGACCTGCCGGCCGCCTACCGGCTGCTCGGCCGCGTCCCGCGCCGGCCGGTCCGCCTCGTCGCCGCGCCGTCGGCCGTCGTCGTGCACCTCGGCGTGTCCGGTGACGGGCGGTGCGGCGCGGACGGCACCGCCCACCACAACCTGCTGTTCGGCCGGGCCTGGCACACGACCTTCGACGACCTGACTCGCGACGGCCGGCCGATGCGCGACCCGTCGCTGCTGCTGACCCGCCCGACGGTCACCGACACCGCGCTCGCCCCCGGCGGACGCCAACTCGTGTCCGTGCTCGCCCCGGCGCCCAACCTCGCCCGCGCCCGGCTCGACTGGGACCGGATCGGCCCGGCGTACGCGGAAGAGCTCATCGAGGCCACGGCCGCCCGGTCCGGCCTGAAAATGCGCATGGAGGACGTTCTGCACGTCATCACCCCCGCCGACTGGCGCCGCCAGGGGCTCCTCGCCGGCACGCCCTTCAGCCTGGCGCACACGTTCGGCCAGACCGGCCCGTTCCGGCCCGCCAACCTCCCCCGGACGACCGACAACGCGGTACTGGCCGGCTGCGGCACCGTACCCGGCGTCGGCGTCCCGACCGCACTGGTGTCCGGACGGCTGGCCGCCGACCGGATCACCGGCGCCGTGCCGTCATGACCGAGCGAAGCGAGGGAATCGAAGACACGCGCCCGTCACCCTCCCCGACGAAGGAAGGCTCATGACCGGCCGGGAGCTCGACGCGGCCGGGATCACCGAGCCGTCCCTGCGGGAGGCCTACCTCCGGTGCCGGGCGCTCAACGCCCGGCACGGCCGGACCTTCTTCCTCGCGACCCGGTTACTGCCGCCGTCGCGACGGCCGGCGGTCCACGCCCTGTACGGCTTCGCCCGCCACGCGGACGACATCGTCGACGAACCCGCGCCGGGCACCCCGCTCACGCGGATCGCCGCCGCGCTGGACCGGCTCGCCGCCAAGCTGGCCGGCGGTCTGCGCGCCGGGCGCAGCGACGACCCGGTGCTCGCCGCGGTCGTGGACACGGCGCGCCGGCACGGCATCGACGTCGGCCTGTTCGACGCCTTCCTGCACTCGATGCGGATGGACCTGACCGTGACCGGATACGCCACGCGGGCGGCGCTGCGGGAGTACGTGTACGGGTCGGCCGAGGTGATCGGGCTGCAGATGCTGCCCGTGCTGGGCACGGTCGGCGACCCCGCCGAGGCCGCCGGCGCCGCCGCGGCGCTCGGCCAGGCGTTCCAGCTGACCAACTTCCTGCGCGACATCGCCGAGGACCTGGACCGTGGCCGCGTCTACCTGCCCGCCGACGAGCTCGCGGCGTTCGGCGTCGACCGCGAGGTGCTCGCCGAATGCCGGCGGACCGGCCGGGCCGACCCGCGCGTACGGCGCGCGCTCGCCGACCAGATCGCGCGCACGCGCGAGGTGTACGGCCGCGCCCGGCCCGGGATCGAGCTGCTGCACCCCGTCTCCCGGCCCTGCATCGCGACGGCCTGCACGCTCTACTCCCACATCCTCGACCGCATCGAGGCCCGCGACTACAACGTCTTCGACGGGCGCGTCTCCGTGGGCGTCGGCCGCCGGGTGGTGCTCGCCGGCGGTGCCGTCGCCCGCTCCCTGTGGGCGCGCACCCGGACGGACGCGGTGACGGCGGGCCGGGCACGGTGAAAGCGGCGGAAAGGATCGACATGGACCATCTGCAGTACCTGGCACTGCTCGCGGGGTGTGTGGCGGTCACCCTGCCGCTGGAGCTGTCGGGCAGCCGGGTCTACCGGCGACCCCGGCGGCTCGCCCGCGCCGTGCTCCCCGTCGCCGCGGTCTTCGTCGTGTGGGACGTGATCGCGATCGCGGCCGGCGTCTGGTGGTACAACCCGCGGTACGTCACCGGCATCACCCTGCCGCTGTCGCTGCCGCTGGAGGAGGTGCTGTTCTTCCTCGTCATCCCGGTCTGCGGGGTGCTGACGCTGGAGACCGTCCGCCGCCTCGCCCCCCGGCGGCGCAGCCCGGCACGTGAGAAGGAGGACGTCAGGTGAGCGGACTCGGGTACACCGTCCCGGCCGTCGTCTCGGTCGTGGCCGTCGTCGCGCTGGAGCTCGGGCGGCTGCGCACCGGGCTGTTCCGCAGCGGCGCGTACTGGATCACGATGGTGATCGTGTTCGCGTTCCAGACGGTGGTCGACGGCCGGCTGACCAAGCTGTCCGCGCCGGTCGTCAGCTACGACCCCCACCAGCTCTCCGGGCTGCGGATCCCGTTCGACATCCCGGTGGAGGACTTCCTCTTCGGCTTCTCCCTCATCACCGCCACCCTGCTCCTGTGGGAACACGCCCGGAGCCCCCGATGACCCCCCTCGTACGGCGGCGGGTGCCCGAGGCGTTCGACCGCGGCGCGGCGGCGTACGACCGGCTCGTCGGCGCCAACCCCGGCTACCACGCGCACCTGCGGCGGTCCGCCCGCGCGTTCGGTTTCGGCGACCGTCCGGTCCGCCTGCTGGACGTGGGATGCGGCACCGGCGCCTCCACCGCGGCGCTTCTGGCCGCCGCCCCGAACGCCCGCGTCGTCGGCGTCGACGCCTCGGCCGGCATGCTCGCCCGTGCGCGCGCCAAGCCGTGGCCGGACGGCGTGGAGTTCGTGCACGCCCGCGCCGAGGAGCTCGCCGGCGCCGGGATCAGCGGGCCGTTCGACGGCGTCTTCGCCGCCTACCTCATCCGGAACCTGCCCGACCCGGACGCCGTGCTCGCCTCGCTGTGGTCCCTGCTGCGCCCCGGCGGCCGCCTCATCGTGCACGACTACTCCGTACGCGACCATCCGCTCACCCGGCTGGTCTGGCACGCCGTGTGCTGGGGCGTGATCATCCCGGCGGGCCGGCTGACCACCGGCGACGCGGGCCTGTACCGCTACCTGTGGCGGAGCGCGCTGGAGTTCGACCGGCCACCGGAGTTCGCCGGGCGCCTGCGCCGCGCCGGCTTCACCGACGTGCGCGTCGCCACCATGACCGGCTGGCAGCGCGGCATCGTGCACGCGTTCGGCGGCCGGCGACCGGACGGGGCGTCATGACGGCCGGGCGCGCGCCGGGCGCCGACCGCCGCCGGGTGCACCATCCGCCGCCGCCCGGGGCGCCGAGCGCCGACCGGCTGTCCCGGCGTCCGCGGGCCGTGGTCGTCGGCGGGGGCATCGCCGGGCTCACGGCCGGCGTCGCCCTGGCCGAACGCGGCGTCGCCGTCGACCTGTACGAGCGGGAGGGCCATCTCGGGGGCCGCGCGGGCGGCTGGGACGCCGCGCTGCCGGACGGCACGCGCGTCGGCATGGGCCGCGGTTTCCACGCCTACTTCCGGCAGTACTACAACCTGCGCACGCTGCTGCGCCGCACCGACCCGGACCTCAAGCGGCTCACCGCCGTGCCGGACTACCCGCTCGTCGACGAGGAGGGCCGCACCGACACCTTCCGCGGCCTGCCCCGCACCCCGCCGTGGAACGCCCTGTTCTTCGCGCTCCGCAGCCCGACCTTCCGGCCGCGCGACCTGCTGCGCCTGAACGCCCGCGCCGCGCTGCCGCTGATCGGCGTCAGCGTTCCCGGCACGTACCAACGGCTGGACCACCTGGACGCCGAGACCTTCCTCGCCCGGCTGCGCTTCCCGCCGGCAGCGCGTCACCTGGCCTTCGAGGTGTTCTCCCGCAGCTTCTTCGCTCCGCCCGGCCGGCTGTCCGCGGCCGAGCTCGCGGTCATGTTCCACCTGTACTTCCTCGGCTCGGCCGAGGGCCTGCTGTTCGACGTGCCCGGCGTGCCGCCGCCCCGGCTCTGGGCGCCGCTCGGCGACCACCTCGCCTCGCTCGGCGGGCGCGTGCACACGGGCACGCCCGTCAGCGCCGTACGGCCCGGCGGGTCCGGGTTCGCGGTGGACGTCGCGGACGGCACCGTGGACGCCGACGCCGTGGTCCTCGCCCTCGACGTCCCGGGGCTGCGCGACCTCGTCGCCGCCTCACCCGGACTCGGCACCCCGGCCTGGCGGCGGCGGATCGCCGCCCAGCGGACGGCGCCGCCGTTCCTCGTCCGCCGCCTCTGGCTGGACCGGCCCGTCGCCGCCGACCGCCCCGCGTTCCTGGCGACCGGCGGGCTGCCGCCGCTCGACAACGTCAGCGTGCTCGAACGCTATGACCGCGAGGCCGCGACGTGGGCCGCCACCGCTGGCGGGTCCGTGGTCGAACTCCACGCGTACGCGGTCACGGGCTCGCGTGAGGAGGCCGCGGCGGGGCTGCTCGACCGTCTGCACGCGGTCTATCCGGAGACGGCGGCCGCCCGGATCCTCGGCGAGTTCAGCGAATGGCGTGCCGACTGCCCGCTGTTCGCGCCCGGCACCTTCGCGGACCGGCCCACGGTGGCCGGACCGGTCCCCGGCCTCGTGCTGGCCGGCGACGGCATCCGCGTCGACCTGCCCGTGGCCCTGATGGAGCGCGCCGCCACGACCGGCTGGCAGGCCGCCAACCTGCTGCTGTCCGGCTGGGGTGTGGCCGGTCATCCGTTGACGACCGTGCCGCTGCGCGGACGGCTGCCCACGCTGGGCTCACAGCGTTCGTGAGCGCAGGGCGTAGCGGCGTTCGGCGTAGGCCAGGTCGTCGCGCCAGAGGCGGGCGGCGGCCCGGCGCATGGCCGGGCGGATCAGCGGGGCCAGGGCACGGGCGGCGGCGAAGCCCGGACGGCCGGACGTGGCGACCACCGCCTCGACCACCGCCGTACGCGGACGGCCGTCGCGGCCCGGCCCCAGCGGCGTCGCGTGGGTCTCGACCACGCTGCCCTCACCCTCGCCCTCGACGATGCGCATCAGCACCGTACGGGGGTCCGGGCAGCCGAACTCCGCGAGCACCGGCACTCCCAGCCACGGCCCGACCCGGAACGTCACCCGCACCAGGAAGCGGTCGTCCGCCTCGTCCGGCGTGGACTCGACCCGCAGCCGGGTGAAGGAGTACGGGTGGAACCACGCGCCGTGCCAGGGGTCGAGCCGGTTCGCGACCACGTCGCCCGGTTCACAGACGCCGACCATGCGGGCGACCGCGCCCACGCCGCCGTCCGGACGCGGCCGGGCGGCGGGCACCGGCGCGTCGAGCGGAGCCTCGCCACCGGCCCGGTCGTGGCGCACCCACACGAGCACCCCGTCGTCGTACGCGGGCAGGGTGCGCCACTCGTCGGTGCCCTCGGCGGGAAGGCGCAGGCCGTGCCACCGGCACGTCAGACAGCCGTCGATGACGCGCCCGTCGGCGAGCGGCGCGCCGAGATGCGGACACGCGCCCGGACCGGCCACCGGCCGTCCCGTACGGTCACGCCACAGGACGACCTCCCGGCCGGCGACCTTCGTGCCGAGCGGACGGTCGGCACGTACGACACGACTCGACGCCACCACGAACCAGTTGCCCGACGGTCGCGCCTGGGCGCGCTTCAGCGCCGCCGCGATGAGCGCCGGGTCGGCGTCATCGGCGGTCGGGGTCTGCGCCGACCACCGCCCTCGGGGCACGGTACGCAGCGGCCACCGCCCGGGACGCAGGGGCTGGTCGTCGGCCATCTCTCCACGCTCCCTCTCGCCGGAGAACCCACATGGCCAGTCTGCCCCGTACGGAACGCGCGTGTCAGAGCGAAGTCGGCGCGCTACAGTCGGGGAACTCGCCGCGCCGCACGAGGTCTCGTGGTCGGCGATCGCCCGGCAGCCGAAGGCGGTCGAGAGGGGACGGCTCATCCCCCGCTCCCGACGCGCGACCGCGTGGCTCAGGGCCGGGCTCCTCACCGATCTGGAACGCGCGCCTCCTCGAGGGTGACGTTCCGGAGCGCGTCGCCGAACTCAAGCGGGAGCTGCCGGGCAACCTTCTCTCGTACGGCTTCGGCGAGCCGGCCCACGGCCTGGCGCGCCATGGGCTGGTCGACGAGGTCAGGTTCTGGCTGCACCCGGTGGTCTGGGGCGAGGGGCTGCGCCCGATCGAGAACGGCAGGTCACCGGTCCGGATGCGCCTGATCGGCGCCCGACGTTCAGCTCCGGGGTCGTGCTGCTGTCGTACCAGCCTCTTGGCGGCTGAGCCCGCGTTCGACTGGCGTGGATGAGGGCCTTCTCGGTTTCATTCAGGTTGACATTTCTTCACGGCAACGGTTCTACTGATGACCGTGTCCACTGTCATGGAAACCACCGTGGCCCCTTCCACAACAGTCAACTCCCCGATCTGCGCCGCGCCATTCCGGACCCAGGTGGATTTCGCTCGTGTCGGCTCGATGACCGTGGCCCGGGTTCGCGGCGTTTTCCCGCGGACCTCGCGTGCGGTACACCGCGTCATCTCCGCCGAGCGCGACCGGTTCGCGGTGGTGCTGCACCGGAGCGGCACCGCGCAGGTGGCGCAGGACGACCGCCGCTTCCCGGCGAGGGCCGGCGACCTCGTCGCCCTCGACACCGGCAGGCCGTACGAGCTCTCGGTGGCCGGCGCCTGCGACGTCGTGGTGGTCGAACTGCCGCACGGCATGCTCGGCGCCAACGCCGACCTCGTCGGCCGCTCCGTCGCCACCCCGCAGCGGTGCGACCGTGGCGCGTGGGCGGTCCTCGCCGCCTTCCTGTCGAGCCTGGGTGATCGCATCAACGGGCTCACCGACATGCCGGACGTTCACCTGGCGGACGCCCTGGTCTCCCTGGTCGTCGCGGCCTTCGCGGAGCCGGCACCGGAATCGGCGGACGTCGGCGACGACCTGACCGACCGGATCCTCACCCACACCCTCGCGAACCTCGGTGACCCCACCCTGTCGGTGGACTCCGCCGCGCGTCACCACGGCATCTCCCCGCGCTACCTCCACCAGCTGTTCCGGCGGCGCGGCCTCACCTTCGCCGCCTGGGTCAGGCGCGAACGCCTCATCCGTATCCGCCGGGACCTCCTGGACCCCGCGCTCACCACCCGGACCACCGCGGTGATCGCCGCTCACTGGGGGATCCGCGACCACGGGCACCTCAGCCGGGCGCTGAAGAAGGAGTTCGGCCTGACCGCCGCCGAGTTGCGCCTCATGGCACGGGGCGAGCGACAGAACACCTGACCTAGCGGAGGCCCACGGAACCCAGACGGAACGGCGCACGGCGACCACCGAACCGCTGGACCGGCGCAGAACCAGCCGGCGTTCCCCGAGGTCCGCAGCTCCAGCAGCGGCACCGGCCGGGTCACCTGGGCCTGCTGGTCCGCCGCCGCGAACGCCCGGTGTCACCAGCACTCTTCCGTTACCGGGGCGGGTGTCCGTAACGGCCTGCTCTACGGTGAGGACTCCTTGCCCGCCGGCGTGAGGTAGCGGAAGCCGATCCAGGTGAACTCGTCCAGGTACCGGAAGTCGCCCCGGATGACGTCGTCGGGCAGCCGGGCGAGCCAGCGGAACCGTTTCTTGTCCTGCCGGCCGAAGCAGCCGGGGATGTGCGGCGTCCTCGTTCCGGCGTCGGCCGGGACGTCGTCGTCCAAACTGACGCCGAGCGCCTCCAGCGAGTCACTCGCCCGGTCCAGGACCCGGCGCGCCCGGGCGAGGTCGCCGACCGCCAGCAGGCCCCGGCCGAGCGCCCTGGTCGCGTGCGCCCGGCGCAGCGGCTCATCGTGCTTCGTGAACAGGGCCACGGCCCGCGTCGCGCACCGGACGACGGCGCTGCCGTAGCAGGCCGGGCAGATGCTGAGGTAGAGAGCGCCGAGGTCGAGCAGGGCCACGGCCTCGCCGTGATGGTCGTCCCGCTCCCGGGCCAGCCGGAGGGCGTGGCAGAGGTGCCAGATCCCGCAGGCGCCGTACAAAACCGGGTTCCAGCCCAACAGGACGAGCGCGAGGTTGATCCGGGCCCGCATCAGGCCTCCGGCGTCCTCAAGCTTCTCGAACACCTCGATGGCACGCACGAGCGACGCGGCCGCCTCCTCGTACTCCTCCCGCATCCGCAGCGCGTCGCCCAGCGCGCAGAGCGACTGGGCGGCGCCGAGCAGGTCGCCGGCGTCCGTGCAGATGCGCAGGTCGTTCCGGTGGCACTCCACGGCCTTCGCGTAGTCGCCGGTGCCCCAGTACACGAGACCGAGGTTGTGCCAGGCGTTTCCCTCCGCCGGGCGATCCGGGGCCAGGTCGAGGGCCCGCCGCAGTTGCCGCTCCGCCTCCTCGTACCGTCCGGCGACCCGGCAGGCGTTGCCGAGCGACAGCGCGGCCGGCGGAACGCGCTCGGGCTCCAGGTGCTCCGCGGCGTCGAGGGCCAGACGGGCACAGGCGATCCACTCGTCGGCGTGGCGGCGGAACTCCAGGTAGCGGGCGAGCCGGAGGGCCGGTTCGTACGCCCGGCGCCACAGCCCCGCCTCGTGGGCGGCCGTGACCGCGGCGGCGACGTTGCGGTGCTCGGCGTCGAGCCAGTCCAGCGCCTGAGCCCGGGAGGCGAACCGGTTGACATGGAAGAGACGGAGCGTTCCGGGGGCGGTGAACCGCCGGTCGGCGTCGGTGGTGGCGCCCTCGTAGTGCTCCAGCAGCCGGTCCAGCGCGTCGCGGTATCCCTCGGCGTCGGCGCGGGCGTGTTCGGTCGCGTAGAGGCGGACCAGGTCGTGCAGGTCCCACCGGCGACCCGGGCGTCCCTGGACCAGGTGGAGACGGGTCAGGCCGGCCAGGAGACGTTCGGCCTCCGGCGGCGTCCGGTCGAGCACCGCGGCGGCGGCCTCCGATCCGAAGTCCGGGCCGGGGACCGCGCCGAGCAGGTCGAAGGCCCGCCGCTGCTCGGCGCCGAGGCGCGCGTAGGAGAGGTCGAACGCCGCGCGGACGCCGAGGGGACGGCCCTGCTCGTCGACGTCGTCGTACCGCAGCCGGTCGAGCCGGTCGCGCGCCGCACCCAGCGCCGCGACCTCGTCGGCGAGCGGCCGGTGCGGGTCGTCGAGGAGCAGTGCCGCGACGATCCGCAGCGCGAGCGGCAGCCTCCCGCACAGCGCGGCGAGCCGCTCCGCGTCCCGCGGGCACGCCGTCACCCGGTCGTCGTCCGGAAGGGTGCTCCGCAGCGCCCGGTCGAGGAGGCGCACGGACTCCCCCGCGTCGAGCGGCGCCAGGCCGACCCGGTGCGCCGCGAGTGTGGACAGCGTGGTGCGCGACGTGATGATCACGTGGTGCGGCGGGTCCGGGAGCAGCGGCGCGACCTGGCCGGCGGACGCGGCGTTGTCCAGCACGATCAGCAGGGGCCGGTCCGCCGAGGCGGCGAGCGCCGTCCGCCACCGGCCGACGGGCTCGGGCGGGGTGCCGCCGGGGTCCGCCACACCGAGCATGCGCAGCAGGCGTTCCGCGGCGTCGCCGGCCTCCAGTGGCCCGCCCTGGCCGAAGCCCCCTAAGTCGAGGAAGAGAGTGCCGCCGGAGAAGCGCCCGGCCCGGTGCGCGGCGCGCACGGCCAGCGCGGTCTTGCCCACGCCGCCCATTCCGGTGACCACCGTGATCGCCTGGTCCGCGCCGTCCAGGCGCTCCGCGAGCTCCGCCAGGGCCGCGGCGCGGCCGGTGAAGCCCGCCGGGTCGGGCGGCAGCGTCATCGGAACCGGCCGTGGCGGCGGGCCGCCGGCGGCACGGACCGCCCTCGCCTTGCGGGGCCGGCCGCCGCGGTTCGCCCGCTTCTCCACGCGCGCCCGCGCGAGGGCGTTCTTCCACCCGTCGGGGAAGTGCGCCGAGGGATCGCCGCCGCGCTCGCGCACCTCCTCCCGGAGGTAACCCACGATGTGGGAGAAGGCGCGCTCGGATCGCTCGGAGGGGATGTTCGTGCCGGTCAGCCAGCCGTGGATGGTCGCGTCGCTGGTCGTGATGGGCGGCTTCTGGGCGCGGCAGTGGCGTACGAGACGGTCGAGCGTCGGGCGGCCCGCCGCATGGTGGAGCGACCTCAGCTCGGCGGAGAAACGCTCCACCGCACCGCCCGTACCCATCGGCTCCCCGCCTTGCCCGGAAAATCGGAAATCCGCCGCCCGACCAGGGTAGTCGGGGCCCGCGTACCTGACGCCGGATCGCCGGAAACGTCCCGGACAGGGCACTCATGGGATCCCGGCCGGGGCGTCCGCCCCGGCCCGTTCCCGGGAGGTCCTCGATGCACACACTGCTCCGTCACGTGTACGCGGCGGGCGGCGCCGCCGGCGTCCTCTACGCGCTGACGGTCGCCGTCACCGCCATCACCTCCGTCGCCGCCCCCACGCCGCGGCGCCGCAAGGACGCGCGGACGACGCTCCGGCTGCTCCTCCCCCGCGGCGACACGCGCCGGCGGGCCGCCCCGCCCCGTTGAGAAGGGTCCGGTCAGTCCCCCGGGAAGCGCAGCTCGGCGATCTGCAGGAAGCCGTCCGGCGTGCCCGGGGCGCGGCTCGTCAGGTCCAGCCGCACGCTCGTGGTGCGGACCGGGTCGAAGGTGATCGCGGTCGGCTGGTTCGAGCCGGTCGCCCACGTGATGCTCAGGTGCCGCACCGGAACGTACCGGCCGCCGCGCAGGTACGACACGGCCACCGACCCCGGCAGCGCGCGCCCGGCACCGACCGTGAAGTACGGCGTGACGCCGCCGAGCGTACGGGTCTTCGGCCAGGTCACCGACACCCACTCGCGCGGATGCGCCAGGCTGAACGCCGGCAGCAGCGCCGTGGCGTGCTTGTTGTAGTAGTTCGACCAGCCGCCCGAGGCCGTGTCGCCGTCGAGCATGGCGGCCGGCAGCGTGTCGGGCGCGCCGGAGTAGCTCGCGTCCGCGGTCACGGTCGCGGGAGGTGCCGGGGCGGCCCGCACCGGCACGGGTGCCGCGGCGGTCGCGCCGGGTGTTCCGCCGGTGGCGTGGATGACCGTGGACGCCGGGCGCAGGCCGGGGGCGGTGACCGTCACCGTGATCGGGCCCGGCTTGGTCCCCGACCGTACGATCGCCAGCGCCTTGCCGTTGAACGCCGAGCGCACCGGTGCCTTGTAGTTCTCCGCGCTCTCCTCCTCCCCGTTGTCCAGCCCGGCCAGCGAGCCGCCGGTCACGGTGAAGTGCAGCGAGTCGTCCGCACTCGGCACGGTCACGCCGTGCGCGTCGACGACGTCGGCGGTGACGTAGGACAGCGACCGGCCGTCCGCGGCGATCGTCCGGCGGTCCGGCGACAGGCGGACCGTGTGCGGCGCGCCCGCCGTCTTCAGCACGTCGGACGCCACGACCTTCCCGTTCCGGGTGGCGACCGCCTTCAGCGTGCCGGGCTCGAACGGGACGTCCCAGGTCAGGTGCAGCTTGCCCGCGCTGCCGTTCGGGCTGGTGTAGCTGCCCGGGTACGGCCCGGAGGTCACCGTCTTGTCGTCGTGGGTCGCCTCCGTCGTCTCCAGGTACGCCCGGCCGTCCGCGGTCGTCTTGTGGTCGAACCGGCGGACGCCCAGTGACCGGCCGTTCAGGAACAGCTCCACGGTGTCGGCGTTGGAGTACGCCCACACCTGCACGGGCTCGCCGCGCCGGTGGTCGGTCCAGTTCATCGGCAGCAGGTGGACCATGGGCTCGGTCGTCCACTGGCTGCGGAACAGGTAGTACATGTCCTTGGGGAAGCCGGCGGTGTCCACCGCCCCGAAGAAGGAGGCCTTGACCGGGAACACGTTGTACGGCGTGGGCTCGCCGATGTAGTCCATGCCCGACCACAGGAACTGCCCGGCGAACCAGCCGCGGTCGCGGTCCTTCTTCAGCCCGTACTCCCCGCTCATCGTCCACGAGGCGAGGTTGTTGTCATAGGAGGAGGTTCCGCGCTTGCCCGGGGTGTAGTTCTCGCCGGTGTTGAGCTGCTGCGGGTCCTGGTAGACGCCGCGTGTGGAGGTCTCCGAGGACGACTCGGACTCGAAGAAGAACTTGTCCGGATAGCGGGCGTGCAACGCGTCGATCGAGGCCGCGGTGTTGTAGTTGAGGCCGATGCCGTCGAGCATCCGCAGGATCTGGTCCTGGGCCGATCCGGGCGCCGGCACGCTGCGGTACTTGTCCGACCCCATGACGATCGGCCGCGTCGTGTCGACCGCGCGGACGTCGGCGATGAGCCGCCGCGCGATGGGCACGCCGACCGCGACGGAGGTCGAGTCGGGGATCTCGTTGCCGATCGACCACATCACGACGGCCGGGGAGTTCTTGGCCGCGTTCACCATCTCGGTGATGTCGGCGTCGCTGTTCGCGTCGAAGAACCGGCCGTAGTCGTACTTCACCTTCGGCGTGTGCCAGGTGTCGAACGCCTCGACCATCATCACGATGCCGAGTTCCTCGCAGACCCGCACCATGGCCGGCGAGGGCGGGTTGTGCGAGGTGCGGAAGGCGTTGACGCCCATGCTCTTCATGATCTTCATCTGCCGGTACAGGGCGTCCTCCGTGACGGCCGCTCCGAGCGCGCCCCCGTCGTGGTGCAGGTCGACGCCCTGTAGCTTCATCCGCTGCCCGTTGAGGGAGAAACCGCCGTCCGGGCTGAAGGTGGACCAGCGGACGCCGAAGCGGGTCGTGGTCGTGTCCACGGTCCGGCCCGCCACGACGACGTCGGTGCGCAGCGTGTAGAGGTACGGGTGGGCGGTGGACCAGAGGGTGGGGTGATCGACGCGCAGGTCCGCCGTCGCGGTCCCCGAGGTCACGCCGGAGGAGCCTCGCGCGACCGTACGGCCGCGGGCGTCCCGTACGGTGGCGACGACCCGCGTGTCCGCGGTCGCGCCGGCGACGTCCGTACGGGCGTGGACGTCCGCGTAGCCCGCCTTCACGGTCTTCGCCAGGTCCGGCGTGGTGACGAAGACGCCGTGCCGCTGGACGTGGACCGGCGCGGTGACCGTGAGGTGGACGTCGCGGTAGATGCCACTGCCGGAGTACCAGCGGCTGCTGGGGAGCTGGTTGCGCACCTCGACCGCGAGCACGTTCGGCGTCTTGCCGTCGGTGTGCGCGAGCTCGGTCAGGTCCACGTCGAACCCGGTGTAGCCGTACGGGTGGGCGCCGACCTGCCGACCGTTGAAGTAGATGACCGAGTCCATGTAGACGCCGTCGAACTCGGCGGAGATCTTCCGGCCGGCCATCGAGGACGGCAGCGTGAAGGTCTTGCGGTACCAGCCGAGCCCGCCCTGCAGGAAGCCGGTGCCGCTGTTCGTGCCGCCGTCCGGCGTCGGGTCGCGCTCGATGCTCCAGTCGTGCGGGAGGTTCACCCGGCGCCACGAGGAGTCGTCGTAGCCCGGATCGGCGGCGTGCGCGTAGGCGCCGGTGGGATCGGTGACGCCTTCGGGGTTGACGAGGGCGAACCGCCAGTCCTGGTCGAAGTCCACGCTCCGTCCGGTGTCGGCCACGTGTTCGGCCGCGGCGGACCTCGGAGGCGGCGCGGCAGCCTGTGCCCTGGTGGGAAGGGCGGCGAGGACGAGCGACACGGCCACGAGCAGCCGGGCGGCGGTGCCGGCACGGAAGTTTCCGGACATCGGTGCCCTCTCAGCGACAGAAGGCGCCTCTGTTCGAGATCCCGAACAGAGGATCGCTTTGCGGACCCTTGACGATCTATAGGTCAGGACGATCAGTCAAGAGCCGGGGCCGAGGGTGGCCGCCGGGCGCCACCGCGCGGCCCCGGCATCGGGCCGTACCGCGGACCGGAAGTGCCTCAGGCGGTCTGCCCCTGAATCGTCGCCGGGCGCTTGGCGCGGCGGAACAGCTCACGCGGTGTCCGGCCGCCGCTGAAGCACCACAGGGCGATGACCGGGTCGCAGATGGCGCAGCCCAGGGACGAGCCGTGGTCGAACGGGAGGATGGGGTGGCCATTGAGGTGGTGGACGATGTCCCAGGCGGTGTGCAGCAGCCAGCCGATCCCGATGAACGTCCACGAGTCCAGGCCACGGTAGGCGACGTAGACGAGCACCGCGGCGAACGCCAGCTCCCAGACGCCCATACCGCCGCCACTGAGGTACGTCGCGCCGGCTCCGGCGATCATGAGCGCGTTGACGCGCCGGCGGTGTGGTTCGTGGATGAGGGACATCAGCAGTGCGTAGGCGGCGCCGATGCCGATCGGCGCGATGTACTGCAGGTACTCCATGTGTCATTTCCGATGCGGTGAGGATTCAGGACGGCGCCGGGTTCGCGCCGCCGAGTTGCACATGGAACGTCAAGGTACGCAGACGGCGCGGCGGCTCCCAGTGGCTCGAGTGCCAGATCCCACCGGAAAATCGCCAACGTCCGCGCCGGAGGCAGGGACCCCTGCGCTGCTGCCGATCCACGGCGGGCCGTTCGACCGCCACCCGACCGCGCGGCCGATCATTCGGTGCGGGGCGGGCGCCGCGGGTCGTAAAAATTCACGTCCTCAGCCGAGAGGAATTCGGTGGCGCCTATTTCCTGGACCAGCGCCAGCTCCGACTCATACAACGGATAAAGTTGAACAAGATTGATGGTGCCGTTCGGGAGTTCTATATGGGAGACCTCTCGATCCAGGCTGGTGACCAGAAAGAGGAGCACGGCCGACATCTCGGACTCCTCCGGGCTTATTGGGGCACCGAGGTCGAACATGTCGCCGGCACTGTAGGGCTTCTCACCTCGCCATGCGGTTGCGACATACCCCGCGGCGAGCACCCAATCGATTTTGTCGGACTCCATGGCGATGAACAGCTCCGGGCTGCCGAACTTCCAGTCCGGGTGCGACACCAGCGAGAGGCCATAGGTGAAGCCCGAGATCGTGTTGTCGCCGAACTGTTCACGGTAGGTGAAGGTGAAAACCGGCGGCTCGACGTCGCCAGGAGAAACGAGGTGAGTTTCCGGTTCCTCCCCCGCCCACTCGTTCAACCGGTCGAGATAGATCCTCATCGAGGACTCGCTCGCCACCACGACTAACGCCTCTTTTTCTTCTGGGCTTGCTCGCGTAGCCTATCGGCATCCGCTTGCGCCTGCTCGGCCCTCTTTCTCATCTGCTCCTTTGCGCTCTTACCCCATTGCCCTGCGATCCTCTTCGTCAAATCGTCCGCCTTCTTCTGCGCCTGAAGAGCCCGCTTCTCCTGCGAGGTCTGATCGGAGGCGTTTTGCACCGTATCTTGCCACTGGCGACGCGCAAAGACATCCGGGACATCGCTCGAATGGATCTTTACTCCGGTTTTCTCGTCATAAGTACTTCCGTCGGCATATATTCGCTGGCCATCGATGGTGACGGACCCGTCCCGATGCTTCTTGACGCGCTGAAGCCGCTTGCTGGTACCGCCGGCACTTCTGTCCTCGTGCCGATGCCCCCTGTTCTGGTTCCTATCTTCCCACTGGTACATACTCGAATCCTGCACAATCGAATTGAGCTGTTCCTGGGTCAAGCCCATTCGTTTTGCTTCGTCCCTGACCCTCCGCCACTCATCTCCTGGCTTGTGGCCGATGTCCGCTCTTCCTTGTGGAATGGGTTTACCCGTATTCGCGTCGAGCAGATTGCCTTGCGAGTCGCGATTCTCGAGGATTCCCCTGATGGTCTTGTCGCGGAGACTCGGCCGGTGAAGAGTCCCGCCGGAATCTCTCCACTGCTGCTCGACCGCTTGTTCGATATCCCTTTGTTCCGCACTGGTCAGCGGCCGCCCGCGCATGTTCTGGGCGTCCCGGACTGCCTTCTGTTTCGCCTTTTCTTTGCGATCCGCAGCCGGTACCGCGTGTTCGTGTCGGTCGGAATCACGCCGCTGCTCCTCGGCCATCTGGTCGATGGCCCGGTGGGTGACCTCTGTGCTCGGCAGGGTTCCCAGCTTGTCCGCTGCCGCCCGGTGGAGGGCGTCGGAGGGCCGTTCGAACGCATGCCGGCCGTCCATGTGGTCGTTGAGGTGTGCGGCGAGCTTGGACAGGCCCTCGATGTCGTGCGGAGTCGGGCTTCGGTCAAGGGTCTGGCGGGCGACCTCGTGTAGGACGTCCGCATGCGGCAGCCTCCCATGGGGAGACGTGTCGGCGATATCGGCGAGATGGTGCAGCCCCTGCAGGTCCTCGCCCCGGAAGGAGTAGTCCGGCGCGGTCTCGTAGAGGCGGCGGGCCGCGTCGCTCAACGCCTCGGTGTAGCGCAGGTGATCGGCGGTCCGCGCCTCATCGCCGAACAGCGTGTGCATCCGGTCGAGCAGCATGGCGTGCTCGACCGGGTCGCGGCCTTCGGCCGGGAAAACCGGCCGGCCGTCTCCGTCGACTCGATCACGCAGTTCCCGGACGTGGTCGGGCAGGTCCAGCGCGCGGTCCGATCGACCGGGCCGAGTCGAATGCTCGGCCGGCACCGGCAGGCCGGCGTCTCCATGGATGCTCGGTCCGTCCGGCGCGGCGCGGTCGGCGAAGGCGTTCAGTTCGGCCAGATGGCGATCGCGCAGGCCGACGATGCCGGGGACGGAGTTGCCGTTGTGGTCCACGACCAGTGCGTGGTCGCTCCAGTAGAGCTCACCGCTGCCCATCGCGCTCGCATCGCGTCTCACCTCCGACGCGGTCAGCCGGCCGGGTTCGGCGTACTCATCGTGCAGATCGAAGTGGTGGCCCAGCTCGTGGGCGGTCACGACAGGGTCCATGTCGGCGTACCAGGTGAGCATGTCGGGCCGCTCGCCCTCGTACGCGCCGTTTCCCGGATGCAGCTGAACGGCGCCGTCGGCTGCGGACCGCGATGGTACGTCGTCGAAGACCACACGGACATGGAGCTGGGAACCATCGGGAAGCCGGTGCTGGTGGTTGTAGTAGAGGTCGACGGCATCGAGGATGTTCGACTTGGCCCGCACGACGTCGTGGGGCGCCATCGCCTCGTCGGCCTGGAGACGTACTTTGACGGTGAACTCGGTGACGGTCCTTTCGGTACCGTCCGGGGCGGTCAGGCCGAGCCGTCGTGCCTCGACGGTGGAGGCGTTCTCGAACGGATAACGCTCACGGGCGACCGGTGCCGCGGTGGCGGAATCGCGAAGATGCGCCCACTGGGAGGCGCGCAGCGCCTCTCCCTCGGTAAGCGTGTTCGCGTGCTCTCCGCGGAGTGCGGCGAGCGCCCGCTCGCCGTGCGCGGGGATCAGGGGCGGCCGGGTGTCGGGGTTCAGGTCGGTGCTGCGGGTCCCGTTCACCTCGCGCGGCGTCGGCCGGTCGACGACGGTGCGCGCCTCCGGAGACGGGCCCGAGGCGGCCGGATGATCCGCCGGCGTCGCGACGGCGGTGTCCTGTCGGCCGCCGGACGAGACGGCGTGGTCTCCACCCGTGATGTCGGCGTGTGACGCCGATGGGCCCGGCCCGTGGTCGACCGGGGTGACCGCGGCCGGGACGGGCTCCGGCCGCTGCCCGGCCGGCTGCGCCGTGCCGCGTCCGGAATCCTGAGCGGACGCGACGTCGGTGGTCGCGGTCCCCAGACTCCGGCCGGGTGCCTGTGGTCCGTGCGACTGATCCGGGTGAGCGGCGGACAGGGCTTCTCCGGGCCGTCCAGGCTGGGGATCACGCCGGCTGGACGCGTCGTGGCCGACGTCGGCACCGCCGGGCTCGGCCGGGACCTCCGGCGGCCGCCCGCCCGCGGAACGAGGTCCGGTGAGGGGGTCCGCGGCCGCGCCACCTCTGGGCGAGGACGTCGACGGCTCGCGGTTGAGGATGTCGGTGATGCTGGGCCGGTTCGATGGTGGTGCGGACTGCCGGGCCGGGCCGGCGGCACCGGCCGTCGCGTCGCCGGCGGCACCGGCCGTCGCGTCACCGGCGTGCCTGCCGGGGGCGGCGATGATCGAGGGGGCTTCGCCTGCCGGGCCGGCGGCCGTGGTGGAGTTCTTGGCGGCCGCGTTGTCCGTGCCGTGCGGTGCGGTGACGGCATCGGCGCCGGTGTGGGCGGCGTTCTGGGCCGGGGCGCTGGCGAGTTGGCTGTCACCTGCCCGGGCGGCGGGCGGCGCGCCGCTCCCGGACGGATCGTTGTGGGGGGTGTTCCCGCCTGGATTCGGTTGGGGCGCCGGGTTGCCGCCTTCGCCTCCCTCACCGGCGGGTGGAGGGGTGTGGGGGGAGGTTCCGGAAGTGGGGGCGCCGTCGTGGGCGCTTCCTGCGGGCGGGAGTGAATCAGCGTGTTCACTGGCCCAGGTGTGCAATCGGTAGGCGTTACTGATCTGCTCGGCGGAATGCCGGCCCGAGGGTCTGGCGGCTTCGATACCGGCCATGCCGAATCCGAACTGAGCGGCCTGGCCGACATCGACGTGCTGATCGACAATGGCTTGGGCGACGATGTTCCCAACGGTTCCCGTGGTACCGGCGAAGGCGAATCTCGATGCCGCGCCTTTGAGACCACCGGATTCCATCCAGGACGACAGCGCAGTGGTAAGCCGGCCGCTCCCTCTGGCGACCGCCGCGCCTCCAACACCCATGACCCCGCCGGCGATCGCGCCCTCGCCCATGGCTTTACCGAGCTCGGCGAAGTTCCAACCTTTCTGCGCGCCCTCGTGGATATGGGCATACTGCCCGATGGCGTCCAGGGAGCCGCCGTATCCCGCCCCCATCAGTGCGGCCTTGGCAGCAGCTCGTATGAACGCGTTAAGCTCGCTTCCGGCCGATTCGGTGGCCGCGAGCGCCGCTCCCTCCGCCGCGGGACCGGTGAACCACGAAATCACCCATGCTGCGACCCAGGTCGCCGCCATGAACTCGAAAGACAGCTTGAACTGCAGCCGGGCGGCCTTCTCCTGCTTGATCAGCGCGTCAACCGAATCTCCCAGCGCCTTGGACTCGGACGCCAGCCACAGCAGGCCTCCCTCTTCTCCGCCTCCCCGCAGTGCCGCCGCGAACGACGCGAACTTCTGCGCGGTCTCACCCGAATTGTTCGCCGTCACCGTATGCGCGTGGCCGGCCACCTCGTCGGCGACCGAACTGATCGAGTCCGCGGTGGCGTAGAACGCATCCCGCATCGACGCCAGGCCCGACAGACTGCCATCCGGCCACTGACAGCCGCCCACCAACTCCTGCAACAGCTTCGAGAGGAAATCAAAGAGCTGAAACGGAGGGACCGGATCGGATTTCACCAAAGTCTGCGACACCGGAGGCAAGTAGTATGGGTTCACCGCCGCGAGCGCGTCTTTGTCCGCCCCTTTCGGCAAGGCCGACCCGACCGTGCTCGCTTCGTCGGCCACCGCATAGTTACGGCCCGACAGCTTCAGCAAGCCGCCGGTGGCCCGCAGCAGGTTCACCATGTCGGCGAGGTCGTTCAGGAAGGCGTCCCGTGACTTACCGAAACCCGGCGTCTTGTCATCGCCGTTGAAGAACATCCGTCCGATCTCGTCCTTGGACGAACCCCAGCAGGCGCCGGCATCGGCCAGCTGGGAACACAACGTGTCGGTCGCGGTCGCCAGCGTGTTCGACGCCTCGGCAATTCCGTGCCCCGAAGCCACCCATGTATGAGGAACCGCCACATATCCCGGAGCCACCGGTCACTCCAGCCCGACGTTCGGCATGCTCGACGCATCCGGCATGAACACGGCGACATCGTCCTCACCATCGAGCAGCCGCGCACCCAGCTCCCCCGGCAGGAAATCGGCCGCGATCCTCCTCGCCCGCTCCGCCGCCTCCCGTGACGCCTCCTCGATCAGCTGCATGGTCGTGCGAGCGAGCTGATTCGGGTTCATCCGGCTGTACGCCTGCGCTTTGAACCGGATATCCCGGACCTCGCCCCTCGGCCCCACCTCGACGGCCACCGCGCCATCTCGAGTACGGGCGGTGGCGGTCACGGCACGGACATCCCGCTGCATTTGACGCAGCTCATCCAGCCGTTTCCCATAGTCCGCCGCGACGTCCCGCGACGATGCCTCGGTTGTTTCGTCCATACGACAGCTCCGACTCCCCCGACGACGCCAGGTGCCGAGGACAGACGGCGATGGGACCGGCAGGCCACCGGACAGAAATGATGAGGACCTAGCGCGAACACCATGGATGGCGGACATCCCCCGACCGCGAACACCGTGCTGTCACCCGGTAGAAAGCACCTTATCGGCCATCCACCGATAATTGATCATGGGGTGAAATATCCGCCTTTGGGTGTTTTGCAAGCGCCCGGCTAGCGATCGCGCGCCCATGTCACCACGCCCTGCTCACCGGCGACGTTGAGGCGGCCGTCAAGGAACGCCGCCGCCTGGGGAGTCTGCGGGACACCGGTCTGATCGATGAGCTCACCCGCGGGAAGCCGCCACAGCCGTACGGTGCCGTCCGCGGCGGCGACCGCGAGATCGTTCCCGTCGAAGCACAGTGCTCTGACCGGCCCCTCGTCTCCCGGGAGCTGCGCGACCTGCGCTCCGGTAGCGGCATCCCAGACCCGTACCAAGCCGTCATAGCCCGCCGAGGCGAGCCACCCGTCGCCGAACGCGAGCGCATAGACCGGATACATATGGCCGTGGATCGCGAGCAACGGGCGGCCCGTGGCGGCGTCCCATGTGCGCACCACCCGGTCGTAGCCAGCGGAGGCGATCACGGTGCGGCCGCCGACGCGACCGGTCACCACGGCCGCGACACCCGCGGTGTGGCCGAGCAACCGGGCCACCGGCGCACCCGACAGGGCCCGCCAGGTACGCACGACGGCGTCGGCTCCACCGGAGACAAGAAGATCGTCGGCGAACGCCAGCGACAGGACCGGTGCGGTATGCGGGGTCGGAACCCGCGACTCGTCGCCGCTGTCGGGATCATGGACGCGCAGCGTGCCGTTGTCCGTACCGGAGACAAGGCCTCCGGGCCCGAAGGCCACCGCCGTGATCGCCCCGTCGGACGGGGGGATCGTACGGGTGAGCGTCCCATCGCTCCAGACGCGTAGCGAACCGTCCTTGAACCCGGCCGCGACGGTCCACCGGCCGCTCCTGGTGGTCGTGGCCACGCAGGCCGGGACCGACTCCGACGCCAGTGTCGCCAGCGGAGCACCGCCCACCGCGTCCCACAGCCGCACCGTGCCGTCCGTCCCGCTGGTCACGGCGGCCGTTCCGTCCGCGGTCCGGACGAACCCGATACCGGTGAGCCAACCGCTCTCCGCCGGCCGGCCGGCCATCGGCTCGCCGGTGACGGCGTCCCACGTACGTACCGTCCCGTCGAGCGAGCAGGACCCGACCACCTGGCGGTCGCCGATGACGGTCAACGCGACGCCGGTGACGCTGTCGGTGTGTCCCGCCAGCTCATGGAGTTGCCGCCCGTCGGATGGATCCCACAGCCGTACGACGCGGTCCGCCCCGCCGGTCGCCACGAGGCCAGGACCCGGTGCACCGGTCATGGCGACGGCGTTGACCCAGCCGGTGTGGCCGCGCAGCGTGCGGACACTCTCACCGTCGGCGGCGTCCCAGATGCGGACGGCACCATCGTCGGAACCCGCGCAGATGAGATCACGACGGGCGACGCGGGCATGGCAGACACTCGTCAGCCCGCCGTCCACGACAGAGACGGCGCCCGCTTCGGCAGCGGTTCCATCCGCCCACGCGCGTACCTGGCCGTCCACGCCCACCGACAGCACGACCAGATGCTCCGCGGCCTCGCCGGCCGCCACCCCGGTCACCGGCCCCCGGTGACCGGCTCTGGAGTGCACCAGCTCGCCCGTACGCGCATCCCACACCCTGATCAGATGATCATCACCCGCCACGGCGAGCAGGTCACGCCCTCCGGCGGTGCCGAGAGCGACGGACCGACACTTCGTCCGGCTGATGACGGGAACACCCACCGGCTCATGACCGGGCAGCGAGGAGACCTTGATCTCGTCCGCGGCGACGACGTAGGCCGGCCGCCCGGAAACGGTACCGAACGCCGCCGCACCGGAGGCGGCGTTCACCGCCTCGGACGGCTCGGTCTCGCCGCACCAGTGCGCCACCTGGGGCAGCGCGTCGGCCGTGGACCGTACGGCTCCGGCGCTCACCTGGCGTACCAGGGCGTCGAGGATCCGGAAGACCTCGCCGAGCGCCGGGGCGGCGACGTCGTCGTTCCAGGCGAACACCAGTTCCCCGGCCGGGGGGACGGTCAGCTCCCGGCGCGCGGCGCCCGGGGGGACCGGCGCCGGCTCGATCTCCGGAAAGCCGGACCGGTCCAGCGCGTCGAGCAGCCGGGACCACACCGCCCGTTCGAGCCGCGCGGTCCACACCCGTAGCCTCCTGGCGTCACGATGGTCCAGCCGCGCGCCGCCGTCCGGCCGGACGGTGAGCTCGAAACGCCCCAGCGGATCACCGGGAGCGCCCGAACGGTAACCGATCTGATCGGCGCCTGCCATGGCCATGCGGTTCGCCCTTCCCCCGGTCAGTCACCCACAAAGATCTTCAGTGCACCGCGAGGTCAGTATCGCGGCGAACGGATGCCGCCGCACACCGTGGGTCGCCCGTGCCGGTGTCGTCCACGCAGACGCGGGCCTACGAGTGGCTTCTCAGGCGTCCTCGCCGCGCAGCAGGCGCTGCAGGAACGCCTCGTCCTCCGGGCTCAGCGACGACACGAACCTCGCCAGCACGCCCGCGTGATCATGACGGCGGCTCAGCAGGTCGGTCATCGCCCGGGCGGTGTGGGAGGCCTCGTCGACGGTGGGAAGGTAGGCGTACCCCTTCTTCACCGGGCGGCGGGAGACCAGCCCCTTCCGGTACATCCGCGCCAGGGTGGACATCACGGTCGTGTACGCGAGCCGGTCGTCGAGCCGGCCCCGCACCTCCGCGGGCGTCATCGCCCGCCCGCCCGTCCAGAGCACGGCCAGCACCTCGTCCTCGAGCATTCCGGGCTGACGCCGGACGCCATCGCGGGTGGACCGCTCGGCGGAAGGCTCGGGCGCGGGGGGCTCAGCACTCATTCCGCCGAGAGTACTCTCCGGTAGTACTACCGTGATAGTCGTCGCCGTTTCCCGACCGGACCTGACCTGCCCCGATACCGCCCGCCTTCGGCCAGATCGGGGCAGATCGCCCCATCAGCCGACCCGGTGGCGCGGACGGGCGGCGGCCGGTGGTGAAGCGCACGGGCAGGGCGCGGTGGAACGGACCGGGCCGCCAGGTCGCCTCGCCGCCCCGGAACGCCGGCGCGCCCTCGGTCGGCATGCTCTGGGAGAACCCGGGCGGTGAGACGGATGGCCGGCTCAGCGGCGGAACGGGCACCGGAATCACTACGATCGGTTGGTCATGTGACGTACGCGTTCCTGCGGCGGGGACGCGAAGACGGGCGGATCGAGTGACGGAACGCACCGCGGACGGCTGGCGCGACGGCTACGTCCCGGCCGAGCTCAGCGGCCTCATCGGCCGCCGGCAGCTGCTCTCCTCGGTGAAGGCGCGGCTGTCCGACCCACGTGTCCGGCTGCTGTCGCTGACCGGGGCCGGCGGCACGGGCAAGACCCGGCTCGCGATGCGGCTGGCGAACGAGGCCCGCCGCGCCCAGCCCGACGGCGTGTGGTGGGTCGACCTCGCCTCCCACACCGACCCGGCCTCGGCCGGCCGGGTCATCCTGGACGCCCTGCCCGTCGACGACGTGTCGGCGCGGGAGCCCGGCGACGTCCTGGTCGCGGCGCTGAGCAGGCGGGCGGCCCTGCTCGTGCTCGACAACTGCGAGCACCTCATCCGCACGCTCGCGCCCCTGGTGGTCCGCCTCCTGCGCGACTGCCCCGAGCTCCGGATCATCGCGACCAGCAGGGTGCCGCTCCGCTGTGAGGGCGAGCACGTGATCGACGTGCCGCCGCTCACCGTCCCGGCGGACCCCGAGCGCGCCGTGGTGACCGAGTACGAGGCGGTACGCCTGTTCGAGGCGCGGGCCTCCGCGGCGCGCGCGGACTTCGCGATCACGCCGCGGAACGCGGCCGACGTCGCCCGCCTGGTGGCGATGCTGGACGGCATCCCGCTCGCCATCGAGCTCGCGGCGCCGCTGGTCCGGGTGATGTCCGTCGCGGAGATCGTGTCGATGCTGTCGGGGTTCCGGCTGCGGACGCTCTCAAAGGACATGAGCGCCCCGGCCCGGCACCGCACCCTCTGGGACAGCTTCGAGTGGAGCTACCAGCTCTGCTCGCCGGCCGAGCGGCTGCTGTGGGCCCGGCTGGCGGTGTTCGCGGGCGGCTTCACCATGGAGGCGGCGATGGCCGTCGCCGCCGACGGCGAGCTCGAGGCCGTCCAGGTGCCGGCGGTCCTCGGCGAACTGGCCGCCAAGAGCATCGTCGTCGCCGACACCGACTCGATTCCGACCCGGTACTCCATGCTCGCGACCGTACGGGAGTACGGACTGGCCCGCCTCGGCTCGCGCACCGGGGACCTGCCGGACCCGGAGGGCAGGCCCGCGCCGCCGTCCGGCGACGAGACGGTCGCACACCGCCGGCTCAGCGCCTACTTACTCGACCGCGCCGAGTGGTACAGCCGGCACTGGTACGGGCCCGACGAGGCACGCTACCTGGGAGAGGCGCGCCAGGACCTGCCGAACCACCGTGCCGTCCTGGACCGGTGCGCCGCCGCGACGACGCTGGAGGAGGCCGAGGTCGGCGCGCGGCTCGCCTCCGCGCTGACCGCCCTTCGGCTGTGGTTCTTCGGCGGCACGCTGGGCGAGGGCATGCGGGCCCTGTCGCGGGCCGAGGAGGCCCTGGCCGGAAACGCCGCGGCCGCCCCGCTCCGGCTGACGGTGCTCGCGCAGGCGGGCTGGATCGCGCTGTGCCTGGGCGACGAGGTCAACGCCGAGACCCTGCTGCGCCGGTGCGGCGCGCTGGCACCCGCGGTGTCCGGAGGAGACGAGGCGGCGTTCGCGCTCGCCGCCCACCGTTTCCTCACCGCCTCGACCGACCTGTTCGTCCACGGCGACCCCGCGGCGCTCACGCTGTGGGCCGCCGTACGCGACGAGCTGGCCGCGATGAACGACACCCGCCTGCTGCCCATGGCCGAGATGTTCCACGCCATCGCGGCCGCCTTCACCGCGCCGGCGCCGGACGCGTTCGCCATCGCCGACCGGCACCTGGCCGACACCCGCGCCCGGGGCGCGACCTGGGCGGCCTCCTGGGCCCAGTGGGCCCGTGCCGTCGCCGAGCTCCGCCACGGTGACCCGCCGGCCGCCGCCGCGATGTTCCGGTCCGTGCTGCGCACCCAGTGGGACATCGGCGACCGCTGGGGGTCGATCTGGGGCGTGGAGTCGCTCGCGTGGTGCGCGGTGGCCCGCGGGCGCCACGAGGAGGCGGCCGTGCTGCTGGGCGCCTCGCGGAACATGCAGCAGGCGCTCGGCGTGGCCATCCACCGGCTGCGTCCCTGGCTGGAGGCGCACACCGCCTGCGTCGAGCAGGCGCGGCTCGCCCTCGGCGACGCGGCGTACGACGAGGCCGAGGGGCACGGCGTGGAGATGGAGTTCGGCGCCGCGGTCGACCTGGCGCTGGGCCAGCCGTCCACGCCCCGGTCCGGCGCCCCTTCCCGGCAGCGGTCGGCGAACCGGCTGCTCAGCGACAAACAGCGCGCCGTGGCCGAGCTGATCGCCGAGGGGAAGACGGACAAGCAGATCGCCTCGGTGCTGTTCCTCAGTCCCCGTACCGTCCAGTCGCACGTGAGCGCCATCCTGCGCCGACTGGGGTTCACGGGCCGGGCGGAGATCGCGGCATGGGTGGTCGAGCAGCAGGGCGGCACGGCCTCGCGCCCGTGACGGCCCGGCCGCCCCAGGGCCCGGCTCGAAGCTCCGCCGTCCTCCTGCGCGGCGCTCGCTACGGGCGGCGACGTCGAGACAGGGTCTACCGTACGGCGAGCCGGCGGTATTCGGGCAGGGTGATGTTGCCCGCCTTGGCGAACTGCTTGGCGATCAGCGGCCGCATCGGCCAGCGGGTCATCCAGCGCATCGAGGCGGCCCGCATGCGGATGGCCAGGGTGCTGGACGGCGCGAAGCCGGAGGCGCCGCCCGGGGGCAGCTTCTGCGCCTCGGTGACGTACGGGCGCATGATCTCGTCGTAGCGCGCGAACGCGGCCCGGTGGTCGCCGGTCGCCGCGAGTTCGCCCGCCAGCACGTACGCGCCGACCAGGGCCAGGCTGGTGCCCAGCCCGGTGAGCGGCGTCGGGCAGTAACCGGCGTCGCCGAGGAGCGCCACGCGCCCGCGCGACCAGCCGTCCAGGTGCACCTGTCCCATCGGCTCGAAGAAGAAGTCCGGCGCGGTCTCCATCCCGCGCAGCAGCCGCGGCACCTCCCAGCCCGTGACGCCGGCGAAGCGGCTCGCCACCAGGTCCCGCTGTGCGCCGAGGTCGCTCCGGTCGTAGGCGAGCGGCGGGGACCGGAAGGCGAGGGCGGCCTTGACCTCCCCGGGGAGCCGGCCCGGCCGCGCGGACGCCACGCGCCCGCCCGGCGCGTTGAACATGCGGTACCAGCCACCGAGGTCCATGCCCTCGTTGATCGTGAACCAGGCGTTGTAGAGGTTCAGCGGGCGGACGCAGTCCGCCTCGGAGCCGAAGGCCAGCGCACGCACCACGGAGTGCATGCCGTCCGCGCCGACGACCAGCCCGAACCGACGCGAGGGCGCCTTCTCGAACATCACGGTGACGCCGTCGTCGTCCTGGTCGAGGCCGGTGATCGTGTCGTCGAAGACGTACTCGGTGTCCGGCAGTGTCGCCTCGTACAGAACGCGGGCCAGGTCGCCGCGGAGGATCTCGATCTCGGAGATGATCCCCTCGCCGCCGAAGGCGTCGGCCGACATGGTCCCCTTGACCCGGCCCTTGGCATCGACCATCGCAATGCCGTCCTGCTCGACGGCCGCCGCACGCGCCTGGTCCATCAGTCCCATGCGGATGATCACCTCGCGGCCGGCGCCGCGCAGGTCCACGGTCTGCCCGCCCGGGCGGGGGGCGGGGGCGCGCTCCACGACCGTGACCGTGAAGCCCGCCGCGCGTAGCCAGTACGCCACTGCCGCTCCGGCGATCCCGGCGCCGGAAACGAGTATCTCGGTGTTTCGCATGACCGGAATGTACGGCGTACATATGCTGCACTGCAAGCGAGTTGAACAGCCATATCTTATTTGGTGCACTAGTACACAAGAGGCGCCGTGCACCCGGGGAGAAGGCGGTCACGGACATCGGCGCAGCGTGGCGGCTAGGGTGGCGGCGCCGCGAGGTGCACTAGTGCGGAGGTGGTTCGGTGGAACAGAGCTCGACGGAACAGAGCCCGGGAGAACAGAGAGCGTCGCGTTCCGGCCGGATCGTGGCGGAACTGCGGCAGCGGATCGCGACGGGTGAGCTGGCGCCGGGCGACCGGGTGCCCTCCACCCGGGAGATCACCCGGCGGTGGGGCGTCGCGATGGCGACCGCCACGAAGGTGCTCACGCAGCTTCGTCACGAGGGCCTGGTCCGCGCGGTGCCGGGAGTCGGCACGGTGGTGGCGACCGACGCGGGCCCCGCGCCACGGCCCACCGCGCGGCCGAGCGGGCCGCGGCCACGCCGGCGGGGCGGGGACGAGGAGGCGACGTCGGACCGGATCGTCGCGACCGCGATCGCCGTCGCCGACGCGGAGGGGCTGGCCGCGGTCTCGATGCGCCGGGTCGCCGCCGAACTCGGCATGGCGACGATGTCGCTGTACCGGCACGTCGCGGGAAAGGAGGACCTGCTCGCGCAGATGATGGACGCGGCCTTCTCCGAGCGGCCGCTCCCCGACGATCCGCCGGAGGGCTGGCGTGCCCGGCTGGAGGTCGCCGCCCGGACGCTGTGGGCGATGTTCCGCCGTCACCCCTGGCTCGCGCCCGCCCTCTCGGCCACCCGGCCGCAGCCGATCCCCAACGGCATCCCGTTCACCGAATGGGTGCTCGGCTCGCTGGACGGCCTCCTCGACCTGCAGACGACCCTCACCGCCCACATCGCGCTGTTCAACTACGTGCGGGGCCACGCGATCAACATCGAGTCCGAGGCGGAGGCGGAGGCTCTCAGCGGCATGGACGCCGAGGAGTGGATGGACACCCAGGAGCCGGAGCTGTGGAAGATCTTCGCCACCGGCCGGTTTCCGATCTTCGAGCGGCTCGCCACGGAGGGGTATGACTTCGACCTCGACGACGTCTTCGACTTCGGCCTGCAGCGTTTCCTGGACGGCATCGCCGCCTTGGTCGGCGAGGCGCCGGGCGCGGTCAGCGGTGGAGCTCGATGAGCTCGACGAGGCTCTCGACGTCGACGTGGACGAGCGCGGCCGCCGCCGACCGGTAGTAGCCCTGCCCGAGACCCGGAGTCCCCGGGCCGAGGAGCACCCGGCGCCACGAGACGCGGATCCACTGTTGCGGGCCATGACCCCGATCGAGACGGATCACCTCGACGCGCCGCCCGTACCGATCGACCATGACACTCACCGTGACAGCGTATGTGACCTGCGCGAATGCCGGTCACCGGCGACCAGGCACCGGTCGCCGCACCCGGTGCCCGGGCGCGGCGCCGCTGGGCGCGTAGCAGGCATACCGTCACACGGTGGACAATGGGCGTTCTCTCAGCGCACCGACCCCAGCGCACCGACCGCTTCCCGGAGGCGACCATGCCGGATTCCCGACCACTACGGCCGGACGATCCGGAGCGGCTCGGCGACTACCGGCTGATCGGGCTGCTCGGTGAGGGCGGCCAGGGCGTCGTCTATCTCGGCGAGCGGATCGACGACACCAAGCCGTCCGAGACCGCGTCCTCCGACGCTGAGACGGCCGACGGCGAGGACGGGACGGCACGCCCGGAACGGTTCGCGATCAAGTTGCTGCGAACCCACCTGAGCGGTGACGAGCGGGCGCGGCGCTACTTCGCCCGCGAGCTCGCCGCCGCACAGCGGATCGACCCCTCGTTCACGGCCCACATCGTCGAGGCCGATGTCGAGGGCCGCACCCCGTACATCGTCAGCGAGTACGTCGACGGCCGCCCGCTGTCGGACATCGTGCGGGAGCGGGGCCCGCTGTCCGGGGCCGAGCTGCACGACCTCGCGATCGGCACGCTGCGCGCGCTCGCCGCCATCCACCAGGCCAACGTCGTGCACCGCGACTTCAAGCCGAGCAACGTGCTGCTCGGCGCCGGCCGGCCACGCGTGATCGACTTCGGGATCGCCCGTGCTCTCGACTCGACGATGTCGATGACGAGCGGCATCGTGGGCACGCCCGCGTACATGGCGCCCGAGCAGTTGAACGGGCACCGGCTCACGCCGGCGGCGGACGTGTTCGCGTGGGGCGCGACCATGGTCTTCGCCGCCACCGGCAGGTCGCCGTTCGGGCACGACTCGATCCCGGCGACGATGAACCGGATCCTCAGCGGCGACCCGGACATCGGCACCATCGCGAGCCCGCTGCGCGAGCTGGTCTGGTACTGCATGTACAAGGACCCGGCGCACCGGCCCACCGTGGCCCAGCTCCTGACCGACCTCGGCGAGACCACCGCGGCACCGGGCGTTCCGAGCCCGGCGCCGGCGCCCGCGCCGCAGCCGGCCGTCCTGCCCGCGCCGGCCTCACCGTGGGGCGCCGGGCCCGGCCAGTGGGAGAGCGGCTGGCAGAGCCTTCCCCCCGACGCGCCGCCGCCGTCACAGTCTCCGTGGGGCGCTCCGCCGCGGGACACGACGCCGCCCCCACGCGTACGGAAGAACCGTCGCTGGGTTCCGGCGGTCGCCGCGTCCGCCGGCGTCGCGCTGGTGGCCGCCGCATCGGTCGCCGTCGTACGGCTCGTCCACGACGGCGAGCACCCCGATCCGGGCCCGACGGACAAGGCCGTTGCCGCGCCGGCCGCCGACGCGGCGCTCACCAAGGTGGTCAACCCCTCGACCGCCAAGGGCGGCACGCTGAAGCTGGCGCAGGCCGATGACTTCGACTCGCTCGACCCCGCCGATATGTACTTCGCCGGCTCGTGGAACATCAGCCGCCTGTACGCGCGGTCGCTCCTCACCTACCGGGCCGGAGCCGGCGCGGCGGCGCTGCGCCCGGTGCCCGACCTGGCGAGCGGGCCCGGCCAGTCCAGCGACGACCTGAAAACCTGGACGTACAAGCTGCGTACCGGGGTGAAGTTCGACGACGGAACGCCGGTCACGGCCAAGGACGTGCGGTACGCCGTCGCACGGACGTTCGCGACGGAGGTGCACTACCTCGGCCCGACGTACTTCCACCAGATGCTCGACGCCGGATCGTACGCCGGGCCGTACAAGGACCACGACCTAGACGACTTCCACGGCGTCACCACCCCCGACGACCAGACGGTGGTCTTCCACCTGAAGAAGCCGTTCGCCGACTTCGACTCCCTGGCCGCCCTGCCGCAGACGGCGCCGGTACCGGCGGCCAAGGACGACGGCGCGCAGTACAAGAACCATCCGGCCTCCACCGGGCCGTACAAGCTCGAGTCGTACTCGCCGGGGAAGTCGCTGTCGCTGGTCCGAAACCCGGCGTGGAGCCCCGACGGCATCCGCACGCAGCTGCCGGACCGGGTCGAGGTCCAGTTCGGCCTGGCCGCGGACGCCGTCGACCAGCAACTCCTGGGCGGGCAGGCAGAGCTGAACCCGAACGGCGTGGGACTGTCGGACGCCGCCCGGGTCAAGGCGCTCGCCGACCCGAGCCTCACGAAGAACACCGACTCGCTGACCAGCGGATACCTGCGTTACATCGCGCTGTCGACCAAGGTCGCGCCGTTCGACAACGTGCACTGCCGGCGCGCCGTGCAGTACGCGGTGGACCGTGCGGCGGCGCAGACGGCGGACGGTGGCCCGCAGGGCGCCGAGATCGCGACGAACCTGGCGCCGCCGGTTCTCGTGGGGCGCCAGAAGTTCGACCAGTACCCGGCGAGTACCGACAAGGCGCGGCAGGAGCTGGCGGCGTGCGGCAAGCCGTCGGGGTTCAGCACGACGATGGCGATCAGGCAGGACCGGCCGAAGGACATGGCGGTCGCGGAGACGGTCCAGAGGGCGCTCCAGCGGTCCGGCATCTCCGTCAAGATCAAGCCGTACGACGCCGCCCGCTTCTACACCGAGTACGCGGGCAAGCCGTCGTACGTGCACGAAAACGACCTCGGCATGATCCTGTCGGTCTGGGGCCCGGACTTCCCGACCGCGACCGGCTTCTTCCCGCTGCTCGTCGACGGCCGGCAGATCCTCCCGACCGGCAACAACAACCTGGCCGAGCTCAACGACTCCACGGTCAACGGGCTGCTCGACCAGGCGGACCAGGCCAAGGACCAGAAGACGCGTGAGGGCCTGACCGCGCGGATCGACCAGGCGGTGATGGCCACGGGCGCGATCGTGCCGCTCGTGTACGACAAGGTGGTCCTCTACCGCGGCACTCGGCTGACCAACGCCGCGGTCAGCCCGGTGTACGTCGGGTACGACCTGGCCACCGCCGGCGTCGGCTGAACGCGCCGCGCCGCGCCGACCGGGCCGGGATGCTCCTATGGATGTCAAGCCGCTGAAGGCGTGAGGTCGGTTGAGGCCGGCGGGCA
>NZ_BAABHF010000041.1:0-105482 GCF_039541955.1 Actinoallomurus oryzae | reverse complement strand
CTTCACTCATGATCAACTGGGTCCCCTCACCCGACCCAGACGTTAAAACTCAAGCTAGCAGCCTCTTGCCTTCCTCTCCCGCCTTGAACAACTATCTCTGCACTTTTCGAACCGGTCGGCCAGTTCAACATCACGCTTTCCGTCGGGCGTCTTGCTTGTAGGTCTCCGAACGCCAGGTCGCGTTAAGGCACCGTTGCAGCATGGTGATCAGGTCATAGTTCTTGTCCTTGACCAGACTCGGTGGGCGTTGGGACATATCGGCCCTCGGTTTAACGCGCACGGGCTGCACCGATAGAGCCGCCGTCAGCGGTAGTTGCCGGAGGGAAGCCGAACAGCGTGAAACGTTCGCGGGGCCGACAACCTGTAGACGGGTCAGACTCCGCCGCCGATCGACTCAAACTCCAGGCCGTCGCCGCCTGGCCGGGAGTGACATTCTGGATTCGGGATAGGAGATCGTCCACAAGGGCCAGAGCCTGATCGCCCGGTGCGGGCAGTTCGAACAGCCGTTCGGATTTGCGGCGGCGTGCTTCGTGCTATTGCCGTAGGTAGGTCCGGCAGCGCCAGGGGGTAGGGGAACCTCATGCGTACCAGCTGGCATGGCGCGATCTCCTTCGGGCTGGTCACGATCCCGGTGAAGCTGTACTCCGCGACCGAGCCGAAAGATGTCGCGTTCCACCAGGTCCATCGCAAGGACGGCGGCCGTGTGAGGTTCAAACGGGTCTGCACCAAGTGCGGTCAGGAGGTGCCGTACTCCGACATTGCCTCGGGGTATGAGCTGCCGAGCGGTGAGATCGTCGTGTTGACCGACGAAGACCTGGCCAACCTTCCGTTGCCCACCAGCCGCCGTATCGATGTGTTGCTGTTCGCGTCGATGGAGCAGGTCGACCCGATCTTCTTCGACAAGCCCTACTATCTGGAGCCGGAGGCCCAGGGCACCAAACCGTACGTACTCCTACGCAACGCTCTGGAGAACTCCGGCAAGGTGGCCATCGCCAAGGTCGCTCTGCGGCAGCGCGAGTCGCTCGCCATCCTCCGCGTGCGCGAGGGTGTCGTCGTGCTCGAGACGATGTTGTGGCCGGATGAGGTACGCGAACCCGACTTCATGTTCCTTGAGGAGGACGTGGACGTCCGCCCTCAGGAGCTACAGATGGCCTCGTCGCTGATCGAAACGATGGCGGGTGACTTCAAGCCGGATCAGTACGAGGACGCTTATCGCAAGGCCCTCCAGCAGCTCATCGAGGCGAAGATCGAGGGCAAGCAGATCGTGCCACCGAAGCCGGAGGAACAGGTGCCGGCAGCCGCTGACCTGCTCAGCGCGTTGCGGGCCAGTGTCGAGGCCGCCAAAAAGGGCCGGCCCAGGGACGAGGCGAGACGGGACGGCGAGGCGGGGGAGAGGGAGGAGATCCGAGAGGTCGAGCAGGGCCAGGGCGCCAAAGCCAAGGCGAAGGGCGGCACACGCAAGTCCGCCTGAGCGCAGGTGCGGGGCTGGAGGCACAAGGGCCGCGTTCAGGCAGCAATATCATGAGCCGCTTATTCAGGAGTCAGGGCCGGCTCTGAAGCGCATGGGGCTGGAGAGCAGCGATCACCGATGAGGCGCCTGCCCGGCGTACAAGCACATGTTCATCATGGCGCTGGTAACGGCGGCCGGCAGGGGTCCTCGGTCACCGCGGCGAGGTTCTGGTTTGGTATGCCGTCGAGGAGGCGAGGTCGCTGTGGCGATCCGTGATTTTAAGGAGCACTGACGCCTTCCGGCCACCCGCCGCACGGCACGGACGCCGTGCGGCCTGGTGTCTGGCCGCGCTATCGGCCGTTCCGCGCCCGTCCCAGATGCGCGGAGAACCAGTCCCGGGTCAGGCGCGCGATGCGCTCCAGCGTGCTGGTCTCCCCGAACAGGTGCTGAACATTTGAGACGATCTCCAGCCGCGCGTCACTGTTGAGCAGTTCCATCGCCTGACGGTTGTACTCAATGATCACGGGGTCGCCGCACCTGACGATCAGCAGCGTGGGCTGGCGTACCTCGCGCAAGCAGTCAGCGGCCAGATCCGGGCGTCCGTCGCTGGAGACGACCGTCCGGATGCCCGAGTGCCGTGCGGCGGTGCACAGTGCCGCCGCGGTGCCGGTATCGGCGCCGAGGAACCCGAGGTCAAGGCCGTTGAGGCGCTCGTCCGCCGACACCCACTCCAGCACCGCCTCCATCCGCCCGGTGAGCAGGCCGATGTCGAACTTCAGTCGGCCCTCCCGTACGTCGCGTTGCGCCTCCGCCGACGTGAGCAGGTCGGTTGTGACACTGGCCAGGCCGGCGCTTCCTAGGCTGGTGGCGATGTAGCGGTTGTCCGGGTCGCGGTGGCCGCTGCCACTGCTTAGCGCGAACACCACCGTGCCCTGCGGCCGGTCGGGGACGACCAACTCCGCGTCGAGCACGGCGCCTGTCGCCGGAATCCATCGGTTCTCCGTCACGACGACCACATCGCCTCTTCTCGTCAGAGCGTGGACGGGTAAGTCTCCGGTGCCTCGTCCCGCTCTCACCGGCTCGACGACACGCTTCTCGTCGATGTCGATGTCGATGACGGCGTCGAACTGGATCGCCGGACGGGGCCCGGAAGTAGGGGCTGTACCGTTCGGTCTACGGCCGGTAGACGACGCCGATCGTCCGCTCCAGCCGAGTGGACTGCCTCGCCTCCACGACCGACGGGGCCGAACTGGATCACGAACTCTTTGCCGGTCTCGTCACGGAAGATCTCCACGTGGGTCGGCACCCCGAACTCGCGTACCAGGAACCCGTGATCGGCCAGCACGCGCCCCGCGTCCCGCCGATCACTGAGAATGAGTTCCGGCATGACCCGTCACCGCCGACCTCGGGCTGGTCGCAGGACGCCGCGCCGGGAGTCCCGCGACCTGCTGTCTCTTCGACCCTACGCCTCGCTCACCGGCCGGACCGGTTGGGTCATTTCAGCTGGTCGAGTATGCCGTGTAGGTGGGCCGCCGCGAGTTCGATGTCGCATGTACCCGCGCTGTGCGACACGGACCTCCGCGGCGACCTCACATCGGTGGCGTCGGCTCCTGGTTGAGCGTGTCGGTGATCAGCAGGCGATGGATCGGAAGATCTCGGGGACGGTCGGCGGGGGTTCCCACGAAAAGCTCGTGGGTGGCGGCCATCGTGATGTCGGAAGCGGCCCCCTGCACGAGCAGGACACGCACCGCCTCCTCGAGGGTGCCACTACGGGCGTGGCCAAGGTGAAAGGAGGTATTTGTGTCGGGGTCACAATCGGATAAGGGCGATGGCGTCTCGCCCGATCCAGATGGCGCTTCAGTGCCTGCGCCTGCTCTTCTAGATCACCTGGTGATCTGCAGCCGTTCGCAGTCTCCTTGTCGCTGATCGGGGGTATTTTTCTGCGTCGGGCAGCATCGAGGCTTGTGGCGTTATGGCTCTTCTACCTCATTTTCGTCCGGATTATTGGTTTAGCAAGCCTCTGATCTGATCTCGTCGCATGACCTTGATGTGGGCGTCGATCGGATAACGGTCGGATCGGCTGGCCTGATTCAAGGCGCGGTGCGTCCAGAGCGAGATTGCGACGGCACGGAGCACTGGGTGGCCCTCGTGGTGAAAGAAGATCCCGGAGGCCAAGGGGACGGGACCGAAGGTTCGTCGCCGGCCGGGAACGGCCTGGGGGACGCCGACGCGGCGATTAACGCGCAGCAGTTTGTTAGTCAGGGCAAATAGTCTGGGTGGGCTATTGCCCTGGTGTCTGGATCAGTATGCACGTCACGCGCAGTTTACCGGTGACGCCACTGTTCTCATTGGGTCCCCTGTGAATGGAGATTGCATGCTGGCGGCAAGGGTAAATATCCGTCGTTGTGTTGACGTGGGCTGCATGGGTGAGAAACTCGAAAAAGGGGATGTGTCTGCGGGGATTGTTTTCCGGCTGGGTGCTCGAAGACATGCGGCCACTGGCCGCTTTTCGTGAATCGAGGGAATCGGGGTTTCGCTATGAGAGGCGTGGTGTATGAAGGGCCGCGGACGGTGAGGGTCGAGGACGTGCCGGACGCGAGGGTCGAACGGCCGACGGACGCGCTGGTGAAGATAACCACCGCCAACATCTGCGGCTCTGACCTGCACATGTACGAAGGCCGTACGGACCTGGAGACCGGTCGGGTGCTCGGCCACGAGAACATGGGTGAGGTGGTTGAGGTCGGCGAGGCGGTGGACCGGGTCAAGGTCGGAGATCTCGTGTGCATGCCCTTCAACATCAGCTGTGGCTTCTGTGAGAACTGTGAGAACGGGCTCACCGCCTTCTGCCTCATCGCGAACCCGGATCCGAACATGGCGGGCGCCGCGTACGGCTTCGCGGACATGGGGCCTTACAACGGCGGGCAGGCCGAACTGCTCCGCGTTCCCTACGCCGACTTCAACTGCCTCGTCCTGCCGCCGGAGGCGGAGGAGCGGCAGACCGACTACGTCATGCTGTCCGACATCTTCCCGACGGGCTGGCACGCCACGCAGCTGGCCTGCGTGCGGGCGGGAGACACGGTCGCCATCTACGGCGCCGGGCCGGTCGGCCTGATGGCGGCGCTGTCCGCGACGCTCAAGAGCGCGAGCAAGGTCTTCGTCGTCGACCGGCATCCGGACCGCCTCCGGCTCGCGGAGGAGATCGGCGCCATCCCGATCGACGACTCGGAGGGCTCGCCCGTCGACCAGATCCTCGACCAGACCGACGGCGTCGGAGCCGATCGTGGCTGCGAGTGCGTCGGTTACCAGGCCCATGACCCGGAGGGGCACGAGCATCCGAACATGACCTTGAACAACCTGGTCAAGTCGGTACGTTTCACCGGCTCCATCGGCGTTGTCGGGATCTTCATTCCGCAGGACCCGCAGAGCCCCGACCCGCTGTACAAGGAGGGTGAGGTCGCCTTCGACTACGGCCTCTTCTGGTTCAAGGGGCAGAGCATCGGCAACGGCCAGTGCAACGTCAAGGCCTACAACCGCGAGCTGATGCGTCTCATCCGGACAGGCCAGGCCAAGCCGTCGTGGATCGTGTCGCACGAGCTGCCGCTGAATCAGGCGCCGGAGGGTTATGAGCACTTCGACCACCGCGACACCGGCTGGACGAAGGTGGTCCTCCACCCGAACTTCGGCTGACCCGCAGCGCCGCGCTGAATGACCAGACCCCGCGGGGCCGAACCGGCTCCGCGGGGTCGCCTGTCGGAAGGCGACCGGTCCGGCTTGATCTCGCCCTCCGGCATCACGCCCTCCAGCAGCAGGCCGACGTTGGGGGTCATGATCAGCCGCAGCAGTTTCAGTCTTGATAGCGCTCATGGCCGGGCCTGCTCAGGGCGCGGCGTCGAGCGGAACGACGTCGATCAGCTTCTTGTTGACGAACTCCTGGATGCCGAGCCAGGACAGCTCTCGTCCGTAGCCGGACCGCTTGATGCCGCCGAACGGCAGCTCGGGCGCGGTCCAGGTGGGATGGTTGATGAAGACCATGCCGCTTTCGATGCGGTGAGCGATCTCCTTGCCGTGCTCGATGTCGGAGGTGAAGACCGCGCCACCGAGCCCGAAGCCGGTGTCGTTGGCGATGGCGATCGCCTCATTCTCGTCCCGGACGCCGAAGAACATCGCCACCGGGCCGAAAAGCTCCTGGCCGTAGACCGGGTTGTCACGGCTCACGTCGGTGAGGATCGTCGGCTGGACGAACGCTCCCGTCTCCGGCACCGGAGGGCCGACCTCGGTCGCCCGGGCACCGTGCTCGACCGCCTCGGTCACCTGCGCCTTCAGCTTGTCGGCGGCCGACTGGGACGACATCGGCGGTAGGGTGGTCCGCTCGTCCATCGGGTCCCCGGCGACCAGCCCGCTCAGGGCCGCGGTGAACTCATCGAGGAACTTGTCGGCGATCTGTTCGTGGATGAGGAGCCGCTTGGTGGCCACGCAGCACTGCCCGCAGTTGTTGAGGCGGCCCCATACGGCCCAGTGGACCGTCGGGCCCAGATCGGCGTCGGGCAGGGCGATCAGCGGATCGCTGCCGCCCAGTTCGAGGGTGGTCTTCTTGATCGCCTTGCCGGCGCGCGTCGCGACGACACTGCCCGCATGGTCGCTGCCGGTAAGGGCCACCCCCATCACGCGCGGATCGTCGATCACCTTCCCGACCTGCTCCTTGGTGACGAAAAGGTTGGTGTAGACGCCGTCCGGCGCACCGGCCTCGCGGTAGAGATCTTCGAAGGCCAGCGCGCACCGGGGGACGCTCGACGCGTGCTTGACCATGACGACGTTGCCCGCCATCACGTTGGGAACCGCGAACCGCGCCAGCTGGTAGTACGGGAAGTTCCACGGCTGCACCCCGAACAGGACACCCAGCGGGCTGCTGACGACGACCGCCTCGCCCTCACGCGTGTCGATTGGGACAGGCCTGAGGAAGCCCTCGGCGTTGTCGGCGTAGTAGTCGAATATGTCCGCGCTCAGGAGCACCTCTTCGACGCTCTCACCGATCAGCTTTCCCATCTCCAGAGTCATCAGGCGGGCGAACTCGTCCCGCCGCTCACGCAGGATCCGGGCCGCGCGTCTGGTGACGGCCGCTCGCTCGTCGAAGCTTCGCCGATGCCACTCCTCGTACGCCGACCGGGCACGTGACAGGGCGTTCTCGAGTTCCGCGTCGGTGATCTCCGCGAACGTGGCGACGACCGCGCCACTGTAAGGATTGATCGATTGATAAGGCATGATTCCCCCCGAATATGCCTATCTGAGGCTGATCCCCGCCTTGTCGACGGCCGAAACGGCGTCAGGAGAGCCCGAGGAGCATACGGATCTCCTCCTGGACGGTGTCCAGATCGCCGCTCGCGTCGACGACGAAGACCGGTGCCTTGCGCCGGAGCCGGTCCAGCAGGGCGGCGATGCTCTCCCGGTGGTCCTCGATCCGGGCAGTGAGCGCCTCGGGGGTGTCGTCCTCCCGCCTCTCGAGGCGGCCGCCGCAGGAGTCGCAGACGCCCTCACGCCGGGGCCGGCCCCCGATGAGGTTGTAGTCGAGGCCGCAGTCGCCGCACATCCGTCGCGACAGCGCACGGTCGCGAGCCTGCGCGTCGGGCACGTCGAGGCAGATGACGGCGTCGAGGTCGTACCGCTCGAGGAAGAACTCCGCCTGCCGCCGGTTCCGCGGGGACCCGTCGAGGACGAACCCGTGGTTCCAATCGTGCTGCTCCAGACGCTCACGCATGATCCCTTCCACGAGCGAGTCATCGACGAGCCGACCGGCCGCCATGGCCTCCCGCACGCGTGCGCCGATCTTGGTGTGGTGGCTGACATGCCAGCGAAGGATGTCCCCAGCGCTGATCCGCACGAGATCGAAGTCGCGGGTCAGCAGGGCAGCGTGAGTGCTCTTGCCGCTCCCCGGCACTCCTACCAGCAGATACTTACGCACCATAAGACCATCACACACTCCATGTGTCGCGTGCTAGGAGGGCGCCAGGCGAGTGGCGGCGAGAATCCGTTCGTTTGCACGGCGTGAGGCTGCGGAGGGGGCGTTATGGCGGCTTTCGGCGTTCCCGGGCGCGAGGAGGGTCCAGGCTTGAAACGTAGATCTCGGCGGGTCGCCGAGCGAGAAGGTCGTGAGCTGGCACGCCGGGAGGCGCTGTACCGGGGGGTGGCCCATGGCGTAGCCCGCCGACCGTACCGTCGTTGTGGTCGACGACGGCCCTCCGTGCGCGGCCGGATGGCGGTTCGGTGAACGGGGCCGGGACCTGCCCTCATCGGTGGTGGTCATCTGTAGGGCACCATGTCGGTGCGGGGGCGTGCCGTCGGAGCTCGACCTGGTGGGGGGACGTCATCCACATCGACGAGACGCGAGCGTCGAACCGCTCGAGTGCATCGGCCGATGGGAACGCGGCGAGGCCACTGAGACCAACCTCTCCATGGTTTGAAGACCAGCCGCCGGTCAGGACACGTCAGGCGGTGAACGAGCGGGCGACCGCCGCGAGCTCGTCCAGCGTCCGGCATGTCTCCTCGGCCGGCAGCGTGGGCAGATCGAAGAGCACCCGGTCGACGCCGGCGTCGGCGAGCCGGGCGACGACCTCACGCTCGCCCGGCACGGCGTAGACGGATACGGGGACCCGGCCCCGGCCGGTCTCCACGGCGCGTCGCTCCAGCTCGGCGGTCCTGCGGGCGATCTCCTCGGGCCCCAGCCCGTACGTCGGCATCCAGCCGTCGCCGTACTCCAGCGTGCGGTCGAGCGCCTTCGGCCCGTTGCCGCCCACGACGATCGGCGGATGCGGGCGCTGTACGGGTTTGGGCCAGCAGAAGATCGGGTCGAAGTTCACGAACGTCCCGTGGTACTCGGCCTGGTCCTTGGTCCAGATCTCTTTCATCGCCTGCACACGCTCGCGCAGCAGCGCCATCCGGGTCTTCGGGTCGGTGCCGTGGTTTCGCATCTCCTCCAGGTTCCAGCCGGCACCGATCCCGACGACGGCCCGGCCGCCGGAGACGTGGTCGAGGCTCGCGATCTCCTTGGCCGAGGTGATGGGATCCCGTTCGACCAGCAAGAGAATGCCGGTGCCGAGCAGGAGCCGCTCGGTCACCACGGCCGCCGCCGTGAGGGTCACGAACGGATCGAGTGTCCGGTAGTACTTTGGCGGGAGCTCGTCCTCCTCGGGCCATTGCGACTGTCGTTCGACGGTGATGTGGGTGTGCTCGGCGACGAACAGCGACGCGAAACCGCGTTCCTCCAGTGCCTCCCCGAGCCGCGACGGTGCGATGCCCTCATCGGTTACGAACGTCGCGACCCCGAATTCCATCTGGCCCCCCGGTTGTCCTCTAGAGCGACTCATTCCAGCCCGGACTCCCAGGCAAACGCGGCCGGACGCCGTGGAATGTAGTCCGGCCGGACCCTCGTTGTCCCTGGAGATGCCCGTACGAGCGTTGCGGGGGTGCACCGTGGACCTCAGACGGTCGAAGGTCAGGTTGAGTCGTGCCCTCGGGGTGGCGCTGACTCCGAAGGCGGCCCGGGTGATGGAACGCCGGCCGACCCGTCCCGGTCAGCACGGCCGCGGGCGGATCAAGGACACGGACTACAAGGCGCGGCTGCTGGAGAAGCAGCGGTTGCGCGCCCAGTACAACATCGGCGAACGACAACTGCGCCGCGCCGTCAAGCGTGCGGTACGGCGGCCCGGCCGAACGGGTGAGGAACTGCTGTGCGACCTGGAGACCCGGCTGGACGCCCTAGTACTCCGCGCCGGTTTCGCTCCGACCATCTACCAGGCACGCCAGGCCGTCAGCCACGGCCACATCCGCATCGACGGGCACAAGGTCGACAAGCCCGCCTACCGGCTGAACGCAGGTCAGGTGATCGAGGTCGCGGAGCGTAGCAAGGCCAAGACACCGTTCGTCATCGCCGCGACCGGTGAGTACGCCGCGGAGCATCCGGCGTACCTACGGGTCGACCAGGACGCTCTGCGGGCCCAGCTGCTGCGACCGCCGGCCCGCCCGGAGATCCCGGTCATCTGCGACGATCGGCTCGTCGTCGAGTACTACGCGCGCTGACAGCCGCCAGGCCACAGGGCCGGGGCGGGCGGTGAGGTCCCGGAGGCGTCCGGAGTCCGCGACCATGGCGCGTACCGTGTCCCGGGCGCACCACAAGTACGGCTCATCCCGGCCGTCGTGCCGATGGCCTGCCGCCTCCCGGCCCCGGCTCGTCGGGGGGCGGAACGGTACCCATCTATCGCCTCGCCGAGCCACGCGGCTCGCGCAGCGTCAGGGCCGCGTCGGGTGACGGACCGGTCCCGTGGAGGACCCGGTCCTCAGGGCACAGGACCACCTTCACCCGGCCGATGTCGTACGTCTCGGGAACCGCGGCACACGACTGCCTTCATGATGTCCCCCCGATGCGCGCGTGGTGACGCTTGTTCCCATCACGACACCCGGGCGGGCCGTCGTCGCAGGGCGACCTACCGCGGGATGCGGGGCGGCCGGGCGGTGGCTACGGTGGAGTCATGGCCGTATCGATCGGTCTCGCCGATGCGGGTCGCTCGGCGATCGAGGTTTCGCGTTGTCCCTGACCGATTGACCGAATACACGCTCGCGGGCGTGTGGTCGCGTTCATCGCACGCCGCCGAGACGCTCCTGAGCGGGGAGGAGCGACCGTGGACTACCGTGAGTTCATCCAGGTCATGCAGCGCGAGGGCGGCATCGGCGGCGACTTGGCCGAGCGCGCCGCGCGGGCGACCCTGGTGACGCTGGCCGAGCGTCTGTCGCCCGGGCAGGCGCGCGATCTCCTCGAACAACTCCCCGCGGAGATGAAGCCCTGGCTCCACACCCAACGCGCCGCCGAAGGCTTCGACATCGATGAGTTCCTGCGCCGCGTCGCCGAGCGCGAGGGGGTTGACGTCGAGACCGCCGAGCGGCACGCGCACGCCGTGTTCTTCGCGCTAGGGCAGGCGGTGAGCCGCGACGAGATCGCCGATGTGGCCGACGAGCTCCCCCAGGACTTCGCACCGCTGGTCGCCGAGGCGCAGTGCAGGTTCTTCGACGTTATGCCGCCCGAAGACTTCCTGGCCAAGGTCGCCGAACGCGCCGGCCTCGACGCCGACGAGGCGCACCGCGCTACCGAGGCCGTACTCGAGGCGCTCGCCGAACGCATCGCCGGTGGGGAGGTGGACGACCTGATCCCGCGGCTTCCCCTCGCGTTGCACGGTCCGCTCAGACGCGGCCGGGCCACGAGCGGCGGGGCGGCGCGACGGATGCCGCTCGATCGGTTCGTGGACCGCATCGCCGAGCTGGCGGGCGTGGACCCGCTCGAGGCGCGCGAGTACGCCCGGGCGGTCTTCGCCACGTTGCGCGAGGCGGTACGGGACGAAGAGTACTTCGACGTCACCGTCCAGCTGCCGCCGGACTACCACGTGCTGCTGCCGGAGCCATGATGTGCCCCCTTCCGGCGTACTGCACCGAGGAGGCTCACGGGCCGGCGACGATGCGCGGTCGTGCGGCCGAGTGGAGCGCCGCCCTCGATCTGCTGGCCGCGGCGCACGAGGGACGCTCCGGAGTCCTGCTCGTCGAGGGCGAGCCGGGCATGGGCAAGAGCCGTCTCCTCCGCGAGGTGACGCGTACGGCCCGTGCGCGCGGCTTCTCGTTGGTGACGGCCGGCATGCTCGAGCTCAGCCGGATACCGCTCGTGGAGTCGCTGCTTTCGGCCCTTGGCGAGGACGTGATCGCCGACGGCGGGGGACCGTCCGCCGAGCCGGACCGGCGTATGTGGCGGGTTGAGAGGATCCGCGCCGGTCTCGACGAACGAGCAGGGGCCGGTCCCGTGCTGGTTAGCCTCGACGACCTTCAGCTGGTGGCGCCGACGGCCCTCGTGACGCTGCGGGCCTGGATGTCACAGCTCACGGGCAGGCCCGTCGCCTGGCTGCTGGCCCGCAGCACTGTGAAAGCGGGGAAGGCCGCCGGCCGCCTCTTCGACCTCCTCGAATACGACGGCGCACGGCGGATCACGCTGCCGCCCCTCGACGACGACGCGCTGACCGGGATCGTCATCGACATGCTCGGTGCCGTGCCCGATCCGGGGCTGGCGGCGTTCGTCCGTCAGTCAGGAGGCAATCCGTACCTGCTCACCGGGCTCATGGCCGGGCTGCGCGGCGGGAACGAGATTCAGACCTGCAACGGCAGCGCACGCCTCGTCGCGGTTCGGCTGCCGCGGCGGTTCCAAGCGGCGGTACGGCACCTGCTTGACCAGCTGAGCCCGCAGACGCGCCATCTGCTGACCGTGGCCGCGATTATGGGCCGCTCGTTCTCGCCGGACGCCGCGGCCGCGGTGCTTGGCACGACCCCGGCCGCGATCGTTCCACGGCTCGACGAGGCGCTGTCGGCGGGCGTGCTCACCGTCGCGGGGGAGGAGCTGGCCTTCCGGCATGGCCTGCTGTGGCAGGCGGTCACCGACGCCGTTCCGGCTCCCATCCGGAAGGCGCTGCATCGGCAGATCGGCGACGTCCTGTTCGGCCGGGGCGGGCCCGCGACGGCGGCCGCGGCGCATCTGATGCAGGGGGTCCGCGCAGCCGATTCCCGTGGCCTCGCCGAGCTCGACCGACTGGTCGACGATGTCCTGCCGGTCTCACCGCGGACCGCGGCGGACATCGCGCTTCGGGTGGTGAGCCTCACCGATCCCGCCGAACCGGCCTGGACCGACCGCACGCTCACCGCCGTCCGCACGCTCATCGAGGCGGGCCGGCTGGACGAAGCCGCCGGTCTCGCCGAATCGGCCCTCACCCGGCCGCTGACCGCTGCCACCCATGCAGGCCTGTGCTGCCTCCGGTCGGAGATCCTGCACATGCAGGGCAGGGCGGCCGAGGCCGCGGCGGACGCCGCGACCATACTGGCCGAACCGGGCCTGCCGGACCGGCTCCGCGACGTCGCCGAACTCGTGCTACTCAACGCCCAGGTCGCCGACCGTGACAGCACGCTCGCGCGCCAGCACGCGCAGGCGATCGTCGAGGCGCCCGGCGAGCACGGCGACGCCCTCGTCACCGGGGCGTTCATCACGCTCGCGCTGGCCGCGTGGGACGCGGACGACCTGGCCGAGGGCCTGCGGCTCGCCCGCGAGGCCGTCCGCCGGGCGGCGTCCACCGACGCTTGGTGCCTGCATCCCCGGATGATCCTGGCGATGCTCCTGACCGACGTCCGGCGGCTGGACGAGGCACGTTCGGTGATGGCGAGCGCGGGCGACGATACCAAGGTGCGCGGACGCCTCGTGTGGGCGGCGGCGCCCGCCGTGCTCCGCGCCCGCCTGCATCTGGCCGCGGGCCGTTTCGACGACGCGGTCGCCGTGGCCGAGGCGGGCCTGGCGGCCACCAGCGGGCCGGGCCCGCACGTGCTGATGTCATCCGCGCTGGGGGTGCTCGCCGTCGCCGCGCTGCGGTCCGGGGACCCGAACGCCGCACAGCGGTACGTCGACCGGGCACGGCCGGGGCTGTCGGAGTACGGTTCGCCGCATGCGGAGGCCCGCTTCGCCCTCGTGACAAGCCAGATCGCGATGGCGCGTGATGGTGCCGGTGCTGTGGCGACGGCGCTCGCGGAACTGTGCGAGCAGGTGCCCGGACACTCCTGGGCGTTGGTCAGCGACCCGACCGCGGCGGCCTGGCTGGTACGCACCGCGCTCGCCCTGGACGATCGCGCGCGAGCCGAGATCGTGGTCGGCGCCGCGGAACGGCTCGCCCGCCACAACCCGGGCTTTCCCGCCGTCGCGGCGGCCGCAGAACACGCTCGCGGCCTGCTCGACGGGGACGCGTGCGCGCTGGACCGCGCCTCCATGGACCACGCCGACCCGTGGGCACGCGCGTCCGCGGCGGAGGACCTCGGCGCTTTGGCCGCGAGCCGGGGCACCGGGTCACGGCAGGCGGCCATCGCCGGCCTGGACCAGGCCCTGGCCGGTTACGACGGCATCGGCGCGGCCCGAGACGCCGCCCGGGTGCGCCGCCGGCTTCGCCGGTTGGGCGTGCGGCGCCGCCACTGGACACAGGGCGACCGTCCCGTCTCGGGCTGGGGCAGCCTCACCGACGCCGAGCGCCGGATCTCCGAGTTGGTCGCCCAGGGACTGACCAACCGGCAGGTAGCCGACCAACTGTTCATCAGCGTGCACACGACCGCCTTCCATCTCCGTCACATCTTCCGCAAGCTCCAGATCGGCTCACGCCTCGAGCTGGCCCGACGGGTCATGGAGGAGAACCGGTAACGGACGCCCCCCGATGGCGACCGGCCGGACCAAGGAGGAAGGACCCGTGTCGGCAGGAGTACGGCCGGGTATCCGCAAAGGGACGCCCCGTCGGCGACCGTACGCCCTTAGCCGGTCGCGGTGACCGTTGATCTACGGGGACAGTGACGCCGGTATGGGCGCCACTCAGGAGAAAATTGGGGGTATGCCATGACATTGCCGATGAGGCGTGCCAGAGCTGGCCGACTACACGGGATGGAGCCGGCCGCGATGCTGCGACGGGATCCTTTCGCGGACGTGCAGGAGCTGGTCAACCGCATGACAGGGCTCATTCAGCCCGCGGTCGAGACCGAGGCCGAACGGCCCTGGGTGCCGGTAGCGGAGATCGACGAGAACGACGAGGGCTACGTCGTCCGGCTGGAACTGCCCGGCATCGCGCCTGCGGACATCGACATCGGTATTCGTGACCGTGAGCTGTGTGTGAACGGCGAGGTCAGAGAGGAAGAAGAAGGCTCGAACGCGCTGCGCCTACGGACCGGGCGGTTCCACTATCACGCTTCGCTGCCCTCCGATGTCGACTCGGACAACGTGGAGGCGTCCATGGACGAGGGAGTCCTGACGCTGCGCATTCCCAAGGCCAAGCGAGGCCAGGGGCACCGCATCGAGATCACGGATGGCCGCTCCGGACGCAAACGGTCCGAAGGCGAACGGTCCGAAGGTAAACGCTCCGAAGGCGAGCGCTGACGACATCACACCCCGCTGCGCAGCTGCCCGGGGCGGCCCCGGACGGTCCCCGGCACGCCCGGGGTGACCCGAGCAGCTGGCCGCGGATCGAGGGGGAGCCATGGCAGTGAAGCTGAGTGAGCGGTCCTTCGAGTACGCGAAGAAACTGATCGACGAGGGGAGAGCCGTCGTCGATGAGATGGGCGAATGGAGCGAACACCAGCCGCCCACACAGCAGGAGAACGAGTTCATCGAGAAGTTCGGATTCGACGCCTACGGCAGGTGGTACCTCGGCATCGACGACGACTACTCCAAGGACGAGAAGTCAAGGTACAAGTTCCCCTACGGGGACTTCGACAGGGTTCACCGGTGCGGCGTGATCGCCGCGGAGGTGCGGGCGGCGCAGCGGAAGTACGACGACATCGAGGTCGCAGCAGCCCACCTGCACGGCATGCTCGACAAGCTGAAGTAACACCCCCAAGGTCTATCGCTGCCCGTTCCGGGCGACGCTGCCGACTGGAGCCGGCGGCGGTGCGCAGGGGCTGGTGACCCGGACCGTACGCGTGATCATCGACTGGGCCGTCGACGAGCGCGGCATCCATCGCGTGGAGTGGGGTCGGTGCTCGCACCGGAGTGGCGGGCGGCGGCCTCAGTCGCGCAGCGGGATCTTGAGCAGCAGCGACGTGCCCTCGCCCAGGGGGCTCTCGAGCTGGAAGGTGCCGCCGAGAGCCTCGGTCCGGTCTCTCAGGCCGATGAGCCCTGATCCGCCGCTGAGCTTGGCGCCGCCGATTCCGTTGTCGTGGACCGAGACACGCACCGCTCCCCTGTCTATGGACAGGTCGACGCGAACCCTGTTCGCGTGCGCGTGTCTGAGCGCGTTGGTCAGTGCTTCGGACACGATGTAGTAGACCGCCACCTCGACGGGCTCGGGCAGGCGCCCGTCGATGCCCACGTTGAGCTCGACCGGCATCGCGAATCGGCGCACCAGTGACTTGAGGGCGGGTCGCAGCCCACCACGCGAGAGTGATGCCGGATGGAGCCCGCGCGAGATCTCGCGCAGGTCTTCCAGCACGTCCGTCAGACCCTGAGCGGTCCGGGTCAGTTGATTCCGGAGCACGTTCTGCCCGGGTTCGAGGCATTCCTCCGCCGCGCGTAGCTGAAGCCCGAGGGAGATAAGCCGCTGCTGCACCCCGTCGTGAAGATTGCGTTCGATGCGGCGGCGGGTCGCGTCCGAGGCCGCGATGACGCGGGCACGGGAGGCGTGCAGCTCGGCACCGATCTCGGCGCTGTCGATGGCGGCGCTGGCGAACACACCGAGCTGGAGGATGCGCGCCTCCGTGTCCTCGGGCTGCGCTTCGGTGCTGAGAGAGGCGATCATCCCCCAAACTCGTCCCTTCACCATGACGGGGCAGGCGACGACGGACCTGATACCGCGCTCGCGCGCCCATTCGCCCATCTCGGTCTCGGCGTGGGTGTAGTCGGCGATCCGCGCCGGCTTGCCGGTCCGTGCCACGATCTCGGTCGCGGAGCCGTTCTGGATCGGCCAGTGTCCGGCCAGCGGAGGCATGACGTCGGGGCTGCCCGGTCGGCTCCAGTGGCCGACCGATGTGGTGGTGTTATCCGGCTCGTAGCGGTTGATGACCACGTAGTCGGTCCCGAGAAGCTCGCCGATCTCGCGGGACACCGCGCGGAAGATCTTCTCCGGCGGTGCTGCCTGGGCGGACAGCATCGCCATCCGGCGGAGCGCCACCTGCTCGTCCGCGAGACTCCTGACCTGGATCTGGCAGAGCTCCAGAGCCGCCAGTAGAGATTCGAAGGCGCCTTCGCATCCGACCTCGCCCAGCGGGCCCTCGGGCTCGTCGGATTCAGGTTCCCGCTCCGCGGTCGTCAGGCACCGGCGGAGGGGCTCGACGATGGCGCGGACGGCCTGGGCGAAACTGTGGTCCGCGGTCCGTGTGCGGGGGCGCCGGACTTTCATCGGGGCGTCGCCAGTGGATACCTGTCATCGATCCGCATAATGGCAGCGTACGACGGGTGGGTGAAACCGATGCGCCTAGCAGGTGGCAGCGGCGCGGGGCTGAATTCGCACCGATCACACGATTCTCACTTGCGCGAGTGATACCCCGTCCGATCGTGGGATGCCGCGAACCCGTCCCGAGTCAAGGCTGGGGGCAGGAGGTGGTACTCATGCCCCCGACCGGAATCCCGCAGTTTCAGCGCCTGTTCCGTGCGGCCGCGAGCCTGGACATCGACAAGGACGACCTCAAGCGCTACGACGACTTCGTCGACGGCAAGATCTACGACCTGATCCTCATCGGCCAGGCACACGCGAAGGCCAACGCCCGCGACATCATCCAGCCGCACGATCTACCCGTGACCAAGGGCTTGCAGGAAAGCATCCACGAGTTCCGCAAGCTCGAGGAGGAGATCGAGCTTGAGTCGCTCCTGGAGCGGCTCGCCAAGCACCCGCCGTTCGAGCTGACGGTCGCGGACGAGACCGAGGCCGGCCTGCCACAGATCGCCGGAGGGCTGACCGTCGCGCTCGCCCGCGCGTTCAAACTGATCGATCCGAAGCTGAAGAACCCGCACACCGAGCACTGGGAACGCGTCGCCCGCGTGTTCGACCTCTTGCTGTAGGCCGGCACGAGACCACCCGACGGACGGCTGCACTACACGATCGGGGATGTCACGCGAGCGTCCCCCGACAAAGACTCCACCGCCGATTCCCATAAATTTCCACGCCCCGGCCCGATCTGGGGACTGCGCGCGCCCGCGCCATGGCCGGGCAACAGAACCGCCATGTCTACCCAGGATGAGGATGCGACCGGCCCCACGATGGGCGAGCGTCGAGATGTAGGCCTATCGACACAGGACCTCGGAATCTGAGCCGGTCAGGCTCCCTCCGAAGTCGAGGCTCCGTCGGACCGGCCGGGAGGATGGCATGGCTAAGGCAGTCGGAATAGATCTCGGCACCACGAACTCCGTCATCGCCACGACGGAGGACGGCCACCCCACCGTGATCCCGAACAGCGAGGGGTCGCGTACGACGCCGTCTGTGGTGGCCTTCACCGAACAGGGCGAGCGCCTGGTGGGGCAGCTCGCGCGCCGGCAGGCGATCCTCAACCCCAAAGGCACCATCTACTCGGCCAAGCGGTTCATCGGCCGCCGGTACGACGAGGTGGCCAGCGAGATCAACGCCGTCTCGTTCGACGTGGTGGCCGGCCCGGACGGGGCCGTCCGTTTCGATGTGCGGGGCAAGCTGTACGCACCTGAGGAGATCTCCGCGCTGGTGCTGCGCAAGCTCGCCGACGACGCCGGCAAGTTCCTCGGCGAGAGGGTGACCGAGGCGGTCATCACGGTCCCCGCCTACTTCAACGATGCGCAGCGCCAGGCCACCAGGGACGCCGGGAAGATCGCCGGCCTCGAGGTGCTTCGGATCATCAATGAGCCGACCGCGGCGGCGCTGGCCTACGGGCTGGACAAGGGCGCGAATGAGACGGTCCTCATCTTCGATCTCGGCGGCGGCACGTTCGACGTGAGCCTGCTCAGCATCGGCGAGGGGGTCGTGGAGGTCCTCGCGACGGCTGGTGACGGGCACCTCGGCGGCGACGATTTCGACCGCCGGATCGTCGACCACATCGCCGACGAGTTCCAGCGGGACAACGGCATCGACCTGCGCAATGATCCGCAGGCGCTGCAGCGCCTGTTCGAGGCGGCGGAGAAGGCCAAGGTCGAGCTGTCCTCGGTGACCCAGACGACGGTCAACCTGCCTTTCGTCACCGCGGACGCGACCGGCCCCAAGCACCTGAACACCACTTTGATGCGTTCGACGTTCGAACAGATCACGGGTGACCTGATCGAGCGCTGCGTCGGTCCGGTAGAGACGGTCATGGCCGATGCCAAGGTCACCGCGAACGACATCGACGAGGTGATCCTCGTCGGTGGGTCCACGCGCATCCCGGCTGTGCATGCTCTCGTGCGGCGCCTGACCGGCGGCAAGGACCCGAACATGACGGTCAACCCGGACGAGGTCGTCGCGCTGGGCGCCGCGGCGCAGGCAGGCGTCATCAAGGGCGAGGTGGAGGACGTCGTCCTACTCGACGTCACCCCGCTGTCGCTGGGCCTGGAGACGCTCGGCGGCGTCATGACCAAGATCATCGAGCGGAACACCACGATCCCCGCCCGGCGCACGGAGATCTTCAGCACCGCGGAAGACAACCAGACCGCTGTCGACGTGGTGGTCCTACAGGGCGAGCGCGAGCGGGCCGCCGACAACCGGGTCCTGGCACGGTTCCGGCTGGAGAACATCCGTCCGGCCCCGCGCGGCGTACCGCAGATCGAGGTCACCTTCGACATCGACGCCAATGGCATCCTCAACGTCTCCGCCCGCGACAAGGACACCGGCGCCGAGCAGAAGGTCACGATCAGCGAAACCACGAACCTCGACCAGTCCGAGATCGACCGGATGATCAAGGACGCCGAGCAGCACCGCTCCGAGGACGAGCGGCTGCGCGAGATGATCGACGCCCGCAACCAGCTCGACTCGATCGCGTACCAGGTCGAGAAGCGGCTGCAAGAGCTCGGCGAGGGCGTCCCCACGCACGAGAAGGCGCGCGCGGAGATGCTCGTCGGCGACGCCCGTCAGGCGATCAAGGAGGAGGCGCCGGTCGAGCGGCTCCGGAACCTGGCCGCCGAGCTGCAGCAGGTCTTCTACGGCCTCACCAGTGCCGCTGCCGGGGCGGGCCCGTCTGGGCCCGGCGGACCGGGTGGGCCGGGCGCGCCAGGCGGACCGGGCGCCGGTGGGGGCCCCGAAAGCGGTCCCGGTGCCGGGGGCGGCGAGGACGTGATCGATGCGGAGTTCACGACCGATGAGTGAGATGCGGCCGGAAGAAGAGGGCACGGGCTCGGCGATGAAGATCGCCGAACTGGAGGACCGCTGGAAGCGTGCCCTCGCCGATCTCGACAACCACCGCAAGCGGGCCGCCCGCGACACCGAGCGGCAGCGCTTCGCCGAACGGGCCCGTACCGTCGCGGAGTGGCTGCCCGTCGTGGACAATCTCGAACGGGCGATCGAGCACGGCGGCGCCGACTGCGAGGTCCTCCTCGAGGGAGTGCGGGCCGTACGCGACCAGGCGCTCGAGCTGCTCACCCGGCTCGGCTTCCCGCGGCAGGACGATGTGGGGCGGACGTTCGACCCGACCCGGCACCAGGCGGTGGCCACCGCTCCCGATGCGGACGTGCCGGAGGGGACGGTCGTCGAGGTTACCCGCCCCGGGTACGGCTCGGGGGACGCCCAGTTGCGCCCGGCGCAGGTCGTGGTGTCGAAGGGACCACAGGCCGATGGCACCGGCTCGTGACTTCTACGAGGTCCTCGGGGTGCCGAGGGCGGCGAGCCAGGATGAGATCCAGCGGGCGTACCGCAAACTGGCCCGTAAGTACCACCCCGACGTCAACAAGGCCCCGGAGGCGGAGGACCGCTTCAAGGCGGTGTCCGAGGCGTACGCCGTTCTGTCCGACCCGGAGCAGCGCAAGCGCTACGACGCGTTCGGCGAGGACTTTCGCCGGGTGCCGCCGGACGTCGACCCGGAGACCTGGGCCCGGGCCCGCGCCGGCGCCGGCGCCGGCGGGCGGGCGGGTGCCGGCGCCGGAGGGTTCGGCGGTTTCGGAGGCGGCTTCGGCGCCCGCGGGGCCGAGGATGTGGACCTGGAGGACCTGCTCGGCGGCATCTTCGGCGGGCGCGCGGGGGCGAGGCGTCGCCAAGGCGGCTTCGGATGGGGTCCGATCCAGGGGGCCGACCAGGAGGCCGAGCTGGAGCTGACCGTGGAGGAGGCGTACCACGGCGGGCACCGCAGGATCACGCTCACCGGGCCCGGCGGCCCGCACACCGTCGACGTGGACATTCCTCCCGGCGTCACCGACGGCCAGCGCATCCGGCTCACCGGGCAGGGCGGTCACGGCTCGGACGGCGGGCAGCGGGGTGACCTCTACCTCGTCGTCCGGATCATGCCGCATCCGCGGTACCGCGTCGACGGCCGCGACATCACCGTACGGCTGCCGCTCACTCCCTGGGAGGCCGCGCTCGGCACCACCGCTCCCCTCGACACGCCGGGTGGCGAGGCGAAGGTCAAGGTGCCGGGCGGCACGTCGTGCGGTCGGCGGTTGCGGCTGCGCGGACGCGGGCTGCCCAATCCGCGCGGCCGGCCGGGCGACCTGTTCGCCGAGGTGCAGATCATGGTGCCGGACCGGCTGAGCCCCGAGGAGAGACGGCTGTTCCAGGAGCTCGCCGCCACATCCTCCTTCGATCCGAGGAGGCGTTGATGAGATACGCGCTGGTGCGGTCGGCCCGTCCCGTGCGGCTCGACCTCGAGACGTTCGCCCGCGACGCGTGCGTCCATCCCGAGCTGGTCCGCCGCCTGGTCACCCTGGGCATTCTCGACGCCGACCGGGACGCCTCCGGCACGCTGTGGTTCACCCGCGACCAGCTCGCGACCCTCGCGCGCGTCCAGCGGCTCCACGCCGGCTTCTCGCTTAACTACGCCGCGCTCGGCCTCGTATGCGACCTTCTCGACCGCATCGCCGCTCTCGAGGCGGCGCAGAGACGGCGCGCCCACATACGCTCCGGAGGTCGACCATGGACCTGAACCGACTGACCGAGAAATCCCAGGAAGCCCTGCATGACGCGCAGACCAAGGCCCTGCGCTTCGGGCACACCGAGGTGGACGCCGAGCACCTCCTGCTGGCCCTGCTCGACCAGCCGGAGGGCCTTGCCCCCCGGCTGCTCGCGGGGGCCGGCGTGGACACCGACCTGCTGCAGAAGGAGGTCGAATCGCAGCTCGGCAGACGTCCTCGGGTCAGCGGCCCGGGCGCCGCGCCCGGCCAGGTCTACGTCACGCAGCGGCTCTCCCGCCTGTTCGACACGGCCGAGCGCGAAGCGAAGCGGCTCAAGGACGAGTACGTCTCGGTCGAGCACCTCGTCCTGGCCCTCATCGAGGACGGACTGATCAAGGGGGTCACCCGTGACCGGTTCCTTGAGGAGCTGACCAAGGTCCGCGGCAACCAGCGGGTGACCTCGGCCATGCCGGAGGCCGCCTACGAGGCCTTGGAGAAGTACGGCCGCGACCTGGTCGCCGAGGCCCGTACCGGAAAGCTCGACCCGGTCATCGGCCGGGACACCGAGATTCGCCGCGTTATCCAGATCCTGTCCCGCAAGACGAAGAACAACCCGGTGCTCGTCGGCGACCCGGGCGTCGGCAAGACCGCGATCGTCGAAGGCCTCGCCCAGCGCATCGACCAGGGCGACGTGCCGGAAGGGCTGCGGGACAAGACCGTCTGGGCTCTCGACATGGGCTCGCTCGTCGCGGGCGCGAAGTACCGCGGCGAATTCGAGGAACGCCTCAAGGCAGTGCTCAACGAGGTCAAGGCGGCCGAGGGCCGCATCCTGCTGTTCGTCGACGAGCTGCACAACGTCGTCGGCGCCGGCGCGGCCGAGGGAGCGATGGACGCCGGCAACATGCTCAAGCCCATGCTCGCCCGCGGCGAGCTGCATATGATCGGCGCCACCACGCTGCAGGAATACCGCAAGCACATTGAGAAGGACGCCGCCCTCGAACGTCGCTTCCAGCCGGTGATGGTCGACGAGCCGTCGATCGAGGACGCCATCTCCATCCTCCGTGGCCTGCGCGAACGCCTGGAGGTCTTCCACGGCGTGAAGATCCAGGACTCCGCGATCGTCGCCGCGGTGACGCTCAGCCACCGCTACATCTCCGACCGGTTCCTGCCGGACAAGGCCATCGACCTGGTCGACGAGGCGTGCGCCAAGCTCCGTACCGAGATCGACTCCATGCCCGCCGAGCTCGACGAGCTCACCCGGCGGGTGATGCGCCTGGAGATCGAGGAGGCGGCGCTGTCCAAGGAGGAGGACCCGGCCAGCAGGACGCGCCTGGATGACCTGCGCAAGGAGCTGGCCGACCTGCGGGCCGAGGCCGACGCCATGCGGACCCAGTGGGAGGCCGAACGGCAGGCGCTCCGCAAGGTGCAGGACCTGCGCCAGGAGATCGAACGCGTCCGCCGGGAGGCCGACAAGGCCGAACGGAACTACGACCTGAACCGTGCCGCCGAGCTGCGCCACGGCCTGCTGCCGGAGCTGCAGCGCAAGCTGGAGGCCGAGGAACGGCGGCTGTCCGACAAGCAGGGCGGCCGGCGCCTGCTGCGCGAGGTCGTGACCGAAGACGAGATCGCCGAGATCGTATCTCGCTGGACCGGCATCCCGGTGAGCCGCCTCAAAGAGGGCGAGCGCGAGAAGCTGCTCCGGCTCGATGAGGTGCTGCACCAGCGCATCGTCGGCCAGGACGAGGCCGTGCGGCTGGTCACCGACGCCATCATCCGGGCCCGGGCCGGGATCAAGGATCCACGCCGCCCGATCGGCTCGTTCATCTTCCTCGGCCCGACCGGCGTCGGCAAGACGGAGCTGGCCAAGGCACTGGCGGCGGCGCTGTTCGACACCGAGGAGAACATGATCCGGCTGGACATGAGCGAATATCAGGAGCGGCACACCGTCAGCCGCTTGGTCGGCGCCCCGCCCGGCTACGTCGGCTACGAGGAGGGCGGCCAGCTCACCGAGGCCGTGCGGCGCAAGCCGTACTCCGTCGTGCTGCTCGATGAGATCGAGAAGGCCCACGCCGACGTGTTCAACACGCTGCTGCAGGTGCTCGACGACGGCCGGCTCACCGACGCCCAGGGCCGCACCGTGGACTTCCGCAACACCGTGTTGATCATGACGTCCAACATCGGCTCGGACTACCTGCTGGTCGGCGTCACCTCCGACGGCGAGCTCAAGCCCGACGCGCGCGAGGCCGTCATGGACGCGCTGCGCGCGCACTTCCGGCCCGAGTTCCTCAACCGGGTCGACGACACCGTGCTGTTCAAACCGCTGACGCAGCGTGAGATCGAACAGATCGTCGATCTGATGTTCAACGACCTGCGGGCCCGTCTCGTCGACCGCCGGATGACGCTGGACGTCACGCCCGAGGCGTGCGCCTTCATCGCCCGGCAGGGCTTCGACCCGGTGTACGGTGCCCGGCCGCTGCGCCGGTTCATCGCCCATGAGGTCGAGACCCGGATCGGCCGTGAGCTGCTGTCCGGGGAAATCCTCGACGGTGCGGTCATCCACGTGGACATGGAGGACGGTGAGCTCAAGGTCTCCTACGAGAACCCGTGAGGGGGCATCGATGATCGTCCAATGTCCGCACTGCGGCAAGCGCAACCGCGTGCCGGCGGTGGCCGACGGTACGCCGCGGTGCGGAAACTGCCACCAGCCGCTTCCGTGGGTCGCCGACGCCGGCGACGACGACTTCGCCGACATCGCCGAGCGCGCCTCCGTGCCGGTAGTGGTCGACCTGTGGGCGACCTGGTGCGGCCCGTGCCGCATGGTCAGCCCGGCGCTCGAACAGCTCGCCCGCGAGATGGCCGGCCTGATCAAGCTCGTGAAGGTCGACGTCGACCGGGCACCGAAGATCCAGGAGCGGTTCGCCGTCCAGGCCGTGCCAACCCTGCTCCTCATGCGGGACGGCAAGGTAATCGATCGGCAGGCCGGCGCCGCGCCCGCTCCGGCCCTGCGCGCATGGGTGGAGAAGAACATTGCAAGAGACACCTGACGTGCACGGCGCGTGGCCGCGGCTGGACCCTGAGCAGATACAGCGCCTGTCCGCGCATGGCGAGCGGATCCCGACCCGGCAGGGCGACGTTCTGTTCCGACAGGGCGAGCCGGACTACGACTTCTTCGTGGTTCTGGAGGGCTCGGTCGCGATGGTCGACGCCGACGAAGTCATCCGTGTGCACGGCCCGGGCCGGTTCCTCGGCGAGCTCGGCCTGCTCACCGGGCAGGCGGCGCTCGCCGGCGCCGTGGTCGACGAGCCGGGCGCGGTCCTGCGGATCCCGGTGGATCGCCTGCGCCTGCTGATCGCCCGGGACCCCGCGCTCGGGGACCTCCTCCTGCGTGCCTACTTCATCCGGCGTTCGCTGCTGATCGAGCTCGGCGCCGGGCTGCGGATCATCGGCTCCCGGTTCTCACCCGACACCCGGCGGCTGCGGGACTTCGCGGCGCGCAACCGGCTCCCGCATCGGTGGATCGACCTGGAACAGGACACACAGGCCGAGCAGGCGCTGAGGCGGCTGCACGTCCGGCCCGAAGACACCCCGCTGGTGATCCTCAACGGCGACCGGATCCTGCGCAACCCGAGCAACGCCGAGCTGGCCCGCGCGATCGGCCTACCGACAGCGGCGGCCCACGGCGACGTCGCCGACCTCGTGATCGTCGGTGCCGGGCCGGCCGGGCTGGCCGCGGCCGTCTACGGCGCGTCCGAGGGCCTGAGCACGGTCGTCGTCGACGCGGTCGCCACCGGCGGCCAGGCCGGCACGTCCTCCTGCATCGAGAACTACCTGGGGTTTCCCTCTGGAATCTCCGGCGCCGAGCTCGCCGAGCGCGCGGTCATCCAGGCCGAGAAGTTTGGCGCGCGGCTCGGCGTCCCGGCGGAGGCCACCGCGCTGGAGGTCGAGAACGCCGGCTACGGCATCGCCCTTGGCGACAGCGGCCGGATCAGCGCCCGCACGGTGGTGCTCGCCACCGGTGCCCGCTACCGGCGGCTCGACGTCCCTGGCCTCGAACGGTTCGAGGGCTGCGGCGTCTACTACGCCGCCACCGAGGTCGAGGCGCTGCAGTGTGTCCATGTGCCCGTCGCGGTCGTCGGCGGCGGCAACTCGGCCGGCCAGGCCGCCCTTTATCTCGCCAAGCGCGCGGAGCGGGTCAGGCTGTTCGTCCGGGGCGGTGACCTGGGCAAGAACATGTCCCGCTACTTGATCGATCAGATCGAGCGCTCCCCGGGCATCGAGATCCACCTGCGCACCGAGGTACGCGAACTGGTCGGCGACGAGACGCTGGAGGCGGTCGTCGTCGAGGACGGCCGCACCGGAGAACGGTGCGTCCACGAGGCCCGGAACCTGTTCATCTTCATCGGCGCCGACCCCTGTGTCGGCTGGTTGGCCGGCCAGGTAGAGCTGGACGGGAAAGGCTTCATCCGCACCGGCGACGACGCGCTGCCCCTGGAGACCAGCCTGCCGGGCGTGTTCGCGGTCGGTGACGTCAGGAGCGGGTCCGTCAAGCGGGTCGCGTCGGCCGTGGGCGAAGGCGCGATGGCCGTCCGGCTGGTCCACGAGCGTCTCAGCGGATGATTCGGACGGTGCAACGGAGGGTGAGTGACGTCCGGACCGCGGACCCCTCTGTGAACCCGGCGCGGGCGGGGCAACCCTGCCGCCACCGCCGCCTGGAGCGTGAGTGAGGTCTCCACGGCCCGCCGGGCCTGCGGCACCACACGGCACGGCGCCCACCAGCGTGCTCAGGGAGGCAGGGCGGGTTCCGGACGCAGGCGCAGCAGGGTCGCGGTCCCGTCCCCGCCGACGATCCGGACGTCGGTCTCGGCCGGTTCGGGGACCGTGAAGTCGATCTCCGTGGGATGGTCGATCATGTGGCGGAGAAGAACCGGGAATCGTGCCGAGTTTCCCCCGACTCCGATGACGATCACATCGTCGCGGGAATCGTAGGAGGCGTACGCGAACGGCAGCCGCTCGGTCTCGAACTGGTCGCCGAAGTCGGCGCCGAGCAGTTCGATGGCGGCGCTGTGACCGGCGTGATCCGCGCTCAGCGTGTCGAAGAACTCCGCCCACTTGCCGCGGTCGACCGTCGTCGCCTGGCTCATCTCGATCTCCTCCCCAAGGGTCACAGCGGCCGGCTCGCGCTGTCGGCCGGGGCCACCCGGGCCGCGGCCAGCACGCGTCGCGCCTCCTCGGCGAACGGTGCGTCGACCAGCACCTGGTAACGGTCGGCGACGACCGCGGGCACCGCGACGAACGACCGCCGCCGCCACGTGTGTGCAACCACCGCCCAGATGAGGCCGAATACGATGCCGAGCACGACGGCGGAGATCACCGATGCCGCCGCCCACGGACTGACGATCAAGAACACGACCCCGACCATAAGCCCGATCCAGCCGCCGGTGACCGCTCCGGAGGCCAAAGTCCGCCCCAGGGTGAGGCGGCCGAGTACGGCCTCCTGCAGCCTGAGGCCCGTGCCCACGATTTCCACGTGTTCCACTGGGAACTTTTGCTCGGCCAGAACGTCCACGATGTGCTGGGCCGCCTCGTGGCTACCGTACGTAACCAGCACTACCTTGTGCGGGCCTTCCTCGGCCCTGCCGGTTGACATGTGCCGTCGACTTCCTCTCGGATGATGCCTTGATGTCTGGTCGAATACGGCACCGCTCGTTGGCGGGACGGCTCCCACCGGCCCCGCGTCTACGCCGTCACGCCTCCCTGCCGTCCCGGACCGCCGTTGCCACGCCGTCCAGCGCCGACGCGATCGCGAGTGCGGCCTCGGCCTGAGCGGCCATGAGCTTCTCGTGACTCATCCTGGGATCCATGGTGAGCGCCTCCGTGATGAAGAGACGGGCGGCGCTGGTGTGGTCCTCAACGGTTTCCATGCTCTGGACGCTATGTACTGCGGCCTCGGGCGACATCCCCTATTCGGCCAGACCGTCGCAGATGGGTCCTGGATCACCGGCCGAATCGGCGGTCTCGTCCTTGATCACTTGCCCGCCCTCATAACGAGCGGTATCAGCTCCACCTGCGAGGTCACCTCGAGTTCGCGGAAGGCGTGCCGCAGGTGGAAGGCGACCGTGTGCACGCTCATGAAGAGCCGGTCGGCCAGTTGGCGGTTGGTGAGCGCTCAGATTCCGAGGTCCTGTGTCGATAGGCCTACATCTCGACGCTCGCCCATCGTGGGGCCGGTCGCATCCTCATCCTGGGTAGACATGGCGGTTCTGTTGCCCGGCAATGGCGCGGGCGCGCGCAGTCCCCAGATCGGGCCGGGGCGTGGAAATTTATGGGAATCGGCGGTGGAGTCTTTGTCGGGGGACGCTCGCGTGACATCCCCGATCGTGTAGTGCAGCCGCCGTCGGGTGGTCTCGTGCCGGCCTACAGCAAGAGGTCGAACACGCGGGCGACGCGTTCCCAGTGCTCGGTGTGCGGGTTCTTCAGCTTCGGATCGATCAGTTTGAACGCGCGGGCGAGCGCGACGGTCAGCCCTCCGGCGATCTGTGGCAGGCCGGCCTCGGTCTCGTCCGCGACCGTCAGCTCGAACGGCGGGTGCTTGGCGAGCCGGGGCCGGGGGACGACCGCTCGGCCCCGGCTAGATTGGAAACGACAAGCCAGGACATCGGACTGTTCTCGGGCCGTGACCGGAAAGGAGCAGCGGCAAGATGGGAACCGTCCGGTGTCACGGCGCGAGTGCGGCCGTACGGAACCGCCGATCTGTTTGTCTTCCCCGCGGGGCGGGATCCTGCGGCCGCGAGTCCCCACGCGGGGGTGGAAAATGATCATCGATCTGGTGGACACGACGACCCACAGCATCGAGGACGCGCTGACCGCGGCGCGTCACCGGATGGGCGGTCCAGCCGTCGGCAAGGTGCTCACCCTGGTGATCGTCACTACCGAGGCCGACCAGTACGACGCGCTGCGGGCATCGGCCGAGGCGTCGAGGGAGCATCCCAGCCGGATCATCGCGGTCATCCCGCGCGGCAGCGACGAGGCGACCCGGATGGACGCGGAGATCCACGTGGCCGAGGCCGGGCCGGGCGAGATCGTGCTGTTGCGGTTGTACGGCCTGCTGGTGCGGCACGCCGAATCGGTGGTGCTGCCCCTGCTGGTGCCCGACGCTCCGGCCGTCACCTGGTGGCCCAGGTTCGCTCCAGAGCGGCCCGGTGACGAGCCCCTGGGCCGCCTGGCCCAACGGCGCGTCACCGACGCTGCCGGCAACGCCGACCCTCTCGGCGCCCTCGATCGACTGGGAAAGGCGTACCTGCCCGGGGACACTGATCTGTCCTGGACACGCCTGACCCAGTGGCGTTCGCTGCTGGCCGTCGAGCTCGACCGGCCCCACGGCGAGGTAACCGGCGCGGCGATCGCGGCGGAGCCGCGCAACCCCAGCGCCGTGTTGCTGGGCGCATGGCTGGCCAGCCGGCTCGGCGTGTCGTGCGAGCTGTCGTTCTCGCGCGGGCCCGGGATCACCATCGTCCGGCTGCCCACGGCGTTCGGTCCGATCGTGGTGACACGTCCGGACGGGAGGGTGGCGACACTGTCGCGGCCCGGCGAGCCCGACCGGCAGGTGGCACTGTACCGGCGCCGCGAGGCCGAACTGATCGCCGAGGAACTGCGGCGCCTCGAACCGGATGACGTCTACCGAGAGGCCCTCCAGGGGTGGCCGCAGAATGTCGTCGTCCGCGGCCCCCTGAGCATGATCTGAGATGAACTCGGAGGTGCGATGACCATGCTGGTCGACGTCGCGGTCGAGCGCTACAGGTTCGTATGCGGGCGCTGCGGCCGTACCTGGACCGCCGACTACGACGTGCAGTACGTGAGCGATGACGTCGGTGCGATATTCGCGTTCTACCGGCTGGACGGCGTGCCGGTGCCACCGCCCACCGGGGGCGAGGTCACCTGCCCGAACTGTGGCGCCATGGGGGTCGCCGTGATCCCCGAGGGACGTCGCGACAGCTCGCCCGCGCGGCTGGACAGCGACGAGCCCCGCCTCCGCGTCACCACCACCGACGAACAGCGCCGCGCGGCCGCTCCCCACCTGTCGGCCGTGGTGAGCCGGACATAGGGGATCTGGTCCGGTGCCGGGGACGGCCTGGTCGCGGCGGGGTGGTCGCGGTCGGCGGGCCGGGCGCGCTCCACGGGTCATTCGACGTCGCGGACGTCGGGATCGTCGAGGTCGAGCCAGCGGTCCACGGCCCGCATGACCTCCGCGCTGATCCTGCCCTTGTGGTACAGCCGCCGGAGTCTCTCGCGTTGAGTCCGCACCAGCTCGCGGCGCAGGCCGACGGCATCGGTGACCTCCTCCACCTCCTCGTCGAGTTCGGCCCGGATCCGGTCGATCCGGTCCTCATAGATCTGGCGGTAGGCCCGGGCGGTGCGCTCGTCCACCACACCGCCTTCGACGAGCTCGTCGAGTCGAGCCAGCGCGGTCTCCAGCATCTCCCGGCGGGCATCGAGCGTCTGGATCCGGACGCGATCCGACTCGGCGAGGCCGAGCCGGCGCAGCAGAGCAGGCAACGTCATGGACTGCCCGATCAGGGTGATGAACACGATCGCGGCAGCCACGGAGATCTGCTCGCTACGGATCTCCGGCGGTAGATCGCGCACGGTTGTCGGCAGGGACAGCACGATCGCCAGAGTGGTGGCGCCGCGCATGCCGCTCCACCCGATGACGAGCCGGTCGCGCCACGGCAGGTGGTCGAAGGTGAAGTGCCGCCCCGGCAGGTACCGCGAGAGCGGGAACACGAGCAGCGTCCACGCCAGCCGCAGGACCACGACGACGGCCGCGACCACCATCGTGCCGATGACCGTCCGTGACCAGGGCAGGCCGGCCCGCTCACGGAACAGCGCACGGGTCTGCAGACCCAGCAGTACGAACAGGGCCGACTCCAGCATGAACACCAGCACTCGCCAGAACACCTGTCCGGGCAGCCGGGACGCCGGCTGCAGCATGCCCTCGCCGCGGGTGCCGAGATAGAACCCCGCGGTAACGGTGGCGAGGACCCCGGACAGGCCGAGTCGATCGGCCGGGACGAACGCGAGGTATGGCGTCAGTAATGACACGATGATCTGGCTGCCGGCGTCGCGGATCCGGCGGCGGATACGGGCGCTGACGAGGCCCACGACGAGGCCGTACGCGATGCCGCCGACGACCACCTCGGCCAGTCTGGTGGCGCCGTGGCCGAAGGAGAACGGCCCCCGTAGCGCTTCGACGGCGAGCCCGAACGCGGTCAGCGCGACGCCGTCGTTGATGAGGCTCTCGCCCTCGACGATGGTCACGATCCGGATCGGCGTGGCCAGCCGTTTCATGATCGAGGTCGCCGCGACCGGGTCGGTCGGAGCGATGGCGGCGCCGAGGGCGATGGCCGCCGCCCAGCCCATCGCGGGCATGGTCCACCACGCCGCGGACCCGGCGGCGACGGTGGTCACCAGCGTCAGCCCGACGGCGAGCGTGATGATCGGTACCGCGTCCGCCTTCGCCTCCCTCGGCGCGGTGAAGAACGCCGCGTGGTAGACGAGCGGTGGCAGGAAACCGAGCAGCACGAGCTGCGCCGGGAGCCGGGTCTCGGGCATGCCGGGCAGGAAGCCGGCCGCAGCGCCGAGGAGCACCAGCAGGATGGCCTCGGGGATCCCCGCTCGGGCGGACAGCGCGCGCGAGAGCAGCACCACCACCGCGATGGCAAGACCGACGACGAACAGGGACACGGGGCTCATGGTCGCGGTCCTTCCCCGGAGAGGGGGCGCTCGAGCCTCGGCGACGCGCGGTCCGGGTATGGCGCCGTGACCGCGGAAAAGGCAGTTCGCGCGGCGGCCGCGTCCCCAGCGGGCGTCCCGGCATCGTTCGGCGTCGGCGGCCCTTGCATTGCAACGGGCACCGGGCAGAGTGAGGGAGATCGCGGACAGCCCGGCCGTCCGGTTCACCCACCCCGTGAAGTCGATAAGGAGCAGGCCGCGGGGGTCGCTCGCGGCGGTGCGTCGACTAGGACGACCGGGTCGAACAGTTCCTGGCGCTCGTCACTCCGGTGAGGATCGCCGGTCGCGCGAACGCTCCGGTGGCCGGCGTCGGCTCGCCGACCTTGGACAGCCGGGCGCCATGCTGGAGCGCCTCGGCCACCAGGCCCGCATAGCGTCCGGGCCGGTCCTGGAGGCCAGCGGCGGCAGGGCGGTGCGTGCGTCCATCGGTCCCCCGGCCAGCCCGCCAAGAGCGGCCGCGAACTCCTCGATGAACTTATCGGCGATCCGTGGCCAGCGTCGATGTGTAGCGGGATCGGTCTCGATGCGGTGGCTGATGTGGACCGGCGCGCCCTCCGGATCAGTGGCCGGCGAGCAGATCGGTCTCCGCGGCGTCGAGCAGCCGCTGAAGGTGGAGGCCGTGTCGCACGTCCAATGGGTGCGGCCTGCGGTGCTCGACCGCATCCGCGAACTCCTCGACCATCGTCCCGACAGCCTCGCGCTCAGTCACGTCGCTGCAGTCGATCATGGCGGAGCCGCCCCGCCCGAAGATCTCGATCTCCGCGCGGGCGGGTTGGTCGGCCGGCGCGGTGGCCAGCAGTGAGGCCTCGCTGTACCGGCCGCCCTCGTGTTCCAGCAGCAGGCCCACCCAGCCGTGCGGATCGCCGTGCGCGCGGATGAGCGCCGTGTGGCCGAGGGCGGCGTCGAGAAGGTCTACCACGTCCGCCCCCACGTCCATGAGCACGCCCCGCTCGGCCCGCCACGCCGGCGCGTCCGAGGCCAGCGCCGCGGAGATCAGGCGGGCGGTGCCGCCGATGGGCCGCGCCCGCCTGACCTGGGTGTCAAGGTAGCTTCGAACGGCGGGTGCGTAGCGCCACGTCAACGCCACCTGGCAGACCACGTCGTCGGCGACGGCCTCGGCCAACTCCTCCGCCCCGGCCAGGTCGTTGGCGATCGGCCTGCTCAGCAGGAGGGCCACATGCCGTCCCGCCGCCGCGGCGGCGAGGAACGGCTGCGCGGCAGGCGGCACGGCGAACGCGACTGCGTCGCAATGGTCGAGCATTTCGGCGAAGTTGCCGAAGGAGGGAACCGAACATCGCGCGGCGAGGCCCCGTGCGGCTTCCGGCGACCTCGACCAGATGCCCGCGAACCGGATCGCGGGGGCGGATGCCAGCGAGGGCGCGTACAACTCGGCCGCCGAGCGGCCCGCGCCGACCAGTCCCACCGATACCCTCATACACCCACCGTAATCACCCGCCACGTCGTGTAGGAAGCGGGAGGGGCTGTGCCCCTCGCCCAGGCGGTAACTCGAGCCTTCAGGGCTTGCGGCCGACCGTGCCGTACTGGGGACGTGAGGTGCCGGTCCGTCGATATCGGCGAACTCCGGCCGCCAGTGCGAACAGGAGACCAGGCCTGGTCGAGCAGCTCCAGGCCGCCGAAGAAGCTCATGGTCTCCGCGCCGGTGTGGGTCGTGGTCGGCGGCGTGGCGCGCTGGCCTAATGGCCGCTACATCGCCCGGCCCCGCCCGCGGCCACGCGGACCAAGCACCTCAGCCGACCGCAGCGCCGGGCATCGTGGTGGGTAGGCGTGAACAAGGTGGGGTAAGGGGCGGAGACCGCCGCCACGTTGCCAGGGAGCAGGCCGTGTCATCGCTGTTGTGGCTGCGCCGGGCGTTCGCCACGTTCGAGGGCTGCGCGGCGCCGGTCTACGGGCTGGCGACCGCGGCCGGTGTGTGTGTCCCGCTGGTGGTGGGCCTGATCACCGGGCGTGTCGTCGAGAGCCAGCTCGTCGCTCTGGGGGCCTTTTACGTCGGGGTCATCGGCCCGCAGGGGCGCCAGGGCGCCCGTGCCCGCTCGATGATCATCAGGGTGGCCGTCGTGACACTCTTCTCCTGGCTCGGGGGCCTGGTCAGCAGCCATGACTGGCTGATGGTTGTGGTCACATCCGCGGTCGCAGCGCTAGGCGCGGCCATTCCCGAGCTGGGACCGATGGCGGCGCTGTGCACGCTGGTGGCGGCGCTGCGACCGACGACCAGCCCAGCGCTGTACAACGGATTGCTGGAGACGCTGGGCGGTGTGTGGATCTGTGTGCTGCTGCTGGCGCCGTGGGTCGCACAGAGGCTTCGGCCGCTGCGCGCTGGTATCGCCGCCGCCGCATGTTCGGTCGCCGACACACTCGACGATCTGGCGGGCCCTGACCTGGACCCGGGCGAATGGCCTCGTCGGCGCGCAACGGCGTATTCGGACCTTCACTCCGCTCGGGTCGCCTACGGCCTTTACCGCTCGGGCGGCTTCGAGGAACAGCGCCGACCGGCTCGGATTATTGCGGCGATCCACCAGGTGATGGACGAGGCAGCCGTCTTGGGTGCGCTGCGCCTGGAAAGTCGGCCGTATCCAACGGAGTGGCAGGCCGAATTCGGGGCGGCCCTCACCACCGTCGCCGTCCGGCTGCGCACGCTCGGCATGGCGATCGAGACGGATACGGACGACGTGCCGCCCGACACTGTGGCGGCGGGCTCGGTTCCGATGGGCCGGTCGGGCGAACACGACAGCCGGGGTGTCACCGGGAGGGCCGGCCTGCCCACCATCGCGCTGCGCCTTCACGCTGACCGGATCATCGGCCGGATGAATGCGTCGGCCGACACGGTGTGCCGGGTCCTAGCGCAAGAGCGGCGCATCGCCGGGCGACGACTGCCCGGGATCCGGGCCTGGTGGGGCCGGTGCGTCGAAGCGGTCAGGACCCGGTCGCCCCGGTTCCGGCACGCCGCACGCCTGGGTACGGCGCTGGCACTGACCATGATCCTGGCTATCGGACTGCACCTGTCTCACCCGCACTGGCTGATCCTCACCGTACTGTTCAGCCTGCGCGACTCGTACACCGGCACGGTACGGATGGTCCTGCAGCAGGCCGTCGGCACCACAGTCGGCGCCACAGCCGCCGCCGTTGCCCTGGCACTCATGCCTGGGCGGATCACCCTCCTCGCCTTGATCTTCATCAGCGGCGCGCTCGGGTTCACGCTCAAACCGGTGAACACGGGCTATTGGATCATGTTCGGCACGCCGATGACCATGCTCCTCATCGACTTCACCGCGCCGCTGAACTGGCGGGCCGGGATCCTGCGCATCGTACTCAGTCTCGCGGGCGCCCTGCTCGCGCTGCTCTTCGCGCAGATGTTGTTTCCGGCCGGGATCCAGCGCCGGATAGCCGAGCGGCTGGCTCGGCTGCTACATACCCATGCCGCGCTCGCGCGTGCGGTCGCCGAACCGTCCAGGAGCCGCGAAGCCCGGATCCGCGGCGCGGACCGGAAGGCGGCGTCGGCCGCCGCCACGCTCGAAGCGGCCGGCACCAGGCTCAGACGGAAGGCTGGGTCACCCGACGAACAGATCTCGCGCATCGGTGAGACGGGTAGAGCCGCGCGGCGGCTACGAGATCGCCTGACGTCGCCGGCGTCCTTCGCCGCCGTCCCGGTCGGTCCCATCGCTACGGCCGCGCGTAAAGTCGCCGACCATCTTGACCAGGGCGCCGACGAGGTCCTCGCCTTTCCCGATCCGGGTTTGGCAACGCCGCAGGCCGAAGTCGGCATCCGCGATCAACGCCCACCGGAGCCACCCGGCCGTAGCCGGGCCGGCGTCCTCGGCCACATCGTCCCCGGTGCAACTTTCGTGGAGCCTGCGGGTATTGCAGGCATTCGCGACATGGTGTACTGGCTGATCGCTGACGCCGAGCGACTCAGGGAACTCAGCCGCGCGACGGTGGCCTGCCGGCCCGGCGGACGTTGACCGCGCGACGCGTGGGTGGCTGCGGTCGAGTCGACGGCAGCTCGCGAGGAATAAGAAGGCGGAGAACCGGGGGACTGGGCACCGCTCGGCGGATCTCACCCTTGCGGGGAAGGTTGTTCAAGGGCAAAGGCCCGGCACGGCAGTCGCGGGCCGCATCACGGCCGGGATCGAGCCGGTCGGATTGGCGCTCGTAAGAGCAAAAAGGCTGGTACCTGATCGGCGGCATCCCGCCACCCCCACGAAACCACTGCGGGCCCAGCGGCATCGACATGCCGCACGCGAGGCGGCATCCTCGCTCGACAGTCCCTCGGCGATCAGCCTCCAAAAACGCTGCAGCTCCTCACACCGACTGACCGGTGACGTCAGCCGGCAACGGTCGCCACGGCTGTCAGAATCGCCCGTGGGTTGGCCGGCACGGACATCCCGTCGACAGTGACCGTGGGTGTCGCGCCGACCCCGCGTCGGCCGGCCATGAAGGTCACGTAAGCGGACCAGGCCAGGTACGCCCGGCCGAGCACGCATCGCGCGAACGAGGGTTCGCCCAGCCCGACTGAGCGGCCGATCTCGACCAGCGTCTCGTCAGTGAGGCCCGGTCCGCCCTCCGGCGGTTGACCGGCGAACAGCGCGCGGCTGTACTCCCTGAACCGGCCGCCGTCTGCCGCGCAGCCTGAGGAGGACGACGCACGGGACGAGTAGTGGCCGGTCGACAGGCGATCCAGAAACGTCATCGGGTGGAAGACGATGGTGGTCAACCCCTCGGCAACCAGGCGGTCGAGCGTCGGTCCGGCCGTCTCTTCGAACTGCTTGCAGAACGGGCACAGGAAGTCGATGTAGGTGTCGATGGTGACCGGGCCGGCGCCGATGACGATGCCGTCTCCCTCCGCCGACGCCCCGGCCGGAACGCGTTCCGGCGCTGGCGCTTGTGGCATCCATGTGGTCATGCAATCCTCCCTATCGCGGCAGGAGATGTGGCTTGACCTTGCAGGTCCTTCCATGCTATTTGGCCGGGCCCGGGTGATTCTCCGGTCCCGCGTTCACCCACGCCAAAGAGATGAGAGAGCCTGAACCTAAGGAGTCGCCGGGTGCCCGGCAGGCGCGAAGGCCGGTATGGACCTCGTGCTGGTGCGTGCTCAGGACGTCAGCCAGAGGCAGAGCGTGGTCGCGCGTGCCGCGCCGGACGTCTGAGATCAGGTCGGAGATACCTCGGCGCTCGCGAGCAACGCACGTTGCCGGCGCCAGGCCGCGACCGCGGTGGCGTGGTCGGGCTGATCGGCGCGGAACGTGATGCCGGTGGTAACGGGCATTCCTGCGTGGACGTCCGCCTCGACGCTCTTCACGGTCAGTTCGAAGCACTCCAGGTTCGCCGTCTCCGGGGCCGCCAGCGGCGCGGGTTCTGCCCGGACGTAGATTACGGGCCCGGGGGGAGATGGCGGCCAGGAGTGCGGTACCGCTGCGGCCGAGGTTGTGCGCGGTGCGCGTGCCGTGCCACAACGCGACCCGCAGGGTCCGCTCGTCGCATAGGAGCAACTCGCCGGCACTGACAATGCAGATCCGCGGCGCTCCGTTCTCGTCGGTGGTGACCAGCAGGAAGCCGGTCTGGTCCTCGTCGGTGAGCGCTTCGTCGTCCAGGGCGTGGACGAGTTCGTCCGGGAGCCGGTCGCCGAGCGTGTCAGCCATGCTGATCGGCCTTTCGTGTAGGGGACGCGCGTGCTTATGAGGGGTCCCCTCACCGGGGTGGGCGCGGTCAGCGGCGTCGCGGGGGCACGGCCGGGATCGCGGGGATGGACGGGATGTCCACGGGGTCGATCTTGAACTCCGCGGGGTAGGCCAGCGGGTCCGTGGCGGAGCGGGGCTCGGTCGAGCGCCAGCTGTAGATGCAGGTGTTGCAGACGTACATGGTCCACCGGCAGCATGCTCGATGAGCTGGTGTGACCGGATCGGCCATCAGGCGTCGCTGGACTGCGAAGACGCGACCGCGTTTCGGCACGGGCCCGCGGAGCGAGCGTGGCTGCGAACACGCCAGGTCGAATCGACCGGGGCCCGGGGACGAGACGACACCGGGCAACACGTAGGCTGAAAAAACAGCAGGTCGCGGGTCCACTGGCGACGTGGCTGCCGGCGGTGTTCCCGGATCTTGGGAGTTGTCGAGCCGAGTCGGCGGTGACTGCGATGCCCGAACGTATCTTCCGCGATCGCCGGGATGCGGGCCGTGCGTTGGCCGGCCTGCTGGAGGATTACCGCGGCCGCGACGACGTCGTTGTACTTGGCCTGCCACGCGGCGGAGTCCCGGTGGCCTATGAGGTGGCGACCTGCCTGGACGCCCCGCTGGATGTCTTCCTGGTACGCAAGCTCGGTGTCCCTGGGCACGAGGAGCTCGCCATGGGCGCGATCGCCAGTGGTGGGGTGATCGTTCTCAATGAAGATGTCGTCATCGGCTTCGGGATCGCCCCCGATGTCATCCGGGAGGTGGCCGAGCGAGAGAGCCGCGAGCTGATGCGCCGGGAACAGGGGTACCGGCAAGGTCGGCCGATGCCCGAGCTGTCCGGCCGGATCGTCATCTTGGTCGATGACGGTCTTGCGACCGGGTCGAGCATGCGCGCCGCCATTGTGGCGCTGCGGCGGCTGGAGCCGGCCCGGATCGTGGTGGCGGTGCCGGCCGCGCCCAGCTCCACATGTGAGGAGCTCAGGCTCGAGGTGGACGAGGTGGTCTGTGCCACGACACCATCGCCGTTCTTCGCCGTCGGCCGGTCGTACTGGGATTTCACCCAGACCACGGACGAAGAGGTGCGTGATCTACTGCGCGCGGCGGCGAGAGCGAGCGCAGGCGCGGCCAAGGCCGGTCCGCCGTCGGACCTAGCGGTCATAGGGATGTCGGCCGCGCGTGTCGAGGACGGCGTTCCGCCGGAGCAGACCCTGTTCGGGCTGGTCGGAGACGCGCGCCTGGTGCTGATCGGTGAGGCCTCGCACGGTACTCACGACTTCTACGCAGCACGTGCGGAGATGACTCGCCGTCTCATCGAGGAGAGGGGTTTTTGCGGTGTCGCGGTGGAGGCGGATTGGCCGGACGCCTACCGGGTGAACCGCTTCGTACGCCATCGGAGCGAGGACGTGACCGCCGAGGAGGCGCTGAGCGGCTTTGAGCGCTTCCCGACCTGGATGTGGCGGAACACGGCCGTGCTGGATTTCGTCGGCTGGTTGCGCGAACACAACGACCGCGTCGGCGACGAGAAGCGCAAGGCGGGCTTCTACGGGCTGGACCTGTACAGCCTGCGCCGGTCCATGCACGAGGTGATCGCCTTTCTCGAGCGCGTGGACCCCGATGCCGCGCAACGCGCCAGGGACCGTTACGCCTGTTTCGACCACGCCAGCGGCGATGATGGCCAGTCGTATGGATTCGCGGCCGCCTTCGGCGCCGGGGAGACGTGCGAACACGAGGTGGTCGCTCAACTGGTCGAGATGCAACGGCGCGCGCCGGAGTATGCGAAACGGGATGGGCTGCTCGCCGAGGATGAGGCCTTCTACGCGGAGCGCAACGCGGTCACTGTACAGGCCGCCGAGAAGTACTACCGGGAGATGTTCCGCGGGCGGGTCTCCACCTGGAACCTGCGAGACCGGCACATGGTGGAGACGCTCGAAGCTCTGCTCGGCCATCTGGGACGGGTGCGGGGCGAACCGGCGAAGATTGTGGTGTGGGCGCACAATTCCCATCTCGGCGACGCGCGCGCCACCGAGACGGGTTCCCGCGGGGAGCTGAACGTCGGGCAGCTGGTGCGTGAACAACATCCCGGCCAGTGCCGCCTGATCGGCTTCACCACCTACTCCGGCACGGTCACCGCCGCCGACGATTGGGATGCTCCTGCCGATCGCAAGGTCGTACGTCCGGCCCTGCCGAACAGCGTTGAAGAGATGTTCCACCAGATGGGCGTCACGGAGTTCCTCATTTGGTTCGACCTGGCACCGCCGGCGGGTGAGGTGCTGCGTACCGCCAGGCTGGAGCGGGCCATCGGAGTGATCTATCGGCCGCAGAGCGAACGAGAGAGTCACTACTTCCGGGCACGCGTGGCCGACCAGTTCGACGCCGTGATCCACATCGACGAGACGCGAGCGGTCGAACCCCTCGAGCGGACCACCCGATGGGAGCGCGGTGAGGCACCGGAGACCTATCCCTTCACCGTGTAGGAGGGCCCATGAACGCACTGAAGGGGCGATGACCGTGTCGGCGCGCCGTGGCCACGAACGTGTCGTGATCGTCGGCGCTGGCTTCGCCGGCTATCACGCCGCGCGGACGCTGGCTCGCCTGGCCGGGCATGCGGTCGAGGTGATTCTGATCAACCCCACCGACCATTTCCTGTACCTTCCGCTGCTCCCCGAGGTCACGGCAGGGATCCTGGAGCCCCGTCGGGTCGCAGTCCCGCTGGTCGGAACATGCCCGAGCGTCCGGCCCCTGCTGGGCACGGTGGAGGCCGTCGACATCGCGGCTCACCAGCTGACCTACCTGGCCCCCAACGGTGCGTACCAATCGCTCGGCTACGACCGCTTGGTCCTTGCCGTGGGCAGCGTCAACAAGCTGCTCCCCATCCCCGGAATCGCCGAGTACGCCTACGGATTCAGGAGCATGGCAGAGGCGGTCTACCTGCGCGACGCGCTCCTGCGCGACATCGAACTCGCCGAGGCGACCGATGACCCCGCCGAACGTACGGCCCGCTGCACCTTCGTGGTGGTGGGCGCCGGCTACACCGGGACGGAGGTCGCCGCGAACGGCCAGCTGCTCACAAATGAGGCCGCGAGGCGCTGCCCGGGCCTGGCGGGCCAGCCGATCCGGTGGCTATTGGTCGACATCGCCGCCCGTCCACTGCCGGAGCTCGACCAACGGCTGTCGAAGACGGCACACAAGGTCTTGAGTCGCCGGGGGATGGAGATCCGCCCCCACACGACCGTGGTCGAAGCGTCACACGAAGGAGTGCGGCTGTCGGGCGGGGAATTCGTGCCCACGCGTACGCTGATCTGGTGCGTGGGCGTCCGTCCCGATCCGCTGATTGAGGCATTGGGCCTGCCGACGATCAAGGGCCGGCTGGTGGTCGACGCCTATCTCAATGTGCCGGGCCATCCGGAGATCTGGGCCTGCGGCGACGCAGCGGCCGTGCCCGACCTGACCCGCCCTGGCCAGATCACCGCGATGACCGCCCAGCATGCTCAGCGCCAAGGCATCACTGCCGCTCACAACATCGCCGCCACGTACGGCCACGGCCGGCGTCGGTCCTATGAGCACCAGGATCTGGGCTTCGTCGTGGATCTGGGCGGGGTCCAAGCCGCCGCCCAAGTACTGGGACTGCCACTGTCCGGAATACCGGCGAAGGTCGTCACCCGTGGCTATCATCTGGCGGCCGTCCCGAGTAACCGGCTGCGGATATGCAGTGACTGGACGCTGGATGCGCTGCTGTCCCGTCAGCTGGTCCAGCTGGGCATGGTGCCCGCCTCCGCGGTCCGGCTCGCCGCCACGGCGGAGGTGCGTGCACCTCCGCCACAGGCGCCGCACACGGCATGAGCGCAGGAACGTGGGATCTTCCCCCGGATGGGCGGTGTTTGCGGTGACTCCCGCGGCGATCCTGCGCTGGCACCGCCGCCGGGTCGCCCGCAAATGGATGTACACCGACCGGCGCCGATCGGGACGGCCGCCGACGGCTACCGCGGTCAAGAAAGGATCCTTCAGATGGGCCCGGAGAACCCCGAATGGGGGCACCGGAAGATCCACGGGGCGTTGGCTGGCCTCGGCCACCACGTCGGCCCCCTCGACGGTATGGCAGATTCTCAACGGAGCCGGGATCGATCCAGCACCGCGCAGGTCCGGGCCGACCTGACGACCGACCAGGCCTGCAAAATCATCGGGTGTGACTTCTTCACGGCGCATACCATCACGTTGAAGCGCCTGTCCGAGCTGGTATGCATCGAGTAGGGCACCCGACCGGGACATGGGTGGCTCAGCAGGCCCGGAACATGGCCATGGAACTGGATGCCCGAGTTGAGGCGCTGCGGTTCTTGGTCCGTGACCGGGACACCAAGTTCGCTACGGCCTTCGATGAGCTCTTCCGAGCCGACGGTCTGCGGATCATCAGGACCCCGCCCCAAGCGCCACGGGGGAACGGATCTGCGAGCGGGTCGTCGGAACCCTCCGCCGCGAAGTGCTCGACCGTACGCTTACCTTCAACGCGAGGCGTCTGTCCTAAATCCGTCCGAATACGCCGAGCACTATAACGATCATCGTCCATATCAGTCCCGCGGTCAGCGACCGCCCGCAGTCGAGACGACTGTCACGCGGCCGATCACCGGCCTGGCTGACCTCCGCTCCATCCGGCGGCGACCGGTCCTGGATGACTTGATCAACCAATATCACCGGGCTTCCTGAATCTGCAGGTTCACGATCCGAACCCTATTTTTCGAGCGGCGCAGCGGCGGTGAACCATGGCGCCAAGATCAACGCCCAAATATCGCCCATAGACGACTGAGGCTCTGCCCTCCAGAGATGGGGGATGGCCTCTGACCTGCACTTTCATGTGGTTGGGCGATGCTGGGATTGAACCAGTGACCTCTACCGTGTCAAAAAAGTAGCTCGAACACGCGGGCACCGGCGGCTATACGTGAAAGCGCAGGTCGGCGGTGTCGGTTGAGCGCAGGTGAACCACGTTCAGCGAGGCTCCGGGAAGTCGGCGTCGCCCAATCGGCGCCCAGACTGCGGGCACGTGATAGTGCCGCAGGTTCATCAACCGGGGGTCGGCCGCTCTGAGTGTGATGGGGGTTCAAGTCCGAGGCCGGAGTCAAACCAATTTCCCACCATCGTCATCCCTCTCGGGTATGTCCCTCTCGATGTCGCCTCGCTGGTCGACGGTCCGGGGGCGTGAGGGATCATGGCGAATCCTCAGTCCGGCTGGGCGGATCGGTCTATTCGGTGGACGACGACTCTCAGTGTGGTGGTGTTGGCTGGGATCGCGGCGGTGTTGTCGTATAAGCACATGTTTATCTTGGTCCGGCGGTATGGGGAGACGTCATGGACGTCGACCCTGTTGCCTGTTTCGGTGGACGGGATGATCGCGGCCTCGTCGATGACGTGGCTGGCCGACTCCCGGAATGGGCAGCGTAGCGGGCTGCTGCCTTGGAGCTTGCTGGTCATCGGGAGCGCGGCGAGCCTGGCGGCGAACGTGGCCGTCGCGGAGCCTTCGGCGGTTGGCCGGCTGATCGCCGCCTGGCCAAGCTGTGCTCTGATCGGCTCGTACGAGCTCTTGATGCGCCAGGTCAGGCACGCTGCTGCCCGGAAGACGCCACGTGCGCAGGTGCCTGATACGAGCCCCGCGGCGAACGAGGTCGGGTCATACGTGCCTCATACGAGGCTGACGAGCGAGGAGGCTCCTTCATTCGATGCTCATACGGCACCCGCCGATCTGGCCACAGCCTCATACGACGCTCAGACGGACAGCACCGAAGAGTTCATACGGGACATAGACGATGTCCATCCGCGTGATCCGGGGAAAGCGGACCGCGGCCGACGACCGCGACGTCCGGCATCTGAGCTGCAACACAGCGCATGGCGATGGGCGATCGCCAACCGTACGCCGGCTGGAGAACTTCCCTCCGGTAAAACGATCGCCGGACACTTCGGGCGCCGGGAACGCTGGGGTCGTCTCGTCAAGCAAGCCGGAACGACCGGCCGTCTGGACCCGGTGGCCGCACCGTGACGACCGAGGATTCCCAGATCATCACTACGGGTCCGGGGGTAGGAGTCTCAGGACATCTGTTCGTACCCGACGTCGCGGTCGAGAAGGCCTATGCTCACGACGGCGTCATCACCCACCCGGGGCGGACGGCCGACCTCGCGGCATGGCTTCCGCGCCGGGAATCGTCGCGCAGATGCTTGAGCAACTCGATGTGCAGCCGGGCCACCGCGTCCTGGAGATAGGGCGGGGACGGGCTATAACGTTGCGCCCCGCCCCTTTGAGCGCCGCCCCACCTGCCCGGCTCGCGGCGGCCCGCTCCAACGCGGACATCGCGGCCGAGTTGTTCATCTCGATCGGCACCGTCAAAACCCACGTCGCCAACATCCAGGCGAAGCTCGGCGTCGCCAACCGCGTCGGCATCGCCGCCTGGGCCTGGGAAACCGACCACACTCACCCCTGATCTCCCTTACGGGGCGCGGACGTCGTTCCGGGCAACGCCTGTCCGGCCTGGAGCCACGCGGCGCGCTCGTCGGCCTTCGTGGTCAGGAGAGCCACCACGCCCGTCGCGCCGTGCCGTTCGTCGTCGGTGAGGCCCCAGCCGTGGCCGCGTGCGAAGTCGCGCTGCGCGAAGTGGGGATCCGTACGTCCAGGATCGCGCAGGTAGGCGTCGTCGTGTACGCCGCCTCGCCGGCGGCTGCCCGGGCGCGGCGCCCAGCGCGCCATTTCGAGGCAGTAGTCCGGGTTCTGGCGCAGCATCTGCTCGGCGACCTCGGTCAGGGCACCGAGCGCGATCAGTGCTCGTGGATCCGCGACGACGCGGAGGGCGGCGTTCTCGTCGAGGGCACAGGTACGCAGCGCCTGCAACAACCCGGCCGGCAGGCCCTCGGGCCGGAAGCCGCCGCGATGGGTGCGGCGGCGCCGGATCTGGTCATACATCCGGTTCTTGTCCTCGCTGGGCGGCTGGGCCGGCCCCACCGTCACATCGGCGATCAGCCCGGGCCGCTCCGGGTCGGAGGCCATCCGTACCTGCGGGCCGCGGCCGGGGCGGCGGACCGCCAGGCGAAGCGTGCACGGCGCCGCGCAGCTGATCAGCATCTCCCGGCCGTCCGGGTCCGCCACGTTCAGCCGGCGCTCGGGATCGGCGTGCAGAGTCACCGTCGAGCCTCGCGTGCCGAACCACCAGGGCTGGGTGTTGTGCACCGACGGCGCCCACGCGGCGTCAACGAGGAAATGCGCGGTGTCCCGTTCAGATACCTCGTGGTCGCTGGAGGGGGCGACCCTGGCGGTCTCCGTCGGAGAGCCGAGCCGCCTCCTCGACCTGTGGGACGGAGCGGACCTCGCCGTCGTGGTCGACGCCGTACCGTCCACGGACGAACCCGGCCACGTCCACAAACCCGACGCCGTCGGCATGGTCGAGCCGGGCACGAGCAGCCACGATCTCGGCCTCGGCATCGCGACACGGCTTGGCGAGACTCTCGGCCGGATGCCCGTCGTGATGCGGATCTACCTCATCGGCGGCGTCGACTTCGGCTTCGGCACCGGCCTGAGCCCGCCGGTCGTACGGGCCGTGACCGACGTAGCCGACCGCATCACGACGCTCAGCCGCGAAGCTCTCCGCTAGCCTGAAAGGCGAGTATCGCAGGATGTCCGAGCGTTTACCGCGGTAGTGATCCGGCGATCAACCTGGCGTGGTCGGCCTTCCGCGTGAGGGATCGGCGATCGATCACCACATAGCGCGTCCCGGGGATTCGCCGTTGGCCGGCCCGCGCCGTCGGCGGCTGGGGGCTGAACATGGCCGGTAATGAGCCTCGGAGAGGCCACGATGACCGATCGGCCGCGCCGGGGGCTTCGGACCGGAGTCCGGACGGTTTCCGGAGTGGACTGACGCGCGGCGAGGAGGTCGTCGAGCCGGCGACGTGGGCGGGGTCAGTGCCGACCGCGGGCGGGGTGACTCCACGGATACGCCTCGGCCGCCGATGGTTCAACCTGCTGTGGCTGCTTCCGCTGGGCTTCGCGATCCTGCTCGCGTGTGTCGCCGCCGCCAAAGGGCTACGGAACATGCCGTCGGTGCAGCGGTTCATCGCCGCCTATCCGGGCACTGACTTGAGGGCGGACCGCGGCGATTATCTGGGCATTCCCGCATGGGCACGGTGGTCGCACTTTTTCAACCTGTTCTTGATGGTGTTCATCCTGCGGTCGGGTCTGCAGATTTTGAGCGATCACCCCAGGCTGTACTGGAGTCGGCACTGCACCCCCGGACGCGAATGGTTCCGCTTCCAAAAACCGGTCCCCGCCGAACCGCTGTGGACCGCCAAGCAGGACTCGATCAGCCTGCCCCGCCACGTCGGGCTCCCGGGGATCCGGCACTCGATCGGTCTGGCCCGCTGGTGGCACCTCGGCGTCAATCTGCTGTGGCTGCTCAACGGCTTGGTCTTTTACGTGCTGCTGTTCGCCACCCCGCAGTGGAAGCGCCTCGTCCCCACCAGCTGGACGGTGTTCCCGAACGCGGCGTCGGTGGCCATCCAGTACCTGTCATTGGACTGGCCGAAAGAGCACGGCTGGGTGGCCTACAACGGATTGCAACTGTTGGCCTACTTCGTCACGGTGTTCATCGCCGCGCCTCTGGCGTTGGTCACGGGGCTGGGCATGTCACCGGCGCTGTCGACCCGATTTCGGCGGATCAGCCGGGTGGCGAGCATCCAGACCGCGCGGTCGCTGCACTTCCTGGTCTTCTGCTGGTTCCTGCTGTTCATCGTGATCCATGTGAGCCTGGTCTTCTCGACCGGTCTGCTGACCAACCTCAATCGCATCGGCCCTGGCCGCGACGGCAACAGTTGGCTCGGCTTCTGGGTCTTCATCGGCTGGATGGGGGTGGTCATCGTCGGATGGGCCGTTGCGACACCGTTCACACTGCGCCATCCGCGCGTCGTTCAGCGCGCCGGGCGCATGCTCATCGGCGGTCTCCTGCGTTGGTTCGAACATGTGGATCTGCGTCCCGGCGAATACGGCGAAAAAGACATCTCGCCCTATTTCTGGCACAACGGCCGCTACCCTGACTCCACCGAGTACAGGATCCTGCAGGCGGGCGGATTCGCCGGCTACCGGCTGCGCGTCGGCGGCCTGGTCGCCCACCCTGTCGGCCTGTCCCTGGAGGAACTTCGCGCGTTGCCCGCCCATACCCAGATAACGCAGCACTTTTGCATCCAGGGATGGTCCGGCGTCGCCAAATGGACCGGCGTGTCCATGGCGACCATCTGCGACCTGGTCGAACCCGATCCCCGCGCGAAATGGGTGGTGTTCTACTCCCTGGGCGAAGGCGCCGACGGCGGCACCTACTACGACGCCCACCCCGTCGAACACATGCGTGGTCGGCTTACGATGCTCGCCTACGATATGAACGACCGGCCACTGTCGTTCGGCCACGGCGCGCCCCTGCGGCTGCGCAACGAGCTCGAACTCGGCTTCAAACAGGTCAAGTGGATCAAGGCGGTCGAGTTCGTCGCCGACTTCTCCGACATCGGTAGCGGCTATGGCGGCTACAACCAGGACCACGAGTTCTTCGGCTACCGACAGCCTCTGTGACCCGACTCATCGCACCCAGGTGCCGTGTCACTCGGGCGATCACGTCGGTGAACTCAGCCGCCGATGATGCGCGCCCGAATCCGAGAAGACGGCCAACCGCTCCCACGCCCGCCTCCGAGGGCCCGGCGAACGAGCGAACGCACAGCGCGCCGGCGCCGGGTGTGGACCTTCGGCCCTGTCCGGCCGCCTCTGCGTCGTCGAAGGTGGTGTTCGTGCCGTGTGGTGTCACCGAACGTGGCAGAGGGCCAGAGGGGGCTGAGATGGTTCGGGGCTGGGAGTTCTGGATCGATCGTGGTGGGACGTTCACCGATGTCGTGGGCAGGCGGCCCGATGGTGTCCTCATCACGCACAAGCTGCTTTCGGAGGATCCGGATCGGTACCGGGACCCGGCCGTTGCCGGGATCAGGCATGTGCTCGGCGCGCCGGCCCATGTCCCCGTTCGGGCCGGGCTGATCGAGTCCGTGCGCCTGGGCACGACGGTGGCCACGAACGCGTTGCTCGAGCGCAAGGGTGAGCCGACCGTGCTGGTGATCAGTGAGGGTTTCCGCGACGCGTTGCGGATCGCGTACCAGAGTCGTCCGCGCCTGTTCGATCGGCGGATCGTGCTTCCGGAACTGCTGTACTCCCGGGTGATCGAGGTGCGTGAGCGTGTCGGCGCACACGGGGAGGTGATCGTGCCTCTCAATGACGACGCGGTGACCTGCGACCTACGGGAGGCGTACGAGGCGGGCTTCCGCTCAGTCGCCGTCGTCTGTATGCACGGTTACCGGTATCACCGGCACGAGTCGCTCATCGGCGAGATCGCACGTGGGATCGGCTACACCCAGGTGTCGGAATCGCACCGGACCAGCCCGCTGATGAAGCTGGTGTCGCGCGGCGATACCACGGTCGTGGACGCCTACCTGTCCCCGATCCTCGACCGCTACGTCGAGCAGGTGTCGGAGGAACTCCCCGGCGTGCGGTTGATGTTCATGCAGTCCAGCGGCGGGCTCACCGACGCGCGTACTTTTCGTGGAAAGGATTCGATCCTGTCGGGCCCGGCGGGCGGCGTGGTCGGAATGGCCCGCACATCCGCCGCGGCGGGCCACCGCCGCGTCATCGGATTCGACATGGGCGGGACCTCCACCGACGTCTCCCGCTACGCGGGCGAGTTCGAACGCCGATACGAGACCGAGGTGGCCGGGGTCCGGATATGGGCCCCGATGCTCAGCATCCACACGGTCGCTGCGGGCGGCGGTTCCGTACTCCGCTTCGACGGCGGCCGTTACCAGGTCGGCCCCGATTCCGCCGGGGCCCATCCCGGACCGGCGTCATACCGCCGGGGTGGTCCACTGACCGTCACCGATGCCAATGTCATGCTCGGCAGGATCCAACCGGAGCATTTTCCGCACGTCTTCGGATCGGCCGGGGATCAGCCGCTCGACGCCGAGGTCGTGCGGGAGCGCTTCGCCGCGTTGGCGACGCGGATCGGCGACGGTCGTACGCCCGAGCAGGTGGCGGCCGGTTTCCTGGAGATCGCGGTGGCGAACATGGCTAACGCGATCAAAAAGGTCTCCGTTCAGCGCGGCTATGACGTCACCCGATACGTGCTCGCGACGTTCGGCGGGGCGGGCGGCCAGCACGCCTGTGCGGTCGCCGACGCGCTCGGCATGACGCAGGTGCTCATCCACCCGCTCGCCGGTGTGCTCTCGGCCTACGGCATGGGGCTGGCCGACGTGACGGCGATGCGCGAGTCGGCGGTCGAGCGGGCGCTGGACGCGGACGTCCTGCCGGAAGTGGCCGGGATCCTCGGAAAGCTCGAGGCGGAGGCCACGGCCGAGCTTCAGAACGAGGGAGTGGTGGACGATCGGATCCGCTCGGTGCGTCGTGTGCACCTACGGTACGCGGGCACCGACACCGCCCTCGTAGTATCGTCCGGCACGATACCCGCGATGGTCCACGAGTTCGAGGAACGCTATCGGCAGCGCTTCTCCTTCCTCATGCCGGACCGGCCGATCGTCGTGGAGGCGGCGTCGGTCGAGGTCATAGGTGAATCCCATGGGGCGGCGGCCGCGGCGGCGAGACGGCGCGGGCGGCACGGCGTTACGGCGTCCGCACGAGTCCCGGTGTATGTCGCGGGTTCGTGGTCCGAGGCCGATCTCCGCCACCGGGAGCACCTTCGCCCAGGAGACACCATCAAGGGACCGGCGATCATCGCGGAGGCCAACGCGACGACCGTCGTGGACGCCGGTTGGCTGGCCGTGGTGGACGAGCTGGACAACTTGGCGCTCACCCGTGTCGAGGCCCGTCCCGCGCGGCGGGCGGTTGGGACCGACGTCGATCCCGTCATGCTGGAGATCTTCAACAACCTGTTCATGTCCATCGCCGAGCAGATGGGCGTGCGCCTGCGGAGCACGGCGCATTCGGTCAACATCAAAGAACGCCTGGATTTCTCCTGCGCGTTGTTCGACCCTGCGGGCAACCTCATCGCCAATGCGCCGCACATCCCCGTGCACCTCGGCTCGATGGGCGAGAGCATCAAGGAGGTCGTCAAGCGTCGTGCGGGCCGGATGAGACCCGGCGACGTGTATGTCCTCAACGATCCGTACCACGGCGGCACCCACCTTCCCGACATCACCGTCGTCACCCCGGTCTTCGGCGAGCGGGCGGGCGATGAAGGCGGACCGCTCGCGGGACCGGGGGAGATTCTCTTTTTCGTCGGTTCCCGCGGTCACCACGCCGAGATCGGCGGGATCACCCCCGGATCGATGCCGGCGTTCAGTACCCGGATCGAGCAGGAAGGCGTCCTCATCGACGACTGGCTTCTCGTGGACAACGCGGCGGCCGACGCACGAGGGGAGGGCGGCCGGTTCAGGGAATCCGAGACGATCGATCTGCTGCGCTCCGGGGCTCATCCCTCCCGCAACCCGCTCGACAACATCGCCGACTTGCGCGCTCAGATAGCCGCCAACGAGAAGGGCGTCCAGGAACTGTGCGCCATGGTCGGGTACTTCGGCCTCGACGTCGTCCATGCCTACATGCGTCACGTGCGGGAGAACGCGGAAGAGTCCGTGCGCCGGGTGATCTCCGTATTGCGGGATGGCTCGTACACCTATGAGCTCGACAACGGTGCGATCATCAAAGTCGCCGTCCGCGTGGACCGCGTCGCCCGGACGGCGGAGATCGATTTCGCCGGCACCTCGCGACAGTCGGCGGACAACTTCAACGCCCCTTCTTCGGTCGTCATGGCCGCGGTGCTCTATGTGTTCCGGACCCTGGTGGCCGAGGACATCCCGCTGAACGCCGGCTGTCTCATGCCGATCCATGTGAAGATCCCGCCCGGTACGTTGCTCTCCCCGGAGTACCCGGCCGCCGTGGCCGCGGGCAACGTGGAGACCTCACAGGCGGTCACCGGGGCGCTGTACGCCGCGCTCGATGTCATGGCCGAGGGCTGCGGAACGATGAACAACGTCACGTTCGGCGACGACCGTCACCAGTACTACGAGACGGTGGCCGGCGGCTCCGGTGCCGGCGACGGTTTCGATGGCACCTCCGTCGTGCAGACGCACATGACCAACTCCCGGCTCACCGATCCCGAGGTCCTGGAATGGCGCTACCCCGTGCGTCTGGAGAGCTTCGAGATCCGCCATGGCAGCGGCGGTGCCGGGCGCTGGCGAGGTGGAGACGGCGGCAGGCGCCGGATCCGTTTCCTGCGGCCCATGACCGTGACCACGCTCAGCAGTCACCGGCGTATCCGTCCATACGGCATGGCCGACGGCGGACCCGGCGAAGTCGGCCGGCAATGGGTGGAACATGTTGACGGCTCCATGACCGGCATGCGCGGGTGTGACTCGCTGCCGGTCGCTGCCGGGGACGTCTTCGTCATCGAGACGCCGGGCGGTGGTGGCTATGGCCGTCCGAACCCACCGCGGTGAACCGGCGACTGGGACAGTGTCACGTTCCCCTGGCCGGTTGGGGCATTGGCGCGAGATGGTCGATGAACCATTCCCGTGCGAACCCGGCGGCCGCCTCAAGGGCCCCTGGCTCTTCGAATAGATGTGTGGCGTCCGGGACGACCGCGAGCCGGTTCTCGCCGCGCAGCCGGGCCTGGGCCTGGCGGTTGAGGGTGAGCACGACCTGGTCGAGATCACCGACGATGAGCAGGACAGGTGCGGTGACGCCGGTGAGGCGGGGGATGGCCAGGTCGGGCCGGCCGCCGCAGGATACGACGGCGGGGACGTCTGCGTCCGGTTCGGCGGCGGCCCACAGTGCGGCGGCGGCACCGGTTTCGGTGCCGAGGTAGCCGATGGGCAGCCCGCCCATCTTAGGCCTCTCACGCATTACGCCGGTGGCGCCGGCCAGGCGGCGGGCCAGCAACTCGATGTCGAACACATTGGACCGGTCGACCTCCTCCTGGACGCTGAGCAGGTCCAACAGCACCGTGCCGAGACCGGATCGGTTCAGTGCCGTGGCGATGAGGCGGTTACGTGGGCTGTGCCGGCTGCTGCCGCCGGCAAGGGCCAACACGACGAACCCGCAAGCACCCTCGGGCACGGTCAGGCGGCCCGCCAGCCGTACCCGTCCGGCGCGCACCTCGACCTCCTCCTCGCGTGTCGGCAGGACCACGCCCGTTGCGCGCGTGGACGGGACGCGCTCGGTCGTCTGCCGCAGGCAGTCCGCCACCGCCCCGTCGGAGACGGGGGCGAAGTCGGCGTACCATTGCCCGATCGCGGCGAATGTCGCGGGTGTCTGCAGGCAGACCAGCTCATCCGCATCCTGTTCCAGCATCGCAATGGGGTGCGGCGATGCAACAGGTATCGCGAGCACCAAACGTGCCCCGCCTTGCGCGCGCACGACCTGGCAGGCCGCCCGGGCCGTCGAGCCGGTGGCGACGCCGTCGTCCACCACGATCACGGTCCGCCCGCACAGCGGCAACCGAGCCCGGCCGCCGCGATAACGTCGTGCGCGGCGTTCCAGCTCGACGCGTTCGCGTGCCTCGACCGCCGCCAGTTCATTGGCGGACACCGCCGCCACGCGCACGATCTCCTCGTTGATGATCCGTACGCCGTCCTGACCTATCGCGCCCATCCCGAGTTCCGGTTGGAACGGCAGGCGCAGTCTGCGGACCACGATCACGTCCAGCGGTGCGCCGAGCGCCCGAGCCACCTCGGCCGCGACCGGCACCCCTCCCCGCGGAAGGCCCACCACGACCACGTTCTCGCTCCGCAGATGCCGCAGGCGATCAGCCAGACGCCGCCCGGCATCGCTTCGATCAGCGAACGCCATGGCCACAGACTCGGTCGGCAGAGCCGAACACGGCCAGAGGCGATGGTCCCCGTGCTCGGAGACGTTCATCTCCTCCTCGCGTGTGGGGGTTTAGCCAGAGTCCGTCATGATTCGTGAGTTACACGCATCCCGCCCGTGGTGTGAAGGTTGCTGTCCGTGGCTCGCCGTACGACCACCAAGGGCCCTCTCGTGCGATGCAGTACGGCGTGGCTGACCGAACCCACCCGCAGGCCGGGGAACCCGCCGCGGCCCCTGGCTCCCACGACCAGCAGTTCCGCAGCACCGGAGGCCTCGATCAGGACATCGGCGGGCGCGCCTTCGACGACCTGTTCGAGTACTGGTATGTCGGGATACTTGCTTCTCCATCCCGCCAGGGACTCCGAAAGCAGCCGGGTGCCTTCCCGTTCGACCGCGGCGGCGTCGTAGCGGATCGGGCGCATCTCCGGTGGGTAGGCGGGATGGGCCCAGGCATGAATCGCCCGCAGTCCCACGGCGCGCAAGGACGCCTCCTCCAACGCGAAGCCCAGGGCGTCGATGGAGCCCGCGGAGCCGTCGACACCGACGACGATCTCGGCTTGCCGTGGCCGGGTGTCGGTGTCGTGCGGCACGATGACGACCGGGCACGGGGCGTGTTCGGCCGCCTGGCGGCTCACCGAGCCGAGCAACAGTCGGGTGAAGCCTCCGGTCCCGTGTGGCCCCAGCACCAACAGGGCGGCGTCTTCGGCTTCCTGGAGCAATGTAAGGGGGATGGGTCCGATACCGAGCCGGCAATCGACCCGCAGGGATGCGAAGGTCCGGGCCCGTTCTTCGGCGATATGCAGGACCTGTAGCCCTGCGGCCTCCGGCCGTGGCGCCTCCATTTCGGACTCGGCCGGCGCCTCGACGTTGTACTCCCAGCGGACCGCGACGTGCACGATCCGCAACGGCAGCCGTCTTCGTCCGGCCTCGGCGGCGGCCCAGTCCACGGCATTCAGCGCCGCCGCGGAGCCGTCCACACCGACCACAACGGGTTTGCTCACGGCACCTGACCTTCCGTAGTGGCCGGCCGGACGATGAGCAGGGGGCACGGCGTGTGATGGATCAGCGCCTGGCTGGTCGAGCCCAGCAGCATCCCGGTGAACCCCCCGTGGCCCCGGCTTCCCACCACCAGCAGTTGCGCGTCGGCGGCCAGTTCGAGCAGTCGCTTCGCCGCCCGTCCTCCGGTGACAACGCGCCGTACGGTGACGTCGGGGTACTTCTCCTGCCATCCGGCCAGCCGTTCCGCGAGCACTTCCTGCTCCCTCGTCTCGATGTCCTCCCAGTCGATGAAGTACTGGCGAGCGGAGGCGTACGCGATGTCGGAGGGGTACTCGACCCACGTGTGCAGCACCACCAGGTCGGCGCCGCGCGTCGCCGCCTCTTCAAAGGCCGTCGCGAGCGCCGCCTCACTGGTCGGGGAGCCGTCCACGCCGACCACGACCGGTCCATGCGACGGTGGCGTTCCTTCGGCGCCCGTGCCGCGGATCACTGCTACGGGGCAGTGACCGTGGGCGACCAGGGCGACGGCGGTGGAACCGGTGAGGAGGCCGCGGAAACCACCCGACCCTCTCGCGCCCAGGACCATCAGGTCGGCGTCGTGGGAAATGCCGATCAGCGCCCGTACGACATTGTCGACCCGCAGGATGGTATCGATGTCCAGTTCGGGGTGATCTCGGCGGATCTCGGTCTTGGTCTCGGCCAGTTGCCGCCGGCCTTCCGCCTCCATCTCCGTGAAAAAGTCACGGGGCGCCGGGAACTGGGCGGCGACTGACGAGACGTCGACGACCTGGATCAGCCGCAGCGGTACCTGCCGGCGTACGGCCTCGTCGGCTGCCCAGCGTGCCGCCTGCAGGGCCGGAGCCGAACCGTCCACACCCGCGACGACCGTTCTCCCGGTGCTGTTCTCGGCCATGAGGAATTGCCTTTCGCCGTATCCGGTAGCCATGCGCCCACTGTTTCGCCTGGGAACCCGGGCGGACAGTGCCGAAGGTCCCGTCTCGGCCAGGACCCGACCTCGTCGCCACAGAAGTGCGTGGTCACTTGAGGATCGGAAGGTGGCGGACCAGGGCCGTATGTCCCCACGGCCGTCCGAGCCCGAGGGTGTCGCCAGCCTCGACCAGGGCCAACCCGATGATCACCAGCGCGAAGATGAGCCGGTAGTCCATGAAGACGTTGTTCTCGGGCGGGAGCACCGTGCTCCACATCATGACGCACAAGATGGTCCCGGCGACTGCGGCGATCCGCATGCCGATGCCGAGGATCAGCGCGATGCCCAGCCCGGCGAGTGCGAGCATGAACAGCCAGTCGGCCCACGCCGTCCCGGCGATGCCGTTGTAGAAGCCCTTGAGCGGGCCCTTCGCGGCGTGCTTCAAGAACCCGTAGGTGGGATGGCCTCCGTTGATCCACGCTTGCTTGCTCGTGGTCTCGTGGCCGAGCCCGAAGAGCTTGTCGAGGAAGGCCCACAGAAAGATCCAGCCGAGCGAGAGGCGGACGAGTGCCCACACGTAGTCGGCGGCTGCCGCCCTCATCGACGTTCGCCGGCTTGGCGCGTGCGCCCGCGGCGTGCGTGGAACGCGGCTCTCGTGATCAGTGCCGGACACTCGTCCCCCGTTCCGCTCTTCGGGAGCCTGATCATGGTCCTCCGTCAGCGCATCGCATCCTTGGCTTGCTGGAAGTCCTTGGCGTGGCCGGCTTCGTCGCTGGCGTTGTGGGTGAAGAAGCGCGCGGCTTCGGTGTCGCCTGCGGCCTTGGCGCGTTCGGCGAACCTGGGATACATCGTGGTCGACTCGTAGCGTTCACCGGCGATGGCCTTCGTCAGGTTCTGGTGGGTGGTGCCGACGAGTCCGGCCAGGTCTGCTTCTTCGGCGAAGTGTTCCTGGCGCTCCACGTCGGCGTTCCTCGTGAACAGGCGTCCGACGTCGGCGTTGCCTTCCTTGTTGGCGTGCTTACCCCACAGGGTGTACTTGGCGTATGCGGTCGCCTCGCCGTGCATCGCGGTGTCGAGGTTGGTCTTGGTCTGTTCGGAGCCGACCTTGGGTGTCCCGGCCGGGACCTGGACCGGATGCACCTGCGGTGCGGTGGGAACGGTTCCGCGGCCGGTCTGGACGACGCCGAGCGCGGTGCGGAACGCGTCACGGTGACTGGCCTCGTCGTGGGCGATCTCGGAGAAGCGGTCGGCGGCGTTGTCGTCGCCGGCGCTCCTGGCCTGCTGGGCGAAGCGGGGATACATGGTCACGGCCTCATAGGCCTCCCCGGAGATGGCCGATCGCAGGTTGGCCGCGTTGTCACCGACGGTGCCGCTCAGGTCGGCGGCCTTGGTGAAGTGTTCGTTCAGCTCGATGTTGGCGGCACGTTCGAACAGGTCGGCCACTGATGACAGTCCCTCCCGCCGGGCCTGTTCGGCGTACAGGCGGTAGGAGACATTGGCGAACGCCTCTCCGCGCATCGCCGTCGCGAGGTCGGCGCGAGTCTGCGGGCCGGGCGGACGGGCCGATGCCATGGCGGCAGTGGTGGTATCGGTGGGAGCGGCGATGGCCGCAGTGGCGAGAGCGCCGTAGGTTGGAGCGCTCAGTGCGATCGTGGCCGCGCTGCCCAGCAGCGCGCGTACGGCAAGACGCATCATGTTCACCTCAGCTGGGATACGAAGTGCCCGCGGCGCTAACCCACGGACCCGGTCGGCCATGGCGTCCAGGACTGCCCTCGTCACTAGGCGAAATGGCCTCTTGTTGCCATGGTCGAAAGTCGACGGGGGGCCGCTACAGGGGCCCTCGTCCCATTCCCGTGAGGACCTTTGGTTCTCCCGTTCCTGATTCCGTCGGCTCGTTGGGTGACACCAGGCACACCGGTGGCAAAAGGCCGAGCGTGGAACCTAACTCACCGGTGATCAGATCTCTGTGGGCGCGTGTCCGCCCGCCTGCGCGGTGACGGCGTGGGTCCCGGCTGTTGGTGGTGAGGGCCGTCCGGGGTGAACGAGGCGGTCGAGGCGTACCGCGGCGTAGCCGAGGACGGAGAGAGCCAGCGTGATCGCCAGGTCGGCGGCGGTGAGTGGCTGGGTGCCGAGGAGTTCACGCAGCGGCGGAAGGTACAGGCCGGCGAGCTGCAGTGCGAGGGCGGAGGCGACCGCGGCAAGGAACAACGGGTTGGCCCAGGATCCTGGTCGGGATCGGGAGCCGAGAGCGACCCCGAGCTGGGCGGCGCCGAGGGCGAAGAACGCCATGCTCTGCCACGGCCGGCCGGTGTGGTGTGCCCAGACGGCCGCTCCGAGGGTGACGGTGGTGAGGACGACGGCGATCCGGAGGACTCGCTGCCACAGGCCGGCGCCCATGATGCTCTGGGCGGGAGGTCGGGGTGGCCGGTCCATGGCGCCGGGTTCGGCGGGTTCGCCGCCGAGGGCGACGCCCGGCAGGCCGTGGGTGAGCAGGTTGATCCACAGGATCTGGGCGGGCAGCAGCGGCAGAGCGAGGCCGAAGAGGGGACCGAGGAGCATGACGGCGATCTCGGCGGCCCCGCCGGACAGCGCGTAGATGAGGAAACGGCGGATGTTGGCGTACACGCGACGGCCCTCGTCCACGGCCGCGACCACGGTGCCGAGATGGTCGTCGGCCAGGACCAGGTCGGCGGCTTGACGGGCGACTTCGGTACCACGCCGGCCCATGGCCACGCCGACGTCGGAGCGGCGCAGTGCCGGTCCGTCGTTGACGCCGTCTCCGGTCATCGCGACCACCTCACCGTGGTCGCGCAGGGCCGTGATGATCTCGAGCTTCTGGCCGGGAGTGGCACGGGCGAACACGGTGGCGCTGGTGAGGTCTACCTCCCGGAGGCCGCGACAGTCGACGACCAGGTCTCCGGCGTGCATGACGCCCAGTTCGGTGGCGATGGCGCGGGCGGTGCCGGGGTGGTCGCCGGTAATGAGGATCGGGCGGATCCCAGCGTGGCGGCAGGCGGTGATGGTGGCGGCCGCAGCCGTACGGGGCGGGTCGAGGATCGCGATCAACCCGAGGAGGTGCAGGCCCTTCTCCAGATTTTCCTCGGAGCCCGGTGGCGTCGGTCGTTCGGTCTGGGCCACCGCGAGTACGCGGTAGGCGGCCTGGGCCAGGCGGTCCGCGTGGTCGGCGGCCCCGGCGAGCAGGTCCGGGTCGTCGGCCAGGACCGCGGGGTTCAGCATCGCTTCAGGAGCGCCCTTGCACACCACCTGGAAGCCGCCGTCGGGGAGCCGGTGCACGGTGGTCATGCGCTTACGGTCGCTGTCGAAGGGACGTTCTGCGCAGCGGGGGAACCGCGCGTGGAGTTCGCCGCGGTCGATATCGAGTTTCGCCGCCGCGGCCAGGAGGGCGGCTTCGGTCGGATCGCCCAGCGCGGCCCACTCTCCGCCGGCCGTGGCGGGCGGGGCCAGCCGGGCGTCGTTGCACAGCGCGGCGGCGGTGAGCAGGGCAGTCATCCCGTACGGCTCAGGCCCGTGGAGTTCCTCGTCGCCGAGGCGGATCGCGCCGACGGGCGCGTACCCGGAGCCGGTGACGGCCGCTTCGCCTGCAGGTGTCCAGATCCGGCGTACGACCATCCGGCCCTCGGTGAGGGTGCCGGTCTTGTCGGTGGCGAGCGCGGTGACCGACCCGAGCGTCTCGACGGCCGGCAGCCGGCGGATCAGGGCACTGCGTGAGGCCATCCGGCGGGCGCCCAGCGCGAGTCCGAGCGTGACAACGGCAGGAAGCGATTCGGGGACCGCCGCGACCACCAGGCTGATCGCGGTCACGACCATGAGTTCCCCGGGCAGGCCCCGGACGAGCCCGTCGGCCAGGACGACCGCGCACAGCGCCACGGTGACGCCCGCGAGCAGGCGGCCGATACCGATCAGGTGCCGCTGCAACGGCGTGAGGCTCGGGCACTCGGAGAGCATGGCCGCGATCTGCCCGGTCGTGCTCGCCTTCCCGGTCGCGGTGACGACGGCGCGACCGCGGCCCTTGACCAGCGCTGTGCCCGCCGACACCGAGGTGTTATCGGGGACGCTTTCCCAGGCCGCGATCTGTAGGACGGGGGTCTTGCCCACCGGTAGCGATTCGCCGGTCACGGCGGACTCGTCCACCAGCATCGACGCCGCCTCTGTCACGGTCGCGTCGGCCGGGACGATGTCGCCTTCGGCCAGCACCAGCACGTCCCCGACGACGACCTCGGCCGCCGGAATCTGGCGCTGAATCCCGTCGCGGAGCACTCGTGCGGACGACGCGGTCAGGCCGGATAGGGCACTGATCGCGCGGTCGGCGCGAATCTCCTGGCTCACCCCGACCGTGGTGTTCACCGCGATGACCAGGACGATCACGGTCATGTCGGTCCAGTCGCCGGTGGCGAGGGTCAGCGCAGCCGCCACCAGCAGCACCACGATCAGCGGGTCGCGTAGTTGAGCACCGACCCGGCGCCACAAGGGCACCGGAGGCCGTTGCGGCAGAATGTTCAGCCCGTCCCGCACCAGCCGCGCGGCGGCTTCGCCCGATGACAGCCCGGTCGAGGGTCCTTTCGCTGTTGCCCCGCGTTCGATCAATCGCTGTCCTCACAGGTGGTCGTGTCTCCGCGTGAAGGTCAAGGGATTTGGCTCCAATAGTGGAAAAGGGCCGATACCTTTGACAGGGGCGAAGGTCCCGCCGTAACGGGCCCGGCTTCGGTCTCACGCGCGCCGACCTGCTGACCGAGGCGCAGCCCGAAATCGGCAGGCATGGATGCCAGATGGGCTTTCGCCCGGCGGGGGATCGGCGACGGCGCCTACTCGCGGGTGCAGAGAAATTTAGCCGCAGTCTCGATAGTGACCAGTTCTGGGTAGTCGTCCTCGTCGATGCGGCGGCCGGCGCGGTCGCTGAGGGCTTCGACGAAGTTGAGGAAGTCCAAGGAGTCGAGTTCCAGGCGTTCACGCAGGTCATCGTCGGGCCTGAGCTCGTTGAGCACGGGCCCCGGGGCGATCTCCTGCAGGGCTTCTTCGATCATTTCCTGCGCTTCGTCGGGTGTCATCGCAACTCCTCGGGTCGCTGTAGCAGCCGGGCGACGGTCTGCAGGTAGCGACCGCCGGTGTATCCGTCGGTGGCGCGATGGTCGGCCGCGAGGGTGGCGGTGACCATTGGGCGGACGCCGATGAGTCCGTCGACCGCACAGGGCCGTTTCACGGTGGTGCCGAAGCCGACCAGGGCGACCTGCGGTGGGTAGATCACGCCGTGGACGAACTCGACACCCTGGTCGCCCAGGTTGGTGACGGTGATGGTGGCGTTGGTCAGCTCCGAACCGCGGAGCCGCCCGGACCGGGTACGGCTCACCAGGTCGCGCAGGGCCGTCATGAGTTCGGTGAGGCTCAGCTGGTCGGCGTCCCGAATGGCCGGTGCCATCAGCCCGCCGCCACGCAGCGAGATTGCCACGCCCAGGTGTACGCCGTCGCCGGGTACGAAGTCCCCGGCGGCCCAGAAACCGTTAAGCCGCGGAAACTCCCGCAGCGCCACGGCGGCCGCCTTGAGCAGTAGCGCGGATGGGATGAGCCGCTCGCGGACCGGTAGGCGCCGGTTGTGCTCGTGCATCCATTCCAGGGCGTACGTCAGGTCGATGGTGTTGCCCAGGTAGTAGTGCGGGATCTCGCGTTTGGATCTGGCCATGGCGCGGGCGATCGCCTGGCGCATGTCGGCCTGCCGCTCCTCCGCGTCGACCGGCTTGGACGGCGGCACGGCGACGACTGGTGCGGGTTCCGCCGGTGCCGCTGGAGTGATCTCGGCGGGCACGGCTTCTGCGGGCCGTTCGGCCGTCCTTCGGACGTCTTCGGCTCGTACGGCGCCGCCGATGCCGGTACCGCGTACGGTGGCCAAGTCCGTGCCGAGTTCGGCGGCCAGGCGGCGGGCGAGGGGCGAGGCCTTGATGCGTGTGGGGCCGGCGGCGGCACGCTCGACGTCCTCGCGGGTGATCACACCAGATGGACCGGTGCCCCGGATGCTGCTGAGCGAGACATTGTGCCGGTGGGCGAGGCGTCGCACGAGCGGTGACTCGACGTGCGGAGGCTCGGTTTCCGCTGGAGGGGCGGGGGCTGCGGGCGGGGGTTCGCGGCCGGCGCCGGTGGGCCGTTCGACGGGCCCGCCGGCCGGCGTCGCGGCGGGTTGCTCGGTGCTGATGGTGGCCAGGACGGTGCCGACGGGAACGCGTTGTCCCGGTTCGATGAGAAGCTCTCCGACCGTGCCGGTGTCGAAGCATTCGACCTCGACGGTGGACTTGTCGGTCTCGACGACCGCGATGATATCGCCCTTGGATACGTGGTCACCCGGCCGGACGAGCCACTGTGACACGGTGCCCGCGTCCATATCGGCGCCGAGAGAGGGCATGCGGAACTCAGCCACCGTCGCCCACCGCCCGCCGTACGGCGGCGAGGACGTCCTCGACCTGGGGGATCGCCGCGTCTTCCAGGTGCTTGGCGTACGGGATGGGGACCTCGGCGGTGCAGACGCGCTCGATCGGTGAGTCCAGGTCGTAGAAGGCCTGTTCGACGATCCGGGCGGTGATCTCCGCCGACAGGCTGCCCGAACGCCAGCCCTCGTCGACGAGCACGACGCGATGTGTCCGCCGGACCGAGTCCATGATCGTCTCGTCGTCGAGCGGCCGCAGCGTGCGCAGATCGATGACTTCGGCCTCGATCCCGTCACTGGACAGCTCCTCGGCTGCCATCAGCGCTTTGCCGAGGGTGCCGCCGTAGGCGATGACGCTGACGTGTGAACCGGGACGGCGTACCGCCGCACGAGCGATGTCGGCGGTTCCCGCGTCCGTCGCCAGTTCGCCGGAGGTGTTGTAGAGCCCGCCGTGCTCGAAGATCAGTACGGGATCGGGGTCCTCCAGCGCGGCCCACAGCATGCCGCGGGCGTCATCGAGCGTTGCCGGAGCCACGATCCGCAGGCCGGGGATGTGCGCGTACCAGCCTTCGAGGCTGTGGGAATGCTGGGCGGCGAGTTGGCGGCCCGCGCCGGTGGTCATGCGGATCACCAGCGGCACCCCGATCTGCCCGCCGGACATGTGCAGCAGCGTGGCCGCGTTGTTAAGGATCTGGTCGAGGGCGAGCAGGCTGAAGTTGACCGTCATGATCTCGACGATCGGCCGCATTCCCGCGATGGCCGCGCCGATGCCGGCGCCGACGAAGGCCGATTCCGACAGCGGGGTGTCCCGGATCCGGTCCGGGCCGAACTCCTCGAGCAGGCCGAGGCTCACCGCGAAACATCCGCCGTAGCGGCCGACGTCCTCGCCCATGAGGAAGACACGGTCATCCCGCCGTAGCGCCTCGCGTAGCGCCTCGCGCATGGCCTCCCGGTAGGTGGTCTTCACCGGTTCGTTCACGGTGGCCCGCCTCCCGGGGAGCCCGGGCTGTAGACGAAGCGGGTCAGGCTCTCGACCGGCTCCAGCTCTCCCGCCTCGGCGAATTCGATCGCATCGGAGATCTCGCCGGCCACCTCCTTGTCGATCACGGTCATCTCGTCGCTGGAGATCTTCTCCCGCCGCACCAGCGCGTCGATCGGGTCGCGGCGCTTCCACTCCTCGATCTCCGCCCTGTCCCGATAGCGGTCGGGGTCGTACATCGAGTGGGCGCGGAACCGGTAGGTGCGCAGCTCCAGGAAGTGGGGGCCGCCTCCTTCGCGTACGGCCTCGGCGGCGTGCGAGGCCGTCTCCTCGACGGCGAGGACGTCCATGCCGTCGACGGGCCAGGCAGGCATCTCGTACGTCGAGGCCCGCATCGCCAGGTCGGTCTGCTTGTGCTCGATCGCCAGCGCGGTGCCCATGGCGTACAGGTTGTTCTCGCAGCAGAACAGGACGGGCAGCTCCCACAGCGCGGCCAGGTTGAGGCATTCGTGGAATTCGCCTTCGGCGACCGCGCCGTCGCCGAAGAAGCACGCCGTAACGCGCTGCTCCCCGCGCATCCGGTCGGCCAGGGCCAGGCCGATCGCGAGCGGCAGGCCGCCGCCGACGATGGCGTTGCCTCCGTAGAAGCGCCGCTCGGTGTCGAACAGGTGCATCGATCCGCCCCGGCCGTGGCTGCAACCGTTCATTCGGCCGTACATCTCGGCCATGATCGAGGAGGCGGGTATACCGCGGACCAGCGCGTGGCCGTGCTCACGGTAGGTGGAGACCACCTTGTCCCCGGGAGTGAGCGCCTGCAACGCGCCGACCGCCACGGCTTCCTCGCCGATGTACAGATGGAGGAAACCGCGGATCTTGGCCGCGCTGTACAGCTCCACGCACTTCTCCTCGAAGCGGCGGATGCGCAACATCTGGCGCAACAGTTCCCGGCGATGTTCGGCCAGGGCGTTCTTGGCGCGAGTCATGACGATCTCTCAAGCGTCGACACGTCGCCCTCCGGCAGGCCCAGCTCCCGGGCCTTCAGCAGGCGGCGCATCACCTTGCCGCTACGCGTGTGCGGCAGATTCTGGTCGAACGTGATCTCCCGGGCCGCCACGGCGCCGAGCCGTCGCCGGCCGAACGCGATCAGCTCACGTCGCAGCTCTGCGCTCGGCTCATGGCCCGGTTTGAGCGCCACGAAGGCCTTGACGATCTCGCCCGCCACCGGATCGGGCTTGCCGATGACGCCCGCCTCGGCCACTGCGGGATGTTCCATCAGCGTGCTCTCGACTTCGAACGGGCCGATCAGATGGCCGGCTGACTTGATCACATCGTCCGCCCGCGCGACGAACCAGAAGTAGCCGTCCTTATCGACCCTGACGACGTCGCCGGTGAGATACCACCCACCGGCGAACGCCTTCGCGTACCGCTCCTCCTCGTGCAGATAGCCCCGGAACATCGACGGCCATCCAGGCCGCAGCGCCAGCTCGCCCTCGCCGCGGTCGACCACCTGGACCCGGCCTCGTGTCACGCGAGCCCCAGGGCACACAAGGCGTTCGCGAATCGATTGGTCAGCCGACGAAGATCCTCATACGTCAGTTCCGTGACACGGTCGTTCTGGCCCACACAGCGCAATGCCACGACGTTTCCGCCCGAGCCCAGCGCATGCCGGTCGACGGCTTCATAGGCGATGTTGAGGCCACGACCGCCCGGCAGCCCGGACAACTCTCCCCGGGCCCGCTCCCAGGAGAACTCCCGCCTGGCCGCCTCATAGTCGGCCAGATTCGGCGGTGATCCCGATGCCCCCTGTTTACGGATCGGCTCGAACTCCACGGCGATGCCTCCGTTTCATCACTTCGACATCCACGTTCACCGACGTCGCTTCCGCACGCCAGGGCCGTTCGGCGTCGCCTCGGACACCGAAGGTCCTTGCGGTCGGCCGCGTCACGGGCGGTAGACGCGGCCCTCGACTCCCCACTCCCCGTACGGGGGGTTCCTGGCCCGCGTCGATCGCGCGAATCACCGGCCGGCCGATGTGCGCGAACACCAGCCGTCCCACGCCATGCCGGCGCGCCTGGTCCGCGGTCGCCGAGACCGCCGCGTGGCCGCCGACCCCGCGGGCGAACCGGATCGGCCGCCGCCATCCCGCGGCGTCCGCGAACATCAGATCGGCTCCTCGCGCCCACCCCGGGAACTCCCAGAACTCCGGCGCCCACACCACACGCCGCCCGCTCACCTGAACCAGGTAACCGAACGTGGGGTGCGAGGTGTGGACCACCGGCAGCGGCTCGACCACCAGACCACCCGCGTGGAAGTCCTTGATCACTGGTTCCACGTTCAGCCCGCGGCCGTACCGTCGGATCTGCGGCATCAGTTCCGCCCGGGCGTCGCAGACCAGCCAGAGGTCCACCGGCGGGGCGGGCACGCTCGCGCCTCCACCGTCCAGCATGACCCGGTGGCGCTGATGGGTCACCAGGAGCCCGGCAGGCCGATACCGGGGCGAGTTCATCGCCCCGACCCCGATGAGAGTGAACTCCGCAGCCACGAGACCGATATGCCCCGATCGGCTGCGCCGGGACTTTCGGCCACGGCCGGGATGCGCTGTCGGTCCTTTCGGACAGGACTTCGGCCTCATGCCCGGCGGCGCGGCGGCGGCCTATCGTCCGGTTGAGTGACTAGGAAGGAGCTCATATGAGGCGCCGAACCGTGAACGATGTGATGACCAGAGGGGTCGTGAGTGCGTACCGAGGCGCGTGCTTCAAGGACATCGTCCAGGTCATGATCAAACGCGGTATCGCGGCGATGCCGGTGATCGATGAAGGCAATCGCGTGGCCGGTGTCGTCTCCGAGTCCGATCTGCTCGCCAAGGAGGAACACAAGAACGGCGGGAAGCGGCGTTGGTTCGGTAGACGCCGCGACCGGTCGTGGGCGAAAGCTCAGGCGTTGACCGCCGAGGACCTGATGAGCTCACCGGCGATCACTGTTCATCCCGAGGCGACGATCGTGGAGGCGGCTAGGCTGCTCGATGCGCACCACATCAAACGCATGCCCGTGACCGACGATCAGAACCGTCTCGTCGGGATCGTCAGCCGCCGCGACCTGCTGAGCGTCTTCACCCGTACCGACGAGGAGATCCGCGACGAGGTCCGGCACGAGGTCTTCGCCCTGGCCGACCCCACGCAGGTCTCGGTCCAGGTCCGTCACGGCGTCATCACACTCACCGGCACGATGCCGCAAACAGATCTAATCCCGATCGTCGTACGGCTGGCCGCCGCCACGGATGGAGTCGTTGGCGTGATCGACGAGCTGAACCGCGATATGGCCGGCGCCGAACCGTAACCTCACCGCGATCGCGCCGTCACTCGGAGTGCACGACGCGGACGACTCCGGGAACGGTCCGGGCGATGACGTCGGCGATCCGCGCCGACCGCTCATCGGCGTCCCCGGACAGCTCGACGATGCCGTCGTGCACGGCCACCCGCGCGGTGATCGTCTCGGCCGACAGGTCCCGCAGAGCCGCGACCACGTCGTCGCGGATCCGTTCGTCGCCGTACGCCAGGATGCCCATCAGATCGCGCCGGCTGACGATGCCGACCAGCTCAGAGCCGCTCATGACGGGAACGCTCTTCACCCCGGTCGTCATCATCAGCTCGACGAGATCCAGAACATCGTCGTTCTCGCGTACGGTCCGCACGTTCGGCGTCATGACCTCGGCGACGATCGCCGGCGGTGGCGACTCCGGCGCGGCGGCGGGACGGGCATAGGCACGCGGATCGGCCTCGAACTGCCCACGCAGCAGATCCATTTCACTGACGATCCCGACCATCCGATCTTCGTCGTCCAGCACCGGCGCGGCCGTGATGTCACGCTCGTACAGCACGTGGACGGCCTGCTTCACCGTCTGCTCCGCCGGGAGGGTCACCACCGGGGTGGTCATCACCTCACGCACCAGCATGCCGATCACCTCCAGAATCCCATCGCACCGCGCCGCCGCCCTGCCCGGCAGAGGCCAAAGGTCCCGCGGCGACCGATGCGGCACCATCGAGACTCGCCGAAGGCCGACTCGATCGACGATCGGTGCCCTGGGGATGAGGACCAAGGGCCCTGTCAGGGCTCGGACGCGTATGCGTACATTTCATGTACGGCGGAAGGAATGGTCATCGCGATGATCGCTGAGCGGCGGCATCCACTTCGCGGACACGACGTTGACGAACGGTTGGAGGCGGCATGACGGCGCTCGAGAAACGCTCGGTAGCCGAAATGATGTCAACCTCGGTGCTTGCTGTCACTCCCGACGAGTCTATCCTCATGGCTTGGGAACTCATGACACAAGGCCATTACCATCATCTCCCTGTGATCGATTCCGACGGGCACTGCGTCGGCATTCTAATGACGGAAACTCTCGCCAGGAACTGGCCGGTCGGTGGCCCGGACCAAGTGCGGCACCCAGTTAAGGATCTGCTGACAGGGGCGCCGCCGCCCGGCGTGAACCCAGACGATCCGATAGCCGTCGCGGCCCATAGGATGTTGCATGGGGAGACAGATGTCGTTCCTGTTGTCAACGATGACGGCCGGCTCGTCGGCCTGCTCACCGCCACAGATCTGATCGCCGCTCTTGCCGGCGAAAAGGAACCGTGCCAAAAAACTTCGGCAGTGACACCGTCTTTGTTCCGTCTGGAGCCGGTGCCTCAGCAGCCGGTACCGTGAGCGTATTTAGTTATCCGTTCGGTGCTTGGAGATGCTCTCGGTGTTCGATGCGGGCGGTAGGTCCGGGGAACACCAATGACTCGTGGTCATCATCGAGCCAGCGCACGACATACGGAGGTGTACCGTCCGCATGACGCAGGGCGACGATGAGCCCTGATCGGCGTCGGTCGCCCAGATTGGTGCCCTCGATCACCAGCCAGTCTCCTACCTTGGCCTTCACGTTTCCTCCCCGAATACGGCTGAACAGGCGCTCCTGGGGCGGGCGGGTCATCGGGGCGGCGTTACTGCGACCGGACACGGAGCCGCGAACAGCGCGGCCTGTGTCACCGGTCCCAGACGATTCGCCGGCACCGAGCCGACCCCGCGACTCCCGAGTACGAGCAGGACCGCGCCCCTCGCCATCTCGTTCACCGCCCTCTGCGGCCGTTCGTTCATGAACTCGGTCGTGACCGCGACCTCCGGATAGCGCGTTGTCCAGGGCTGCAGGCATTCCTCGAAGCGTTCCTTGGCCGCGTACCGCATGGTCTCGGTGTCGGTGAACGGCAGGCGATTCGGCCCTGGCAACGCCGAGGTGTCCCACCAGGCGCACAGTGCCGTGACCGAGCCACCGCGCAGTTCGGCCTCGGCGAAGGCGAAGGCCAGGGCTGCCTGGCTCGCGGGGGAGCCGTCCACGCCGACCGTGACCCGTACGCCGTTCTGGCGGGTGGGGGGCAGGGTCGGGCGCACCACGATGACGGGCCGGTCCGTGTGCGCGGGAACCTGCATGGCACCCGATCCGACTTGGAGATCCTCGAAACCACCGTGCCCCCGTGAGCCCAGGACGACCAGTTCCGCGTCCTGAGCGGCCTCCAGTATCACCGCCGCGGACGTCCCCTTCGCCAGGTGGGTTCGGACCTCCAGCCCTTCGGTGAGCTCGTGGACACGGTCCACGCCGGCTGCCAGGACGGTGGCGCCGACGTTCTCGACCTGATCCAGAATTTCCCGCGCAAGCGGATGGAACGGATAGGGCCAATGCCAGGCGTGGCAGAGCACGAGCGGCAGATCACGCAGCTGCGCCTCCTCGGCCCCCCAGCGCAATGCCTGTTCCGCTCCCGGTGATCCGTCGTATCCGACCACCACCGGACGCCTGCCGTCGAGATCGTCCACCCCTCATCTCCCTTCGGCCGGGGCGCCTACCGGACGGCCGCTGCGGGCCGGCTCGGGGATTCGGCGTCGTGGCCGCGTTCGAGCGGATGATCGATACCTGCCTTGCGGGCTTCCCGCTCGATGAACTGGGACACCGCCCGTACGCTGTCGAGGAACTGGGCCGGGAAGACGATTGTGGAGTTCTTCTCCACGGCGATCTCGCCGAGGATCTGCAGGTTCCGCAGTTGCAGAGCGACAGGGTGATCGGCGATGACGTCTGCGGCTTCGGCGAGCCTGTCCGCGCTGAGCGCTTCGCCTTCCGCCGCGATGATCTTCGCTCTCTTCTCCCGTTCCGCCTCGGCCTGCCGTGCCATCGCCCGTTGCATGGGCGCCGGCAGCTCAATGTCCTTCAGCTCCACGAGCAGCACGTACACGCCCCACTGCCGCGTGATGCGTTCCAGGATGTCCTTGATCGACTCGTTCAGGCTCTCGGTATCGGTCAGCACCTGGTCCAGCAGGGAACGACCGACCACGTTCCGGACGGTGGTCTGCGCGATCTGCCCGACCGCGACCTGGACATTCTCGATCTCCACGATCGACTTCACCGGGTCCACCCGGCGGAAGTAGGCCACTGCCGCGACGCCGATCGAGACGTTGTCCCTGGTGATGATCTGCTGCGACTGGATCGGCATGGTGACCGTGCGCATGCTCACCTTCCGCATCCGGTCCACCAGTGGGATCATGAACCGCAGACCGGGCTCGCGAACGTTCCGCACCTTGCCGAGCCGGAACACAACCCCCCGCTCGTACTGGCGGACGATTGCCACGCCAAGATTGGCCATGGGAACCACCTCTCACACGCCTGAGCGCCGCCGCCGCGCATGCGCCGTCAGCTCTTCGCGGCTCCCGCGGACGCGGGCCGGCCTGCCGTCGCGGGCACGGGCGGGGACGGCAGTGGCGTCCAGCGGTTGGCGATGCGGGCTTGGATCTGCGGCATCGTGGTGTACTCCAGGTCCTCCAGCGGGAGCCGGTGCGGCTCGAAGGGGCCGTGCCTGCGCAGGTAGTCCATGGCGAGGTTCGCCTGGTGGCGGGCCTCGTCGAAGGACGGATCGGCGAACAGGTCACGTGGCCCGACCAGCCGACCGTCATGGATCTGGAAGCCCAGCGCCACGACCCGCGGCGGTCCGTCGAACCGTGCCGGGTGCGCGTGGCCGACAGATACCGGCATGAACGGCGCATGGTGGGAACCGCGCATGCTGCCACCCACGGTGAACGGGAACGCGAACGGCTCCAGGACCTCGCCGAGGGCCGGCAGCCCGGACTGGGCCCGTACGATCATCACAGGGTCGTCCTTGCCGACGTACTTGCCGGCGATCAGCGACAGCCGCTGCGTGCTCGTGGCCGCGGCGGTCTCGCCGAGCGTCTTGGAGCGGACGCTGTGCACGACGTACCGGGCCGGCGCGCCGATGTACATCAGCATGTCGTACAGCTCGGCCGGGCAGTCGAAGCAGATCCACTTCTCCTCGAACAGGTCATAGACCTCGAAGACGAACCCGGCATGCATCTTCGCGTCGATCACCAACCCCGCGGTGTTGAACGGGTCGGCGAACATCTTGTACAGCGGGTAGTTCCACGCTCCCGGCTCGGTCTTGTCGGCCAGGAAGCACACGACCGGCTCAGAGGGCCGTTCGTCGAACTCCAGTTCCGCATAGCCGGGTCCCATGCCGCGCAGGTTGCCGGAGAACGCGTCCGACAGCAGGTCCTGACCCGCGCCGTACAAGCCGAGCTCACGGGCCACGCCCGTGGTCGTCTGGAACGTGTCCCACGCGAAGGAATGGATCAGTTGGCTGTCGGCACCATAACGATGCGTCATGATCAACGACACGTCGTCGCCGCAGGAGGCGACGTGGCCGTCGATCAACAACTCGCTCCGTACGGCCCGATCCATCGCGTGCCGGGCCGCCGCCATCATGTCCGGATGAACCGCCGAATGACCGACGAACCCGCCGGTGTCGGCCTTGATGATGCTCAACGTGATCAAGAAAATCACCCACTCTCCCCTCCACCATCAAGACCGACGATGGCACGCCACGGGCAGAGGCCCACGTCCCATCGGCATGGGGACCTTCGACTCCGCGACCACAACGCCGTCTGCGGTGGGTCAGCCCGCCTTAACCTGCTGTACGGCCATCCACCAGTTCGCGGCTGCGCTCGGGTTCTCGTAGGCGAGCCAGCGCCTGTTTCTCCAGGCGGGCTACGCGCCTGGCACCCATGCGCATCTGCTTGGCGATCTTCCGGAGCGAGCGCGTCCGGCCGTTGTGCAGGCCGTAGCGCAAGGTGAGGACCATCGCTTCCTCGGGCGGGAGCGTGTCGATCTGCGCGCGCAATTGGTCGACCAGGGACCGGTACTCCGCGACGTCGGAAGCCTCCAGAACTTCGGTGTCGGGGATCAGGTCATGTATCCGTAGCTTCCCGTCTTCGCCGATCGGGGCGTCCAGGCTCACCGTCTCACGGGCGACGCGGCGAAGTTCGCTGAGCCTGCCGGGCGAGATCTCGGCGCGTGCGGCAATCTCCTCGGCCGACGGCTCACGGCCGGTGGCGAACTGGAGCTGGCGTTCGATACGGCCGACCCTGGCCAGCTCCTCGACGACATTGAGCGGGAGGCGGATGCCCCTCGCCTGTTCGGCAAGGCCACGTTCGATCGCTTTGCGGATCCACCACACCGCGTAGGTGGAGAACTTGAAGCCCTTGGAATAGTCGAACTTCTCCACTGCTCTGATCAATCCAAGGTTCCCCTGCTGGATGACATCCAGGAGCGGCAGGCCACGCCTGGAGTGCCGCTTGGCGATCGAGACCACCAGACGGAGATTCGCACGAATCATGTGGTCCTTCGCTTGCCGGCCGTCCCGTACCGCCTCCTGCAGCGCGGTCCGCTGCCGTGCGGACAGGCGGTGCTCGCTGGTGTCGGCCTGGTGCAGCCGCTCGGCCGCCTGCGTGCCCTGCCGAATGCGCCGCCCGAGCTCAACCTCGTCCTCGGCGGTCAACAGCGGGGTGGAGGCGATCTGCGTCAGGTACTGGCGGACAAGGTTCGGTTCCTCGTAGGGCTCTGACGGCTCGGTCCGGTGCATGACCGCACTTGACCGTTCGCCCCGCACCATGATCCCTCAGCCTTCCCGGCAGCCACCAGCCGACAAGACCATCCTCCTGCCGACGTCGTTGCGGCCGGCCCGGCGAAGGTCCCGGTGGCCGGTGACCAAGGGCCGAAGAAGCACCGGAGATAACAGCCGCCGCTGCGAACGTCTGGTCGGGTTCGCGTCGGTGCTATTGGCCGGTGAGGACCTTTGCCTCTATCTGGGCCGTCGGCGTGCGCAGCAGGATCTATGCAAAGTGCCGGTGGCCGACCGGAAGGCCGGAACTGAACATCAGGGGGGCGGAGCTTATGGCAACAGCACGCGACATCATGCACCCCGATGCAAAGTGCGTCGGAGAGCACGAGACGCTCGTCTACGCCGCGCAGCAGATGCGTGACCTTGATATTGGCGCGATGCCGGTCTGCGGTGATGATGATCGACTGCACGGGATCATCACCGACCGTGACATCGTGGTCAAGTGCGTCGCGGCGGGTGGCGATCCGGCGACGACGACTGCGGGCACGCTCGCGCAGGGCACCCCGGTCTTTATCGGTGCGGACGAGGACGCCGGTCAGGTGCTGCACCTGATGGAAGAACATCGGATCAGGCGGCTGCCGGTGATCGACGACCACCGGCTCGTCGGCATGATCAGCGAGGCCGATCTGTCCCGTCATCTTTCCGAGCAGGCCGTCGGTCATTTCGTCGAGGAGGTCTGCGCGAGCGGTTGACGCGGTGGGAAGGCGCGGCTGACTGCGGCGCTGACCAGGCTGGATCGACGTTCCGGAGATGATCGCGTGAGCCCCGGATTCTCGGTACCCGAACGCGAGCCGTTCGGTGATCGGAATGTCGCGGTCGTCCTGGACCTGGTGCGCGGGCTGGCGGCGGAGACACGGCCGTTCGATCCGTGTCCCACGGTGACTCTCGACAGCGTGCTGGAGCGTGAGCTGGGGCTGAGCAGTCTTGAGCTCGCTGAGCTGCTCGTGCGGGCGGAGGAGGTGTTCGGCGTCGCGCTGCCCGCCGAGACGCTGGCCACCGTCCAGACGCCGCGAGACCTGTTGCGTGATGTCGGCGCCGCACCGCACGAGCCCGCTCAGCGCCCCCGACCGCCACCCGTTCCCGGTACTCGGCCGGCCCGCCTGGCGCTGCCGGAGAAGGCCTCGACGCTCGTCGATGCCCTGCGATGGCACGGCGAGATGGTGCCCGACCGCACTCACGTCCGGGTCCTCGACGAGACCGGCGTCGCCGAGGAGGTGACGTACGGGGCGCTGAACCGTGAGGCCGCACGGGCCGCGGCGGGTCTGATCGAGCATGGGCTGGCGGCCGGCGACAAGGTCGCGATCATGTTGCCGACCGGCCGGTCGTACTTCGTGACCTATATGGGTGTGCTCATGGCCGGCGCGATTCCCGTGCCCGTCTACCCGCCCGCCCGGATCTCACAGCTGGCCGAGCATCTACAGCGCCAGTACCGCATCCTGACGAACGCGCAGGCGACCTCGATGGTCACGGTCCCCGAGGCGGTACCCCTCGGGCAGCGTCTGCGGACACGGGTGGTGACCTTGCGTGATGTTCTCGTTCCCGGTGACCTGGACGCCTCTGATGGCGGGCTGCCGACCGCGGACGGCGATGACATCGCGCTGTTGCAGTACACCTCGGGCAGCACGGGACATCCCAAAGGAGTGGTGCTGACCCACCGTGAACTGCTCGCGAACATCCGCGCCATGGGCCGCGCCGAGGCCGCCTTGCCAACGGACACCTTCGTCAGCTGGCTGCCCCTCTACCACGACATGGGCTTGATCGGAGCGTGGCTGAGCAGCATGTACTTCGGGGTGCCGCTGGTGGTGATGCCGCCGCAGATGTTCCTGAGCCGCCCTTCCCGCTGGCTGCGGGCCATCGGTGACCAACGCGGGACGATGTCGGCCGGCCCGAACTTCGCGTACGAGCTGTGTCTGCGTAAGATCGTCGACGCTGAGCTCCAGGGTCTCGATCTGCGTTGCTGGCGGCTGGCGTTCAACGGCGCGGAGCCGGTCAGAGCGGACACGATCGAGCGCTTCGCCGCTCGGTTCGCCGCGTACGGGCTGCGCCCGGAGGCAATCACGCCCGTCTACGGCCTGGCGGAGGCGTGTGTCGGGTTGACCTTTCCGCCGCTGGGCCGTGGCCCGATGATCGATCGCGTCGTACGCGAACGGTTCCTTCGGTCGGGACGCGCGGTCCGTGCGGCAGATGATGATCGTTCGGCGGTGCGCTTCGTCGCGTGTGGCCGGCCGCTGCCCGGATACCAGATACGCGTGGTCGGCGAAACCGGGGGCGAGCTGGCCGATCGCCGAGAAGGACGTATCGAGTTCCGTGGGCCGTCGGCGACCGGCGGCTACCACCGCGACCCGGCCGGCACTCAGGCGCTCCGCCACGGCGACTGGCTCGACACGGGCGACCTCGGCTACCTGGCGGACGGAGAGCTGTACGTCACAGGCCGGGTGAAGGACATCATCATCCGGGCCGGCCGCAATCTTCACCCGGAAGAGATCGAGGCGCTGGTGGGCGGCATTGAGGGCGTCCGCGCGGGGTGCGTGGCGGTGTTCGCCGCGCCCGACCCCGGCACCGGTACCGAACGGCTGGTCGTGCTGGCGGAGACCCGGCAGGCCGATGAGGCGGCACGCGCCGCGCTGCGGACTCGGATCACCGGCGCGGTCGTCGATCTGCTCGGCGCCCCGCCCGACGACGTCGTGCTCACCGCACCGCATATCGTGCCCAAGACCTCCAGCGGCAAGGTCAGCCGCACCGCGGCACGGGCCATGTACCGGCGCGGTACCCTCCGGCGACGCCCCCTGCCCGTCTGGCTACGGGTGCCGTCGCTCGCCTGCGGCTCGATCGGGTACCACGTCCACCGGATGTGCCGGGAGGGGACGGCCGTCGCCTTCGCCGCATACGACTGGCTGCTGGCCATCGCGATATTTCCCGTGGTGCTCGCAGCGCTGGCGGTGATGCCCGGACAGCGGCGACGGCGCAGGGCCGTACGTGCCGGCATCCGCCTGCTGGCCCGACTCACCGGGACGCCGGTCACCGTGGTCGGCGTCGATCGGCTTCCGGCGGGAGCGTGGGTCGCGGTGGCCAACCACGCGAGCTGGCTCGACGGCGCAGCGCTGACGGCCGTACTCCCCGAGTCGTGCTGTTTCGTCGCCGGGGAGATCTACGCCCGGCGTCGGCTCAGCGGCTTCGTCTTGCGGTGTCTGGGCACTGAGTTCGTCGAACGCGTCGACCGGGAAAGCGGTGTCCGCGACACCGCCCGGCTCACCGCGGCCCTCAGACGCGGACAGCGCCTGGTCATGTTCCCCGAAGGACGCCTGACCGCGGCTCCCCGGCTCCGTGCGTTCCATATGGGCGCCTTCGTCAGCGCGGCACGCGCCGGGGTGCCGGTGGTGCCGGTCACCATCCAGGGCACCCGGTCGATCCTGTGCCCTGGCCGGTGCTTTCCCCGGCATGGTGCCGTCCGCGTCACTGTCGAGTCGCCCATCCGGCCGGAAGGTACGGGCTGGGCCGCGGCGGTTCAGGCCCGGCAGGCTGCTCAGGCGGCGATCGCGCACCGGTCCGGCATCCGGTGACCGCGACACTGCGGTCACCGTCATGGCTGACACCCATTCCCGCGGTCGTTCACAGGCCAGCGGCGGATTGGGCGACCTCGGCGTTGGCGAGCTGTACGAGGCGGTGGCCCAGATCGATGAGCGCCCGGCCCGCGGCCAGCTCGTCGCCGATCTCCGGTACGGCACGGTCTCGCGGATTCCGCCGGGCGTGGCCGCTTCCCTCGATCGTCATGCCGTTCATCGTGGTGAGCGTGGCACGTACATGGGTGTTCTTGCCGTCCTCACCGATGTTGATCTGCACACTCCACTGTTTGGTCTTCATGGCATTTCATCTCCGTTCTCAGCGCGCTCGCGTTCGGCGCCGGCGACGTTCTGTTTGACGGTGAGGAAGCTGTCCGGGGTGACTGAGATGGAGTCGATGCCCGCCTGAACGAGGATGCGGGCGAAGTCGGGGTCGTCGCTGGGCCGTTGCCCGCATAGTCCGACCTTGCGGTGCTGGGCGTGGGCCGTGGCGATGAGGTGCTGGATGCTGCGAGTGACGGCCGGGTTCCGTTCGTCGAACAGCTGGGCCAAGGCGGCGGAGTCGCGGTCGACACCGAGCGTGAGCTGAGTGAGGTCGTTGCTTCCGATGGAAAAGCCGTCGAAGCGCTCGGCGAACAGCTCGGCCAGGATGATGTTCGCGGGGATCTCGGCCATGACGTAGACCTCCAGGCCGTCCCGGCCTCGCGTCAGACCGTGTTCGCTCATCGTCTGGAGAACCTGGTCGGCCTCCTCGACGGTGCGGCAGAAGGGGATCATGACGATCACGTTCCGCAGCCCCATGTCCTCGCGGACGCGTCGGATGGCGCGGCATTCCAGGGCGAATCCGTCGCGGTAGCCGTCGCTGTAGTAGCGGCTGGCGCCGCGCCAGCCGATCATCGGGTTCTCTTCGGTCGGCTCATAGGCCTCGCCGCCGACGAGCTTCGCGTACTCGTTGGTCTTGAAGTCGCTCATCCGGACGATCACCGGATCGGGCCACCGGGAGGCGGCGATGCGGGCGACGCCGTGGGCGAGGCGTTCGACGAAGTATTCGGGCTTGTCGTCATAGCCGCGGGTCAGTTCCGCGATCTGCCGCCGGACCGTTTCGTCGGTCTGAGCGAAGTGGATCAGCGCCATCGGGTGGATCTTGACGTGGTTGTTGACGACGAACTCGATGCGGGCCAGGCCGACGCCGTCGGCGGGCAGACGCCACCACCGGAACGCCGCCGCCGGGTTCGCCAGGTTGAGCATCACCCGGGTATGCGTGTCAGGGACGTCGGCCAGGTCGAGTTCGCGTTCTTCGTAATCGAGGATGCCTGCGTAGACGGTGCCCGTGTCGCCTTCGGCGCAGGAGACGGTGACCTGCTGCCCGTCGGTGAGCGTGTCGGTGGCGTTCGTGGTGCCGACGATGGCGGGGACGCCGAGTTCGCGGCTGACGATGGCGGCGTGCGAGGTGCGGCCGCCATGGTCGGTGACGATGGCGGCGGCCCGCTTCATGATGGGCTCCCAGTCGGGGTCGGTGATCTCGGTGACCAGCACGGCACCGGGAGTGAACCGGTCTATCTCGGCGGCGCTGCGCAGGACGCATACCGACCCGGTGGCGATGGCGTCGCCGATCGCGAGCCCGCTCGTGAGCGGCTCGCCGCCGGTACGCAGCCGGTAGGAGCGCAACAGGGCGGCCTCGCGGCGTGCCTGGACCGTCTCGGGTCGGGCCTGGACGACGAACAGCGCGCCGGTGCGTCCGTCTTTGGCCCATTTCATGTCCATGGCCACGCCGTAGTGGCCTTCGATGGCGGTGGCCCACCGGGCGAGCGTCAGGATCTCCTCGTCGTCGAGCACATAGGTGGCACGTTCGGCATCGTCGGTGTCGACCATCCGTGTGCGTGCGCCCGACGAGCCGTCGGCGTAGATGATCTTGCATTGCTTGCGTCCGCAGGTCCGGGACAGGATCGGGTGTCGGCTGGACTCGTCCAGCAACGGCTTGAAAACCAGGTACTCATCCGGATCGACCATCCCGCCGACGACCGTCTCACCCAACCCCCACGAGGCGTTGATCAGCACCGTGCGCGGGAAGCCGGTCTCGGTGTCGATCGAGAACATCACACCCGCGCCGGCCAGGTCGGAGCGGACCATCTGCTGGACGCCGACGGACAACGCCACCTTCAAATGATCGAAGCCGAGGTCCTCGCGATAGTGGATGGCGCGATCGGTGAACAGGGAGGCATAACAGCGCTTGCAGGCGGCGAGCAGGTCCTGTTCTCCGTGGACGCCCAGGAAGCTTTCCTGCTGTCCGGCGAAGCTGGCCTCGGGCAGGTCCTCGGCGGTCGCGCTGCTGCGCACCGCGACGTCGGGATCGGTACGGCCCAGCGCCGCGCCGAGCGCGCGGTATGCGCCGGTGACGGCTCGGGCGACACCGGCGGGAAGGTCGGCCGCGACCATCGCCTGCCGGATGGTCCAGCCCACTTCGGCCAGATCTACGCCGTGATGCAACCGGGCGACCTGCTCGGCGATGACCTCGCGCAGGCCGCCCATCGAGAGGAACTCCCGGTAAGCGTCCGCGGTCGTGGCGAATCCGCAGGGGACTTGGACACCGGCCTTCCCCAGGTTATTGATCAGCTCGCCCAGCGATGCGTTCTTGCCGCCGACCACGCCGACATCCCCTCGACCGAGGTCGGGGAACCAGATCACGAAGTCGTCCGTACGTGTCACGATCGTCTCCCTCCGGCGACGGGCCGGCTGGTCATCGGATATTTCAGGGGCGGCTCGCCGGCTGCGGAGCGCGAGCGAGATGGTCGACGAACCATTCGCGCGCGAGGTCGGCGACCGCATCGAGGGCCCCGGGCTCCTCGAACAGGTGGGTGGCGCCCGGCACGAGGGCGAGCCGGTTCTCGCACCGCAGCCGGGCCTGCGCCCAGCGGTTCAGCTCGAGCACCACTTCGTCATGGCCACCGACGATGAGCAGGGTCGGGACGCCCACCTCGGCCAGACGGGGTGCGGCCAGGTCGGGACGGCCGCCGCGGGAGACGACGGCGGCGACACCGGCGTCCGGCTCGGCGGCGGCCCACAGCGCCGCGGCGGCACCGGTGCTCGCTCCGAAAAGGCCGACCCGCAGCCCCTGGGCCTCCGGCAGGGTGCGGAGCCACGTGGTGGTGTCGACCAGGCGCCGGGCCAGCAGCTCGATATCGAAGACGTTGGCCCGGTCGACCTCCTCCTCGACGGTCAGCAGGTCGAACAACAGTGTGCCGAGCCCGGCCCGGTTCAACGCCGTGGCGACGAAGCGGTTGCGGGGGCTGTAGCGACTGCTGCCACTGCCGTGGGCGAACAGGACGAACCCATGGGGATCCTCCGGGACGGTCAGGCGCCCGGCCAGCCGTATCGGCCCGGCCCCCACCTCGATCTCCTCATCCCGCGGCAGGACGCTGTCCACGCCGATGGGCCGCCCGGACAGCGCGGCGGCCTGGCGAAGGCAGTCCACGACCTCTTGGTCGGAGGTCTGGGAGAAGTCGGCGTACCACTGCCCGATGGCGAAGAACGGTGTCGGCGTCTCCAGGCAGACCAGCTCATCGGCGTCGCGTCCCAGCCGCTCGGTCCACTCCGGCGGGGCCACCGGGACCGCGAGCACCACACGCGCCGCTCCGTGGGCGCGTGCGACCTGGCAGGCCGCCCGCGCCGTGGACCCGGTGGCGATCCCGTCATCGACCACGACCAACGTCCGTCCCGCCAGCGGTATCCGGACCCGGCCCCCGCGGAACCGCTCGGCGCGGCGCTGCAGCTCGGCGCGTTCGCGTGCCTCGACCATCGCCAGCTCGTCGGCGGAGACATGCGCCAAGCGCACGATTTCCTCGTCGATGACCCGCACGCCGTCCTCACCGATCGCGCCCATTCCCAGCTCCGGCTGGAACGGCACGCCCAGCTTGCGCACCACGATGACGTCCAGCGGCACACCGAGCGTCCGTGCCACCTCGAACGCCACCGGAACACCGCCGCGCGGAAGGCCGAGCACGACCATGTCCTGGCCCCGCAGATGCTCCAGGCGGGTGCCGAGCAGTCGTCCGGCATCAACGCGATCAACGAACATCATGACTTCGCCCCTCCCACCCTCACGTTTCGTCGGAGAAGCCGGTGCGGCCAGGGCCGATGGTCCTCCGTGCGGGTGTCCCTCCGCCTGGTGGCGGCCACATCCGATCGTGACGGAGACGGCGCATGACTCGCCGACCGGCGTGAGGATGGGTGGTTCGTTCGGCGATCGCCGAAGCCGCCATGGTCCCCGCTGGTTGAGGACGTTCGTCCCTGGAGCGGCCCACATAGGCGGGGGAGGGTGGGACTAGGCCTGCGAGACGAGCGAGGGAGCTTGACCGTAAACCTCTGGCGAAGGAGAAATCCGACAAAAGAGGTCTAGGGAAGGGCTGAGAGGCCGAACGGGCACTATGCCTGAACGGCGACCTCCACTACCTGAACCGGATAATGCCGGCGGAGGGAGTTCGCCTCGCAGGTCTTCGCGTGCCGACGGAGACGTAGCAGCCGAGGACACGGCGAGCCCGGCGGGCGACCCGATGACGGAATTGAGTTCGCCGCGGCGGTGAGGGGCAGGGGATGACTGCTCGGATCGTGCCAGGGACCGCGAATCGTCCGCTCGCGGGTGGCGTGGGGGCGGCACTCGGCACTGAGGTGGTGCCGTGTGAGGTGACGCGGTTTCCCGATGGTGAGCTCCGGCCGATCGTCGGCGATGTGCGCGGTGAGGATGTCTATGTCGTGCAGCCGACGGGACCTGCCGTCAACGAGCACCTGGTCGAGCTGCTGCTGTTGCTGGATGCCTGCCGTCGAGGCGGTGCCGGTCGGGTCACCGCGGTCGTCCCGTACTTCGGCTACGCCCGGCAGGACCGGCGTGGCCAAGCCGGCGAGGCGGTCGGTGGCCGTGTGATGGCCGACGTGCTGGCAACGGCGGGGGCACAACGGCTGATCGTCGTGGACCCGCACACGGCGGCGCTGGAGGCGATGTGTGGTGTTCCCGCAGAGATGCTGACGGCCGTTCCCGTCTTGGCCGAGGCGCTCACCGCGATGGCGATCCCGGACGAGGCCATACTCGTGGCTCCCGATCTCGGCGCGGTCAAGCTCGCCGAACACTACGCCGCGTTGCTGCACCGGCCCGTCGCCGTGGTACGCAAGACCCGCCTCACCGGCACGGCCGTACAGGCCGATGAGATCATCGGCACGGTCGAGGGACGTCCCGCCGTGATCGTCGACGACATGATCAGCACAGGCGGAACGATCGAGGCGGCCATCCGTGTCCTCCTTGCCCACGGGGCCACCCCCGACATCGTTGTGGCCGCCACGCACGGCCTGCTGGTGGCGGATGCGGCCGATCGTCTGGGCTGCCTGCCGATTCGCCGCCTTATCGTCACCGACACCGTGATGCCGATCCCGGCACCGGACCTGTCGGTCCAGGTGCGACCGGTGGCGACACTGCTGGCCGAGGCGATCGGCCGTGCGCACCAGAACAAGCCGCTGGATGATCTGATGATGCGCACGTGACCCGTCGCGGCCATCCGGCCTCGTGCTCGCAGGGCCGCAGGAAGGAATAGGAGAACGCTGTGACGAGGGAGGAGTCCGCCGGTCACCGCATCGTGCCGCACACGGCCGATCTGCGGATCGAAGCCTGGGCTCCGACACGTGAACAGTGCATCGCCGAGGCCGTTTACGCGATGGTGGGTGCCTTCACCGACCTCACTTCGACCGTACCGGCCGTGCGCAGGGAGTTCGTCGTCCCGGCGGCACCAGCACAAGATCAGCTCGTCACCGTTCTAAATGAGCTGATCTACCGGATGGACACCGATGACGAGGTTCCCCGGGCCGTCGAGGTACGCCGTAAGGGCGCGGATCTGCAGGTGCTCCTGGCGATGGCAGACACCGCGCGGGTGACCGTCATCGGTGCGGCGCCCAAGGCCGTCACTCGTCGCCGGTTGTCCTTCGGCCCCATCGACACGGGATGGCGCTGCATCGTGACACTCGACGTCTGAGCGCCGTTCAGCGGCACGGATGCGTTGCCGGCCAGGCTCGGGGACCTTTGGCTCTGCCGCCGGCCACGTCGATCAGGTTGCGTTGAAGGACGAGCTTGGGCGAGCGGAGCCTGGGGAGACGGGGCCGGTGGCGGTATTTCTTGACCGTGTCGATGCGGGTCGGCACCTCGCTGCGGTGATGCGGCACCTGGGCGCCGATGAACCGCTGGTTCTGGGCGTACCGCGTGGCGGTGTCGTCGTGGCCGCCGAGGTATCGCGGGCGTTGGGTGCTCCGCTGGATGTGCTCGTCGTGGGCAAGCTCAGTGTTCCCGGTCAGCCGGATCTCGTCATGGGCGCCATCGGCGAGGACCAGGTCACCGTCATCAACGACAATGTCGTACGGCTGGGCGGCGTGAACTCGAAAGAACTCGCGATGGTGGTCTCGCGTGCCCGAGCGGAGCTGGGGGAGCGGGCGGGCCGGTTGCGCGCCGCCCGGCCGGGCATGACGCTGACCGGCCGGGCGGTCATCGTGGTCGATGACGGTATCGCGACGGGCGTGAGTGCCCGTACGGCGTGCCGCATCGCGCGGGCGCGGGGCGCGCGCCGGGTCGTGCTGGCGGTACCGGTCGGTGCGGCCGACTCGGTGGCATGGCTGCGCCGCGAAGCTACGGGGATCGACGAGGTGATCTGTCTGGATGCCCCCGAGGCCTTCAGCGCGGTCGCCGACTGCTACGCGGATTTCGCCGAAACGACCGATGACGACGTCATCGGCCTGCTGGAACGGCACGGATGCCACTACGGGGGCAGCGGTACTGAAAGAGTCCTGGTCACGGCCGGCCATGCGTGCCTGCCCGGGCGTCTCGCGATCCCATCCGATGCCGCCGGGATCGTCGTGTTCGCCGAAGACTTCGCCGGCACCCGGCTTTCGGCGCGTGGCGAGTTCATGGCCGATGCGCTGCATCGGGCACGGCTGGGCACACTGTGCGTCGACCTGCGCACTCCCGCCGAGGAGTTCTTCGGTCCCGACGTCGTCGACGTGCCGCTGCTGGCGCGGCGTTTGGGTGAGGCCACCGACTGGCTGCGGCGTGATCCGGTGATCCGTGAGCTTCCCGTCGGGTATCTCGGCACGGGCTTCGGGGCCGCTGCGGCCCTGTCGGCTGCGGCGAGACCGGTCGCCCAGGTCACGGCGGTGGTGTCCTCGGGTGGCCTGCCGCATCTGGCCGGCCGGCTCCTGTCCTCGGTGCGTGCCGCGATCCTGCTGATCGTGGGCAGCGGGGATCAGCGTACGCTCGACCTGAACCGTCAGGCGCAACAGGAGTTGACGTGTGAGAACCGGCTCGTCGTCATCCCCGGTGCCGTCCATCCGCTCGACGATCCCGCCGCGCTGCGATCGAGCGCTGATCTGGCACGCGAGTGGTTCACAGCCCATCTGATGACGCCGAGCCGCTGACGGCTCTGTTCTCCTCCGGCTCGTCGACGTGATGGCGGCCGTGCTCGCGGGCGATGAGCACCGGGCAGGCGACGTGATGGACGACGGCATATGCGGTGGTGCCCAATGCCAGCGTGTAGTCCCCGAAGTGTTCCCGTGCCCCGATCACGAGCAGCTCCGCCGTTCGTGACGCCTCGGTCAGCGCGTGACGGGAGCTGTCGCACATGGCCGACTCCACGACGCGTACGCCGGGATGGCGCTCGCGCCATGGGGCGAGCGTACGGGCCAGGGTCTTCTCCTCGTTCTGTTCGAGTTCGGCGAAGGTCATGGGAGTCAGGCCGCTCGGTCCGGCCGGCATGATCGGCCGCCAGGCGTGGATCGCCCGCAGGCGTACGCCGCGCAGGTCCGCTTCGGCGAACGCGGCCCGCAGGGCCGCCTCACGATCGGCACCGACGACGATCTCGCGGTCGTCGATCGGTGGCCGCCATCCGGCATGGGCCAGGACCACCGGGCAGAGGGCGTGGCCGGCGACCTGCAGCGCGACCGACCCGGCCAGCAGGTCGCGGAAGCCGCCACGGCCGCGCTTTCCCAGCACGACCAGGCCCGCTTCGGCCGACCGTCGGATGAGTGTCTCGGCCGGGCCGCCCAGTACCACCTGGCTACGGACGTGTAGCTCGGGCGCGATCTTCTCGGCCCTGCGATGAGCATCCTCCACCGCATGGTGTGCTTCCTCCCAGTCGAGGCCGTGACCGAGGTCGACCAGTGGGGCACCCGCGAACACGTGGAGCACACACAGGCCGACGCCTCTCAAAGACGCCTCATGCGCCGCCCATCGCAGCGCTGCGTCACCGGGCGCCGAACCGTCGACCCCGACCAAGATCGGACGTAGCGGCACACCACGCCGCCTGGCCCGCCATGGACCCGCCATGAACCCATCGTGGGCCGTCGGACGGTCCTCGACCAGGGACGTTGGCCCCGGTTTCGGCTCTCGCGACCCGAGCAGGGAACCAGGCAGAAAGAGGATCGGAGGAATTGGGGGATCGGTATGACTACGGCACGTGAGGTTATGCATTCCGGTTGTGAGTGCATGAACATCAACGAGAATCTCGCCACTGTGGCCCGGCGCATGGCGGAGCTGGACATCGGCGCGATGCCCGTGTGTGGGGACGACAACCGGTTGAAGGGCATGGTGACCGACCGCGACATCGTGGTGAAGGCGGTGGCGCAGGGCAAGGATCCCGCTCAGGTAAAGGCCGGCGACATCCTCGATGGAGGCACCGTTTGGTGGGTCGACCCAGGCACCGACGTCGAAGAGGTCCTGCACGAGATGGCCGAGCACAGGATCCGCCGCCTGCCCGTCCTGGAGAACGAGGAGCTGGTCGGGATCATCAGCCAGCCCGACCTCGCGGCCAAGCTACCTAAGGACAAGATCGGGGAACTCGTCGAGACCATCTCCGGTTCGTCGCACTGAGCCTGAGTACCTGCGGTACGACGCGAGTGAGAAGGCGCCCGGGACCTTTGGCATGCTGACCCGCCGTCGTAGGGCCCTACTGGCCGTGTGGCGGATCCGCCGATGATCGGGTCATGGATCGTTCTCTCGTTCGGGACTACATGACGACGGACGTCGTGGTGTTGCGGCCGGATGACGGTTTCAAGGAGATCGTCCGGGCGCTGGCCGATCGTGGCGTCAGCGGCGCTCCGGTCGTCAGTGAGACCGGTCGTGTCATGGGTGTCGTCTCCGAAGCAGACCTGCTGCACAAGGAGGCGTTCATGCCGGTCGCGGAAGAGCCTCGGCGGTACTTCGCGAGCCGCAGCAGCACACGTGCGGCGCAGGCGAGGTCGGCCGCGGACACCGCAGCCGACCTCATGCACACGCCCGCCATAACCGTGACGATGGACACTCCCATTACCAGGGCGGCACGCACCATGGCCGTGCAGGGCATCAAGCGGCTCCCCGTAGTAGGGGACGACGGCGCCCTGGTCGGAATCATCAGCCGCGCCGATGTCATGGGGGTTTTTCTCGCGCCGGATGAGGAACTCCGCCGGGAGGTCATCTCCGAGGTCATTGAACGCAGCCTCTGGGAGGATCCGGAGCGGATCCGGGTGGAGGTCCGCGACGGGGTGGTCACCCTCAGCGGGCGGCTCGCGTCCAAGAGCCTCATTCCGGTCACCGTCGCGCTGACCCAGAGCATCGATGGTGTCGTCGACGTCATCGACGAGCTCTCCTACGAGAGAGACGACATGGCCTTCGCCCGACGAGAGCAGCGGCGATCCTTATGCGGCTGAGGGGGCCTGTCGTGCTGGTGAGCCATCAGTGATCACTCGTATACGGCAGCCATTCTCGGGCAGGCACGAGACGCGGTCGGCCAAGCCCGGACCTCCGAACGAGCCGCCCACCGACTTCGCCCTCGCCGCCGTCCTGGCGTCGCTGGCTACTGCCGATCGGCATCGCCATCACCCTGCTTCTGCTGATCGGCCGGGGGATGTCCGCCGGGCCACCGACCGCCTCACTGCCCTACAGCGACTTCGTCACCGACGTGAACGCGGGCAAGGTCGCCGCCATACGGATCAACGAGACCGGCGACGTCCACGGAACTCTCAAGGACGGCAAGGGCTTCGTCAGCCGGATCCCGACCGCGTTGAACAACACCCAACTCGAGGGCCGGCTACGCGCGAAAGGCGTGAAGATCACCGCGACGCACAGCGGCGATTCCGCCACGGCCTTCTTCTGGATGTTCCTTCCACTGCTGGTCATCATCGGCCTGTTCATGTGGAGCGGACGAGCGGCACAGCGTTCCATGGCGGGTGGAGCCGGCGGGTTCGGCCGGTCCAAGGCGAAGATCATCGAGGCGGAACGGCCCACGACCCGCTTTGCCGACGTGGCCGGCTATGAGGGCGTCAAGCGTGAGATCAACGAGATCGTCGACTTCCTGCGCCACCCCGACCGGTACGCCGCCGCAGGCGCCAAACCACCCCGCGGTGTGATCATGGTCGGACCACCCGGGACCGGAAAGACCCTCATCGCGCGCGCGGTGGCCGGGGAGGCGGAGGTGCCCTTCCTCTCGGTGACCGGCTCGGCGTTCGTCGAGATGTTCGTCGGCGTCGGCGCCTCGCGCGTACGGGACCTGTTCGACAACGCACGCAAACGCGCTCCGTCGATCATCTTCATGGACGAGATCGACGCGATCGGCGGCAAACGCGGCGCCCGCCTCATCACCGGAGGCCACGACGAGCGGGAACAGACACTGAACCAGCTACTCGCCGAGATGGACGGGTTCGACCAGTCCAGCGGCATCGTCCTGCTGGCGGCCACCAACCGGCCCGAGACACTCGATCCCGCCCTCCTGCGGCCAGGCCGCTTCGACCGGCAGGTCATCATCCCGTTGCCGAACCAGGCCGAACGCGCCGCGATCCTCGCGGTACACGCCAAAAGCACCCATCTCGCCGAGGACGTCGACCTGGACCGCATCGCCCGCGGCACGCCGGGCTTCTCCGGCGCCGACCTGGCCAACCTCATCAACGAAGCCGCCATCAACGCCGTACGCGCCGGACGCACCGTCATCAACGCGGCCGACCTGGACGCCGCACGTGACCGCGTGCTGCTGGGCCGCCGCGAGACCTCCAACGCGCTGCTGCCCGAAGAGCGGCGTGCGGTAGCCGTACACGAATCCGGTCACGCCCTGCTCGCGGCCCTCTGCGAACACGCCGACCCCGTCGCCGAGGTCACCATCCTGCCCGCCGGCCTCACGCTCGGCGTCACCGAGCAGCTCCCCGAAGCCGAACGCCACCTGTACAGCGAGGGTTACCTCACCGACCTGCTCACCGTACGGCTCGGGGGACGGGCCGCGGAACTGATCGTGTTCGGCGAGGGATCGACCGGCGCCACCGACGACCTCGCCGGAGCCACCCAGGTCGCCGCACGCATGGTCCGCGAGTTCGGTCTGTCCTCCACCCTCGGCCCGGTGGGGTACGCCACCGGCAGCCCGCAGTACCTCGGCGCTCCCACCGAAGACGCCCTACTGCGCCCGTACTCCGAACAGACCCAACGGATCATCGATGAGGAGACCGCGCGTCTGCTCCGCCGCGCCGAGGAACGGGAACCATGAGAGGTCCTCCTCGCGAGATCAGCAGGCGGGATGGGACGGTCATTCCCTTCGACCCTGAGCGCATACGGAGGGCGGTCGAGCACGCGGCCGCCGAGGCCGGGTGTAGCGATCCGCGCTTGACGGACGAGGTCACCGGACGTGCGGTGGCCGCGCTGGCCGAAGATGTCAGTGACCGGGTACCCGGTGTCGAGGACGTGCAGGACACGGTGGAGCGCGTGCTCATGGCGGCCGGCGCCGGCGACGTCGCACGCGCCTACATGCTCTATCGGACCCGGCGTACGGAGCTGCGCGAGTCCAAGCGGATGCTGGGGGTGCGGGATGAACTCAAGCTCGGTCTCGAAGCCGCCGCCGTTCTCAAGGAGCAGTATCTGCTTCGCGACGAGATGGGAGTGCTCCTTGAGTCGACCGGGGAGATGATGGATCGGGTCGCCCGTCACGTGGCGGCCGCTGAGGACGCGTTCCGGCCGAGCTCATCATCACGCTGGGCCGAGGCCTTCGCCCAGATGCTCCGCGCTCTGGAGTTCCTGCCGAACTCACCGACGCTGATGAACGCCGGCACCGAGCTGGGGCTGCTGTCCGGCTGCTTCGTGCTGCCGGTCGAGGACTCGCTGGAGTCGATCTTCACGACGGTCAAGGACACCGCGCTCATCCACCAGGCCGGCGGGGGAACCGGATTCGCCTTCTCGCACCTGCGTCCCGCAGGCGACATCGTGGGCAGCACCCACGGCCGCGCGAGCAGCCCGGTGTCGTTCATGCGTGTCTTCACACGGCCACCGAGATCATTCGCCAGGGAGGCCGGCGGCGAGGCGCCAACATGGCGGTGCTGGACGCCTCACATCCGGACATCGCCGAGTTCGTCACGGCCAAGACCGAGCCTGGCCGGTTCGAGCACTTCAACCTGTCCGTGGCGGCCGGCGGCGGAGATCGACGCCGGCGAACTGTTCGACCTCCTCGCTGCGCAGGCGTGGCGCTCCGGTGACCCGGGGCTGATGTTCATCGATCGCGTCAACGAGGCGAACCCGGTGCCGTCGCTGGGCCGGATCGAGGCCACCAACCCGTGTGGTGAGGTACCGCTGTTGCCGCATGAGTCCTGCAACCTCGGTTCGGTGAACCTTCCGCGGTTCGTCACCGACGGCCGTCTCGACTGGGAGCGGCTCACCGCGAGCGTGCGGCTTGCGGTCCGGTTCCTCGATGACGTCATCGAGGTCAATCGCTATCCGATCCCCGAACTCGACCACGCGGCGCGCCGAACGCGCAAGGTCGGCCTGGGCTTCATGGGGCTCGCCGAACTCCTGGCCGCGCTGCGGATCCCGTACGGCTCGGCGGACGCCGTCCGGCTCGCGGGCGATATCGCCCGCGAGATCACCGAGGCGGCCCGGCACGCCTCCGCCGAACTCGCCGCCGAACGCGGCGCCGACCGGCACGATCTCGATCATCGCGGGGACCACCTCGGGCATCGAGCCGATGTTCGCCATCGCCTACGTACGTGCGGTGCTCGGCCGGCACCTTCTTGAGATCAACCCGCTCTTCGAACGCACGGCCCGCCGGCTCGGGTTCTGGTCTGAGCAGCTCATGACCGATATCGCGGGTACCGGAGTCATCCCGCAGGACGCACGCGTGCCCGCGGACGTACGACGTGCCTTCGTCACCGCCACCGAGATCTCCCCGTCCGCGCACCTGGCGATGCAATCCGCCGTCCAGCGGCATATCGACGCCGGCGTGTCCAAGACGGTGAACCTTCCGGCATCGGCGTCCGTGGATGACGTGAAACGCATCTACCTTGAGGCCTGGCGTACGGGCGCGAAGGGCATCACCGTCTACCGCTACGGCAGTGAGCCGGGCCAGGTACTCACCTTTCTCGGCGAGCGGTGCAAGCAACCGCCCGTCCAGGTCAACGCTCCCTATGCCGGGGGCTGCATCGGGCACGTCTGCGAATACTGAGCCTTCGAGGCGGTCAGCCGGGCGGTATCTGTGGGCGGCGTTGCCAGACGTGGTCGGCGCCGGTCGGGCGGATGACGCGCAGGGCACTCTCGACGGAGGACTCGATGGGCCCGGATGTGTCGATCAGGGTGGCGTCCGGCCATGGGTCTGCGATCTCGGCCATACGCGCGGCGATCGCCGCGTCGGCGTCCGAGACACCCGGGGCCCGCGTCCGCAGACGCTCCTCCGCGAGAGGAGTCTGGCAGTCCAGAGCGATCAGGTCGGCATTGTCGGAGAGCGCGGCGGCGTCCGCCCGGAGCTGGGCGGAGGTCCAGGAGGCATCCAGGATGACCGATTCGCCGTAGGAAAGGAGCCTCGTGGCGCGCTTGAGCATCTCGGCGTAGGTACGCCGGTTCCAGAAGGCGGTGTAGATGCCGGCGCCGAACGCCGCCGCGGCGGAGATGTCGGGGGAGATGTCGGCGAGTTCCTTGCGGATCCGGTCGCTGTTGATGACGGTGAAGCCGAGCTGGTCGCCGAGGGCTTCGCTGAGTGCGGACTTGCCGGTGCCGGGCAGCCCGCCGACGAGGACGAGAGTGACCGCGCCGGCCTTCAGATGGCGGAGCGCGATCTCGGCGTAGCGTCCGGCCGCGGTGGCGGCGCCGGTCTCGCCCTGGCCCCAGCGCAGACAGGCGACCTTGGCGCGGACGAACGCCCGGTAGGCGACGTAGTGGTGACGCAGGGACGGCGGGGACGGGTCGGCGGCGTATTCGGCGTACCAGGCGGCGAAGTGCTCGGCGAGCCCGGGGGCACCCAGCCGCTCGAGGTCCATGCAGAGGAACGACGCGTCGTCGAGCCCGTCCAGCCAGCGCAGGTGGTCGTCGAAGTCCAGGCAGTCCAGGATCCGCGGCCCGTCGTCGAGGCAGAAGATGTCGTCGGCCATCAGATCGCCGTGTCCGTCCACGACGCGTCCTTCGTGGATCCTGGCGTTGAACAGCGGCTCGCGTCCGTCGAGGAACCTCAGTGCGAGCCATTCGATCTCGGTGGCCTCCCCGATATCGATCGCGCGCCCGTGGAAGGGCCGGACCTGGTCGAAGCTGTCCGTCCAGCGCCCGCGTAGGGCATCGCGGGTGCCCTCGGCCGAGATGTGGTCTCCTCGCGGCGCGGCGGCGTGTGCGCCGGCGAGGAGGCGGGCGATCGCCCGGAGAGCGCCCGCCGTCGGGACACCTGTCTCGACGAGGTGAGAGAGCCGGCGGTCGGCGGGCATCCGCCGCATCACGACGAGATGATCCATGGGCTCTCCAGAGGAGAGCGAGACGTCGGCGACGCCGAGGTAGACGTCGGGAGAGAACCGCCGGTTGAGCTCGACCTCGCGATGGCATGCCCGTTCCCGCCGGTCACGCGTGGAGAAGTCCAGGAAACCGAGGTTGACCGGTTTCTTCAGTTTGAAGGCCCGGTCACCGACGAAGAAGACCACGCCGGCATGCGTCTCCGCGACGTCTGCGGCTGTCATCGCCGTCGCCCCGGTTCGAGGCGGGTGTCCGCCGGCGGTGGTGCTACCGCTAAGCATGTTCCTCCCAGGTGACGATCGGCATGGCTCGTGGCCCGGTTCACGCTGTGAATTCCCACAATGGCTCCGCGACGGGGCACCGGCCAGGGCCTTCCGTCCTGTGTGTTCCGGCCCGAACGGCGCGGACCTGTGTGGATGGGGGGCGGGGCGTTCGGCTTGTCGCACCGGGACCGAAGCCTCTGTCCGGTCGGCTCCGTGAAGAGGGATGGTCGAGATGCATGAAGGGGGATCGACCGATGCGGACCAGGACCGGCCAGTGTGTGCTCGGAGATCGGACTCAGAGCATCGAGTCGGTGATCTTCGGCGTGGATGGAATCTCGTGATCAGCGATCTGTCGGAACTGCACCTCAAGGACACGCGCGTTCCAGCGCGGCAAGCCGCTTCCTAAGGCGGGTGAGCGCGCTCACTCGCTCTTTCCCCTCTGCTCCTCCCGCTCTTCGCGTAGGGCGGCGACCTCCTCGGTCAGGTCGATGCCGACGGGGCACCACACGATGCAGCGGCCACATCCGACACAGCCGGATGAGCCGAACTGGTCGTGCCAGGTGCCCAGCTTGTGCGTCAGCCACTGGCGGTAGCGGCTCTTGCCCGAGGTGCGCACGCTGCCGCCGGGCAGGTGGGAGAAGTCCAGGTCGAAGCAGGAGTCCCAGCGCTGCCAGCGTTCGGCGTGCTCGCCGGTCAGGTCGGTGACGTCCTCGACGGTCGTGCAGAAGCAGGTCGGGCAGACCATCGTGCAGTTGCCGCAGGTCAGGCAGCGGGAGGCGACGTCGTCCCAGCGGGCCGCGTCCAGGCTGCCGGCCAGCAGGTCCCGCAGCCCCTCGGGCTCGGGCATCTGGCGTCCCATGCGGTCGGCGGCCGCGGCGACCTCGGCCAGTGCCCGCTCCGTCGTAGTCTCGTCCGCCTCTTCGTGGGGGATCCGCTCCAGCATCGCCGTGCCCGCGCTGGTACCGACCTCGACGAGGAACCGTCCTTCACCGATCACCTCGGTAAGCGCGAGATCATAGCCCGCGTCGGCGCGCGGACCGGTGCCCATGGACGCGCAGAAGCAGGTCTCACCGGGCTCGGTGCAGTTGACCGCGATGATGAACGCGCCCGTACGGCGCGCGCCGTACGCCTCGTCGGGGTGCGCGCCGCCGGTCATGACGTGGTCCAGCACACCGATCGCCCGCAGGTCGCAGGGGCGGACGCCGAGAAAGGCATACCGCGGCGGCGTGTCCTCGGCCTCCTGGATCGAGAAGCCGCCGTCTTCGGTGCGCCGTCCCTCCCACAGCTTCACCCGCGGCGGGTGCAGGAACGGTTTCCACGACTGGGGCCCCGCGGAGTGGGCGAACGCCGCGTCGTCGTCGCGGCGGCGAGTCCGGTAACCGCCCGGCTCGAGTGTGACGCCCCAGCCGTAGGGGAGATCGTCAGCGGACGCGAGCTCGGCCAGGACGATCGCCCCGTCACGATGGGTGGGACCGATCACGGTGTAACCGTCGGCCCGCAGCGCACCGTGCAGATCGGCGAGCCCGTCCAGAATCCACGACATGGCCACCCTCCTCATCCGTGGGGCCGTACGACCGCCACCGAACACGGCGCGCTGTGCAGCATGGCGCTGCTGACCGAGCCGAGACGCAGACCATCGACACCGCCCAGGCCGCGTCCGCCGACCACCAACAGCCCCGCGTCCCCGACCGCGTCCAGCAATGCCTCCCGTGGTGGCCGGGGTACCAGTGACGTGCGGGCGTCAACGTACGGATACTTCTCGCGCCAGGGCGCCACGGTCCGCTCCAGCGTGCAACCCGCCGTTCGGGAAAGTTCCTCCTGGTCGATGTACCCGTCCACGCCCGCGGACATGATCGCCTCAGGCTCCCAATAGCCGTACACGGCCAGGAGCGGCCGACCACGCAGGGCCGCCTCCTCGAACCCGAAGCCGACCGCGGCCTCAGAGGCGACGGATCCGTCGACGCCGACCACGATCGGACTCCCAGGGGCGACGGTCGGTCGTCGCACCACGATGACCGGGCAGTGAGCGTAGGACGGGAGCTGGACTGCCGATGAGCCGACGAGCTGCTCGGGGCATCCACTCGCTCCACGCGCACCGACGACGGCGAGCGCCGCGCCGTGTGACTGGTTCACCAGCACCTCTTCCGCCGAACCGACCACCAGGCGGTCCCGCGCGACGGTCCGGGGAGAGGCCTCCCGGGCGATTCGGACGCCGCGGTCCAGGACATGCTGGGCCATCTTCCGAGCGGTGTCGAGTGCGACCGGTCCCGACGGCGGCACCGGGTAGGGCCAGTCCCAGGCATGACAGATGAGCAACCGCATCCGGCGAAGCTCCGCCTCACGGACCGCCCAGCACAACGCGCGCTCGCTGCCCGCAGAGCCGTCGAAGCCGACCATGACCTGGGAACCGTTCATCGGTTTCAGCATGGCTCGATGGACGCCTCCCCCGGACCGGGCAAAGGTCCTGCGGCCCGAGGCCGTTCGACACTCACCGGCACCTGGTGATGACAACGTGCACCTTGGGTACGGACTCAGTTACTGATGAGGCGTCGGCATGAGGCATGGCTCCAGCCGCCTGGCGTGAACCCCGAAGAAGCCGCCGAGCTGCTACTTCGTGATCTACGCAGTTCACGTCGGGGGTTGTCCAGTGCGGACGCGCGGCGGCGGCTGTTGCAGTACGGCCCCAACGAGCTGCGGCGGCGGGGCGGACGACGCTGGCCGGGAGAGCTGATCCGTCAGCTCGCCCACCCTTTGGCATTGCTGCTGTGGCTCGCGGCCGCGTTGCTGTTCACCGTCGGCTCACTCGTCGTGGCCGTCGCCGTTGTATTGATCATCATGTTGAACGCCGCCTTCGCCTTCGCCCAAGAGCTGCAGGCCGAGCGGGCGGTCGAGGCGCTGGCGGAGTACCTCCCGCTGCGGGCGAAGGCCGTACGCGATGGGCGGCCCGTGGAGATCGACGCGACTGAGCTGGTGCCGGGCGACATTGCGATCATCGAGGAGGGCGATCGGATCGCCGCCGACGTCCGGTTGCTGGCCGGGGCCATCGAGGTCGACATGTCCGCGTTGACAGGGGAGGCCGTCCCCACGCTGCGATCAGCGTCCATCCTGGATGTCGATGTTCCCGTGCTCAGAGCGCACGACCTGGTGTTCAGCGGAACGAGCTGCACCGGGGGCCAGGCACGCGGCGTGGTGTTCGCCACCGGCATGATGACCGAACTCGGCCGGATCGCCGCGCTGTCCGAACGCGTCAAGCAGGACCCCAGCCCGCTGGAACGGCAGGTCCGGCGGGCCGCTTGGCTGATCGCCGCGGTGTCGGTGGCGCTGGCGTTCGCGTTCATCCCGGTCGCGAGATTCGGCGCCCACCTGTCGCCGATCAATGCGCTCGTGTTCGCGGCCGGGCTGCTGGCCGGAATGGTCCCCGAGGGCCTGCTGCCCGTCATCACGCTGGCGCTCGCGGTGGCCGTGAAAGTGCTCGCCACACGCGGCGCGCTGGTCAAACGGCTGAGTGCGGTGGAGACCCTCGGCTCCACCGATGTGATCTGCACCGACAAGACCGGCACGCTCACCGAGAACCGCATGCGGCCGATGGGGGTGTGGACGGCCGCAGGCCGCACGGACCTGAACGGCACCGGAGCGAGTCTTGCCGGTGCCCCGCCCGACGCGGCGCTGGACGCCGTGGCCCGAGCCGCCGCCACGTGTAACAACGCGCGGCTTCGTCCGGGCCGGGAGCCGAGCGGTGACCCGACCGAGGTGGCCGTACTGCTCGCCGCGCAAGCATTGGGCGCCGACACCGACGCGGACCGTAGGGAGACCGGACGCCGCTGGCAGTTCCATTTCGACCCCGAGCTCAAGCTGATGTCGACCATCGACCAACACGGTGATGGCCTGGTCGTGCACACCAAGGGCGCTCCGGAGGCCGTCTTGCCCCGCTGCTCGACGTTACTGGACCAGAAGGGCCGGCGGATGCCGCTGAGCGTTCGAGACGAGGAGCACATCACCGCGCAGGTGGACGCCTTCGCCTCTGATGGGCTTCGCGTGCTCGCTCTCGCCGAGCGGGCTCTGCCGATCCAGCGACGGCCGCCACATCGGCGCGTGGACGCCGAGCGGGATCTGTGTTTCGTCGGTTTGATCGCGATGCTCGACCCTCCGCGTCCGGAGGTCCCGCAGGCGGTCGCGGACTGCCGTACCGCCGGGATCCGCATCATCGTCATCACCGGTGACCACCCGCTGACCGCCGTCGCCATCGCCCGGCGGGTCGGCATCACCGACGGTCATCCCCGGGTGGTGAGCGGCGAAGAACTGGATCGGCTCCACGAGTGTCAGATCGCTGAGCTGGTACGGGATGAACCCGACATCCTCTTCGCCCGCGCATCGCCGGAGGCCAAACTGCACATCGCCGATGCCCTACGCGAGCAAGGGCATGTGGTGGCGATGACGGGTGACGGCGTCAACGACGCCCCGGCGCTGCGCCGCGCCGATATCGGAGTCGCGATGGGCCGCTCGGGCACCGACGTCGCCCGGGAAGCGTCCACGATGATCCTCACCGACGACAATTTCGCTTCGATCGTGGCGGCCGTACGGTCCGGGCGGCGCATCTATGACAATGTTCGCAAGTTCATCATCTATATCTTTGCTCACGCCACGCCCGAGGTGATTCCGTTCCTGGTGTTCGCCGTCGCCGGCGGGGCGGTGCCGCTACCGCTCACCATCCTTCAACTGCTGGCCTTCGATGTCGGCAGCGAAACACTGCCGGCCCTTGCCCTGAGCCGTGAGCCGGCCGAGCCCGGTCTCATGCAGCGGCCACCACGGCCACGCTCTGAGGGAGTCATCCGTGGCCCCATGCTGCTGCGTGCGTGGTTCTTCCTCGGCGTTCTGGTCTGTTCCCTGCAGATGGCGGGCTTCTTCTACGTACTGACCCGCGCGGGCTGGCATCCCGGCGCGCCGACAGGCGCCGGTACGCATCTGCACCATGCCTATCGGCAGGCGACGACCATGGCGTTCCTCGGGATGATCGCCGGGCAGGTCGGGACCGCCTTCGCCGTACGCACCCAACGAGCGTCGCTGCGTTCCGTCGGCGTGCTGTCCAACCGCTACCTGCTGGCGGGAATAGCCGGCGAACTCCTCCTTGCCATGGTGTTCGCCTACACCCCAATGTTCCAGCAACTCCTGGGGACCACCGCGCTCCCTCCCACGGATCTGCTTCTACTGCTCCCGTACCCGTTCATCGTCTGGGGAGCGGACGAACTGCGCCGTTACCTGACCCGACGCCACGCCGCCCGGCGGTGACCGTCACCGCGATGTACCGGTGGGTTTGGGGAGTGATGTCCGGATTCGGAGAGTGTCATGAGAGTGTGAGTGGGAGGCCTTCAGTGTGTGTCGGCTCTGACGTGAGCCGCGTTTTCGGGGGGTTTCGTGGCCGAGGAACTGCCACTGGTCGTGGTCGGCGTCGATGGTTCGGATCCGTCGCGCGTGGCGCTGCGGTGGGCGGCCGAGGAGGCCGTGCTGCGTGGCCGGCCGCTGCGGATCGTGTATGCGGTGGGGCCCTGGGCCTGCGACATTCCCTTCTATCCCGAACCGATGATGGCCGAGTCCCTGCACGAGGCCGGACGGGCGATTCTGGAAGAGTCGGCTGAGGAGGTTCGCGGATGGCATCCCGGGCTGGGGGTGACGACCGTGCTCGGCGTTGAACCCCCGGCCGTGGCGTTGCGCCGTCAGGCCGAGGAGGCCTACGAGGTGGTCGTCGGGCATCGGGGGCGTGGTGGTTTCGCGAGCCTGTTGCTCGGTTCGGTGAGCCTGCATACGGCGGGCTACGCGAACGCCCCGGTCGTGGTGGTCCGTGACGGCGACCGGCCTGAGCGGCGGGAGATCGTCGTCGGCATCGACCTGTCGAAGCACGCAGCCGCCGCGCTGCGGTACGCCTTCGACGCGGCAATCCTCCGCCAGGCGCTGGTCCGGGTGATCTTCGCCTGGTGCCCGCCCGAGGGCCGGTACGCGGTTCTGGAGGTCGGGGAGTTGGCCCTGGCCGTCCGCCAGGAGGCACATCGGATCGTGGCGCCCTGGCGCGAGCGGTACCCCGATATCGCGGTGGCGGAGGACACCCCCCGCGACCATCCCGTCAAGGCGCTCGTGGAGGCATCGGCGGATGCGGATCTCGCCGTCGTAGCCGCGCGCGGCCACACCGGCCTACGACTCGGCTCGGTCAGCCACGGCCTGATCCACCACGCCCACTGCCCCGTCGCGGTCGTACCCTCCGGTGCGGAGAGCGATGACGGATAGACGCAGCGCATGAGCGGTATCGACGCGGCTGGTCGCGGCGGCTGACGATTCCGACGCTTGAGGTTTCTTCCGGGCCCACAGCCGGCCAGGGCCTTCCGTCCCGGCGCTTCGCGCCAGCGGCCGCGGTCTGCGCCAACCGGGCCGAAGGTCCCGTGACGGGCGTCCGTGCGGCCCTGTCCCAGGAAAGGCGGGCTGGCGATCATGTGAACATGGCGGTGCTGCGCGACTTCCTGCGGCGGTGGCGTCCGGCCGCGGTTCCTGGCGCGGCCGCCCGGTCGGGGGTGCCCGACGACCGGCCGGCCGGTGCGGAGGAGGAACTCGCCGAGGTCTTCGGCGCGCTCGAACCGGTCCACACCGAGTGCCGTGTGATCGCTGACGCCGCCCGGCACGAGGCGGACCAGGTGAGGGCGCGTGCGCGAGAGCAGGCCGAGGAGATCCTCGCCGAAGCACGGACGGCGGCGCCCGTCGTGAGGGCCGATGCCATGGAGCGGGCCCGGGCGGACAGTGAGGCCGAACAGGCGGCCATCGCCGCGGAGGCCGAGCGGCGTGCCACCGATATCCGCCGCCGTGCCGCAGATCGCATGCCCGCCCTGGTCGGCAGAGCCGTGGAACTGCTCGAACGGGAGCTGTGCCGATCCACGTACGTGAGGCCCGGACCGCCCGGCGGACCGGGGCCGTGAGGATCGGCGGCACGTCATGACGGCGGCCTGGGTCGCGGGAACCACACGAGCGAGGTCGCTCGTGTGGCGGCGTGCCGGGGGGTCCGGGGTCGCGCGCCGTGCCGCGTCCTCCCGCACGCTTGAAGAGGCGCTGGCCGCTCTCGGTTCGATGCCGTACCGGCATGACATACGCGCAGGCCAGAGTCTTGACGAGGCTCAGCACGCGGTACTGGCGACGCTGCTCTGGCACGTGCGCGTGCTCGCCGGGTGGCTACCGGGCACTGGTGCCGCGGCGCTGCGGGCGCTGGCGGGCTGGTTCGAGATCGCCAACGTTGACGCGTTGCTGTTCGGTGGGCCGTTCTTCGACTTGGGCGCGATGGCGACCGCGTGGCCCCGTTTGCGGAACGCGCCGGACCTGCGCCGGGCGCTTGCCGCCTCGCCGTGGGGCGATCCAGGCACAGATGACACAAACGCCATCCGGCTCGGTATGCGGATTCGCTGGGCCCGGCGCGTCGCGGCGGTCTCACCGGACGCACGGCCCTGGGCCGCCGGGGCTCTGGCCCTGCTCGCCGCCCGCGAGCGTTTCTCCGACGGGCGGCCGCTGCCGGAACCGCCGGTGGACCTGCTCGGACGGGAGACCGCAGGCGCCGATGACATCACCGAGTTCGGCCGCCGGCTGCCCGCCGACGCCGCCTGGGCCCTGAACGGAACCGAGATGCCGGGCGATCTGTGGGTCGCCGAGACGCGCTGGTGGGCCCGGCTGGAGCGTGACGGGCACGCGCTGCTGGCGGATTCGCGTCTCGATCTCGGGCCGGTGCTCGGCGCGGTCGCGGTGCTCGCCGCCGACGCGCGCCGTGTCCGTGCCGCGCTCGAACTGGCGTCCCGCGGCGGTCGGCCCCTGGAGGCGTTCGATGCCGTCGTGGCGTGAGTCGCTGATACCGGTGCGCATGGACCGGATCGCCGTGGTCGCCCCGGCGGACCGGATGCGAGACGTTCTGGTGCGGGTGGCCGACGCGGGTGCGGTCGAGTTCGACGAGGCGGCACCGCGACCCGTGCCGGAGGCCGTGCTGTCGGTCACGCCTCCGTCCGCCACGGGACGACCCGAGCTGCTCGCCGGTGAGGCGGCGCTGCGGGAGCGCTCGCAGGCGTCGACCACGCGGGACGGGGTGAGCGCGCTGCTCGGCTGGGTGCCCGCCGATACGGTGGCGGTGTTGTCCGAGCGCCTCGCGCCCGTGGAGGGTGCGGTCGTGGTTTTGCCCCGGCCCCGCGGTGTGGAGGTTCCATCGGTGCTGCGTACGGGGGGCGTGCGCGGCTCGCTTACGTCTCTCGTCGAGACGTACGGCACGGTTCCGTACCGGGACATGGATCCCACGCCGCTGGCCGCCGGGGCGTTCCTCCTGATGTTCGGGATGATGTTCGGTGACGTCGGGCACGGCGCGCTGCTGCTGCTGATCGCGGTCGCCCTGGCGTTCTGGCCTCGTCTGGAGCGGTTCCGGCGGGTCTGGCCGCTCGCCGCGGGCGCGGGCGTGGCCGGGATCGTCTTCGGCGTGCTGTACGGGGAGTTCTTCGGGCCGACCGGTGCGATTCCGGCGCTGTGGCTGCGCCCGATGGAGCGTCCGGTCGCGCTGATGGCGGTGGCGGTCTGCCTGGGCGGGGTGCTGCTGGCCGGGGCGCTGGCGCTCGGCACGGTCAACCGTGTCCGGGAGGCCGGCTGGGCCGCCGCGCTGTACGCCCCGTCGGGAGTCGCGGGGGTCGTGCTGCTCCTGGGGCTGGCGCTCGTCGCGGTCGGCTGGTATGCGGGCGTGGTCGCGGTGGTCGTCTCGGGAGCGGTGCTGGCCGCGCTGGCGATGCTACTGATCTTTCTGGGGTTCACCGGGGAGGGCGGCGTCTTCGACGCCTGCGTGGAGCTGTTCGACACGGTGCTCGGGCTCGGTTCGAATCTGGCCTCCTTCACCCGGCTGGCGGCGTTCGGGCTCACCCATGCGGCACTCGGATGGATCGTCTGGGAGGGCACGCGCGCCCTGTGGCCGCGCGGAACGGTCGCCGCGGTAGGGGCGGTCGCGGTCTTCGTCGCCGGGAACCTGCTGGCCTTCGCGCTGGAGGGTCTGGTCGTGGCCATTCAGGCGCTGCGTCTGGAGTACTACGAGCTGTTCTCCCGGGTTTTCCAGTCCCAGGGGCGGCCGTTCCGTCCCTGGCATCTGCCCGTCACGACGGAGGAGGTCTCCGCATGGCCGCCTGGCTCGTCGCCCTCCCGCTGATCGCGGCCGGGATCGTCCTCTCCCGGCTCCTGTGCCGTCGCGGTCCGCGTACCGTCCGCCTGCTCCTTCTCGCCGACGGGGTGATCGCGCTGGCCGCCGTCGGCGTCCTGTTGATCGTGCTGACCGCGGAGCCGTCCTCGGCGTCGCACGTGACCGCCGCGGTGAAAGCCGGTGCGAGGACGACGGGGAACTGGGCGGCGCTGCTCGGCGCCGGAATCGCGGTCGCGGGTTCGACGGTGGGAGCCGGGATCGCGGTGGCCTACACGGGAGCGGCGGCGATAGCCGCCATGAGCGAGCGCCCGGAGCTGTTCGGCCGGGTCCTGGTGATCGTGGGTCTCTCCGAGGGCATCGCCATCTACGGGCTGGTCGTCGGCATTCTGCTGCTCGGGAAGGCGTGACATGGCCGGGTTCGGGGAAGGCGCTGAGCGCGTGCGTGCGGCCGCCCTTGTTCCCGTCGCGGACGCGCTGCTGGCCGAGGCGAGGCGGGAGGCGGCACGGATCCGTTCGGAGGCGCGCGGCGTCGCGGACGCGCAGCTCGCCCGGGCCCGCGCCGAAGCGGAGCAGATCCTCGCCGGAGCTCGCACCGCCGGACACTCGGAGGCGGCCGTTGCGGCCCGCGCCGAACGGGTCCGGGCGCGGCGGAGGGCGCGGTCGATCGTACTCGCCGCTCGCCGCGAGACCTACGAGGAACTGCGCCGGCGGGTCCGTTTCGCGGTGGCCGCGCGTTGCGCGGAGAACCCGGAGACCGCGGACCTGCTGCGCCGGGTGGCGGTCGACCGGGCCGGCCCGGACGCGCGAATTTTCACCGCCCCCGACGGCGGCGTCATCGCCGTCGCCCCCGGACACCGCATTGACTGCTCGGTCCCCGCCCTCGCCGAGCACGCCGTGGACCTTCTCGGCGTGGAGGTGGAGCGGCTTTGGGCGTCCTGACCCGGGTCGACGGCCCCCTCGTGGAGGTGACGGATCTGCCGGAGGCGGGGATGTTCACGCTCGTGGGTCTCGGTCGGGCACGCGTCCCAGGGGAGGTCGTCGCGATCCGCGGCGACCGCGCGACCGTTCAGGCGTACGAGTACACCGGGGGACTGGCGCCCGGCGACCCGGCCGAGGCGTACGGCGAGCCGCTGTCCGCGTCCCTCGGACCGCACCTGCTGGGCGGTGTGTTCGACGGGCTCCTGCGTCCGCTGACGGACGCGGGTACATGGCTGACGGGCGAACGGGCCGGACCGCGATCGCGGGAATGGCGGTTCGTCCCTCTCGTCCGGCAGGGAGCCGAACTCGGTGTCGGAGAACCGGTCGGCACGGTCGAGGGCGCGGGCGCGGTGCGCTACGTCGTCCTCACGCCCACGGCCGGAAGGGTCACCGCTATACGCCCAACGGGCGCCTACGGTCCGGACCTCCCGGTGGCCTCGGTCGGTGGTCACGACATCGGCATGGCACAGAGACGGCCCGTGCGGCGCCCCGCGCCGTACCGGGAACGCCGGGAGGATCTCGTCCCGCTCGTCACCGGGCAACGCGTCGTCGATCTCCTGCTGCCGGTGCCGCGCGGCGGCGCGGCAGCCGTACCCGGAGGGTTCGGCACCGGCAAGACCGTGCTCCTTCAGCAGATCGCCAAGTGGTGTGACGCCGACGTCGTCGTGTACGTCGGGTGCGGCGAGCGCGGTAACGAGATGGCCGACGTGGTCGCCGAACTCGCCGAGCTGACCGACCCGCGGACCGGCGGCCGTCTCGCCGAGCGCACGGTCGTGATCGCCAATACCTCCAACATGCCGATGATGGCGCGTGAAGCCGGGGTCCACACCGCCATGACCGTGGCCGAGCACTTTCGTGACATGGGCTACGACGTCGTGGTCATCGCCGACTCCACCTCCCGTTGGGCGGAGGCACGGCGGGAGTTCGCGTCGCGGCACGGGGAACTGCCGGCCGAGGAGGGATATCCGGCGGATCTCGCGTCGGCTCTGGCGGCCTTCTACGAACGTGCCGGCCGGGTCACCACGCTCGGCGGCCTGGCCGGTTCCGTCACCGTGATCGGCGCGATCTCGCCGCCGGGCGGTGACATGACCGAGCCGGTCACCACCCTGACGCAGCGCTTCGTCCGCTGCCTGTGGAGCCTGGACCGGGATCTGGCCTACGCCCGGCACTATCCGGCGGTGTCGTGGGCGTTCTCATTCGCCCGGGACGCGGACGCCATCGCCGGCTGGTACGCCCGTCACGGGATCCCCGGGTGGGCTGAGCGTCGCGACCGCGTGGCGGCCACGCTGGCCGAGGCCGACCGGCTCACCCTGCTGGCCGAGCTCGTGGGGGCCGGCTCCCTGCCCGCCCGCGAGCGCGTGGCGCTCCTGGCCGGGCGGCTGCTGCGGGAGGGCGTGTTGCAACAGAGCGCGCTGAGCGCCGTCGACGCCTTCTGCGCCCCGGAGCGCACCGCGGCGCTCACCGACGCGGCGCTGGCCGCCATCGCCGAGTGCGAGGACATGGCCGCGCGCGGGACCGCGCCCGAGGAGATCGAAGGCCGTGACTTCTCCTCCTTCCTCCGGGCCAAGGAGCGGCCCGCGGAGCCGGGCTGAGGCGGTGGGAACGGATGTGGCCCGAGCCGGAGTACACCGACATCACCGACCTGCGCGGCCCACTGATCGTCGTCCGGGGCACTTCCGGCGTGGGCTGGGACGAGTTCGCCCGGATCAGGCTGGACTCCGGTGAGGAACGCAGCGGGCTCGTCCTCGAAGTGGACCGGGACCTGGCGGTCGTGCAGGTGTTCGAGGGCACGGACGCCATGACCCGTCATGATGCGCGGGTGGCCTTCAGCGGCGGCCCGTTGAGGATCCCGGTCGGGGACGGCTGGCTCGGCCGGGTCTGCGACGGCCGGGGAGAGCCAAGAGACGGAGGACCGCCGGTGTTCGGTGCCACCGACGCGCCGGTCGGGGGCGCACCGCTCAACCCGACACGGCGGAGCCCTCCCGCCGAACCGGTGCTGACCGGGATCTCGGCGATCGACGCTCTGACCACTCTCGTCCGGGGCCAGAAGATCGCGATCTTCTCCGCACCGGGACTTCCGCACCTGGAACTCGCCGCCCAGATCGGGGCTCAGGCCAGTGCCGGCGGCGAGCCGTTCTGTGTCGTCTTCGCCGCCATGGGCCTCACCCACGCCGACGCCGCGACCGTACGTGACAGCCTGGAGGAACGGTCGGCCGCCGGCGAGCTGGCCCTCCTGCTCAACCTGGCGGACGACCCGGTGATCGAACGTGTCCTCACCCCGCGGCTGGCCCTCACGATCGCCGAGAACCTGGCGTTCGCAGGCGGGCGGCACGTCCTCGTGGTCCTGGCGGACATGACCAGCTACTGCGAGGCGCTACGCGAGGTGTCGGTGGCGCGCGGAGAGATCCCGGCACGGCGCGCCTACCCCGGCTACCTCTACAGCGATCTGGCCTCCCTGTACGAGCGGTGCGGGCGGATCCACGGCACGGCCGGCTCGGTCACGGTGCTGCCGGTCCTCACCATGCCCGCCGGGGACATGACGCATCCGGTGCCGGACCTCACTGGGTACATCACCGAGGGCCAGATCGTGCTCGCCCCGGACGTCGGCGTCCACCCGCCGGTCGACGTCCTGTCGTCGCTCTCCCGGCTGATGCGGGCCGCCGTGACGCCTGCCCACATGGACCTCGCGGCGCAGATACTGGCCGCGCTCGCCCGGGCGCGCCAGGCACGCGAGCTCGCCGAGCTGGTCGGGGCCTCCGCGCTCAGCGAGTCCGATCAGGGTTTCATCGCGTTCGAACAGGGTTTCCGTGACCGCCTGCTGGCCCAGCGTCTGGACGAGAACCGCCCGCTCGAGGAGACGTTCGACCGTGCGTGGCGGGCGCTGAGCACGCTGCCGCGCCGGGAACTGACCATGGTCACGCCGGCTGAGCTGGACGCGCACCTGCCGGGAAACGATCGGGGTGGGACGTGATGACCTCGCTCGCGCGCGTCCCTCCGGGCCGGGCCGGCCGCCTGTGGCTTCGCCGCCGCCTGGCGATCGCCCAGCGCGGTGTCGATCTCCTTCAGCGCAAGCTCCGGCTCCTGGTGCGGGTTCATCACCGGCTGGTGTCCGAGGCGGAGCGTACCGGCCAGGAGTGGACGGCCACCTGCGCGGATGCCGACAAGTGGGGCTTGCGGGCGTGCCTTGCGGATGGTCGCCGGGCACTGCGTCCGGCATCGCCGGCCGAAGTGACGGTTCGCTGGGCGGAGACGATGGGCCTGCGTTACCCCGCCGGCGCGACCTGTACGCCGCCGCCGGACCCGCCACCTGTGTGCTCGGCGGCGCTGGACGAGGCCCGGCAGGCCGCGGAGATCGCGATACAGGCGGCGGTCCGGCACGCCGTGGCGCAGGAGGCCGAACACCGCGTGGCACGGGAGATCAGCGTGACCCGCCAGCGCATCCGTGCCCTGCGGGACCGATGGATCCCCCGCCTGATCGCCGCGATCGAGCACATCGATCTCGCGCTCGACGAGGCCGAGCGCTCCGACGCCGCCCGCCTCCTGCGGGCCGGCTCGGGCCGTTCGGGCGACCGCGCCGGGACGGAAGCCCCTGCCCGGGCGCCCCCGTGAGCGGAGATGTTGAGGAAACGTAGGGAGGTCATGATGCGAACCAGGACCGACGGCCACTGTGTCCTCGGCGAGCCGGCTCACAGCGTCACATCGGTGATCTTCGGCGTGGACGCGATCGTCGACGCCGCCCAGGCGTCCGCGGCGGCGTGGAAGACGGTGCTCGATCCGTTCCTGCGAACCCACGCGGCGGTGCACGAGACCGAGTTCACGCCTTTCGACGTGCGCGCGGACTACCTGCGGTTTCTGCAGGGGAGGCCGCGGCTCGAAGGACTGCGTGACCTCCTCGCCGCACGAGACATCGTCCTGTCCTACGACGATCTGCGTGGGCTGGCGATGAGCCAGGAGGAGTTCTTCCTCGGCGAGGTACGCCGGCACGGTCTCATGCCGTTCGCCTCGGCCATCGCGGTCCTGCGCCGGCTTCACCGCGGCGGGGTTCGCACGGCGGCCGTCTCGGTGCGTCCCGAAGGCGCCGAGATCCTCAGGAGAGCTGGAGTCACCGACCTGTTCGACGTGGTCATGGACGGCTTGGACTCACCCGGCACGACGTTGCCCGAACACCCGAACGCCCAGCTGTACCTGCAGGCGGCGCGGAGGCTGGGCGTCTCACCCGGCCAGGCGGCGGTCATCGAGACGTCCGCCGCGGGCGTGGCGGCCGCGCGCGAGGCCGGAGTCGGCGCCGTGGTCGGCGTCGATCCCACAGGCGCGATCACGCCCCTTCGCGAGCACGGCGCCAGCCCGGTGGTGACGGACCTGGCGGAGCTGAGATTCCGCAGTGCGCGCGCTGCCTGAACGACCGCTGACCACCGACCCCTGGCGTGTCGGCTACGAGGGCTTCAAACCCGCCGAAGAGCGGCTGCGCGAGGCGCTGTGCACCCTGGGCAACGGCTACTTCGCCACGCGCGGAGCGGCGCCCGAGGCGAACGCCGGAAACGCCCACTACCCAGGTACCTATGTCGGAGGCTGCTACGACCGGCTGCCCTCACGGATCGCCGGCCGTACGGTGGTCAACGAGGATCTGGTCAACGTTCCCAACTGGCTGCCGCTGACCTTCCGCGCTCAGAACGGTGACTGGTTCGCTCCCGAGCGGTTCGACCTGCTGGACTACCGTCAGGAGCTGGACCTGCGCCGGGGGCTGCTGAGCCGGTGGCTGCGTTACCGTGACGCCGCCGGGCGCGTGACCGAGGTCGCCCAGTGCCGGCTGGTCTCGATGGACGACCCGCACCTCGCGGCGCTCCAGACCACGATCCGCGCGGAGAACTGGTCCGGGAGGCTGGAGATTCGTTCGGGCCTCGACACGCGGGTCGGCAACCGCGGCGTCCCCCGCTATCGCGGGCTCGCGAGCGAGCACCTGACCGCTCGCTCGACCGGCGCGGACCGCGACCTCATCTGGTCGGACGCCATGACGGCCACCTCCGCGGTGCGGATCGCGCTGGCATGCCGCACTGTCGTCCACGACACCGAAACCGCCCATGGGGAGACTCGCGTCCAACCGGGCTGGATCGCGCGACACCTGACCGTCGCGATCGACCGGGATGAGGTCGTGACCGTCGAGAAGGTCGTGGCACTGCACACCTCGCGCGACCGCGCGGACGGGCCCGCTCCCATGGTGACGGCCCGTCGGGCCGTGGCGCGGGCACCGGACTTCGCCGAACTGCGTGAACGGCACCGTCTCGCGTGGGCGAGCCTGTGGCGTCGTGCCCGCCTCGACGTCGGCGGCGGTCCGGCGCAGCGGACGGTCAACCTACACCTGTTCCACCTCTTGCAGACGGTCTCGCCGCACACCGTGGACCTCGACGTCGGCGTGCCCGCCCGCGGGCTGCACGGGGAGGCGTACCGCGGCCACGTCTTCTGGGACGAGCTCTTCGTGCTTCCCTTTCTCAGCCTGCGGTTCCCCGAGGTGGTCCGGGCCCTGCTGCTGTACCGCTGGCGGCGGCTGCCGGCGGCCCGGCGCGCGGCACGGGGCGTCGGTCGCACCGGCGCGATGTACCCCTGGCAGAGCGGCAGCGACGGTCGTGAGGAGACACAGGTCCTCCACCTCAACCCCAGCTCCGGCCGCTGGCTACCGGACAACTCGCACCTGCAGCGGCACGTGGGGCTGGCGATCGCCTACAACATCTGGCAGTACTACCAGGCGACCGGCGACCTGGACTTTCTGGCCGGCGAGGGCGGGGAGATGCTCCTGGAGATCGCGCGCTTCTGGGCGAGCGCCGCGACGTTCGATCCCCCGACGGACCGGTACGACATCCGCGGCGTGATGGGGCCCGACGAGTACCACGACGCCTATCCGGGCGCGGCAACGCCCGGTCTGGACAACAACGCCTACACCAACGTGATGGCGGCGTGGACGCTCTGGCGGGCACTGGATCTGCTGGACCTGCTGCCGCTCCGGCGGCGGAAGAGACTCTGCGAGCGGGTGGCCCTGGCGGAAGAGGAGCCGGCGCGGTTCGACCACGTCAGCCGGCGACTGCGGGTGATCTTCCACCAGGACGGCGTGATCAGCCAGTTCGATGGCTATGACCAGCTCGCCGAGTTCGACTGGGAGGGCTATCAGAGCAGGTACGGCGACATTCGCCGCCTCGACCGGGTCCTCGAGGCCGAGGGCGACACGACGAACCGTTACAAGGCGTCCAAGCAGGCCGATGTGCTGATGCTGTTCTACCTCCTGTCGGCCGATGAGCTCCGGGCGCTGTTCGCCCGGCTCGATTACCGCTTCGACCGCGAGACGATCCCCAAGACGGTGTCGTACTACCTGACCCGCACCTCACACGGCTCGACGCTGAGCGCGGTCGTGCACGCCTGGGTGCTCGCCCGATCTGACCGCCTCGCCTCCTGGCGGTTCTTCCTCGAGGCCCTCGACAGCGACCTGCATGACGTCCAGGGTGGTACGACCGGTGAGGGCATCCACCTGGGCGCCATGGCCGGAACACTCGACCTCGCTCAGCGCTGTTACACCGGCCTCGAACTCCGTGGCGACGTCCTGCGCCTCGCCCCCGCGCTGCCGCCCGGTCTGCCCGGGCTGGCCATGGAACTGCGGTATCGCGACCATGCGAGCGTGCGGCTGCGTGCCGGTCCGGACGGTGTCCGCATCAGCCTGCCTCCCTCGGCGCTGCCGCCGATCAGGGTCGCCCTCGGCGACGGCCCGGTGAGCATCCTGCCGGCCGGGCACACGCTCTGGCTCCGGCCGGGCCGTACGAAAGAGTGATCACAAAACCGGATGGTCCAACGCCCCGCTGCGCCGCTCCAAGCGCCCTCCTGCCGAACGCTCCAAGACCCGGCTGAACCCCGCCGTGGCCAGGCGCTCGTTCGTACGGAGGTGTCGGCTCAGGAGGACGAGGCGGCGGTGTCCTGGTCGAGGCGGTCCCGAGCCTGTTCGAAGGCGCGGGCGTGCTCTCCCTCGTCCGTGGCGGTGCCGGAGAACATGCGGGCGGCGTCGGTGTCACCGGCCGTCTCGGCCCGGTGGGCGAAGGTGGGGTA
>NZ_BAABHF010000040.1:0-135620 GCF_039541955.1 Actinoallomurus oryzae | reverse complement strand
GCCTACAACACCGATGTCCGTCCTCTCCTCGCGGAGTTGCGTGAGGAGATGGGGCTGGATCCGGACCCGATGGCCGCCTACGCCCGGTCCGGCTACTTCGAAAAGATCCGCGAGGAGCGAAGAGAAGGGCAGGCGGCCGGATGGGGCGCGTAGCACCGATCCTGGCCGCCGCCGCCCTGGTGGTCGCGGCGGCACCGGCGGCGCACGCCGACACCGGGCTGCGCGTGTCGGACCTGGAGACCGAGCACGCGACGAACCCGATCGCGGTCGCGGCGGCCAAGCCCCGGCTGGGCTGGCTGCTCCACTCGGCCGAGCGCGGCCAGCGGCAGACCGCGTACCGGATCGAGGTCCGCGCGGGCGGGCACCGCGTCTGGGACTCCGGCACGGTCGCCGGCGCGCGCGGCTACGACGTGCCGTACGGCGGGCCCACGCTGAGCCCCGCCACCCGGTACACCTGGCGCGTCCGCGTCGCCGACGCGCACGGCCGTTGGTCGCCGTGGAGCGGCACCGCCTGGTTCGAGACCGCGTTCACCGGCTGGCACGCGTCGTGGATCGGCGCCCCCGCGCAGGAGAGCAGCCCGCCGGACCTGACCGGCACGAACTGGATCTGGTACCCCGAGGGCGACCCCGCCACCAGCGCCCCCGCCGGCACCCGCTACTTCCGGCGCACCTTCGACCTGGCGAGCGTGCCGGCCGGGTCGCGTCTGGTGATGACCGGCGACGACGGCTTCACCGCCTGGGTGAACGGCACCGAGGTGGGCGGCCGTGAGCCCGATCCGGCCCTGGAGAACTGGCGCCACCCCATCGTCGTGGACGTCACGGACCGGCTCCGTACCGGCACCAACACCATCGCCGTCGCCGACACCAACGGCAAGGTCAGCGCCGCCGGGCTGCTCGGCCGGCTGGAGTTGGGCGACACGAAGATCGACACGGACGGCTCGTGGAAGGTCGCCGACAAGGAGCCGGCGGGCGACTGGAAGGCCGCCGGCTTCGACGACTCGGCGTGGCCGGCGGCCAAGGTGCTCACCGCCTGGGGCGGTTCGCCGTGGGGCAAGGTGTACGCCGACGCGCCCACACTGCCCGAGCCGCTCCTGCGCAAGGACTTCACCGTCGCGCCCAAGAAGATCGCCCGCGCCCGCCTGTACGCCGCCGCCGGAGGCTACGAGGAGCTGAGCATCAACGGCCGCAAGGTCGGCGACGAGGTCCTCGAACCCGGCTTCACCCGGTACGACAAGCGCGTCGAGTTCGTCACGCACGACGTCACCGCGATGCTGCGCCGCGGCGCCAACACCGTCGGCGCCCGCCTCGGCCGCGGCTTCTACGGCATGACCCAGCAGAACACCTGGAACTGGCACCAGGCGCCGTGGCACGGCGAGCCCAGGCTGCTCGCGCAGCTCGTCGTCACCTACGCCGACGGCAGCACGCAGACGGTGGCCAGCGACGGCACCTGGCGGTACGCCGAGGGCCCGGTGCGCTTCGACTCGCTGTACGGCGGAGAGAACTATGACGCCCGCGCCGACCGGCCCGGCTGGAACACCTCCGGCTACGACGCCACGACGTGGCGGCCGGCCGCCACGCTCCCCGCGCCCGCCGGCACCGTCGTGCCGGAGGAGCACGAGCCGATCCGCGTCACGGACACCATCCGGCCCGTCTCGGTCACCAGCCCCAAGCCGGGCACGTACGTGGTGAAACTGCCGGTCAACATCGCGGGCTGGGCGCGCATCCGCGTGCACGGCCCGGCCGGCACGACGGTCAGCCTGAAGTACGGCGAGAAGCTGAACGCCGACGGCACCGTGAACTCCGTCAACGGCTTCGTCACCGGACAGTTCCAGACCGACCAGTACACGCTGTCCGGCGAGGGCACCGAGACGTGGGAGCCGCGCTACAGCTACCAGGGCTTCCAGTACATCGAGGTCACCGGCTGGCCGGGCACCCCGACCGCCGACGACATCGACGGCCGCGAGGTCCACTCCGACGTCCGCTCGACCGGCTCGTTCCACAGCTCGAACCCGCTGTTCGACCGGCTGCACCAGATGACCCGGCAGACGGTCCTGAACAACTGGTACGGCATCCCGACCGACACGCCGATGTATGAGAAGAACGGCTGGACCGGTGACGCGCAGCTCATGGCCGCCACCGACATGGACGAGTTCGACCTGCGCCGCCTGTACGAGAAGTGGCTCACCGACATCCGCGACAGCCAGGGTCCGGACGGCATCGTCCCGGGCATCGCGCCGGACAACGGCTGGGGGCTCGGCTACTACGGTCAGGCGCCGCCGTGGCACGCCGCGTTCACCATGATCCCCTGGCTGATGTACCAGCGGTACGGCGACCGCGACGCGCTGAGCGCGAACTACCCGGCGATGCGCAAGTATCTCGACGGCTGGCTGGCGACCTCCACCAGCGGCGTGTACGGCAGCTCGCTCAACGACTACCTCGCGCCCGGGTACGGCGGGAACAGCCCGGAGGACCCGAAGCTGGCCGGCACCGCCTACACTTACGCCAACACGCTCGCGGTGGCGAACGCCGCCGAGGCGCTGGGCCACACCGGCGACGCCGCGCGGTACCGCGCGACCGCCGCGAAGATCCGGACCGCGTTCAACGACACGTTCCTGCACGGCGACGCGTACGTGACCGGCTCGGACCCCGGGTACCGGCAGACGAACGCGCTGCTGCCCCTGGCGTTCGGCATCGTGCCGCCGGAGTCGGTGAAGGCGGTCACCGACCGGCTGGTCAAGGACATCACCGACCGTGGCGACCACCTGAACACCGGCGCGCTCGGCACGCGGTTCATCCTGGAGGAGCTGACAAAGCGCGGCCAGGGCGAACTCGCGTACAAGGTCGCGAACCAGCAGACCTATCCCGGCTGGGGCTACTGGGTGAACAACGGCGCGACCACGCTGTGGGAGCGCTGGGACCTCGACGCCCGCTCGCACGACCACGTGTTCCTCGGCGGCGCCATCGACGACTGGTTCTTCACGGACCTGGCGGGCATCTCCGCCGCCGCGCCCGGCTACGACCGGATCGCGATCGCGCCGCAGCCGCTCGGCGACCTGACGTACGTCGACGCGGCCACCGCCACGCCGCACGGGCAGGTCGCCGTGCACTGGAAGCGCACCGGGGGCTCGCTCACCCTCCGTGTCGAGGTGCCGGTCGGGGCGACCGCCGAGATCACCGTGCCCGGCACCGGCCCGGTCAGCCCACCGCCCGGCGCCCGGCCGCTGGACGGCCGGCGGTACGAGGTGGGCTCGGGTTCCTATCAGTTCCAGGCAAGGAGCGTTCGATGACGGACAATCCGCCCGAGGTGCGTCAGTTGCCCGAGGGCGCGCACGCGCCCGGTTCCGACCCGCGCGACACGAACCACGCGGGTGGTAACACCTCCGCGAAGGGTGTCGCCGCGGACCCGGTAGCAGCCGCCGTCCTCCGCTGATGTGACCGCGGCCACCGGCCGGACACGGCGCGCTGCCACGCGCCCTACTCGCCGGCCGGTGGCCACACCGGGGCCGCACATCCCTGGCATAACCCCGAGAAAGAGATAACGATGCGACTCGTATCGAAGTTCCGCCGACGACCGCCCCCCGCCTTCACCTCCTGCGTCGTCGCGACGGCCGTCCTCCTCGCGACCGGTGTGTCCGCCGTACCGGCCGACGCCGCGAGTGCGAGCCGGGGCGTCGTCCGTCCCGGCGCGCCCACCGCCCTCGTCACGAACTTCCTGCCGGCGCCGATGGACGTGGACGCGACCGGGGGAATCGAGCTCGGCTGGCAGTCGACGCTGCAGCGCCAGACCGCCTACAAGATCGAGCTGACCAAGCCGGGATCCGGCACGCCGCTGTGGGACACCGGCAAGGTCGCCTCCGCGCGTTCGACCGCGGTGCGCTACACGGGCCCGCGGCTGCAGCAGGGCGAGCGGTACTCCTGGCGGGTGAAGCTGTGGGACCAGGACCACCACCCGTCGAACTGGTCGAAGCCGGCGGTCTTCGGCACCGGACCGGGCCAGTGGGGCGACTCCGTTCCGATCTGGTCCGCCCCGCCGGCCGGAGCCAGGTGGACCGACTACCGGCTCGACCTCAAGCTGAAGATCACCCGCACCGCGATGGGTATCCGGTTCCGGTCGCCCGATGCCAACAACGGTTACATGTGGCAGTTCCGGGCCTCGAACGCCGGCCAGCCGAACACCCTGGTGCCGCACATACAGACCGGCGGCACCTACAAGGCCGGCACCGCCGTGCCCCTCGGCGTGACCCTGGACGTCGGGACGGTGCATCCGGTCGGCATCGAGGTCGTCGGGTCGACGATCACCACCTCGGTCGACGGAAAGGTCGTCGACCGGCGGACGGACACCACGTTCGCCGACGGCGCCGTGGGCTTCCGGACCGGCGGCAGCGAGACCGGTGTCGTGGACGACGTCACCGTGACCAGCCTTGCCGCGGACAGTGCCGGAAAGGTGCTCTACAGCAACGACTTCAACGGCGCCCAGGCGTCCTTCCCGTGCGGCACCGTCGAGAACCAGGCGCTCACGATCGGCACCAGCACCGCCTGCCTGAACGCCGTCCTCACCAACGACTGGGCGCTGATGCGCCACGACTTCTCCCTCGAGCCGGGGAAGAAGGTCGCGTGGGCGTCGGCCTTCGCGACGGGCTCCTCCTTCGACTCGGCCAAGCAATACGTCTACAAGATGTACCTCGACGGGCGGTTCGTCGGTCTCGGGCCGACACGTGAGCTGCGCAACGAGACCCGATACGACGGGTTCGACGTCACGGAGGCCCTGAGCAGACCAGGGCGGCACACCCTCTCCGCCATCGCCTACGCGTCGAAGGACCAGCGCTTCCAGGCGTATGTCATCGTGCGCTACACCGACGGCACGACGCGGACCATCGGCACCGGACCGGGCTGGAAGACCCTCTCGGGCAACGAGATCTGGACCTCCGCCGACAGCATCGGTACCGGCTACTGGAGCATGCCGCGCGAGGACTTCTCCGCGGCCCACTACCCGTACGGGTTCGACAAGCCCGGCTTCGACGACACCGCCTGGCGCGCGGCCGAGACGAAGAAGCCCTTCGACTCGCTGCTGCCGACGCCGTTCGGCAAGGTCCAGGAGCAACTGCACTCCCCGACGAAGATCGTCGATCTGGGGGGCGGCGACTACTTCGTCGACTTCGGCCGCACCTGGATGGGCGGCGTACACCTCACTCTCGACGGCCGGGCGGGCCGGCAGGTACGGCTCCGGTTCGGCGAGGAGACCTCCGCCCCGAACACCACGCGCTACCAGTTGCGCGCCGGAAACAAGTACGAGGACGTCCTCACCCTCCGCGACGGTGCCCAGACCGTCGACACCTGGGGCATGCGGGTCTTCCGGTACATGAACATCGTGGGCTCTCCGGTCCCGATCACGAAGGACAATCTGCAGGCGCTCGCGTCGGTCTACCCGTTCGACGCGTCCGCGGCACTGCTCACGTCTTCGGACCCGAATCTCGTCCCGGTCTGGCAGCTCTCGAAGAACACCATCGAGTCGGCCAACCAGAACTTCTTCACCGACTCCTGGACACGGGAGCGCACAGACTACGAGGCCGACGGCTACATCCAGCTGCTGTCCAACCTCTACCTGACGGACGACCCGACGCTGGGCCGGTACTCGATCGACTACTTCGAGAACCACAGCACGTGGCCGACCGAGTGGCCGATGTACGTGATCAGCGCCGTGTACGACACCTGGCAGCGAACGGGCTCCACGGCGCAGATCGAGCACGCCTACGACACGCTCGTGCCGAAGCTGCTCGACAAGTACTACGACCCCGCCACCGGCACGATCGTCCGCTCGGACGCCATCGTCGACTGGCCGGAGAGCGAGCGTGACGGGTACCGGTTCACCGACCAGAACACCATCCTCAACGCCCTGGCCTACCGGAACTACACCGACATGGCGGTCATCGCCCGTCAACTCGGACGTGACTCCGACGCCGCGAGCTTCGAGCAGAAGGCCAAGACGCTGCGGACCGCTTTGAACACGCGGTTCTACGAACCGCGGCAGGGTGCCTACGACGACGGTCTCAGCAAGGATGACGTCCCGACCGGTCACTACGCGGTCCAGGCGAGTGCCTTCCCGGGCGCCTTCGGGGTGCCCGCGGACAAGGCGCAGTACGACGCGCTGGCGAAGTACATCGCCTCCCGCGGCATGGCCTGCAGCGTCTACTGCGCGGGCTTCCTCCTCCAGGCCCTGTACAAGGCCGGCCACGGTCAGGACGCGCTGAACCTGCTGACATCGTCGGGGACGAACAGCTGGCTGCACATGATCGAGCTCGGCGCCGGAGCGACCGGTGAGGCCTGGGACCCCGCCCAGAAGAGCAACATGACCTGGTCGCACCCTTGGGCCACGGCACCCGCCTACGTCATCCCACGGGACATGTACGGCATCGAGCCAACCTCGCCCGGATACGCGACGTTCCAGATCACGCCGCAGACCGGGGACCAGGAGTTCGGCTCCGTCACGGTGCCCAGCGTCAAGGGCCGGATCGGTGTCGCCTTCCACACCGTGAGCGGTCGTTACGACCTCGGAGTCGCCATCCCCGGCAACACCACGAGCGCGGTCAGCCTTCCGGTTCCCGGCACCTACTCCGGGACGACCGTCTACGTCGACGGCCGGCCTGTGGCAGGCGAGCGCGCCGGCGACCGTGTCGTCGTGCGGGTCGGCGCCGGCTGCCACACGCTCAGCACGTCGAACTCCGCACAGGTCGGTGCCGACAGGAAGCTCACCGACATCTGCCGCACGTCGAGTTGACCATCCCGCCCATGTCACCCCACACGCTCCCGCCGCCCCGGGCGGACCGTCGCATCGTGGCCCCTCCTCGTGCGTCAGGTACGCACCGGAGGCGGGCAGCGTGACCGCTCACTGCCGTACAACCCCGAGAAAGGGACACCGATGCGAGTGGTAACGAGGTTCCGCCGACGATCGATCCCCGCCCTGATCTCCGTCGGCGTCACGACGGCTCTCCTCACCGGACTTTCCGCCGGCCCGGTGTCCGCCCAGAGCGCCTCGCCCGTACGGGTGTCGGCGACGACGACCGATCGCGCGACGAACCCGATCGGGATCGACGCCGTCCCGCCGCGCCTCGGCTGGCGGCTCGACTCGTCGGCACGTGGGCAGGCCCAGACCGCCTATCAGGTCGTGGTCTCCTCCAGGAAGGACGCCTCGGCCGCCGACGTCTGGGACAGCGGCCGGGTCGCGAGCGCGCAGTCCGTCGACGTGCCCTACGGCGGCCCCGCGCCGGCCTCCGAACGGCGCTACTACTGGCGGGTCCGCGTCTGGGACGCCCAGGGCAGGCCGTCGGCCTGGAGCAGGACCTCCTTCTTCGAGACCGGTCCGGCCCGGCAGGACTGGACGGCCAAGTGGATCGGCAGTCCGGACACGACGCCGAGCCTGACCGGCGCCCACTGGATCTGGTACCCCGAGGGCGACCCGGCGTCCAGTGAGCCCGCCTCGACGCGCTACTTCCGCCGCACCGTCGACCTGGGCTCCGCCACGATCACCAAGGCGTCGTTCACCCTGACCGCCGACGACGGGTTCACCCTGTACGTCAACGGCACGCGCGCCGCGTCGTCGCCGCAGGTCACCGACAGCTGGAAGCAGGGACAGCTCGCCGACGTCACGTCTCTGCTGCGCCCCGGCGCCAACACCATCGCGATCCAGGCGGTCAACACCACCGAGAGCCCGGCCGGAGTCATCGGCCGGCTGCACGTCGAGCGCTCCGGGGCGCAGCCGGTCGATCTCGTCACCGACGGCTCGTTCAAGGCCGCGCAGACCGCGCCGGACGGCTGGGAGAAGCCGGACTTCGACGACTCCTCCTGGAGCGCCGCCAAGGACGCCGCCGCGTACGGCTCGGGCCCGTGGGGGAACCAGGTCGTCCAGCCGTCGCCGCCGGTGCCGTACCTGCGGCACGCGTTCCGGCTCGCCAAGCCGGTCGCGTCGGCCCGCCTGTACGTGACCTCGCTCGGCCTGTACGAGGCGCATATCAACGGCCGCCGGGTCGGCGACGACGACTTCACCCCGGGCTGGACGGACTACAACAAGCGCGTGCAGTACCAGACCTACGACGTGTCCTCGATGCTGCACCGCGGGGACAACGCGATCGGGGCGCTGCTGGCGCCCGGCTGGTACTCGGGGAACATCGGCTTCGCCGGTACGCACGTCTACGGGCAGCAGCCGTGGTTCCTCGCCCAGCTCCGTGTGGACTACGCCGACGGCACGTCGCAGACCGTCGGCACGGACGACTCGTGGAAGACCACCGCCAGCCCGCTGGCCTCGGCCGACATCTACCAGGGTGAGGTCTACGACGCCCGGAACGAGCGCGCGGGCTGGGACGGTCCCGGCTACGACGACTCCGGCTGGTCGGCGGTCAAGCTCGGCACCATGACGCCGAACCTCGTCGCGCAGGCCGGCCCGCCGGTCCGGGTCGACACCGTCCTGCACCCGGTCAAGATGACACAGCCCAAGCCGGGCACGTACATCTTCGACCTGGGCCAGAACATGGTCGGCTGGAACCGCCTGCACGTGTCCGGGCCCGCGGGCACGACGGTGACGATCCGCAACGGCGAGGTGCTGAACACCGACGGCACGCTCTACACCGCCAACCTGCGCGGCGCCGCCGACACCGACCGCTACACGCTGCGGGGCGGCGGCGCCGAGACGTACGAGTCGCGGTTCACCTACCGCGGCTACCGGTACGTCGAGGTCACCGGCTATCCGGGCACGCCGACCCTGTCCTCGGTCGACGGCGTGGTCGCGCACGCCGACGCGCCGCCGAACGGCACGCTGACCACCTCCGACCCGCTGGTGAACCAGATCCAGCACAACATCGTGTGGGGGCAGAAGGGCAACTTCTTCAGCGTCCCGACCGACTGCCCGCAGCGCGACGAACGGCTCGGCTGGACCGGCGACATCGGGGCGTTCGCGCCGACGTCGACGTTCAACATGGACGCCGACACGTTCCTCGCCAAGTTCACCACCGACCTGGCCGACGACCAGACCGCCGACGGGGCGTTCACCGACGTCGCGCCCGCCGTCTCCGCCGGCGCGGGCACGGCCGGCTGGGGCGACGCAGGAGTGATCATCCCGTACACGCTGTGGCAGCGGTACGGCGACGTGCAGGTCGTACGGGACCGCTACCCGGCGATGAGGAAGTGGATCGACTACCTCAAGGCGCACAGCACCGGCCTGATCCGGCCCGCCCAGGGGTACGGCGACTGGCTCAACGTCGGCGACGACACCCCGCTCGACCTGATCGGCACGGCGTACTTCGCACACTCCACCGACCTCGTCGCGCAGATGGCGGACGCGATCGGCGACCACGACGCCGCCGCCGCGTACCGCACCCTCTGGGGGCAGATCCGGGACGCGTTCGACGCCAAGTACGTCAAGGCCGACGGCACGGTCGGCGGCGGCAGCCAGACGGCGTACGTCCTGGCGCTGTCGGACAACCTGCTGCCCGACGCGCAGGTCACCCCGGCCGCGAACAGGCTGGTGGCCAATATCGCCGCGCACGGCGGGCACCTGACCACCGGGTTCCTCGGCACCGGGGAACTGCTGCCGACGCTCACGCGCACGGGGCACGACGACGTGGCGTACCAGATCCTGGAGCAGAAGACGTTCCCGTCCTGGGGCTATGAGATCGGCGAGGGCGCGACCACCATCTGGGAGCGCTGGGACGGCATCAAGCCGGACGGCACGTTCAACGACCCGGGCATGAACTCCTTCAACCACTACGGGCTCGGCTCGGTCGGCGACTGGATGTACCAGAACATCGGCGGCATCGCCCCGGCGTCGCCCGGCTACCGGAGCGTCGTCATCCACCCGAGGCCCGGCGGGTCCCTGACGCGGGCGTCCGCGACCTACCGGTCCGACTACGGCGAGATCGCGAGTCGCTGGTCGGTCTCCGGAGGCCGGTTCAGGCTCGATGTCACCGTGCCGGTGAACACCACCGCCCAGGTGTGGGTGCCCGCGACGAGCGCCTCCCACGTCACCCAGGACGGCGCGAAGTTCGTGCGGATGCAGGACGGCTCCGCCCTGTTCACCGTCGGCTCCGGCCACTGGCACTTCAGCGCCTGACCGGTTCATTCGAGGTGCGGCGAGCCCGTACGGCGGGCTCGCCGCGTCTCGACCAGGAAGGATTTCGATGAGATCGCTGTACCTGCTGACCGCCCTCGCCCTGGGCGCGACGGGCGTCGTCGCGGCAATGCCACCGGCCGGGGCGGACACCTCGCTCGGCCTGCCGCCGCTGTCCCGGGCGGACCGCTACATCATGGCGCCGTCCTCCCGCACGGTGAGCCCCGCCAGGGTCGCCGAGGCCTACGCGACCAACGGTGACTACGTCACGGCCGACTCGCCGGCGTCCGAGACGGACGGGCACGACCTCCAGGCCGGCCCGTCGAGCAGCACCGCGAAGGTCGACGGGGTCATGGTCCGGCAGGCCGGCCCCGACCAGGCGGGCGCCTCGTTCGGTTACCGCCTGCGCGTGCCGCGCGGACGCGACGTACGGCTCCGCGTCGAGGAGGCGGGCAGCGCGACCGCCCACTACGAGGTGCTGGTCGGCGACCAGGTCGTCCATGAGCGCAAGCCGGACCCGGCCCAGGCCGGGACGTGGAGCGGTCTGGCCGGTCTGGTCCACTACGACGTCACGGTGCCCGCCAGGCTCATCGGCGCCTCCGGCGACCTGCGGGTCACCTTCCGCAACACCGCGGACCCCGGACCGGGCGCCCGGGTGCACGCCGTCTGGACGCTGGGCGACGGCGGAACGCCCGCCGCCCCCTACGGGGGAACGGTCGGCGACCCCGCCGGAGCGCTGCGCGGCGGCACCACCACGCTGCGCGCCGCCGCGTACGGTCGCCCGTACGTGGTCTACGACTTCGGCAAGGAGGTGGCCGGGCAGGTCCGGCTGAGTCTCGCCGGAGTGACCGGGACGCCCCGGATCGGGCTGGCCTTCAGCGAGAGCACCGAGTACCTCACCACCGCCTCGGACTACAGCCAGGACCCCACCGGCCTCGCGACCGAGACGCACTACCTCACCGCGCGGAACGGCGACCTGACCGACCCGGTGATCCGCGGCGGGTTCCGCTACCTCATGGTCTTCCTCGCCGACCCCGGTGAGGTACGGCTGTCCGGCCTGCGGCTGAACTTCACCGCCGATCCGGCGAACCCGGCGCCGGAACGCTACAAGGGCGCCTTCCTGTCCAGCGACGACACGCTGAACCGGCTGTGGTACTCCGGCGCGTACACGGTGCAGCTGGCGACCATCGACCCGAAGACCGGGCGGCCCTACCCGGGGCAGGCCGGGCCGGTGCGCAACGACGCGATCGTCGGCGACGGGCCGAGCGTGATCAGCGACGGCGCCAAGCGCGACCGCATGATCTGGGGCGGCGACAACGCGATCTCCGATCCGGTGTCGTACCTGACCACGGGCCAGAGCCGTCCGGCCGCCGACTCGGTCGCCTTCATGGCCAAGGGCCAGGCCGCGAGCGGGCAGATCCCCGGCCTCTACCTGACCGACAAGTTCGGCTACAACCTCGGCTGGGGCGAGTACGCCGAATGGTGGGTGCACAACTACTGGACCCACTACCTCTACACCGGCGACCACGCCTTCCTGGACCAGTGGTACGACGCGATGAAGAAGGACGTCGCGTGGCTGGAGTCCAAGGTCGGCGACGACGGCTTGGTCGACATGGCGGGCGCGGGCGGCACCTGGGGCTACGGCAACGAGAACAAGGGCACCTACACCAGCTCGCTGTACGTCTACGTGCTCGGCATGGCCGCGCGGGCCGCCGAGGCCAAGGGCGAGCCGGACCTGGCGAAGACCTACCGCGACCACGCCGCACGCACCGCCGCGGCGATCAACGCCTCGCTGTGGGACGCCTCGGCCGGCGCGTACAAGGTGGGTCCGGCCGATGGCACCCATCCTCAGGACGGCAACGCGATGGCGGTGGTATCCGGCGTCGCGACCGGCGACCGGGCCCGGTCGGTGCTGCGCTTCTTCGATGAGGAGCTCGCCGGCCGGTACGGCGACGTCACCGTCGACAGGGCGGGCACGGTGCCGCGCTACGTGAGCCCCTTCGTCAGCTACCAGGCGCTGCTCGCCCACACCGCCCAGGGCGACACCGCGGGGGCGATGTCGCTGCTCGACCGGACCTGGGCGCACATGCTGGGCAAGAGCGACCCCGGCACGCTGTGGGAGAACGTCTCCACGACGGGAGCTCCGCAGCTCGGTTCGTACACGAGCCTGTCGCACGGCTGGGCGACCGGGCCGACGGAGTTCCTCACCGAACAGGTCCTCGGCGTGACGCCGACCTCGGGCGGGTTCGGGACCTTCAGCGTCCTGCCGCACCCCAGCGTCGGCGTGCACTGGTCCGAGGGCCGCGTACCCACGCCGCACGGCGACATCACGGCCGCGTGGAAGCAGAGCGGCCACACGTTCACGCTCCGCGTCGAGGCCCCGCACGGCACCACGGCCACCGCGGGCGTCCCGGTCGCCAACGAGGTACGCGTCGACGGCACCGCGGTCTGGCGCGGCGGCCGTGCGCTGCGCGACGGCGTCGTCCTCCGCGACGGATATGTCCAGGTGCCCGGTCTCACCGGCACGTCGACCGTGACCGCCCAAGGCTGAAGGAGAACCCCGATGCGAAAGTCACGAGCACTCGCCGTCGCCGCGCTGGTCGCCGCAGGTCTCGCCATACCGGCCGTCCCGGCGTCGGCGACCGGCGACGACCCCTGGCACGACTCGTCGTACACGCCGCACCACGGCGACTGGCGGGCGTACGTGCTGGCGCCCGCCGGGCACACCGTCCGTCCGGTGTCGGTGCTGAAGGCGGAGGCCCGCCAGGGCCGCGTCGAGGGCGACCCGCGGAACGCCCTGCGGGCCGACGGCCGGTCGGTGCGGCTCGTCGGCGCCGCCGACCGGGCCGGATCCCCGCTGCTGATCCTCGACTTCGGCAAGGAGGTCGCGGGCCGGGTCACGGTGAGCGGGACCGGCACGGGCAAGCTGCACGCCTGCTTCAGCGAGTCGCGTCAGTACCTGGCCGAGGCGCCGGACGACAACGACGGCGAAGGAAAGATCGCGCCCGGGTGCGACACCGCCAACATCTGGAACGGCTTCCCCGGCGTCGCCTACACGGAGGACACCGACAGCCACGAGCTGACCCTGAACACGCCCGACCCGCAGATCCGCGGCGGCTTCCGGTACCTGACGCTCTTCCTCGACGGACCCGGCCAGGTCGACATCAACGCCGTCTCCGCCGAGTTCACGGCCGCCCCACTGCAGCCGCGTCCGGACGCCTACCAGGGCCACTTCCTGTCCAGCGACGACCTGCTGAACAAGATCTGGTACGCGGGCGCGTACACCGTGCAGATCAACACCGCCATGGCGGACACGGCCAAGAGCTGGCCGTACGCCTCCGGCGAGCAGGATCACGCCGACACCGCCGTGCCGTACGCCGACCCGGGCAAGGAGGTCATCTACGACGGCGGCAAGCGCGATCGCATCGTCTGGCAGGGCGACCTCGCCGTGCAGGCGCCGGTCACCTACCTGACCACGCACGACGTGGACGCGGTGGACAACTCCCTCTCCTCACTGGCGGCCCAGCAGCTCCCGGACGGCTTCATGCCGGCCGAGAGCCAGGCGGGTCAGCACAACAAGGACGAACTGCGCACCTACGGCGAGTACGTCACGTGGTTCGTCAACAACATGTACGAGCACTGGCTCTACACCGGCGACCGGGCCTACCTCGACCGGTGGTGGCCCGCCCTGACGAAGACCATGGGCTGGCTGGAGTCGGTACGGGCGCAGGACCCACAGGGGCTGATCGCGTTCGGCGCCGTCGGCTCCTGCGGCCACTACGGATACTCCGACTGCGGCCACGAGACCTATGTCAACGCCCTGTACGCGCGAAACCTCACGCAGATGGCCGAGCTCGCCAGGGCGCGCGGCGAGTCCGGTACCGCCTACGCGGACCGCGCGGCGGCGGTGAAGAAGGCCGTCAACGACCAGCTGTGGGACGAGAGCGCCGGCGCGTACCGGATGTCGCGTGAGATCCCCGGCGCCTACCCGCAGGACGCGAACGCCACCGCCGTGCTGACCGGGGTCGCCGACGCCACACGGGCGAGGCGCTCCCTGGCCTACCTGCGCGCCCACAACTGGTCGGACCTCGGCTCGCTGACGGTGGGCACCGCGAACGCCTCGCTCAGCCCGTTCTACGCGCCGCTGCCCAGCGGGTTCGAGGCGGACGCCAGGCTCGGCGCCGGTGACACGTCCGGCCTCGACCTGATCCGGAAGTTCTGGGGCTGGCAGCTCGCCCAGGACCCGGGCACGACCTTCTGGGAGCACGTCCAGCCGGACGGCACGCCCAACCTGAAACAGTTCTCCAGCCTCGCGCACGGCTGGGCGTCGGCACCGACGACGATCCTGACCACCCGCGTGCTCGGCGTACAGCCGACCGCCGCAGGCTTCGCCTCCTACGCGGTGGTCCCGCACGCCGGGGACCTGAAGTGGGCCGAGGGCACGGTCCCGACGCCGCGGGGGAACATCACCGCCTCCTGGCGGAACGACGGACACGGCTTCCGCCTGGAGGTCACCGCGCATGCGAAGGGCCGGCTCGGAATCCCCGCCTCGGACCGCGTCACGCTCGACGGCCACGTGGTGTGGGCCGCTGGAAAGGCCACCGCGAAGGGCGTGACCAGCGAGGGCGGTTACGTCTACGTGGACGGCGTTGCGCCCGGGCACCACACGCTGGAGTCGCGATGAGGAGGCTGGTCGCGGCGGCGGCCCTGCTCGCCGTGTCGGTGCCGACTCAGGTCGCCCGCGCCGACTCACGCTCCTGGCGCGACGAGGTGCAGGCGCCGGCGAGCCGCACCGTGCGGCCGAAGGTCGTCACGGCCGCCGACCCGCGCGGAGGCACGATCGAAGGCGCGCCCGCCGCCGCGCTGCGCCAGGACGGAAAGGCGGTGCGCCTCACCGGCACGGGTGAGCGCGGCACCTCACCGCTGCTCACGCTCGACTTCGGCGGCGAGGTCGCGGGCAAGGCCCTGGTCCGGGTGCTCGGCGCCTCCGCAGACCGGCCCGGCCTGCACGTCTGCTACTCCGAGTCGCGCCGTTACATGGCGACCGCGCCCGGCCAGAACGGCGGTCAGACCGCCTTCGCCCCCGGGTGCGACACGGCCAACATCTGGAGCGGCTACCCGGGACAGCCCTACCAGTGGGACGCTGACAGCCACACCCTGCCGCTCGGCTCCGCGCACCTGCCGGCGACCCTGGAGGACGGGCAGCTCCGCGGCGGCTTCCGCTACGCGACGATCTTCCTCGACAAGCCCGGCTGGGTGGACATCGACGCCGTGGCGGCCGACTTCACGGCCGCGCCCGGCCAGGCGAACCTTCGCGGCTATCGGGGCCACTTCCTGTCCAGCGACGAGGAGCTGAACCGGATCTGGTACGCGGGCGCGTACACCGTGCAGATCGACACCGATCTGCCGACGCGGGTGAAGGGCAACATCGCCGTGGACCCGGCCGCCCCATGCTGGCCCTACGAGCCGGGGGAGGCGGACCACGCCGACAACACGCTGCACTACGCCGACCCGAAGACGGCGATCGTGCTGGACGGCGGCAAGCGGGACCGTGATCCGTTCGCCGGCGACCTCGGGGTGCAGGGGCCGGTCACGTACCTGTCCACCGACGACGTGGCCGCCATGCGCAACACGCTCGACGTGCTGGCCCGGCAGCAGACCGCCGACGGGTTCGTGCCCGGCAACGGGCGCGTCTGTCCGGACCAGTCCGGCCACTTCAGCGGCGACTACGACCTGTGGTTCGTGCACGACGTGTACCTGCACTGGCTGTACACCGCGGACCCGAAGGCGCTCGGCGACTGGTGGAAGGCGGTCACCGGTGCCCTCGACTGGGCGGTACGCCAGATCGACGACAGCGGGCTCGTCGCCTTCGGCGCGTACGGCGGCGACGGTGGGTGCGGCACGTACGCCTACAGCAGCTGCGACCACCTGACCTACACGAACGCCGGCCTGTACCGGGCGCTGCGGGAGACCGCGTGGATGGCACGGGCCAAGGGCCTGCCGGACCTGGCCTCCTCCTACGAGGCGACGGCGGCGAGGCTGCGCACGGCGGTCGAGGCGAAGCTGTGGGACGACACGGCGGGCGCGTACCGGCAGAGCGTCGAGCACCCGGACGTGCATCCGCAGGACGCGACGGCGTTCGCGGTCTCCTCCGGGCTGGCCGCGCCCGACCGTGCGAAGCGGTCGCTGGCCTGGCTGCGCTCGAATGACTGGGGGCCGTACGGGTCGCTGACCGTGCCGGCGGGCACGCAGGGCGCCGCGGTCGACTCGCACTACGAGCCGTTGCCGTCCGGAATCGAGGCGGACGCGCGGTTCGGCGTCGACGACGCGAGCGGGCTCGAGCTCATCCGCAAGGGCTGGGGGTACCAGCTCGCCCAGGCCCCGGGGAACACGTTCTGGGAGAAGACCGCGGCCGACGGCACCCCCGGGCTCGCGTCATTCACCAGCCTCGCACACGGCTGGGCGAGTCAGCCGACCGTCACCCTGACCAACCGCGTCCTGGGCGTCACGCCGACCGACGCCGGGTTCGCCCGCTTCACGGTGCAGCCGCACCCGGCCGGGCTGACGTGGGCCGAGGGCACGGTTCCGACGCCGCGCGGCGACATCGTTGCGTCCTGGCGCGATGGCACGGATGGCTTCCGGCTGGCGGTGACGGTGCCGGACCGGACCACCGGCCGGCTCGCGATCCCCGTCCATACCCGCGTCACGCTCGACGGGCACGTGGTGTGGGCCGGCGGAAAGGCCACCGCTAAGGACGTCACCAGCGACGGCGCCTATGTCCACGTGAACGGCGTGGCGCCCGGGCACCACACGATGGAAGGAACGAGATGACGGCGAGCGAAGGACGCGTGGGCGTCGTTAAGGGGGGCCGCCGGGGATCCCGGCGTCCCAGATACGGCGTCATGAGACGCGAGGCCGGACGGTTCGCGAGAGTGCCGGCGGCGCTGGTCCTCGCCCTGTCCGCGGCGGTCGTCGCACTGGCCCCGGCGGGAGCCGCGGAGGGCTCGCCGGTGGCCACCTCGGCCGTCCCGGCCCTGACCCGCGCCACCTTCGCCGACCCGCCGGCCTCCGTCCGGCCCAAGTACCGCTGGTGGCAGCCGCTCGCCTACACCGAGGACGGTGAGCTGGCCGCCGAACTCGACCAGATCAAGAAGGCGGGCGGCGGCGGTGCCGAGGTCGCGCCCTTCAGCGTCGAGGGCACGGGCAACAACACCAACCCGTTTCTGGAGAAGTACGGCTGGGGCACCCCGCTGTGGGCGCAGAAGACGCGGACCATGCTGGCGGCGGCCAAGAAGGAGGGGCTCGGCCTCGACTTCACGATCGGCCCCCGCTGGCCCGCGACCGTCCCCACGGTCAACGACGTCAACGACCCCGCCGCGCAGCAGCAGATCGTGTTCTCCCATGAGTTCGACCGGGGCGGCACGAGCAGGTCCGGGCCGCTGCCGGCCAACCTCAACGTCGCGCCGCCCGCGGGGGCGAAGAAGACCCTCATCGCGGCGCTCATCGCCAAGTGCGCCGACGCGGGCTGCGCCGACTCCTCCAGCGCCCCGCGGCTGCTGGAGCGCTCCAGCGTCACCGACGTGACCGCGAAGGTGGACGCGCAGGGCGACCTGTCGATCGACCTTCCCGGCGACGCGAACAGCACGTACGCGCTGATCGCGTTCTACCGGACGCCCACCGGGCAGTCCCTGTCCGGCTACACCGCCACCGGCACCAACTACGCCCTGGACACCTTCGGTGCGGCCGGCGCCAAGGCGACCACGGACTTCTACGACCAGCACATCCTCACCCCGGACGTTCGCAAGCTGCTCGCCCAGCTGGGCACCAGCGACCTGTTCGAGGACTCCCTCGAACTCGGCAGCACGCAGAAGTGGACGCCCGACATGGTCGCCCAGTGGCGGAAGCTGCGCGGATACTCTCCGATCGACGTTCTCCCGGCGCTGGCCGGCGCGGGTGACCAGGGCATCACCGACCGGCCGTACTTCGACTTCGGCGACGGCCTCGGCGCCCGGGTCCGCACCGACTACCGGCAGACCCTCAGCGACCTGTACATCGCCAACCGCCTCGACGTGCTGCGGCAGTGGGCGCACAAGCACCACATGGGCACCCGCATCCAGCCGTACGGCATCCCGGTGGACATCTCCGACGCGGCCTCGCACATCGACGTCCCCGAAGGGGAGTCGCTGGCGTTCGGGCAGTCGACCGGCGCCTACAGCAACGTGCAGGACTACCGGGTGGTCGCCACCGGAGCGCACCTGTCCGGGCAGCCCGTGGTGTCGGACGAGTGCTGCGCCTTCTCCGGCGCGGTCTGGGGATCGACGGCGGGGGCGGGTTCGGACGCCTCGAACCTCCAGGCCGTCTACCGCGGGTTCGCCGGCGGGGTGAACCAGCTCGTCTGGCACGGCTTCCCCTACCTGACCAGGGGACCGCAGGGCGCCGGCGCCCAGGAGGTGTGGCCGGGCATGACCTACGGCGGCAACACCTCCTACTCCGAGGCGTGGGGCGCCAAGGGCGGACCGAACTGGGCCGACTACCGGTCGATCAACGACAACCTGTCCCGCATGCAGCTCGTGCTCAGGCAGGGCGACCCGCGGTTCGACCTGGCCGTGTACTGGCAGGACTTCGGCCTGAACGGCACGGGGACCACGGGAAGCGGCGCGAACAAGCTGATCCAGAGCTCGTCGGCGCTGGCGTCGTCCGGGTACACCTATGAGTACCTCAGCCCGGCCCAGCTCCGGCGCAAGGACGCCTCCTACACCAGGGGCACCCTGTTCGGCGACGGCTCGGCGTACCACGCGGTGCTGCTGAACGACCAGACGACCATGCCGGTCGACGCCGCGCAGAAGCTCCTCGAGCTGGCACGGCGGGGACTGCCCGTCGTCATCGTCGGCGACCTGCCGAGCACGGTCCCCGGCGCCGCCGACGCGGCGGCCCAGGACGCGAAGCTCAGGTCCGTGGTCGCCCGGCTCACCGCGCAGCGCAGCGTCGTCCGCGTGGCGAGCGAGGCGGACGCGCCGGCCGCGTTGAAGCGCCTCAGCGTCACACCCGCCGCCACCCCGAGCAGCGACTCGGGCGCGATCCTCGACGTGCGCCGGCACGCGGGCTCTACCGACTACTACTACCTGTACAACCAGACGAACACCGCGACCGCGCAGGCGCTGACCCTCACCGGCGACGGCGTGCCGTACCGGCTGGACACCTGGACCGGTCAGATCACCCCGATCACGAACTACACGTCCGGGCACGGCACGGTCACCGTCCCGGTACGGCTCGCCGGCAACGACGCCGAGGTCATCGCGGTCACGCCACGGCACGACGCGACCTTCCGCGGCGCGCCGGGCCGCAAGGACGCGCCGGGCACGGCGAGCGCCTCGTCCGGCACGCCGAAGCCGGTGGCGCTGGGCGACTGGTCGCTCTCGGTGGACGCCTGGGGGCCCGGCGCCTCGGACCTGCCCGGCGACACCGCGCACACGAAGCTCGGGCCGGTCACGCTCAAGGCCGGATCGGACGGCCGGCTGCCGGCCTGGTCGGCGATCACACCTGCCAACGGCTACTCCGCGGACCTGAAGGACGTGTCCGGAAGAGGCACCTACACGGCCCACGTCACCCTGGGCGAGGAGTGGAAGGGCGTCAGCGGCGCGAACCTCGATCTCGGCACGCCGGTGGACACCGTGACCGTGAACGTCAACGGGCACGACCTGCCCTCCCTCGACCAGGCCGACCTGCGCCACGTGGAGGTGGGCCGGTACCTGCGCCCGGGCGACAACACGATCACCGTCCGGGTCGCCTCCACCCTGCTCAACGCGGTACGGGTCGCGCCGGGCACGGGCGCGTCGTCGCGGGCGCCGATGGACTACGGGCTGTTCGGGCCGGTCACGCTCACGCCGTACGCCGGAGGGCAGCCGCTGCTGACCGTCTCGGCGCTGGAGACGTCGCTGCCCCTGGCGAAGGGCGGGTACAACCGCGCCACCGTGCTGGTGCACAACGGCTCCGGCCGGTCCGTCGGGGTGACGCTCAGCGCGTCGGCCGCCTCGGGGATCACCGCGACGCCGCAGAAGGACCGGACGACCGTCCCGGCCGGCGGCTCGGTCACGGTGCCCGTCGACCTGCGCGACTCCGGCGTCGCGACCGGCACGGACACCCTGACGGTGACGGCGCGCAGCGACACCGGGCCGACCTCGACGACGACCGTGGCCCTGCGGCACTCCGACGACCTGGCGCTCAACCCCGGTGGCACGCCGTTCCCGCGCGTGATCGCGGACGCGAGCCAGGACCGCTACCCGGCCGCCCTCGCGGTGGACGGATCGGCGAGCACGTTCTGGGTGTCGTGGGGCAGGGCCGCCGGTCAGGGCCCCACGGAGTCCCGCCCGGTGCGGTACGGGCTCGACTTCGGCGCGGCCGTCGGCATCGGCTCGGTCACCGTCGGCGGACGCTCCAACTACGGGCCGCGCGACTACGACATCCAGGTGTCCTCGGACGGCCGGAACTGGCGCACGGTGGCCACGGCCAGCGACACCCCCAAGGCGGGCGGGACGACGACCTTCACCCCGGTCCAGGCCCGCTACCTGCGGCTCAGCGTCACCAAGAGCTGGGACGCCACCAACGCCAACGTGCAGATGAGCGGGCTCACGGTGCGCCCGTGACGCGCCGGACGACACGCCAACGAGACACACGACACCGGAGGTCATGCGGATGAGAGGCCGAGGCAGGCGATGGATGGTCGCACTCGCCGTGACCACGCTGGTCGGGGCCGGCACACCCGGCACGGCCTGGGCGGCTCCCGGCGAGTCGAGGGGAGACGCCACGGCGCACCGCTCCACCGGGACCGTCGTCGTCGCCAAGCCGAATGCGTCCGGCAGGATCGAGACCGTCGGGACCTCGACCGTCACCGTCCGGAACGGCACGACCGTCCAGCAGGTCAAGGCGCAGATCCGTGCCAAGGACGACTCGCGGCAGGGCTATGTCGTAGCGGACGAAGACGGTGAGGAGAAGCGGTCGGGCGCGGTCGTCGACGGAGACCGGCTTCAGGTCACGGCGGAGAACGGTCGGGACCGGTTCACCTATCGGCTGGCGATCAACGATCCCCATGCCCAGCAGAAAGATGGCGTTTACTGGAACAAGGATCTCTACGACGACATCGATCAAACGGTCAACGCCAACACGCCGGTGTTCAACGACAAGCGTTGTGACATCACCAGCCCGAAATATGCGCGCCTGGTGCGACGGGCCACCGAGAAGTTCTATGTCGGGAATCAGGCCGGCGACCCGGCGGAAAAGACATCTCCGCTGGTCGCCCGTTCGCAGGAGGTCTGGTATTACACCGACGCGATCGAGGCCGCGATCAGAGACTGTCACGAGTCCGGCGGCGGGATCGTCGTCGTCCCGGCCGGGGGTTCACGGAACGCCAACGGAGCCTACTACTCCGGGGCGATAACCCTCCTGAGCAATGTCAACCTCCACATCGAGACCGGTGCCGTGGTCAAGTTCATGCGGAACAAGACCAACGAGTACTACCCCGTCGTGCTGACCAGCTATGAGGGCACCGATCTCTATAACTTCTCGCCGCTGATCTACGCCCTCGGCCAGACGAACATCGCGATCACCGGCGGTGGGACGCTGGACGGCCAGGAGGACATGTGGAACTGGCGGCCCTGGAAGAAGGGCTACTGGGGCGAGCCGTCGGTGGAGAACAAGAGCCTCGACGCTCCGTACGGCGAAAACGGAATTCTGAACGATATGAACTTCCGGGACGTGCCGATCACCAAGCGCATATTCACCGACGACGGGCACATGCCGAGCGCGATTCCGGTGGTCGACGGGAATACCGTCAAACGTGTCCCGCCGCCATCGGACGCGGTCGCGATGAAGTCCACGTTCCGGCCGCAGTTCATCGAGACCAATCATTCCCGCAACGTCCTCATCGAGGATGTGAAGATCAGGAACACTCCGTTCTGGATCGTTCATCCGCTCAACTCCCAGAACGTGCTCGTCAGGAACCTCGACATCTACAGCGACAAGACGAAGGACTTCGAGGCGACCGGCTGGAACAACGACGACGGTGTCGACCCCGAGTCCTGCAAGAACGTCGTCCTGGAAGGAAATCGCGTGACCACCAGCGACGACGGTGCCGCGATCAAGGCCGGCCGCAATGTCAACGGCAGGCTGCACCGGGCGCCGAGCGAGAACCTCATCATCCGGGACTCGGTGTACAACAACGACAACATCGGCACCTACTCCGCCGCGGTCTCGATGGGCAGCGAGATGTCGGGAGGCATCCGGAACGTGTTCATCGAACACAACGAGTTCGGTGGACCGGGGCTGGCGATGATATTGAAGATCAAGACGAACTCGTATCGGGGTGGGGCGGTCGAGAACATCTATCTCCGGCACAACCTGCTGAAGGCGGCGCGGTCGGCGATGGTCCAGCTCGACAGTAACTACTCCGAAACCGTGTCATTTCCCAACGCCGACATCTTCAATCCGACCGTACGGAACATCTACATCGACGACGTCGATACCGCGCCGACGATGACCCCGGGGAAGACCACGTTCCAGTTCTCCAGCGCCGCCTCGCGTTCTCCGGTGGAGAACGTCTACTACCGCAACTCCGTCTTCTACACGACGAGCACGCTGCAGGCGGCCTTCAACTCCAACAAGAACATCAAGAACCTGGTCGTGGAGAACGTCAGGTACATCGACCCCTCCAGCGGGGCGGAGACGGTGTACAACACGACGCCGTTGAACCTGCTCGATCAGACGACGGCACACGCCGGCGATGAGAACGTCCGGCTCACCGACGATCCGGACGTGGTCAACAAGGTCTCGTCGCACACCTTCACGGTCAGCGGCAAGGTCGACCTCGCGGCCTATCCCGGATTCGTGAGCGGTGGCACGGTCCGGATCTTCGTCGACCGGAGCACTACGGCGATCCCGGCGACCCTGAGCCCCGACGGTTCTTTCACGAGTGGACCGATCACGCTCGACGACGACCAGTACTGGCACACCGACCGTCACTATGTCGCGGTGAATCTCTTCAACGGCATCAACATCAACACTGTCGTTTATCCGGTGGAGGCAACGTGATCAGACGTCGAGCCGTTCTGCAGGGGATGGGCGGCCTGGGAATGGCAGGGCTGCTCGCCAACGCGCCGGCCGCACGTGCCGACGCGGCCACGGGAGCCATCGACCGTCGCGCACTGGTCGGACGGCATGACATCGAACGCACCGCGAGCGACCCGGATCTGCCGATCCAGGTCGGCAACGGGCGGTTCGCCTTCGGCGCCGACATCACCGGCCTGCAGACGTTCCTGCCGTTCGCCACCATGTCGGACTGGGGCTGGCACGAGGACGCGTTGCCGCCCGGCCAGAGCCCGGCGGACTACGTCGGAGAGATCTGGGACACTCACGGCCGCCCGGTCCGCTACTGGACCGACGACAAGCAACACCCGCAGCTGAACCAGTGGCTGCGGGAGAACCCGCACCGGATCAACCTCGGGCGCATCGGCATGCGGTTGCTCCGCGGCGACGGCCGGGAGGCCACGGAGGCCGACCTGACCGATCGTCACCAGCGGCTGGATCTGTGGTCCGGCACGCTGCACAGCAGGTTCGTCCTGGAAGGCGTGCCGGTCTCCGTGGAGACGGCCTGCCATCCCGAGCTCGACGTGGTGGGGGTGCGCGTCGACTCACCGCTGATCGCCGCGGGCCGCCTCACCGTCTTCATCGACTTCCCGTACGCCACCGCCGGGTCGAAGTTCTCCGCGCCGTTCGTCGGCGTGTGGGACCGGCCCGACGCACATCAGACGCAGCTGCGCCGCCGTGGTGCCCAGCGGGCCGACATCACCCATCGCCTCGACGCGACCACGTACCACGTGTCGCTGTTGTGGCAGGGGCCCGGGAGGCTGACACCCGACGCGACGCACCCGCACCGGTACGTCCTCGACGGCGGCCGCGCACGGCGGTTGGAGGTGGCCTTCGGCTTCTCACCCGACGAGCCGCGCCCGGCTCCGCCGGCACCGGCGGTGTCGGCGGCCTCCGCGGCGTGGTGGCCGAGGTTCTGGCGCTCCGGCGGCGCCATCGACCTGTCACAGAGCGCCGACTCCCGGTGGGTGGAGCTCGAACGCCGCATCGTGCGGAGCCAGTACGCCATGGCGGTCAACGAGGCAGGCGGCTGGCCGCCGCAGGAGTCCGGCCTGGTCAACAACGGCTGGTACGGCAAGTTCCACATGGAGATGTACTGGTGGCACGCCGCGCACTACGCGCTGTGGAACCGCTGGCCGATTCTCGACCGCAGCGCGGGCGTCTACGAGCACTTCCTCGCGTCGGCCCGGGAACGGGCCCGGGAGCAGGGCTACCGCGGGGCACGCTGGCCGAAGATGACGACCCCGGGTGGAGTGCAGTCACCCGGTCTGCAGAACGCCTTGCTGCTCTGGCAGCAGCCGCATCCCATCTTCTTCGCCGAACTGGACTACCGGGCCCACCCGGACAAGAGCACCCTGGCGAAGTGGCGCGAGGTGGTCTTCGCCACCGCCGACTTCCTGGCGTCGTACGCGTTCCACGACCCCGCGACTCACCGCTACGTGCTCGGCCCACCGCTGGTCATCGCGAATGAGGGCCCCGACCCGCGGTCGACGATCAACCCGACCTTCGAGCTGTCGTACTGCCGCTTCGCGCTGCGCACCGCACAGCGGTGGCGCCGGCGGCTGGGTCTGGCGCCCGACCCGGCGTACGCGGACGTGCTGGCCGGCCTGGCACCCCTGCCCGTGCAGGACGGCGTCTACGTGTTCCACGAGGGCATCCAGGACATGTGGACCCGGTGGAACAACAACCACCCCGACCCCGTGGCCGCGTACGGCATGTTGCCCGGGGACGGTGTGGACGTGCCCACGATGCGGGCGACGGCCCAGAAGGTCTACGCCACCTGGGACGTGGATAATCTCTACAGCTGGGACTTTCCGCTGCTGGCGATGAACGCCGCCCGGCTCGGCGACCCCGGCCGTGCCGTCGACTTCCTGCTCCACGAGCGGTTCGGCTTCACCGACACCGGCCTGCCCGCGAGCGGGTTCGCCGGTGTGCCCTCACCGTACTTCCCCGGAGCAGGGGGCCTGCTGTACGCGGCCGCCATGATGGCCGCGGGCTGGGACCGGGGGCCGAAGACCGCCGCGCCCGGGTTCCCGTCGGACGGCAGGTGGACGGTTCACAGTGAAGGCCTCAGCCCGGCGATATGAGCATGACGCGACCTCACGAACCACGGACCCCGGTCGCTACCGGCCCGTGTCACCGAAGAAATGGAGAGAACGAATGAGCGCGAACGAAGGACGCGTACGCGTCGGGCTGGTCGCCGGAGGGCTGGGGGCGTACTGGCCGCAGTTCCCCGACCTGCTGCCGCAGCTGCGACGGTCCGCCGAACGTGTGTCGGAGCGCATGCGCCTTCTGGGCGCCGACGTCGTCGACGCCGGCTTCATCTCCGACGAGCGCGAGGGCGCCGCGGCGGCGGAGAAGCTGCGCGCGGCGGGCTGCGACCTCATCGTCGGGTTCCTCACGACGTACATGACCGCGACCATGCTCGTACCGGTCGCCCAGCGCAGCGGGGCGCCGGTCCTGCTGATCAACCTCCAGCCGACCGAGTCGATGGAGCACGAGACGTTCGACACCGGGCAGTGGCTGGCCTACTGCGGTGCCTGCCCGCTGCCCGAGATGGCCAACGCGTTCCTGCGCTCCGGCATCCCGTTCCGCTCCGTGTCGGGGTACCTGGAGGACGAGCGGGCCTGGGACCGGATCGGCCGCTGGGTGCGGGCGGCCGGCGTACGCGCGGCGCTGCGGCACGGGCGGCACGGCCTCATGGGCCACCTGTACCCGGGGATGCTCGACGTCGCGACCGACCTGACGCTGGTGTCGGCCCAGTTCGGCGGCCACGTGGAGGTGCTGGAGTTCGACGACCTGCGGGTGCGGGTGGAGAAGGTCACCGACGCCGAGGCCGAGGCCAAGAAGAAGGAGGCCACGGACGTCTTCGCGCTGGACGAGTCGGTGAACGACGAGGACTTCGGCTGGGCGGCGCGCGTCGCGGTCGGCCTGGACCGGCTCGTGGAGGACTTCGGGCTGGACAGCCTCGCGTACTACCACCGGGGCCTGGACGGGGAGATCCACGAGCGGCTCGGCGCGGGCATGATCCTGGGCGCCTCGCTGCTCACCGCGCGCGGCGTCCCGGCGGCGGGGGAGTACGAGCTGCGCACCTCGCTCGCCATGCTGATCATGGACCGGCTCGGCGCGGGCGGCTCGTTCACCGAGTTCCAGGCGCTGGACTTCGAGCGCGGTCACGTCGAGATGGGCCACGACGGCCCGGCGCACCTCGCCATCAGCGACGGCCGGCCGCTGCTGCGCGGACTCGGCGTCTACCACGGCAAACGGGGCTACGGCGTGTCCGTGGAGTTCGACGTGAAGCACGGCCCGGTCACCGCGTTCGGCCTCCGGCAGGGCCGCGACGGCCGGTTCGCGTTCGTCGCCTCGGAGGGCGAGGTCGTGGGCGGTCCGCTCCTGCGGATCGGCAACACCACCTCACGCGTGGACTTCGGCGCCGACCCGGGGGAGTGGACCGACGCCTGGAGCGCCACCGGCATCTCCCACCACTGGGCGCTCGGCACCGGCCACCGGATCGCCGACCTGCGCGCCCTCGCGGACCTCATGGAGGTCGACCTGATCGACGTACGCCCGTAGCCAGGGCCTGTTCCAACGGAGTCGGGGGACTCGACCATCAGGAGACGAAGTGACGACTGTCTTCGGCATGTCCGGATTCCTCCGCAAGGCCGCGACCGCGGCCGGAATCCTCGCCGGCGCCGGCGCGCTGACCTTGTCGGTCATCGCGCCGGCCGGTGCGGAGCCGCCCGGCTCCGTCACGGCCACCGGCCTGCGGGCCGACGGCCTGAGCTCACCGCTCGGCATCGACGACGCCGCTCCGGCGCTGAGCTGGCGGCTCGCCTCCCACGAGCGCGGCGCGGCGCAGACCGGCTATGAGATCCGGGCCGCGAGCAGTGAGAACCGTCTGGCCCACCCCGACCTGTGGGACTCCGGCAGGGTGACCTCCACGGCGGTCGGCGCCGCGTACGGCGGCCCCGCGCCCGGGTCGCGGTCGCGTGTCTTCTGGCAGGTGCGTGTCTGGGACGCCCGCGGCCGCGCATCCTCGTGGAGCACCGCGGCGCACTGGGAGACGGGCCTGCTGAAGCCCGGCGACTGGAAGGCGCGGTGGATCTCCAATCCCGGCTGGGCCGCTCGGCGGCCCACCCCGGTCGCCGTCTCACTGCCCGCGCAGACCGCGCGGTACGTCCGGCTGGACGTCACCCGGCTGGGGCTGCCGATCAAGGAGGGGTGGCCGTACAAGGTCTCGCGCCTGCAACTCGCCGAGATCGCGGTCACCGACGCCTCGGCACCCGACACCGACCTGGCGCTGGGCGCGCCGGTGACGGCGACGGACGTCTACACCGCTCCGGGCCAGTGGGAGCCGCGGTTCGTCACGGACGGTTCGCTGACCACCGACAAGGCGCCGTTCGGCTACACGAGCCTGGAACACCAGGACCAGGATCTGACCACCCCGATCGACGTCACCATCGACCTGGGCGCGGCGCGGCACTTCGACCGGATCCTGCTCTACCCGCGGACCGACACGCTGACCGATGACGGCAGGACGCCGAACTTCCCGGAGGACTTCACCGTGCAGACCTCCGGCGACGGCACGGCGTTCGCCACGGCCGCCACGGTGAAGGGACAGGAGGCGCCGCCGCCGATGCACGGGCAGCCGGGCGCGCTGCCGGTCTTCGCCAAGGACTTCGCGGTGGCCCGGAAGGTCCGCAGCGCGCGGCTGTACGCCACCGGGCTCGGCGTGATCGACGCGTCGGTCAACGGCCGGTCGGTCGGCGACGCGGTCCTCGAACCGCCGAACACCGACTACGCCGATCGCATCGTGTACTCCACCTACGACGTGACCCGGCTGCTGCGCCACGGCGCCAACAGCGTCAGCGTCGAGGTGGGCAACGGAATGGCGAATGTGCCGTCCACGCCCGGGCGGTACGAGAAGCTCACCCGGTCCGACGGCACACCGGAGTTCCTCGGCCAGCTCGAGATCACCTACACCGACGGCAGCCGTACGACGGTCGCGACAGACTCCTCGTGGCGCACCGGGCTCGGCGCGACGACCTTCACCAACTGGTACGGCGGCGAGGACCACGACGCCCGGCGCGCGCCCGGCGACTGGACGGCCCCCGTGGAGGTGGCCTCGCCCACGAAGACGCTCACCGCCCGCGCGGACCCGCCGATCGAGATCGTGCAGACCCTGCACGCGAAGAAGATCACCGAGCCGAAGGCCGGCGTCTACGTCGTCGACCTCGGCACGAACTTCGCGGGCTGGGAACGCCTGCGGGTCAGCGGCCCGGCCGGCACCAAGGTCACGATGCGACCGGGCGAGCTGCTGAACAGCGACGGAACGGTCAGCCAGGCCACCACGGGCTCGCCCATCTGGGACACCTACACGTTGTCCGGCAAGGGCGTCGAGACCTGGCATCCGCGCTTCGTCTACCACGGCTTCCGCTACCTGCAGGTCGAGGGGCTCCCCACCGCGCCGGACCAGGACACCGTGACCGGCCTGGTGCTGCGCGCCGCCAACGACACCGCCGGCACGTTCACCAGCTCCAACCCGCTCATCAACGACATCCACACGATCATCGACCGGGCGATCCAGAGCAACATGTACTCCGTCCTGACCGACTGTCCCCATCGGGAGAAACTCGGCTGGCTGGAGGAGGACAACCTCGTCTTCGGCTCGGTCGCCCGGAACTACGACGTCGCCGCCTACTACCGCGAGCTCGTCCGCAACATGGCCGAGGCACAGACCGCCGACGGCCTCGTGCCGGACATCGCACCGGAGTACACGGTGTTCTCCGGCGGTTTCCGTGACGACCCGAACTGGGGCGGTTCGCTCGTCCTCGCGCCGTGGCAGCTGTACGAGACCTACGGTGACACGGCGACACTGCGGACCTACTACCCGAACATGCAGCGGTACCTGGACTACCTGTCGTCCAAGGCAGAGGGCGACCTGCTCGACTACGGCCTCGGCGACTGGATCACCTTCGACAACAGCACGCCCGTCGGCGTGACGGCCTCCTTCGGCTACTACCGGGTCGCCTCGGCCATGAGCGGCATCGCCCGGGTGCTCGGCAAGGCGGACGACGCGCAGCGCTACGCCGCGCTCGCCACCCGCATCGGCGCGGCGTTCAACGCCAGGTATCTCAAGGACGACACGTACGCGTCCGGCAGCCAGGCGAGCGACGCGCTCGCGCTCGACATGGGCGTCGTGCCCGCCGACCGGCGGCAGGCCGTGCTCGACCACCTGACCGCGAGCATCAAGGCGAACGGCTACCACCTGACCGTCGGGGAGATCGCGCTTCCGTCGGTGTTCCGTGTGCTGTCCGCGGCGGGCCGGGACGACCTGATCTACACCGTCGCCACGCAGACCGGCAACCCGAGCTACGGCTACCAGGTGACGCATGGCGCGACGTCGCTCACCGAGAACTGGGACGGCCCCACGTCCGGCAACTCGCAGAACCACTTCATGCTCGGCGCGATCGACGAGTGGTTCGGGTCCGGGCTCGCGGGCATCGGCCAGGCCGACGGCTCCGTCGCCTTCGAGCACCTGCGCATCCGCCCGGCCGTCGTCGGCGACCTGACCCACGCGGCCGCCTCGTACGAGACGCCGCGCGGCACCGTCACCAGCTCCTGGAGCCGCTCGGGAAGCACGCTCAAGCTCGACGTGACCGTCCCGCCGGGCGCGCCGGCGCGCGTCGAGGTCCCACTCCTGGGCGGCACCGGTCGGCCCGCGGCCCCGCCCGGCGCCACCTGGATCGGCGTCCAGGACGGCCGCGGCGTCTTCCAGGTCGGCTCCGGCCACTGGACCTTCACGGCGCGGGGGGCGGCATGAACATCATCGGCAGGCTCGCGGCCCTCTGCCTGGCCGTACTCCTCAGCGGGGCGGCGCTCGCCGCGCCCGCGCGGGCGGCGGTCGACACCGACCTCACGAACTTCGACCCGGCCGGGAACCAGGTCGTGCGCTTCGACACCGACGGGAACGCGGTGGACGCCCACGACGGGGCGATCACGAGGTTCGGCGACACCTACTACCTGTACGGCACCAGCTACGACTGTGGCTACCAGTGGCAGAACAACACCACGTTCTGCGGCTTCAAGGTCTACTCCTCGCCCGACCTCGCGCACTGGACCGACCGGGGGTACGTCGTGCCGCCGCGCGACTGCCGCTACTGCTTCCGTCCGCACGTCGTCCACGACGCCGCGACCCACCGGTACGTCATGTGGGTCAACGACCAGGACGCGGCGGACAGGTTCCGCGTCTACACGAGCGCCCGGCCGACCGGGCCGTTCACCGAACAACCGGTGCCCGACCTGCCGGACCAGACCCACTGCACCGCCGACCTCGACGTGTTCGTCGACGACGACGGCGCGGGCTACCTCGTCTGCAGCAACGCCGGCTGGCACATCGCGGTCATCAAGCTCACCTCGGACTATCTGCGGGCCGCCGGTCCGTACGACATCACCGGGGTGACCCGGGTCGAGGCGCCCTCGCTCTTCAAGCGGAACGGCGTCTACTACCTGACGATGTCCGACCCGAACTGCGGCTACTGCACCGGAACCGGCACGTCGTACCTCACCGCGAGCAGCCCGCTCGGCCCGTGGCACGGCCGCGATGCCTGGACCGCCGAGGACGGCGCGCTGGTCGCCCGCGGTGGCCTGTACGGCCTGTCACAGGAGGGCGAGGACTGGGCCGACTACACCTTCTCCTTCGACGTCGCGCCGTTGCCCACGGCCACCGGCACGGCGGCACAGGCCGGGTTCGCCCTGCGGATGAACACCGACGACCACGGCTACCTCTTCCTGCTGAACGGCGCGGCGTCCGGCAAGGGCACGCTGAGCGTGCTGCGCCGCGCGGGCGCCACGACGGCGAGCCACGTCGTGCCCCTGGCCGAGCCGATCGTCGCGGGGGAGTGGCACCACGTGTCGGTCACGGCGGCCGGCTCGACGTTCACCACCTCGATCGACGGTGTCCAGGTCGACACCTACACCGACGCGACGTACCCGGTGGGCAAGGTCGGCTTCCGTGAGTGGAACGGCGCGAACCTGGAGTCCGCGAGGTTCGACAACGTCCAGGTCACCTCCTCCTCCGGTGCGACGTTGCTGTCCGACGACTTCTCCGGCGGCTTCTCGCGATGGGTCGTCCCGACGTCCGGCGTGAAGATCAGCGACAACTCGTGCGGCGGGCAGCCCGCGCAGGTCGCGACCCTGCCGCAGCGCCACGGCACGCCGGACTACCTCTACTTCAGCGACCTGTGGGACTTCCACACCAACGAGGCCCTGGCCAACTTCTACTGGCAGCCGCTGTCGTTCGCCGCGGACGGTTCCATCCAGCCGCTGACCTGCACGAACGCGCGGATCCACCTGAATCCCGGCCGTCCGGGCCGGCAGCGGCCGATCCCCGGGCTCGACCAGACCAGCGGCGTCACCGGGTTCCGCACGGCCTGTGACATCGCGGGCGACGAACGACGCGAGCAGACCTTCACGGCCGGCCGGAGCGGACGCCTCACCTCACTCGCCGTGACGGCCTTCAAGGACGGGACCGAGGAGGGCCGGGTACTCCGCACGCCGCCGTCCGACCCGCTGACGGTCGAACTGCGCGACGGTTCGCGGACGGTGTGGTCGGCCACGGTCCCGGCGGACACGATCGGCTGGTCCGCCCGTGACGTCGTCCTCCATCCCCGCGTCCACGTCACACGCGGTCACCCGTACGCCCTCGTCCTCGCCTCGGCGACCACCGTCGGCTGTTACGGCTTCGCCTTCGACGACCAGAACCCCTATCCCGGTGGCACCGCGGCGGTGAGCACCGACGCGGGCGGCACGTTCACCCCCGAACCCGGCCGCGACCTGAAGTTCCACACGGAGGTCTCGTGAGACTCATCCCCTTCTGCGCGAAGGTCGCCGTGCTCGCGCTGGCGGCCGGGTGGACGGCGCTGCCGGCCCACGCGTCCCCGGCCGACTCGGGTGCGGCGCGGCTGACCGCCGCGGAACCGCGCACCGACGCTCTGCGCACCCCGCTCGGGATCGACGATGCCACCCCCACCCTGAGCTGGCGGCCTCGCGCCTCCGGGCATGATGAGGCACAGACCGCCTACCAGGTCGAGGCGGCGTCCTCCCCGGCCCGCCTGGACGATCCGGACCTGTGGGACTCCGGCAAGGTCGCCTCGGCGGACCCGAGCGCCTCCTACGCCGGCCGAGCGCCGGCCTCCCGGCAGCGGGTCTGGTGGCGGGTCCGGGTCTGGGACGCCCGCGGCACGGCCTCACCCTGGACCGCGCCGTCGTGGTGGGAGATGGGACTCCTCGACAAGGGCGACTGGTCGGCGAAGTGGGTCGGTGACGACCGGTGGATCAACCGCCGGCCCACCCCGGTGACGGTCACCGTGCCCGCACAGGACGCCCGGTACGTACGCCTGGACGTCACCCGGCTGGGCCTGCCGATCACCGAGGGCGGCTCGCTGCTGTCCCGGCTCCAGCTCGCCGAGATCGCCGTCTCCGACTCCGCTCATCCCGATGAGGACCTGGCCAGGGGCGCGGCGGTCACCGCGTCGGAGGTGCGCGACTACCCCGGCAAGTGGGAGCCGCCCTACCTGACCGACGGGTCGCTCACCACCGAGCGGGCGCCGTACGGGTACACGAGCCCGGCGTACTCCTCGCAGGACCCGGGGCACCACATCTGGCTGCAGCTCGACCTCGGCCAGAGCCGCCACTTCGACCAGGTGTCGCTCTACCCGCGCACCGACGTCATGACCGGCGACGCGAAGACACCGAACTTCCCGGTCGACTTCACCGTGCGGACGTCGGACGACGGAACGTTCACCACGGTGGCGACCGTCACCGGGCAGCGTCCGCCGCCCGCGTACCACGCCGACCTTCCCGCGCTCCCGCTCCTGGCCCGGCAGTTCTCCCTCGACCACGGCGTACGCAGCGCCCGGCTCTACGTCACCGCGCTGGGCCTCTACGAGGCCACGATCAACGGCCGGCCGGTCAGCGACGCGGTGCTGGAACCGCCGAACACCGACTACCGCAAGCGCGTCGTCTACTCCACCTACGACGTGACCCGGCTGCTGCGCGAGGGCGGCAACGCGATCGGCGTACGGCTCGGCAACGGGACCTACAACGTCGCCCCCACCGCCGACCGGTACACCAAGTACGTCGGCGCGCAGGGGCCGCCGCGGCTGCTCGCGCAACTGGAGGTGACGCTTTCGGACGGGTCGACCCGGCGCATCGTCACCGACTCCTCATGGCGCACCGCGCTCGGACCGACCACCTTCTCCCAGTGGTACGGCGGCGAGGACGAGGACGCGCGGTCGGCGAAGACGGGATGGGACCGCGCCGACGCCGACCTGAGCGGCTGGACGCCGGCCGTCGAGACCGCCGATCCGGGCATCACCCTGGCCGCGCGGATGTCCCCGCCGATCGTCCCGGTCGGCGCCGCGCACACCGTGCGGGTCACCCGGCCGGCCGCCGGGACGTACGTCTTCGACCTGGGCGCCAACGTCGTGGGCTGGCCGGTGCTGCACGTCCGGGGCCCGCGCGGAACGACGGTCACGGTCAAGCCCGGCGAGCGGCTGGGCGCGGACGGCCTGGTCGACCAGGGCACCATGATCGCCGGAGGCGACCGCACTCCGCCGATCGCCGACCACTACACGCTCGCGGGCGCCGGCACGGAGACGTGGCATCCGCGCTTCGTCTATCACGGGTTCCGGTATCTGCAGGTGACCGGCCTGCCTTCGCCGCCGTCCGCGAGCGTCGCCGACGCGGTCATCCTGCGCGCGGACAACGCGACGGCCGGTTCGTTCACCAGCTCCGACCTGCTGCTCAACGGGATACACCGCATCGTCGGCAACGCGATCGCCGGCAACATGTTCAGCACCCTCACCGACTGCCCGGACCGCGAAAAGCTCGGCTGGCTGGAGGAGACCCACCTGGAGCAGGGCTCGGTCACCCGTGACTTCGACGTCGAGGCCTACTACCGGGACCTTCTGCGGAACGTCGCCGAGGCGCAGCTGCCCGACGGCCATGTGCCGGACATCGCCCCCGAGTACGTGGTGTTCAGCGGCTCGGCCCGTGACGACCCCAACTGGGGGAGCGCCATCATCATGGCGGCCTGGCAGCACTACCAGGCCTACGGCGACCTCGCCACCCTGCGCACGTACTTCCCGGCGATGCGGAAGTACTTCGACTACCTGACGTCCAAGGCGAGCGGCTCCCTGCTCGACTACGGCTACGGCGACTGGGCGAGCACCGACTCCTCGACCCCGGTCGGGATCGCCGCGTCGTACGCGTACTACCGGGACGCGGTCGCGCTCGGCGCGATCGCGCGCCTGCTCGGCGAGGACGCGTCCGGCTACGAGTCCACGGCCCAGAAGATCGCCGGGGCGTTCAACGCGAAGTACCTGAAGAACGGGACCTACGGCTCGGGCAGCCAGGCGGGAGACGCCTTCGCACTCGACATGGGCGTCGTCCCGGCCGATCAGAAGAAGGCCGTCACCGACCACCTGGTCGCGGCCATCCAGGCGAAGGGCTACCACCTCACCGTCGGCGAGATCGCGCTTCCCGCGGTGTTCCGCGCGCTGTCCGCCGCCGGCCGGGACGACGTGCTCCTGGGCGTCGCTCAGCAGGTCACCGCGCCCAGCTACGGCTACCAGGTGGTCCACGGCGCGACCGCGCTGACGGAGTACTGGGACGGCCCCACCGGCTACGGCTCGCAGAACCACTTCATGCTCGGCGCGATCGACGAGTGGTTCAGCGCGGGCCTCGCGGGGATCCGCCAGGCCGACGGCGGCACCGCCTACCGGCAGCTGGTGATCCGGCCCGCCGTGGTCGGCGACCTCCAGGCCGCGAGCGGCACCTACGAGACACCGCGGGGCCGGGTCGCGAGCGCGTGGCGGCGCGAGGGTCGTACGCTCCGGCTCGACGTCACGGTCCCGCCGGGCGCCCCGGCGCGCGTCGAGGTCCCGCTGTCCGGCGGCAGGGCGGGCGCCACACCGGCGGGCGCGACGTACGTGGGAGTCCAGGACGGCCGTGCCGTGTACCAGGTCGGCTCGGGGCACTGGACCTTCACCGCGCCGGCCACTCCGGTGGCGGCGCCCGGCGACCAGCTCGCCGTCGAGCCGCCGTTCGGCACGTCCGTGCCGATCGTGTCCGGTCACCCGGCGAGCGCGCGGTTCCGCGTGACGAACCTGGAGGACCACGCGGTGACCGTACGGCCACGCGCGACGGCGTCGTCCGGCCTGTCCGTCTCGGCCCCGTCCGGCGCGGTTCGGATTCCCGCGCACGGTTCGGCGGCCGTCCCGGTCACGGTGAGCGCGGCCCCGGGCACGTCGAAGGGCATGGTGACGCTGGCGGTGGGTGCGCGGAGCGCGGTGATCCCGGCCGAGGTCACGGCGAACCTCGTGCGCGTCGCGACGATGTCGGCGTCGAGCACGCACAGCGGCTCGGACCCGGCGTGGGCGAATGACGGCGGCACCGGCTCCGAGGTCTGGCTGAACGGCGTCGGCGGCTGGAACGACGACACCGCGGGCGACTTCCCCGACACGCTCACCGCGACCTGGGCCGCTCCGGTCTCCCTGGGGCGGGTGCGCGTGCTGACCCTCGACAGCGGCAAGTCCCCGGCGTCGAAGGTGGGGCTGCGCGACTTCGACGTCGAGGCGCTCGTGGACGGCGACTGGCACACGGTCGCCACGGTGCGCGGCAATACCGCGGGCACCGTCGAGCGGACGTTCGGCCAGGTCTCGGCGTCGGCTCTGCGACTCGTCGTCCGCGACTCGAACGACCACAAGTACAGCCGGGTCATGGAACTGGAGGGCTACGGCTCGTGACGACACGCTGCCTACTAAGATTCTCTGAGTAACTCAGGAAAAATGTGAGGAGCGTTCGTCGTGGCCAAGCTGGAGATCATCGTCGCGAGCACCCGTCCCGGGCGGGTCGGCCTGCCGATCGGGCAGTGGGTCGAGAAGGAGGCGGCGGCGCACGGCGGCTTCTCCGAGGTCGAACTCGTCGATCTGGCCGAGGTGAACCTCCCGTTCATGGACGAGCCCAACCACCCGAGACTCCGCCGGTACACGCACCAGCACACGCTCGACTGGAGCGCGAAGGTCGCCGAGGCGGACGCGTTCGTCTTCGTCATGCCCGAGTACAACAGCGGCATCAACGCGCCGCTGAAGAACGCCCTCGACTACCTGAACCACGAGTGGCACTACAAGCCGGTCGGCCTGGTCAGCTACGGGGGCGTCTCGGGCGGGGTCCGCGCCGCCCAGATGGTCAAGCAGGTGGTGACGACGCTGCGGATGACCCCGATCCTGGAGGCCGTCGCCATCCCGTTCGTCGCGCAGTTCTTCGACGAGGAGGACAACCTCCTGCCGAACGACGTCATGATGGCATCGGCCAAGGCGATGTTCGACGAGCTGTTCCGGGTGGCCGAGGCGCTGCGCCCGCTGCGCGAGGCCGCCGAGACGAGATGAGGGAGGGCCATGGACGAGGTTCGCCGGGTCTGCCGGCGTTACCACGCCGCGATCGAGCTGATCGGCGCTCGCTGGAGCGGGGCGATCCTCCGCGTCCTGTTCACCGATCAGCACCGGTACGCCCAGATCAAGGCGGCGGTGCCGGGCCTCAGCGACACGATGCTGGCCGAACGCCTGCGCAGCCTGGAGGCCGACGGCCTCATCGAGCGGCGGGTGATCCCGTCCTCGCCGGTCCAGGTCGAGTACCACCTGACGGACAAGGGCCGCGACCTGGAGCCGGTGCTGGAGGCGGTGATCTCCTGGGCGCACAAGTGGATCCCGCTGCCGGATGACGCGCACGCCCCGGCGGCGGGATCGCGGGTCAGCGGTCCCCGCCCGGCGCCGGAGCGCTGACCAGGCGCGGCTCCGCCCGGCGAGCCACGCGGCCGACGCCGGCGACGGTGAGCCGGGTGACCGGGCCCCGGCGCGCCATGAGCGTCGCCTGGGCGAGGACGATCGCGGTCAGGACGGCGATGACCACGTCGTACGGCACGGCCGGCAACCCGGCGTGGACCATCGACAGGTGGCCGAGGAGGAGCAGGATCATGCTGCGGCCGACGACGGCGATCGCCGAGATGAGGCGCTCGTCCCTCCGTACGCCCCGGTCGGCCGCCAGGGCCCGGATGAGGCCGAGGGCCACCGCCAGGCAGACCGTCTCGGCCGCGAGCAGCGCGCCGGACGGCCGGCGCGCGGTGGCCAGGATCAGCGCGGTTCCGGCCGTCCAGCAGCAGCCGCTGAACACGCACGTCCACACGCGGCCGTGGCGGACCAGGAACGTGCGCTTGCCGAACATCGCGTCACCGCGGACGTCGCGGAAGTCCTTCAGCAGGATCCGGCCGACGAAGCCCGCGTACAGGCCCGCGAGCAGCAGCAGATCGCCCGGGCGCGCGCTCGCCCGTACGGCGAACACGCCCAGCAGGTACGGCACCGCGACGTAGCACGCGGGCAGTACCAGGGACGCCACCGCGCCGCGCTCGGCGAGGCGTACCGGGCGCAGTGAGTAGCCGGCGCTCAGCGCCAGGCCGGCGGCGGTGACGGCGACCGCCGGCCAGTGCAGCGTCGCGCTCACCGCGAGTGCGCCGGCCGCGCCGACCACGCCCGTCACCAGGAGGTCGTGGCGGCTCGCCGCGCCGGTCACCAGCGGGCGGCGCGCGTCGTCCGGCAGGTTCACCCGGTCGATCGCCTCGTCGGCGAGGTCGTTGCAGGCGACCGAGAAGACCAGGAAGCCGGCGACGACGGCCAGCACGCGGGCCAGGAGCAGACGGTCCTCGCCGTGCCCGGCCTGGGCCAGGCCGGTCGCAGCGAACATTCCGAGCAGCATGATGACCGCCGGGCGGGCGACGAGCACGAGCAGGCGCAGACGGCGGATCATTTGTTGCTCCCGAAGCCGTTCATGATCAGTACGAGGGCGGCGGTCACCGCGAGGGCGACGAGGCCGTAGAAGAGCGCGACGGTGATCATGGCGGCGGCCACGGCGGCGAGGCCGAGCAGGAGGGTGCGAGGCCACGACCGGCGGCGTGGCGGCGAGAGAGTCCCATCGGGGTTCATGCCCCCGAGCATCCGCCGCCGCGCCGCCGGGCGCCTGAGCACGATGACCCGAGTGCGGCTGAGTATTACTACCTACTCGATGCCCTCTTCCAGGGCGTAGCGGACGAGCTGGGCCTTGTTGCGCAGTTGCAGCTTCGTCAGGGTGTTGTGCACGTGGTTCTGCACCGTACGGGGCGACAGCACGAGGCGTTCGGCGATCTGCGGATAGGTCAGGCCCTTGGCGACCAGCCGCAGCACCTCGGTCTCCCGCGCCGTCAGCCGGGGCGTGTCCGGTGCCGGGCCGGCGGCGAGTTTGCGGTACTCCCCGAGCACCAGGCCCGCCAGCCCCGGGGTGAAGACCGCCTCCCCGGCGGCCGTCGCGCGCACCGCCGCGATGAGCTCCTCCAGCCGCGCCGACTTCACCAGGTAGCCGGTCGCGCCCGCGGTCACGGCGTCCAGGACGTCCCGGCGCTCGCCGCTCGCCGACAGGACGAGCACCCGGAGCGACGGCCCCCGCATCCGTGTGATGAGCTCCGCGCCGGAAAGGCCGGGAAGGTTCAGGTCGAGCAGGACGACCTGCGGGCGCGTCGCGGCGGCCACCCGCAGCGCCTGGGCCCCGTCGCCCGCCGTGCCCACCACCGCGAAGCCCGCCTCGGTAAGGTCCCGCGCGACCCCGTCGCGCCACATCGGGTGGTCGTCGACCACGAGCACGCGGATGCGGCCGTCCTCGGGCCCGCCGCCCGGGGGCCCGGCCTCGTACGGCCCCTCGCCGTACGGCTCGCGCTCATCGCGTGACACTGAGCTCCACCTCGGTCCCCTGACCCGGCGACGACGTGACCTGGGCCGTCCCGCCGATCTCCCGCATCCGGCCCACGATCGACTGTGCCACGCCGAGGCGCCCCGCCTCCACCGCCCGCGCGAGCCGGTCCGGCGCGAACCCGGCGCCGTCGTCGCGGACGCTCACCGTCACGACGTCGCCCTCGTCCTCGACGAGCACCCACGCCGAGGCGTCAGCGCCGGCGTGGCGGCGCACGTTGTCCAGCGCGGCGCCCACCGCCGCGCCGATCGCCTCCGCGGTGGCGGTCGGCAGCGGTACCGGGTCGGCCGGGCCGGAGACGGTGACGCGTTCGGCGGCGTACGGCTCCAGGAGGGTGCGCAGGTCCAGCTCTCCGGAGGCGGCGGCGGGGGGTGCGGCCACGAGCGTGCGCAGTGCCGTCTCGCCCTCACCGGCGAGCCGGCCGAGCTCGGCCGCCTCGCCGCCCAGCTCCCGGCCGCGCCGGCTCACCAGCGCCAGCACCTGCAGCACCGAGTCATGGACCTCGCGGGCGATCCGCTCCCGCTCCGCCGTGGCCGCCTCCAGCCGGGCCACGCGCTCCACGGCGGTCTCGGCGCGGGTGCCGAGGCGTACGACGTAGCCGCCGACCACCCCGGTGATCAGCAGGAGCACGACGCCGTTGAAGGTGTTCGGCGCGAGGGTCGCCCGCTCGGCCACGTCGGCGGCCGAGACGGCCGCCGCCCCGGCCAGACCCGCCCACGGTCCGCCGGTGACCGCGCAGGCGAGGACCGACGCCGCCGCCCACGACACCGGCAGGGTCGGCGAGCCGTGGTCGATGTGGAAGGCCGTGTCGACCCAGCGCGTGCCCAGAACCAGCGCCACCGCGACCAGGACGTCGGCCACGACGAACGCGCGGCGGCGCAGCGCGGGCCGCGCGTACACGGCGGTCGCCAGCGCGGTCCACCCGGCCATCACCGCGAGGGCGAGCAGACCGCCCAGCGGATGCGCGTAGCCGTGCCGGTGGCGGAGGATGAGCGCGGCGGCGTACACGAGCGTGGCCAGGCGGAACGCCGCGGTCGCCCGCCACAGCTGTACGACCACGGCGGAGCGGTCCGCCCGGTCAGGCGTTCCAGGCTTCGGTGAACTCCGCCTGGTTGATCTTGCCGTCCCGGTCCTTGTCGGCGTGCTCCCAGATCGAGTCGATCTCGTCGCCGGTGACCTGCTCGCGGCGCGCGGTCATGGCGAGCTTGAACTCCACGGCGGTGATGTAGCCGTCACCGTCGTAGTCGAATTCCTTGAACGTCGCGGCGGCGTCGTCGGGCGTGGTCACGGCGGGCTCCCGGTGCTCGAAGTACTGCGGCGTTCAGCATGAAAGCACACATTCAGGTCGACACACGCCGAAAACCCGGCGGCCGATGGAAGACGTCCCACCGGCCGCCGGGTTTTCGGCACGGTGTCAGGTGCAGGGGCCCTCATCGGACCAGACGTCGGCCGTGCCCGGCGTCTCGCCCTGGGTCCACCACTTGGCCTTGTACGTGTGCTTGGAGTAGGTCACCTCCATGCCGCCCGTGTAGACGCTCGTGGCGTTCCAGGCGGGCGCCGTGCACGCGCCCGGCGCGGGGTCGGTGGGCGGGGGAGAGGCCGGCGCGCCGCCGAACGCCGCGGTGAACTTGGTGAAGTCCCAGGCGCCCTGCGTGACGCTGGAGCAGGTGCCGGAGGTCTGCCCGTTGTTGTCCGGCGGGCTGCACTGCCGGTCCCGGTTCACCGACCAGAAGGTGAAGCGCGACAGGCCGTGTGAGGTGGCGTAGTCCAGCACCGCCTGGAAGTCGGCCTGCCGGAAGTACTCGCCGGTGTCGGAGCGTCCGTTCATCAGCGACACGCCCTCGTGGGCGTACGCGGTGGCGCTGCTCCAGCCGAACGTGCTCATCAGCGTCGAGTGGAAGCCCTCCAGCGCGCTGATCTGCGCCGCCGAGCCGTTGAACCCGCCGTCGAACGGCATGATCGCGTAGTTGGCGGGGGTGAAGCCCTGGCTCTTGGCCTCGGCCAGCATCTGCTTGCCGAACCAGCCCGTGCCCTCGCCGCCGGTCGTGCCGGCCGTGGTGACCGAGACGTACAGGCCGGGGTTGTTCTGTTGCAGGATCTTGGCCGCGCCGATCTCGTTGTGGATCGCCGTCGCGTTCTCGTACTCCGGCTCCTCCAGGTCGAAGTCGATCGCCTTGAGCGCGTACTTGCTGATCACCTGCTGGTACGCCGCCGCGGTCGAGGACGGGTCGCCGCAGGTCTGGCCGAGCTTGGTGCCGCCGTAGCCGCCGGCCGAGACGGTCACGTCGCCGCCGGCCGCCCGGATCCCGTCGATCACCGACTTGGCCTGCGTGTCGGAGGAGACGGGGTGGGTGCCGTCCCAGGTCGGGCTGCACCCGCCGCCGTTCGGGGCGAGGATGAACGCGAGCTGGAACGACTTCTGCCCGGTCGCGCTCATCACCGGGCCGAGGTCGGGCGGGCTGTTGTCGAACGGCATGACGTACGGCGCCGCGCCGTACCAGTTGCCACCGAGCGCGGCGGGGGCTGCCTGCTCACTCGCGGACGCGGCGGTCGCACCGGAGACGGCCGAGGCCGTGCCGAGCGCCAGGGCGGCCGCGCCGACCGCGGCGGTCGCGGCGGCGAGGAGCCCACGCCGCCGTCCGGTCGTGCCTGCCTTCCATCGCATGGTCGCTTCTCCTTCGGGGGGTTGAACGTACGGACCGGCCCGCAGTCCTGGCGGGGACCAACCGGGGGTGGAAGCGTTCTCTCAACCTTCTCTTAGGAAACCTTCCTGTTTGTTTCCTGGAGAGTACTCCCGAAAGAGCCGTTTGCAGAGACCTACGCCGAATTCCGCTGCGAATACGGGTGTCACAGCGGAAAACGGCACGACCGGCGCGACGTGTCGCCGTGGGCTGCGCATCGGTCGATGCGTGGAAGAGGGACTTCGTGAGGGGCCGGTGGAGTTCAAGCGCGGTGAGCGGGTCGCCGACGACGGTTGGTGGGTGCTGATCGATCCGGGACTCGCGCCGGGGAAACACCGTCTCGACATCCGCGTCTCCGGCATGGCGTCCCGGCTATGGACGCTCATCGTCTCCTGAGCCGTGCCGGCGTAGGGCGTCGAGGTAGGTGCTGATGGCGTCGCGGTTTCTCGTCAGGCAGGCGATCTTGGCGTCCATCTGCTCGCGCTGGTGCTCGAGGGCGGCGATGAGGTCCGGGTCCGCGTCGCGTACGTGGATCGTGCACGGGTCGTCCAGGCACGGGAGGATCTGGCGGATGATGCTCGTCGTCAGCCCGGCGTCGAGCAGCCCGCGGATCTGCGCCACCCGGCCGACCAGGTGCTCACCGTAGTCGCGGTAGCCGTTCGGCAGGCGCCCGGGCGTCAGCAGGCCCTGCTCCTCGTAGTACCGCAGCAGGCGTGGGGGGACTCCCGTCCGCTCGGCCAGCCGACCGATCCTCACGCTGCCTCCCGGTGGACGTCTTGCCTTCACACTAGTGTGAACGTTCGAGCATGGTCCTCCACCTCGCCGCAGCGAAGAGGAGGGGCGCCGTCGGCGGCCGGAACCGGCCGGGTCAGTGCCGTCGGGCATCGGCGGTGGACGATCCGTGCATGCCCGCCCGTACTCTCGGCGGCATCCATGCCTCTCCCGAAGACGGAGACTTCGTGACTGTTGTGACCGCGCCGGCGGCGTCCGCGACCGTACGCCGACCCGCGACCCTGGCCGTACTGTCGGTGGCGCAGTTCCTCATCGCCCTCGACTACTCGATCATCTACATCGCCCTGCCGAGCATCGCCGCCGACCTCGGGTTCGACTCGGCGCTCGCGCAGTGGGTGGTCAGCGCCTACGCGGTGCTGTTCGCCGGCTTCCTCGTCGTCGGCGGACGGCTGGCCGACCGTGTCGGCCCGGCCCGGCTCTTCATCGGCGCGATCGTCACCTTCGGCGTCGCCAGCGCGATCGGGGGCGCGGCCGAGGACGGCGTCGTGCTGCTGGCCGCGCGCGGCGTGCAGGGCCTCGGCGCGGCACTGCTGCAACCCGCGGTCCTCGGGCTCATCGGCACGACCTTCCCCGCGGGTCCGCAGCGCAGCCGCGCGCTGGTGGTCTGGGGTTCGGTCGGGGCGTCGGGCCTGGCCGCCGGGGCCGTCCTCGGCGGCCTGCTGACGACGGCGTCGTGGCGGCTCACCTTCGTCGTCAACGTGCCCCTCACCCTCCTGTGCGCGCTCGGCGCCGCCGTCTGGGTCGGGACCGGCCGGGGCCACCTGCCGACCGGCCGTATTCCAATGCTCGCCTCCGTGGTCGGCACCGGCACCGTGCTCACCCTCGTCATCGGCCTCAGCCTCGGCTCCGACCGCGGCTGGGGCTCCGCGCCGACGCTCGTCTGTCTCGGCCTGGCGGTCGCGTTGTTCGCGGTGTTCGTCCGCAACGAGCGGACCTCGCCCAACGTCCTGATCGAGCACGTCCTGCGGCGCACGCGCTCGCTGCGGTCCGGCGCGGCGGCGACCGCGCTGTACATGGCCAGCGTCGGTTCGGAGTTCTACCTGCTCACCCTGCTGCTGCAGACGACGAAGGGCTACTCGCCGCTCGAGGCGGGCGCCGCGTTCCTGCCGATGGCCGCGATGGTGACCGCCGGCAACGCCGTCGTGGGCCGTGCCGTACGGCGGATCGGACCGGACGGCGTTCTCGTCGGCGGGTTCGCCATCGCCACCGCCGGCCTGCTGTGGCTGGCGCTCAGCCTGGGCGGTTCCTCGTACGCCGCCGACCTGCTGCCCGGCCTGCTGATCAGCGGTTTCGGGCACGGAGTCATCTACACCGGGATGTTCATCATCGGCACCCACGACGTGCCGCCGGAGCACCAGGGCACGGCGGGCGCGCTGCTGACGACCTCGCAGTACCTCGCCGGCGCGCTCACCGTCGCCGTGCTGACACTCGCGCTCGGCCCGTCGCCGGACGACGCGCGGTTCCGCGTGGCCTTCCTGCTCACCACCGGGGCGGCGGCAGCGGGCATGCTCCTCGCCGCCGTGCGCCGCCGGACGGGTCATCCGGCGCCTTGACCCGCGTCGCCGCGCGCCGGCCGTGGCGGCCATCGCCTCGGTGGCCTTCTCGGTCTGGCCGACCAGCGCTGGGAGTCACGCTCACGGGGCTTCGGCCGAACGTGCTTCCGCCGCGAGCATGATCGAACATGTGTTTGAACTCGTCGCGTAGACTGAGGTCATGACGCTTGCGCTCCAGGGGTCCCTGCTGGACTGCGGCGACGAGATCGAGCTCGGCGCGCTCGGCTCGTCGGTGCGGCGCACGGTGCTCGACCGCGGAGCGTGGATCGACCTGCGGCCGGGCTGGGTGACCGGCTCCGACGTCCTGTTCGACCGCCTCGTCCGCGCCGTGCCGTGGCACGCCGAGCGGCGGCACATGTACGACCGCGTCGTGGACGTCCCGCGCCTGCTGAAGTTCTACGGCGAGGACGAGGAGCTGCCCAAGCCGATCCTGCGCGAGGCGCGCGACGCGCTGACCGCGCACTACGCGCGCGAGCTCGGCGAGCCGTTCCGCACCGCGGGGCTCTGCCTCTACCGCGACGGCGCCGACAGCGTCGCCTGGCACGGCGACCGCATCGGGCGCGGACGCCGTGAGGACACCATGGTCGCGATCGTCTCGGTCGGCGCGCCGCGCAGCCTGCTGCTGCGCCCGCGCGGCGGCGGTCCAACGCTGCGCCACGACCTCGGTCATGGCGACCTCCTCGTCATGGGCGGCAGCTGCCAGCGCACCTGGGAGCACGCCGTACCCAAGACCGCCCGCCCGGCCGGCCCGCGGATCAGCATCCAGTTCCGCCCCCGCGGCGTCCGCTGACCGCGCGGCGGCCTGTCTCCCTGATGGGGGAGTGGTCGGCGCGTGAGGTCCGATTCCGTCTGCGGCGTCCACTGATCGCACAGGGGTGGCCGACGCGCGAGAGCCTTCATCGGGGCGAGGGGTTGCCGGATCCGGCCAATCTCCTCCGCCCGTTCCGGTGCTCTCCGCACTCCTGAGCTGGGAAGAGCGGGGAATTCGCCGGTTCCACCGGCGCGGTCGGGATACTTTTCCACCTTTTCTAATGCGGACGCGGAAGATATCTACCTACTAATGGGTATCCACGCCGACCCGGAAGGAGAAGCCCCGCCGATCCCCCGCGGTTCCCTGCCGCCGCGACCGCCGGCGCGAACGCATGGCCCGCGGGAGTGCACGACAGTCCCCAGGTCTCCCCCTCCTTGGAGGATCACGTGGCACTACGCAAGCGCTCATCTCAGACGGCGCGCAGATCGCGTCTCACCGCCCTGTCCGCGGCGGCCCTGCTGTGCGGCGCGCTCCTGGCGACCGCCCGGCCCGCCGGCGCCTCCGCCGACCCGATCACCCATCCCGAACGTGACTGGCTGGGTTCGCAGGTGGCCAAGCACGAGCCGGGCTCCGGCCGGATGCTCATCCGGCCGAACGTCGTCCAGACCCCCGGCCTCGATGTGAGCGGCTGGCAGGGCAACGTCGACTGGGCCTCGGTGGCGGCGAACGGCGCCCGGTTCGCCTACGTCAAGGCGACCGAGTCGACGACCTACACCAACCCGTATTTCTCCCAGCAGTACACCGGCGCGTACTACGCGGGCATCGTGCACGGCGCGTACCACTTCGCCACGCCCGACACCTCGTCCGGTGCCGCCCAGGCCGACTACTTCGTCGCGCACGGAGGCGGCTGGTCCAAGGACGGCATGACCTTCCCCGGCATGCTCGACATGGAGTGGAACCCCTACGGCGCCGCCTGCTACGGCCTGTCCGCCGCCGGGATGGTGAACTGGATCCTCTCGTTCAGCAACGAGTACCACGCGAAGACCAGCCGCTGGCCGGTCATCTACACCGCGACCAGCTGGTGGAGCCAGTGCACCGGCAACACCGGCGACTTCTCCTCCACCAACCCGCTGATGCTCGCCAACTACAACGGCTCACCGGGCCCGATGCCCTACAACTGGGGCTTCCAGACCATCTGGCAGTACGCCGACTCCGGCGTCTTCCCCGGAGACCAGGACTACTTCAACGGCGACTACTCGCGCGTCAAGGCCCTCGCGAACGGTTGACCCGCCGGACCGGTTTCGGTCCCGCCGGGCGTGCCGGGCACGCCCGGCGGGACGCATCCTCCCCTGACCTCCGGCGCGAGCCGGAGCCCCCGCACCGCCGCCTCGGCGGCATCACCCAGGAAGAGAGGCAGCGCACCCTCCGGCGGCGGCCGGAGACCCGTGCGCGGACACCAGATGAACGAACACTCGATCACCCGGCGCAACGCCCTGCTCGCCGGCGCCGGCGCGGCCTTCGCGACGGCCGGCCTGGCCGGGACCGCGCGGGCTGCCGGGCGGAACACCGTACGGCCCGCCGCCCTGACGCCGGAGCAGCAGGCCGGGCAGCGGGTCATCTACTCCTACTCGGGCACGACCGTCCCGCAGTCGCTGCTGGACGCGATCTCCGGCGGCCGGGCCGCGGGCGTGATCTTCTTCGGCGACAACATCTCGAGCCTCGACCAGATCGCCTCGGTCTGTGAGCAGCTGAACGAGGCCAACGCCGCCAGCCCGGTCGGCGCGCCGCTGCTGCTGATGACCGACCAGGAGGGCGGCCAGGTGCGCCGCCTGCCCGGCGGGCCGGCGATGTCGGAGAAGCAGATCGGCCAGTCGTCCGACCCGCTCTCGGCGGCGACCAGCGCCGGGGACGAGGCCGGCGCGCTTCTCGCGAGCGTCGGCATGAACGTCAACCTCGCCCCGGTGCTCGACGTGTACCGCAAGACCGGCGACTTCGAGGACCAGTACGGCCGCTCGTACAGCAAGGATCCGGCCGTGTGCGGTGAGCTCGGCAGCGCGTTCATCACCGCGCAGCAGCGGCACAAGGTGGCGGCGACGGCCAAGCACTTCCCGGGCCTCGGCTCGGCGTCCAAGAACCAGAACACCGACTCCGTACCCGTCACGCTCACCGCCTCCGCGTCCACACTGCGCTCGGTCGATGAGGCGCCGTACCAACCGGCGATCAGCGCGGGCGTCAAGCTCGTCATGCTGTCCTGGGCCACCTATCCGGCCCTCGACCCGGACTACCCGGCCGGGCTGTCGTCGACCATCGTCCAGAACGAGCTGCGCGGACGCCTCGGGTACACGGGCGTCACCATCACCGACTCGCTCACCGCCGGCGGTCTGGCGAACTTCGGCACGACGGCGCAGCGCGCGGTCGCCGCCGCCAAGGCGGGCATGGACCTGCTGCTCGTGTGCGGGGAGAGCCCGACGTACGGCCAGAGTGCGGTCACCGGCCTGGCCGACGCGCTGCGGTCCGGCACGCTCGGCCAGAGCGCCTTCGACGCCGCGCGCAGCCGCGTCACCAACCTGCGCAACAGCCTGGCCTGACGGCGCGGCCGGGGGCCCGCGGGCCCCCGGCCGCTCGCCGACGGCGGGATCGGCGCGTCACCGCTCGTCCGGCGCACGCGCGGGGGACTCCCCCGACGGGAACAGGATCGGGCTGAGCAGGTGCCGGGTGCGCTCCGGCGACGGCGCGTTGGCCATCCGGGGTGCGATCACCGCACGCAGTTCGCCGATCAGCTGGGCGCGCTCCTCGTCGCTGAGCCAGATCGCGTGCTGCCGGTAGCCCACGAGGTCGGCGGCGGGATCGGCGTCGTCGCGGTCGAGGTAGGCGTTGTACTCCGCGAGCAGCGTGGCCATGGCCACGGCGAACACCCGGCGATGGTCCTCCACCGACACCGACGCGGCCGTCTCGGCGTCGACGGTCGCCCGCGCCCGGTGCAGCCGGTAACGGCGTTCGACCGCGCCGCGCGTCCGGTGTTCGTCCGCGACCTCGAGCAGGCCCCCGTCGGCCAGCAGGCCGACGTGCCGGTAGACCGTCGCCTTGGAGACGTCGGGCAGCAGGTCGCACAGCTGTGACGTCGTCAGTGTCCGGCCGCCGGACATCGCGTGCACGACCCGCAGCCGTACGGGATGCAGCAGCAGCTCCACGGCGTCCATGGCCCTATGTTCTCATGTCTGATACCTTTCTCAAACATGAGAATAACGGAGGGTGCGATGCCGCGTACGTCACCGGAGAGCCGGACCGCGCCACCGAGGGGACACCGCCACACCGTCGGCGGGCGGCGGCTGATGCTGCACCGTTCCGGCACCGGAGGCCCGGCGGTGGTGCTGCTGCCGGGGTCGGGCCTGGTCGGCCTCGACTACCTCAACCTGCACGACCGCATCGCCGAGCTGACCACCAGCGTGCTGTACGACCGGGCCGGCACCGGCTGGAGCGACCCGGCGGAGCTGCCCCGCTCCGCCGCCGAGGTGACCGACGAGCTGCGCGACCTGCTCACCGTCGCCGGCGTGCCGGAGCCGTACCTGCTCGCCGGGCACTCGCTGGGCGGGGCGTACGCGCGTCACTTCGCCCAGCGCTTCCCCGACGCGGTGGCCGGGCTGCTCCTGCTGGATCCCTTCCACGAGGACATGGTCACCCGCGCGCCCCGGCGGGTGCTCGACCTGCTGGCCGAAATGAAGAGCCGCGAGCTGCCCGAGCCGTCACGAGAGCAGCTCGACGCCGCACGCGGGCAGCTCCTCGCCTTCTTCGAAGCGTGGCCGGACGACGTCCGGGTCCCGCTCGCCGAACACCACCTCGGGTCCTGGCGGACCGCCTGGCAGGAGGACGGCAACCTCTACGACGAGGTGTCCGCCGAGCTCCGGAGCGGGCCGGGCCTGCCCGACGTGCCGACGATCGTGCTGAGCGCGATGGGGCGCGACGCCGTCCAGGCCCACCTGTGGCCGGAGGACCTGCTCCGGGAGATCAACGACGGCAAGCGCGCCCTGCACGCGGAACTGGCCGCCTCGGTCCCGCGCGGTGAGCACCGCGTCCTCGAGGACGCCGGCCACGGCTGGCTCCACGAGGAACGCCCCGACGCCGTGCTCCAGGCCGTCACCGACCTGCTCGCCTCGAACTAACTCAGGGTCGAGACGAAGCGCTCCGCGTCCGCCGCGGACATCCCGGTCTCGGTCTGGACGAGCGAGACCGCGCCCGGGAGGTCGCCGGCGTCCCGCATGGTCCGCGCCCGGTCGGCGACGCTGCCCTGGCCGCCCGGAGCGTACGGCAGGGGCTCGGGCAGCGGGCCGCTCTTGAGCGCGTCGACGATCCGCTTGGCGTCGACGAGACCCAGGCCCGTGGCCTGCCGGACCTCCTTGACGGCCAGGACCGGCTTGTTCTCCCCGAGCAGCGCCCGCACGCGTACCTGCAGGTCGGCCGGCAGCGCCATGGGCGGGTGCGCCCCGGGCGCCGCCTGCCCTCTCCCTCCCCGGGCAAGGCCCACCGAGATGATCCCGACGAGCAGGACGAGACCGGCCACGAGCGCCAATACAGTCATGGCCGGATTCTGCCAGAACAGGGGCTTATCGCCGGTGTGCTCTGCGGACGTCCATGACGCGCTCAGGCCGCGGCCGGAGGGGTCGGTCCTACGCCTGTGAAGGGATCGCCCCCCAGCGAAGGGACAGCCCGGTGGCGGCACGATCGGCGGTGATCTGCATCATGCTGCCGAGGATCGTCGCCCTGTCCGCCACCAGGGCCGTTCCGTCCGGCCCGTAGGTGATCCGGTCGCTGACCAGCACCGGCGCGCCCTCGTCCTCGTCCAGGTGCCGGGCCATGTGCGCGTCGAGTACATCGGGCCGGATCGTCTCCGATGCCCGGGCCACCACGACACCCACGTCGGCCAGGGCCGCGTACAACGACGTGGTGGTGAAATCCACGTCACCCAGCAGGTCCGCGTGCGGCTCGCGCACCCAGGAGACCTGATGAATCGCCCGGCGGCCGGCGAAGGCGCGAACCCGCTCCAGCCGCAGACCGGTCTCGGTCTCGCGGACCCGCAGCCGCGCCGCGACGCGCGCGGGCACGCGGAGCCGCGCACGCGCGACCACGATGGTGCGGACCTCGTGACCTTGCTCGCGCAGGTCGTCGGCGAAGCTCCGCAAAGATCCCAGCTGGTACGCCAAATGGGGCGGCGTGACGAAGGTGCCCTTGCCGGGGCGCTGGACGATCAACCCCTCGTCGCCCAGCTCCCGCAGCGCCTGGCGCAGCGTCATCAAGGTGACGCCGTACGCGGCGCTCAGCTCGCGCTGTGCGGGCAGCGCCTCGCCGGGGGCGTAGTGGCCGTCGCGGATCTTCGCGGCGAGGTCGGCGGCGATGGCCCGGTAGCGTGCCATGCTGCTCCCTCCTCATCGCCCTCGGGCCGCGCGCCTCGATCGTCGCCGGCGACGATCATCGTACGGCGATCGGCCCCGAAAGCGCGGCCCGCAGTGACGCCACGAACGCGCCGACCTCGGCGGGGCCGGCACCGTCGAGGATACGGCGCATGACGGCCGCGCCGACGATGACGCCGTCGGCGACCACCGCCGCCTCGGCCGCCTGTTCGGGCGTGGAGATCCCGAAGCCCAGAAGGACCGGCAGGTCGGTGACCTCCTTGACCCGGGCGGCGAGGGCCGCGGCGGACGGGGCGAGCCGGTCGCGTTCGCCGGTCGTGCCCATGACCGAGACCGCGTACACGAAGCCCTGGCTGCGCCGGCCGATCTCGGCGAGGCGGTCGTCCGGCGTCGCGGGCGAGGCGAGCAGGCTGACCTCGATGCCCGCTGCGCTCAGCCCGGCCAGCTCGTCGAGCGGCAGATCGGGAACGATCAGCCCGGTGACCCCGGCGGCGTGGAGGGCGCCGGCGAATCCCGGCCGCAGCGCGATGTTGGCGTACGTGCTCGCGACGAGCGGGATGCCGGCGGAGATCGTGGCCAGCTCCGCCAGGACGGACGCGGGGGTGGCGCCCCGGGCGAGCGCCGCGTCCGACGCCTCCTGGATCGTCGGGCCGTCCACCGTGGGGTCGGAGAACGGCAGCCCGACCTCGATCAGGTCCGCCCCGGCGTCCTCGAACGCGGTCAGATAGGCGGTCCAGTCCGGCCTGACCCCGGCGGTGATGTAGGGCATCAGCAGCTTCGTCACAGCTCCGCCTCCGTCATGAGGGTGGTGAGGTCCTTGTCGCCGCGCCCGGAGAGCGTGACGAGGACGGTCGAGCCGCTGGGCAGGACCGATGTCCCGGCGGCGTCGATCACCCAGGCCAGGGCGTGCGCCGACTCGATCGCGGGCGGTATTCCCTCCGTCCGGGCGAGCCGCACGGCTGCCGCGATCGCTTCCGCGTCGGCGACCGTGACGTAGCGGGCGCGCCCCAGATCCCGCAGGTACGCGTGCTCGGGGCCGACGCCGGGGTAGTCCAGCCCGGCCGCGATCGAGTGCGCCTCCCTGATCTGCCCGTGTTCGTCCTGGAGGAACAGCGACTGGAAGCCGTGGAGCACGCCGATCTCGCCGTTGGCGGCGCCGGAACCGCCTTCGGCCTCGACGCCGACGAGCTTCGCGTCCGTGTCGACGAAGCCCGCGAAGGTGCCCGCCGCGTTGCTGCCCCCGCCGACGCAGGCGACGACGTAGTCGGGGACGGCGGCGGGCAGTTCGGTCGCGCACTGCCGCCGGGCCTCGTCACCGATGACGCGCTGGAACTCGCGCACCATCGTCGGGTAGGGGTGCGGGCCGATGACCGAACCCACGCAGTAGTACGCCTCGTCGGCGTCGGCGACCCAGTCGCGCATCGCCGCGCTGGTGGCGTCCTTGAGCGTGCGGCTGCCAGTGGCCACCGGGACGACCTCGGCGCCCAGCAGCCGCATCCGGAACACGTTGTGCGCCTGGCGTTCCACGTCCCGCTCGCCCATGAAGACCTTCACGGGGAGCCCCAGCAGGGCGCCCGCCGTCGCAGTGGCGACGCCGTGCATGCCCGCGCCGGTCTCGGCGATCAGCCGCGTACGCCCCATACGCCGGGCCAGCATCGCCTGCCCCATCACATTGTTGATCTTGTGGGAGCCGGTGTGCGTCAGATCTTCCCGTTTGAGCAGAACGGTCACGCCGAGTTCGGCCGACAGCCGCAGGGCGGGCGTCAGCGGGGTGGGGCGGCCCGCGTAGACCGAGAGCAACCGGGCGAGGCTGCCCCGGAACCCGGGATCGGCCCATGCCTGGGCGAACGCGTCCGCCACCGCCTGGCAGGCGGGGATCAGGGACTCCGGTACGTATCGCCCGCCGTAGCCGCCGAACCGTCCGACGGCCTGGTCGGCCTCTGAGGCAACTGTTATAGAACTCATGAGAGAGTTATAGAACAGTCGCGTCGAGCCTGGCAACCCGGTTCCCCCGACGCCGAGCGCGGGCCCTCGGGGCGGAGCGGCAGGCGCCGGCCCTCGTCCAGGGAGGTGCTCAGGCCGGGGCGGGCCGGGTGGGCGCCGTCCAGCTGTCGAGCAGGCGGATCGCCTCTGCGGTCGGCGAGTTCGGCTCGACGTTGTAGACGCAGAGCGTCTGCTCGACGTCGCCGGCCGGTTGGAACGACTCGTAGGAGAAGACGAGGTCGCCGGCCAGCGGGTGGCGGTAGCGCTTGGTGCCGTGGGTGCGCCGAAGCACCCGGTGGTCGTTCCACCAGGTGGTGAACTCGGGCGAGCGCACGGTGAGCTCGCCGATGAGGTCGGCGAGCCGGCGGTCGCCGGGGTGGCGGCCGGCCTCCAGACGCAGCATCGCGACGGTCTCGGCGGCAAGTTGTTCCCAGTCGACCACCCGTTCCCGCGCGGCGGGGTCCAGGAGGTAGAAACGGGCGAGGTTCCGCTGGGGGACCGGCAGGGCGTCGAAGTCGGTGAGGATCGCCCGGGCGAGCCGGTTGGCGGCCAGGACGTCGGTCCGCCGGCCGAGGACGAAGGCCGGCACCCGGTCGAGGGTCTGGAGCGTCAGGTGCAGGCCGGGGCGGACGCGCTGCGGGCCGCCCGAGGCGCCGCGGCGCGCCGGAGCCGGGCGGGAGCACAGGTCGGTGAGGTGCTCGCGTTCGGCCTCGTCCAGTTCGAGGGCGCGGGCCAGAGCGTTCAGGACCTCGGGGGAGGGGTTCGCGGCCCGGCCCTGCTCCAGCCGCGTGTAGTACTCGGTGCTGATGCCGGCCAGCCGGGCGACCTCGTCCCTGCGGAGCCCCGGCACGCGCCGTGGACGGGCGTCGGCCGGTAGCCCCGCTCGGTCGGGGGTGATCCGGGCCCGGCGTGAGCGGAGGAAACCGGCGATCTCCGAGGTGCGGTCCATACCCCCAGTGTGGCCGTGAGCGTTGGGTGACCGGCCCGCGGAGGTGGTCCTGCCGGTACCTGTTTCGGCGTTACCCGCCTGGTCAGGGCATGCTGTGCCGCCGTGACGAGGCCTCCGGAGGTGGTGGAGTTGAGGAGCGCGGGGAACCGCCGGTCACCGGACCGCGACGGTCGCCCCGCGAACACGACTTCTACCGGAGGTACAGCACATGTCGAAGGAGTCCACGCCCCTGTCCGGCCGGGTGGCGGTGGTCACCGGGGCGTCCAGCGGAATCGGCGAGGCGTCGGCGGAACGGCTGGCGGTGCTCGGTGCGAAGGTCGCCGTGCTCGCGCGCCGGGCCGAGCGGCTCGAGGACCTGGTCGCCAGGATCGGTGCGCGTGGTGGCACCGCGCTGGCGGTGGCGGCCGACGTGACCGACGCGGAGGCGGTCCGTGCGGCGGCCGAACGGGTGGAGGCGGAGCTCGGCGCCGCCGGCCTGCTGTTGAACAACGCCGGAGTGATGCTGCCCGCGCCCGTCGAGGAACTGCGCACCGACCAGTGGCGGCACCAGATCGACCTGAACATCACCGGACTGATGAACGTCATCGGGGCGTTCGTCCCGCAACTGGTCGCGTCCGCGGCCCGGCTGGGCGTGGCCGACCTGATCAACACGTCGTCGATCGCGGCGCGGAACATCTTTCCCAACTTCGCCGTCTACTCCGCGACCAAGGCCTACGTCACGCAGCTGTCCCGGCACCTTCGGGTCGAGCTGGGGCCGAAGAACGTCCGGGTCTCGGCGATCGAGCCGGGCATCGTCGGCACCGAACTGCAGAGCCACGTGACCGACGAGGGCGCCCTGGAGTGGCTGAACGGTTCGAGGGAGACGATGGAGTGGCTCGCTCCACAGGACGTCGCGGAGACCATCGGCTTCCTCGCCGCGCTGCCGCCGAGGGCGAACCTCCAGCAGGTCACCATCATGCCCACCGGCCAGGCGGCCTGACGGTCGGCTCGAAGCACTCCGGGTCCGCCGGGTCCTCCCGGCCCAGGACAGGGCGCTGGCGTGTGGCCGGACGGTGAGCCGGGGGCCCGGCGAAACGCGACAGGAGCGCCCCCGTGCGGGGACGCTCCTGTGCGTGGTCGGCTAGGGGTTCAGTCGCGCCAGACCTTGCGGCGCTTCTCACCCAGCGGCTCGGTCGAGGACCAGATGCGGCGCCAGTGCGCCACCTGCTCGCCCGCCCCCGCGCCGGTCTTGCCGTTCTTGCCCGCCTTGGACTCCCCGGCCCGCTCCGCCGTGGGCTCCTCCCGCGCCAGCGCGCCCGGCCGGACCGAACGGGCGCCGCCCGGGACCTCCAGCCGGTCGTCCGCCGCCGCGCGCAGCGCGCCGTACCAGCCCAGGTCTTCCTCGGCCGCGAGCTGGCTGACCGCCTTCGCCATCCGCACCCGGAAGGCGCGGACGTCCTCGCCCTCCTCCGGCACGAGCGGACGGCCGTAGCGGACGGTCACCCGCGGCTTGCCCGGCTGCGGCCAGTTGCGGCCCCGGGGCATCGCGGCGTACGAGCCGCGCAGCGCGATCGGCACGCACGGGATGCCCTTCGTCACGCACAGCGCCGAGGCGCCGAGCTTGAAGGGGTTCATCCAGCCGTCCTCCGAGCGCGTGCCCTCGGGGTAGAGCAGCAGGCTCCAGCCCTCGTCCACCAGGTCGAGGGCGAGGCTGCGCAGCCGCCGCGAACCGTAGCGCTCGACCGGGAACGCGTTGAAGAAGATCGCGGTCAGGGTCGCGCGCCAGCGGACGTCGAAGAAGTAGTCCGACGCCGCGCCCACCGCGACCCGGTCGGCGAACCGCTCCGGCAGCGAGCCGAGGATCAGCGGGGTGTCCAGATGGCTGGTGTGGTTGGCCACGAAGACCACCGGGCCGCGCACCCCGTCGAGGTACTCGGTGCCCTCGACCACCGGCGTCGTCTGGCTCCACACGACCGGCTTGAGCAGCGTCCGGCGCAGGCCCGCACGGGCCCGGACGGCCGTGCGGGTACGGGCCCACGCGGTCGGGAACTCCCGCTCCTCATGCTCCAGCTCGTGCGGCTGCGCCGACTTGGGCACCGTGGAACGGCCGCGCCAGTCCCGCCCGTGCCGCAGCAGCTTGACCTCTCTGCGGATGCTCATCGGTCGCTCACCCCGTACGCCGGCCGCTCGTGCTGGAGACGCGCCGAGATCGCGCCGCGGCGGGTTCGCTCCCGGCTCATCGGACGTCCGCCAGGGTCAGCGGCGGGGCGTGCTGATAGGTGATCGACGGGCTGGAGCCGACCGTGTCCTTGGCCATCTCCAGGGCGTCCGCGAGCGTCGTCGCGGAGCGGAAGCCCATGCGCGCGGTGGTCTTCCGGTTGCCGCCCACGAAGATCACGTCACCGAGGTGCTCCAGCGCGTGGGCGCCCCAGTACCACATGTAGAACGGGTGCACGCCGTGGTACGCGTAGCTGTTCCGGTAGAGCTGGATGTACCAGGGGTCGGTGGCGAACTGCTCCTCGTACTTGGTCTCCAGCAGCACCGGGTCGGTGCTCTCGGTGAGGATCTCCTCGAAGAAGTCGATGTAGCTCGGGTGGTGCACCGGGTGGAACTCGTTCGGCACCGGGTGGTAGAAGATCGCCACACCGCCCTGCCGGACGATCGGCTTGTTCTTGTACAGGTTGAAGAAGTAGCCGAGCCCGAGCGACATCACCAGGATCGGGTTCATCACGGAGTTGACGTTGTACGGGCAGATGTAGGGGAGCCCGTAGATCGCGACGTCGGACTGGCCGTTCACCTCGGTGAGCTGCTGGCGGTGCACGTTGCTCAGCGTGATCGGGTGCACCTCGGACTGCAGGCCCGCGTGGACGCCCGTCACCCCGTACGGCGCGGCGGTCGACTGCCAGATGCGCCGCCGGGTCTTGGCCGGCAGCAGCTCGTTGGCCCGCTTCACCGCGACGTACGACGCCTGGTCGCGGACGTTCCACTCCCACTCGCGCTTGTTGAGGAAGCCCATCGAGGACGGGAACGTCTCGTTGTTGAGCGTCGTCTCGATCGTGAAGACCTTGACGTGCTCGTCGATCAGGCCCTTCATCCGCTCGTACGAGTGGTGCATCGCGGAGTTCGGCGGGTCGTTGAAGGAGTTCGAGTGCCGCAGCGTGTGCACGTTGTGGTGGTGCTTGAGGCTCTTGTAGCTCGCCAGCCCGACCGACACCGACTTCGCGCCGCCGCTCATCGCCGTCAGCGTGATGTTGACGTAGACGATCAGGTCGCTCTCCGCGGCCCGGCGGTTGATCTCGACGTCCTCGCCGTGCTTGGTCTTGCCCATGTGCAGGAGGTTGTCGTGGTCCTCCGCGTCATGGTTCTTCAGGTGGTCGGGGAAGAACGCCTGGAAGACGCGGTCGCCGACGGTGCGCCGCAGCTCGGCCGGGGTCATCCGGCGGTGCAGGGCGTTGCCCGCGATCAGCTCGACGTCGTCCACGCCCTTGGCCGCGGCCATCTCCAGCACCTGCTCGATGATGCGCTGCCGGACGTCCGGCGTCTGCATCGGCGGCAGCGGCAGCGACAGGTCATCGAAGACGATGGTCAGCCGCATCCCGGGCGTGAGGAGCTCGGGCAGCGGCTCGGTGCCGTGCGGGTTGAGCAGCGCGTGCTTGATGGCGGCGTCGACGTTCCGGATCCCGGGCAGGGAGTCCGGCGGGTAGATGACCTTCGCCCCGAGCGGCAGCCGCTCCAGCCGGAAGCCCTCACCCTGGTGCATGAGCAGCGGTGGTGTCCGCTCATCCACGTCGAGTACGAAGCCTGGTCTGCTCACTCTCAACCTTCCTAACGAGCCGGGGCGAAGGCAACCTTGACGGTGCCAAGACGTCCGGCGTCGGCCGCATGCGTAAGGGCCTCCCGCCAGCGGGCGAGAGGATAGGTCGTGCCGACGTATCCGTCGAGGGGCGCGGACTCGGCGAGCCGGATGGCGTCGGCGAAGTCGGCTCCGTCGGCGCCGGAGGCGTACGCCCCCACCAGTTGCAGCTCGCGGTACCACAGCGGGGTCAGGTCGACGTTGCCCCCCGGCATGCCGGACACCACGACGGTACCCCCGGCCTGGACCAGCCGGAGCGCGGTGTCGAGGCCGCCGGCGCCGCCGGTGCATTCGAAGGCCACGTCGACGCCGCCGAGGAGGAAGTCCCCGCCGCGCTCGGGCGAGTGCATCCGCGCGGTGGTGACGCGCCGCAGCGCGCGTACGGCCTTGCCGGGCTCGATGATCGCGGTGGCGCCGAGCGCCTTGGCCTTCTCCTGCTGGTGACCGTGCTTGGCGACGACGTACACCGCGCCGACGTCGGTCAGCTGACGCAGCGCGAGCAGCGTGAGCAGGCCGACCGTGCCGGCGCCGATGATGACGGCGGTGGACCCGGACGCGACCTTCACGCGGCGCACCGAGTGCACCGCGCAGGCGAGCGGCTCGGCCAGGACCGCGCGGTCGTCGGGGAGCGAGTCGGGCACGACGTGCAGCTGCCGGGCGTGCGCGACGAACTGCCGGCTCCAGCCGCCGCCCGTGTCGGCGCAGAACCCGGTCTGCAGCCCGGCGGAGATCCGGCCCGCGGTGATGTGGTCACAGCGGCTCTGCTGGCCGGAGGCGCACCAGCGGCACTCGGCGGTGCCGCGCGCGGCGCACGAGAGCACCGGGTCGATCACCACCCGCGAGCCCTTGGGCACGCCGGGCACGTCGTCCTGCGTCTCGCCGACGATCTCGTGACCGGGGACGAACGGCATCGAGGTCATCGGCGACAGGTACGGGGAGGAGCGCCCGGTCAGCAGCCCGAGGTCGGAGCCGCAGATGCCGGACAGCCGAGGCGTCACGCGCGTCCATCCCTCGCCGGGCAGCTCGGGCGCCTGCCGGTTGACGAGGCGCATCGGCGAGACGTTGCCGGCGATCATGCCGCTCATCTTGCCGCCGGCGCGGGTCGCCGTGAGGCCGCGCGCCGCCAGGAAGCGGGCCGGCGAGCGGTGGTACTCCAGCGCGAGGATCATCGGGCGCTCACCGTTCCGGTGATGGTGTCCATGAGCACGTCTCCGCGTCCGCGGGTATGGGCGCCCCACTCGTAGATGCGCCAGTGCTTGCGTTTGGCATGGCGGTACAGCGACGGGTCCGGGTTGACCGCGCCCGGGTTGCCGACCGCCTCCAGGAGCGGCCGGTCGGAGTAGCTGTCCGCGTAGGCGTAGGAGCCGTCGAGGTCGATGCCGGTGTCGGCGGCGTGCCGGCGCAGCCAGGCGGCGCGGGCCTCGTCCACGAGCGGCGGCGAGTCGAGGTAGCCGGTGAGCACGCCGTCGCGGGTGTGCATCCGGCTGGCCACGACCTCGTCGAACAGGCCGGCGAGCGGGCGCACGAACACGTCCACCGTGCCGGTGATCAGGATGGTCTTGTGCCCGGCGGCCCGGTGCGCGCGGATCCGGCGTACGGCCTCGGGCATGACCCGCTGCAGCAGCGCGTCGCCGAGGGTGTCGTCGACGAGGTCGCGCAGCTGCGCCATGTCGGCGCCCTCGTAGCGGCGCAGGAACGCGCGGACGAAGTCGCCCCGGTCGCGGCGCTCGGCCCGCAGGTAGCGGGGGAGCGAGCGGGCCAGGTCGGCCAGTTCGCCGCCCCACTGCGACCGCGGCAGCGACGACAGCCGGGCCCACAGGTAGGACTCGATGAGGTTGGAGGCGACGATCGTGCCCTCGAGGTCGAACACGGCCGCGATGTCGGTGCGCTCCGGCAGCGCGGGCGCGGCCGAGCGGCGGCTGCCGCCGCCGCGTCCGCGCGAGAAGCCGCGCATCAGCTCGGTCACGCTGGGGGAGTGCACCTCCTGCAGGTAGTGCCCCCAGTCGATGACCGACGGGTCGAAGCCGAACTCGTCCACCAGCTCCGGCGGGATCGTACGGTGCAGCGCGTGCGTGCGGCTGTCGTCGTAGATGACCTCGGCCTGGGTGTAGGCCTGGTAGAGGTCGGCGTAGCGGCGCAGGAAGTCGAGGTTGGTCTGCTGCCGGTGCACCGCGGTCATCCACTCGCGGGTCTTGCCCGAGGCCGGCAGCCGCAGCAGCGCGCGCTCGGCCATCGCGGTGGCGCGCTCGCTGCCGCTGAGCATCATCTCGACCTGCCGGCTGCCGGGGAACCGCCACTGCGGCACCCGGATGTGACCGCGCTCGCCGGCCGGCATCGGGTGCTTGCGGAAGTAGTCGCGGACGTTCTCGTACAGGCCGCGGAAGGGCAGCGGGTTGCGCGAGCCGGACCCGACGTGGAAGTAGGCGGGCGTGCCGCGCTCGGGTGGCGCCGCGGCGACCGCGAGCGTGGCGTTGACGACGTGGTCGACCGGGATGATGTCGACGACGCTGTCGGGCAGGCCCGGGAACTCCGGCAGGATGCCCCGCCCGTACGCGATGATCAGCGGATCGGCCATCTTGTAGCCGTCGATCCAGCCGGGGTGCGGGTGGCGCAGCGAGCTCTCCACGATCGCCGGGCGGACGATCGACAGGCGGCGCTCGCCCCACAGCTCCTCGGCCGCGCGCTCGCCCAGGGCCTTGGTGAAGGTGTAGACGTCCGGCCAGCCGAGGCTCTGCGCGCGGGCGCGGCCGTAGTCGACCAGGCGGTCGGTGACCCACTCCTGGCGGGCCTCCTCGGCGGCGGCGACGACCGACTGCGGGCCGGCCTTGCGGTGCTCGCCCTGCGCCCGCGACACCGACTTGCGCAGCACCTCCGGGCGGCGCGAGTCGCGCTCGACGTCGGCGCGGGTGGCCAGCGCCCCCTCCAGCTCGGTGCGCCAGTCGACCGTGTGGTCGAGGCGGGCCTCCGGCACCACGCCCTTGCGCACGCCCGCGACGTACGCGGTCGACACGTGCACCACGTGCGGGTCGGCGCCGGCCTTGCGCAGCGCCTCGTAGAGGGTGACCACGCCGGAGACGTTCGTGCGGAACGCCTCGTCGATGGGCGGGTCGAAGGAGACCGTCGACGCACCGTGAACCACCACGTCGATGTCGCCCGGCAGCGTCACCTCGCCCAGGTCGCCCTCGATCACGGTGACGCGTTCGGCGGCGATGCGGCGCAGCTCCTCCTCGCCGAGCCGCTCGCGCAGCTCGCGGAAGACGGGCTTGCGGAGCAGGCCGTCGAAGCGACGCTGCGCCGGCTGGTTCGGCCGGGGCCGGATCAGCACCGAGACGCGGGTCTCCGGGTGAGAGGACAGGAGCTTCTCGAGAGTCGCCTGTCCGAGGAAGCCGGTGGCGCCGGTGAGAAGTACGTGTGAGCTGCCGAGACGGTGGAACTCATGTCGGTCTGGCGTCATCCGCTGGCTTTCTCCGATCGTGGGCATGAGCCGTCCCGTCGCGAGCTGTACCGGGCAAGAGTAACGGCTGGAAGTCCGGCGACCAACGGCCGGGAGGGTCTGACCGAATTCAGGTCTCGTTCATTCTCCCGTATCCGAATCCACCAGAACGTCGTTCATGGATCCGGACCGGAAGATCTCCACGCTGATGGGGGCCGAAACGAAGCCCGCGTCGCGGATCGCGACGCCGACGGCCTGGTCCTCGCGGGCGCGTTCGACCAGCTCAGGGTCGATTTCGAGACGCACGGCGTCGCCAAGGTCACGGACGCGCAGGTCGCGCACGGTGCCGCCCAGGACGCCGCGGACGGCCGCCTCGGCCCGCTCGATGCGCGCCAGCCGGGCGGGTGTGACCGAAATCCCGTACGCGACGCGGCTCGCCATGCAGGCCGCCGCCGGCTTGTCCCAGACGGGCAGGTCCCAGTGGCGCGCGATGGCGCGGACCGCCGCCTTGTCGAGCCCGGCGTCGGCGAGCGGGGTGCGGGCGCCGCGCTCGGCCGCGGCGCGGATGCCGGGCCGGAACCCGGCGACGACGTCGGAGGCGTTCGTGCCGGTGGTGATCGTGTCGTAGCCGAGGTCGGCGGCGAGAGCGTTCGCGGTGTCGAGCAGGACGCTCTTGCAGAAGTAACAGCGCCGCGGGCCGTTCTCGCGGTAGCCGGCCACGTCCATCTCGTTGGTGGCGGGCGTGTGGTGCGTGACGCCGAGGCCGGCGCAGAACTCCCGCGCCGCGGTGAGTTCGGCGGCCGGCAGCGATGGCGAGACCGCGGTGACCGCGGCGACCTGACCGGCACCGAGCGCGCGCACCGCGGCGGCGAGGACGACACTGGAGTCCACACCACCGGAGAACGCGACGAGAGTTCTGCCGTAGCCTGCCATCTCGGCCAGCAGATCCTGGGAGAGGACCGCAACGTCCACCATGCAACACCTATCAGTCGAGGGACTCCGATGACGGTATCTCAGCCTGACGGAGTCACCGACCTGGGCTTCGCACGTCTCGACACCGCACGCGCCGCACGTACCGGCGACCCGGAGGTGGTGTTCGGGCAGGGCAAGACGCCTGGGCAGATCGTCGCCGCGCTGCGCGCCCTGCACGAGGCGCATCCCGACCGGGCGATCCTCGCGACCCGCCTGTCCGAGGAGGCGCTCGCGGAGTGCGCCGAGCACCTGCCGGACGCCGTGCTGGACCCGGTCGGCCGCACGGCCGTGCTCGGCCGGACCGAGACGCGGGGCCGGGTCGCGGTTGTCGCCGCCGGCACGTCGGACCTGCCGGTGGTCCGCGAGTGCGCCACGACCATCGGCGTGTTCGGCGCCGAGCCCGACGAGATCGTGGACGTCGGCGTCGCCGGCATCCACCGGCTGCTCGCCCAGCGCGAGCGGATCGGCGAGGCCGACGTCGTCGTCGCCGTGGCCGGCATGGAGGCCGCCCTGCCGTCGGTGCTCGCCGGCCTGGTCGGCGCGCCGCTGATCGCCGTGCCGACCAGCGTCGGCTACGGCTGGAACCTCGAAGGCGTCACCGCCTGGCTCGCCACGGTCAACAGCTGCGCGCCCGGCGTCGTCTCGGTCAACGTCGACAACGGGTTCGGCGCCGGGGTGGCCGCCGCCCGGATCGCGCGCAGGACCGCGCGGTGAAGGCGCTCTGGGTCGACGCGGGCAACGGCGCGGCCGGGGACATGCTGCTCGCGGCGCTGCTCGACGCCGGCGCCGACGTCGAGGCCGTGCGCTCCGGGCTGCGCGGCCTCGCCGTGGGCCCGCTCGAGGTCGAGGTCGCGCCGGTGCGGCGGCACGGCCTGCGCGCCCTGCACGCCGACGTGCGCGTGCCGCCGGACGACGTGTCGCGGAACCTGTCGGACGTCACCGCGATCCTGTCGGAGGCCGCGCTGCCGGACGGGGTGCGCGCGTTCGCGCTGGCCGTCTTCGAACGGCTGGCCCGCGCCGAGGCGCGCGTGCACGGCGTGGACGTCTCGCGGATCCACTTCCACGAGGTCGGCGCGCTGGACGCGATCGCCGACGTCACCGGCTGCGCGCTCGCCCTGCACAGCCTGGACCTGCTCGACGCGCCGGTACGCGTCGTGTCGCCGGTGGCGGCCGGGTCCGGCGTCGTCCGCGCCGCGCACGGACCGCTGCCCGTCCCGGTGCCCGCCGTGCTGGAGCTGCTGACGGAGGCCGGGGCGCCGCTGCGGTCGCACCCGGCCACCATGGAGCTGTGCACGCCGACGGGCGCGGCCCTGCTCGCCACGCTCGCCACCGGCTGGGGACCGATGCCCGACTGCGTGCCCACGGCGGTCGGCGCGGGCGCCGGCACCGCCGACCCCGAGGGGCACCCCAACATCGTCCGCGTCGTCGTGGGATCGGCCTCGTCGTCGTCCGCCGGCTGGGAGTCCGCGGAGCTGCACCGCGTGGACAGCACCATCGACGACCTGGACCCGCGGCTGTGGCCGGACGTGCTGGAGGAGCTGCGCACGGCGGGCGCGGCGGACGCCTGGTGCTCGCCGGCGCTGATGCGGAAGGGACGGCCGGGCCAGGTCCTGAGCGTCCTGGTCGAGCCGGCGCGCCTCGACGCGGTGTGCCGCGTGGTGTTCGAACGGACGACGAGCCTCGGCGTGCGGGTGTCCTCGGTCGAGCGCCGCTCGCTGCGGCGCGACCGTGTCGAGGTGGACGTCGGCGGCGCCGTCGTGGGCGTCAAACGGGGGCTGCTCGGCGGCCGGGTGGTGACCGCGCAGCCGGAGTACGACGAGGCCCGCGCGGCGGCGCTCGCCTCGGGCCGCCCGGTGCACGAGGTGCTGAACGAGGCGCGGGCCCTGGCGTCCGAGGGCTGAGAGGGCCTCGGGCGGGATCACTCCTGCCCGGCGCCCCCGGGGGAGACCGGCCGTTCGACGAGGGTCTCCAGCACCACCGTGGCCCGCGTCCCGCTGACCCCGTCGATGGCGTAGATCCGGCGCAGGACGTCCTGCAGCCGCTCGGTGGTCGCGGTCCTGACCTTCAGCAGCACCGATGCGCTGCCGGCGATGACGTGCGCCTCCAGGACCTCGGGGATCGCGGCGAAGTCCTCGCCCGAGTCGCCCATCCAGGCGACCGAGTCGACCATCACGTAGGCCAGGACGGCGTCGCCCAGTGCCGCCGGGTCCACCTCGACGGTGGTGCGCCGGATCACGCCGCGCTCCCGCAGCTTCCGCACGCGTTCGTGCGCCGCTCCGGCGGAGAGGCCCACGGCCCGGCCCAGCGCGGCGTAGGACTGGGTGGCGTCCTGCTGGAGGCACGTCAGGAGGACGCGATCGGTCTGGTCCACGAGACTCCGTTCGGTTTCATGCCTAGGATGTCATATCCCATCCTGTTATCGTCCTTGGTGGTCGAAGCATATTCGGCGTTTGCCTGGATGGGGAGGACCTCGATGAGCGGCGAGCGGCTCGCGCTGTACGAGATGTTCGACGACCGGTTCCGTACCGGCCGGTGTATGTACGGTGATGACCGGTTGGAGGTCCTGTACACCGGCTGCCGCTGGGCCGAGGGACCGATCTACCTGCCCGCCTGGCGCCAGCTGATCTGGAGCGACATCCCCAATGACCGGCTGCTGCGCTGGGACGAGGAGACCGGCGCCGTCAGCGTCTTCCGCCGCTCCGCCGGGCACGTCAACGGCAACACTCTCGACGGTCAGGGCCGGCTGGTCAGCTGTGAGCAGGGCAACCGCCGCGTCACGCGAACCGAACACGACGGCACGGTCACCGTGCTGGCCGAGCGCTGGCGGGGCAAGCGCCTGAACAGCCCGAACGACGCGACGGTCAAGTCCGACGGTTCGATCTGGTTCTCCGACCCGGACTTCGGCATCACCAGCGACTACGAGGGCTATCACGCGCAGAGCGAGATCGGCGCGGGCAACGTCTACCGCATCGATCCCGCCACCGGCGAGGTGCGGCTGGTCGCCGACTGCTTCGATGCTCCGAACGGGCTCGTCTTCTCGGCCGACGAGCGGCGGCTCTTCGTCTCCGACACCCGGGCAGGCCGCATCCGGGTCTTCGACGTACGCGACGACGGCACGCTGTCCGACGGCCGGATCTTCGCCGAGGCGCGGGGCGCCGCGCGCTTCGACAACCTCCGCTTCGACGACGCCGGCCGGCTCTGGGCGGCCGCGATGGACGACGGGGTGCACTGCTACGACCCCGACGGCACGCTGATCGGGCGGCTCAACATCCCCGAGAGGGTCGCCAACATCACGTGGGGCGGGGCCAAGCGCAACCGCCTGTTCATCACCGCGCGGACCGGCCTCTACTCGGTGGTCATGGGCGTCACCGGCACCCACCCGACCGGACCGGGGCGCAGGCCCTGGGCGGCCACCGTGGCGGCGTCGTGATCGGTGTGCGCGGCACGACGCGTGTGCTCGGAATCATCGGAGATCCGCTGGCCCATGCCCGTGCGCCGGAGATGGTGAACGCCGTCATCGCCGAGCGCGGCGCGGACGCGGTGCTCGTCCCGATGCTCGTCCACGTGGGAGAACTCGCGCCGGCCGTCGCCGGCCTGCGCGCGATCGGCAGCTTCGGCGGGGCGGTCGTGACGATGCCGCACAAACAGGCGATCGTGCCGTTCGTCCAGCGGCTCGAGCGGTCGGCCGCGGAGACCGGTGCGGTGAACGTGATCCGCCGGGAGGCGGACGGCACGCTCACGGGCGACATGCTCGACGGCGGGGGTTTTCTCGCCGGCCTGCGCTCGATCGGCCAGGACGTCGTCGGACGGCGCGTGCTGCTGCTCGGCGCCGGTGGCGCGGCGATCGCGATCGCCGTCGCGGTCGCGCGCGCCGGCGCCGACTCGATCACGATCGTCAACCGCACCCACGCGCGCGCCGAGGATCTCGCCGCTCGCGTCGAGGCGCTCGGCGTCGCCGTGAGGGTGGCGAACGACGCGCGCGGCGACCACGACGTGGTGATCAATGCCACGAGCGCGGGCATGCGGCCTGACGACCCGATGCCGCTCGACCCCGCCGTGCTCCGGCCCGGCATGGTCGTATCGGACATCATCGTCGGGCCACGCAGAACGCCGCTCGTGGAGGCGGCGGAGGCCCGCGGCTGCGTCGTCCAGAACGGGGACGCGATGCTCGCCGGACAGACTCAACTGATGGTGGACTTCCTGCTCGGAGGCTCCGCGGCGGGGTGACGCGGGGCTCCTGGCGGGTCCATCTCCCAGGACCGCCGAGCGGGGCCGGTCAGCTCGGGGCGGCGGCGACCATGAGCCACTCCGCCTCCTTGACGGAGTAGTCGAACTCCGCCCGCAGGTGCTCGACGACCGCCGGCATGTGCCCGGCGCCGTACACCACCGCCACCGTGATCGGCCGCTCGCGATGCTCCTGGTAGAGCGCGGACAGCCGACGGTTGAGCGCGTCGTCCCGCCGGTCGACGACGCGGTCGCGGAACCACCGCGCGGCGCGTCCCTCCACCCAGCGCTCGTCGTACGACTCGGCCTGGTCGCGGCTCGGGAGCTTGAGCGGATCGCCGTACCGCCCCAGGAGGCGCAGCGCGACCGCGCCGAAGGCGTCCTCGGCCGTGTGCCGGACCCGCTCGGCGGGCGTCCGTGCGGGAGGCGGCACGGCCTCCCAGAAGACCGGGATGCCCAGCGACCCGAGGTCGAGCGCGTTGTTCTGGTCGACGAGGTGGTCGAGGCGCAGCCGGGACATCCGCTCCTGCAGGGGCACCGTGCCGGCCGGCGGCCCCTCGGCGACGATGATCGCGCACTTTCGCACGCGCGCCGTGACCTCGGCGTAGAAGGAGGGCTCTCCCACGTGGACCATGGGAAAGAGCATGAACCGTAGCGGGCTCGTGCGGCACGTCAGCGTGATGACCGCCGACCGCAGCCCGACGATGCTCGACTCGATGAACTGCACCGGGCCCCCTGTCGTGTCGGCCGCCCCACCAGTGAGACGGCCGGCGCCCCCGTGCGGTTCACTCCGGGCGGCGACCCCAGGCCGCGACCATCGGCGCGGTGGCCAGGTCCATGCCGCCCGCCGCGACGTTGGCCAGGTGCCGCTCGACCTCCTCCTCGGTCGCGTGGCCGCCGGCGACCAGCCCGTCGCGGATGTGGGCGATGGTCGCCGTCTCCAGCAGGTCGCAGGCAGGGGAGGCGATCGGGAAGTGCGCCTCGGCCGCAACGTCGGTCAGCCCGGCCGCCCGGAGCGACGCGGGGAGCCGCCGGCCGTACGCGAGGTCGGCGCCGCGTTCGGCCAGCATCGCGCGGAACCCGGTGCGGATCCGGTTGGCCAGCCGCTCGCGCGGCCCGTCTTCGTACGGGGAACTGAGCGGCTGCAGAGCGGGGTCGGCGTCCTCCAGGAGGATCCAGCCGCCGGGCCGCAGCGCGGCGACCATCGACCGCAGTGCACGCTCGCGGTCGGCGACGTGCACCAGCACCAGACGCGCGTGCACGAGGTCGAACGCCTCGTCCGGCGGGTCGTCGCCGGCGACGTCGTGCCGGCGCACCTCCACGACCTCGCTCGCGGCCGCACGCGTCCAGCGGACGTCGATGTCGGTCGCCAGCACCCGTCCGGTGGGGCCGACGCGCTCGCCGAGCGCCGTCGGGACGGACGGCCCTCCGGCCCCGACCTCCCAGCACCGCCACCCGGCCGCGATCCCCAGCCCGTCGATCCGCCGGAACGTCGGTGGGTCGAATATCGCCGACAGCGCCTCGAACCGCGTCCCGGCCTCCGCCCGCGCGTTGGCGAGCAGGTAACCGTCCTCATCCGTCATGGAGACGATGATGCCCCCGTTCCCGCCGGCAGGCGGCCGTCAGGGGTTGGAGTAGACGCGGTCCGGGGTGAGGAGGACGGCGGTACGGCCCTCCTCCGCCATGACGCGGTCGTAGGTGTCCCAGTCGTCGTGTTCGCCGCCCGCGGCGGTGAAGACGTCTCTCAGCAGCCGCCGGAGGCCGTCCGGGCCGAGGCCGTCGAGCGGGTCGGCGGGCCCGGCGAGCTCCACCGGCCCCTCCGCCGTGACCCACTGCCATCCGGCCCGGATCGTGACGGTGGCGCGTGGGCGCTCGCGGAGGTTGGCGAGTTTCCGCGTGCCGCCGCGTACGACGAAGCCGACGACGTCGTGGCCGCGCACCGGATGCGGGAGCACGCCGGCGTTGACCACGGTCGACTGCACGCTGGTGTCGGCCCGGAGCGTGGAGACGACCACCAGGCCGTGTTCCGCGGCGACCAGCCCACTGAAGTCAGTGATATCGGTCATCATCGGACCGTAACCGATGATGTCGGCTCTGTTCCGGGCGCCGCGCCGCTACGGTGGTGCGCCGAGCCCGGCGGTACGAGCGACCGGCGGGCGGATCACGCATGCATTCAGCACGGAGGGCAAGCGAAGGGTCATGAGTGGCTTCCGGAAGTTCATCCTGCGCGGGAACCTGGTCGACCTCGCCGTAGCGGTAGTGATCGGGACGCAGTTCAGCGCCCTGGTCAAGCAGTTCGTCGACTCGTTCATCAACCCGCTCCTCTCGCTGGTCGGGGGCAAGCCCAACTTCGACGGCCTCGTGCTCCATGTCGGCAGGACCTCGTTCAAGTACGGCGCGTTCCTCACCGTGGCGATCTCGTTCCTGATCTCGGCGGCGGTCGTGTACTTCGTGATCGTGCTGCCCGTCGCCCGCCTGCTCCGGCTGTTCGAGCGTGACGTGGAGGCCACCGAGCGCGAGTGCCCGGAGTGCACGCGCAACATCCCGATCCGGGCGCGGCGCTGCCCGGAGTGCACGGCGGAGATCGTCGCGCCCGGTCCGACGCGGACGGTGCCCGCGCCGCGCTAGCCAGGGTCCGCGGACGGGGGCTTCGAGACGGCCCCCGGAAACCGATCGATCACGATTCGGCATTGAAACCGTGCGCCTGACGTTCACGTCATAGGTGAACTTGCCATGCTCTGTTACCCGGCCGATGCCCGCAGGGCTCGCCGGGACCCGGGGGGAAGAGGTGTTGGGACAGATGAACGAGGGCGTCAGCCCGCTGTGGAAGGCCGGCGGCAAGCCGCTGTCGCAGCTCACAAGCGAAGAACTGACCGAGGCGATCCAGTACGTCGGAGGGCGCGACGAGACCGACGCTCCGTTGCTGAAGGCGCTGCGCGAGCTTCAGGCCCAGCGCGCCCTCGACGAGGAGCCTCAGGAGCAGCAGGACGACTCCGGCCCGCCGCTGCTGGCCTGCGGCTGACCCGGGCGGCACGCGGCCGCCGGCGCCTCGGCACAGGTCGCGTCTCCACCTGAGGCGCCACGCGGCGAGCGCGTGTCGTCGCCCGGAAGCGCCGGGCCGGTTAGGGTCGCGGTGTCATGGCGCGAACACGAGGACGGGCGGCGGCCGCCGCGCTGGTCGCCGGTACGCTGACGGCCGCGTCGTGCGGGCATCACGTGCCGACCACGCCGCCGATACGGGTCGGAGCACCGCGGATCGCGGCCTCCACGCTGAAGCTCGCGCCGGCCGAGGCCGACGGCCTGACGCGCTTCGACAGCTGGCCGAAGGCCTGTGAACTGCTGACCGCCGATGACCTCAAGGCCGTTCTGCCGCAGGTCACCAAGGTCGAGCAGACACCGCACGAGCAGCAGATCCGCGTCACCAACCTGGGTGAGGCCGCCGGCGACGACGACCGCGACGCCCCCGGCACCGCCTGCGACACGCGGTTCTGGGTCGCCGGCGACGAGAAGAGACCGCGATCCCAGCCCGACCTCGTGCGCGTCGAGGACGTCGCGGTCGGCGACAGCGACACGGTCCAGGACAACTACGACACCCTCGCCAAGGGGCGGCCCCGCGTGCCCGGGGGACTCGGCGCGCGCGAATGCGTGCTGGTGGGCACCGACTACTACTGCCGCATGTCCCACATCGCCTTCTCGGTCGGCACGGGGCCCACGCTCTTCATCGACAGATTCACCGGGCAGCCGAAGCGGACCGACGCACACGCCTACTGGGTGCACACCGTGCTCCCCGAACTCGTACGGTCGGTCGCCTCCAAACTCCCCGTTACCTGAGCCGCGGGAAGGCACGGGGCCGCGGTACGGAAAACGCACTCCATCCGCCTCCGGGCCGAACGGGAAAGTGTCGCGCATGGGCGTGAATCCACGAGCGGGCCACGAGGTGCGGTCCCGCATCGGGTTCCGGTCATCGCAATGGCCGGCGCGAGCTCCGTAACGGCGGCGGCGGTGGTGCGCTTTCCTCCGCGCGGGCGGGGCCGCTAAGATCATCTGTGGTGGAGAAAGCCGATGTCAGCGTCACGATAGACGACGGCGGTCGAATCTCGATTAAACCCTGATTACCCGATAATAGGCCGCGACTATAACATATTTTCGGTCTTTCCGGAACACCGGTGACCTCTGCTGGCCTTGAGTCTTGAGTCCGCCTCGGAAAACTCCGCACAATCCAATCGCCGGCGGATTCACGAATTGTGTTATCAACGAGCGCTGCCCGTCCCCCACTCACGGGAGGTTCTGTTGGGAACATCACCGGACGCGTTGCGACACTCGGCGGTGGTCGCGGCTCCGGACCACGCCGCCGGCCGTACGGACGTTCGCCGTCGCACCGGCGTGCTGCTCACGGCCGCCCCGCACCGCGCCGTCGCGGACTTCGCGGGCGAGCGGCGCCTGGCCGCCGACCTGGAGGAGTGCACGGCGGGCGTCGCGTCCGCCGTCGTCGGCGACGTGCCGATCATCGGCGAGACCGTGACCGAGATCCTCGGGGGCGGCAAGCGGCTCCGTCCGCTGCTGGTGCTCGCCGCCGCGTACGCCGGTTCGGGGGAGCGGGAACGTTCCATCCCGTCGGGCGTCGTCGTCGAGCTGCTGCACCTGGCGAGCCTCGTGCACGACGACGTCATGGACGAGGCGGCCCAGCGGCACGGCGTCACCAGCGCCAACGCTCGCATGGGCAACGTACGCGCGGTGCTCGCCGGCGACTATCTGCTCGCCCGCGCCCTGGCCGTCGCGTGCGAGCTGGGCCGGGCCGAGGGCTCGCTGGCGGCCGGGACGTTCATCCGGCTGTGCGACGGCCAGGCGCGCGAGTCCGCCGCGCTGTTCGACCCCGCGCGGTCGGAGAACGACTACTACGCGGCGATCGAGGGCAAGACCGCGGCGCTGTTCGCGACCTCCTGCCGGCTGGGCGCGATGGCCGGCGGCCTCGGCGAGGAGGCGACCGCCGCGCTGGCCGAGTACGGCCTGCAACTCGGCATGGCGTACCAGATCGTCGACGACCTGCTCGACCTCACCTCGACCTCGGGCACGATGGGCAAGCCGGCCGGCCACGACATCGCCGAGGGCGTCTACACGCTGCCGGTGCTGTGCGCGCTGCGGGAGCGGCCGGAGCTCGCCGGCGTCCTCGCCCGCGTCCGGCCCGATGGCGTCAACGGCGCTCCCGCCGACCCCGAGGCGGTGCGCGAGGCGGCCGGCCTCGTACGCGACAGCGGCGGCATCACCGCCGCGCACCGTGCGGCCGAACGGCGCACCGACCGGGCGATCGCCGCGCTCTCCGGCGCCGCCGGCGAGGTCGGCGCCGAGCGGATCGCGATGCTGTCCGACCTCGCGGCCGTGCTGGCGGGCCGGGGAAGCTGAGGAGCCGCCGCGCCGGCCTCTCTCTCGTCCGCCGCGCCCTTTCGCGCGGCGCCCACGACTGCGAGGCCGTCGCGGCCGGTGCCTACGCCCGCGGGGCCGTCGCGGTCGGCGCCGGGCGGCTCAGTACCAGTGGTGCGCCTGCCAGAAGCCCCAGGCCTTGCAGGGGTTTCCGTAGCGGGAGCCGACGTAGGCGAGTCCCCAGGCGATCTGGGTCATCGCGTTGTTGCGCCAGTCGGCGCCGGCCGAGGCCATCTTGGAGCCCGGCAGGGCCTGCGGGATCCCGTACGCGCCGCTGCCGGGGTTGGTGGCGTGCTCGTTCCAGCCGCTCTCGTGGTTCCACATCGTCAGCAGCGAGCCCCAGCAGCCGCCCCAGCCCTTGAGCGCGTTCATCTTCTTGGCGTAGGCCTGGTTCTCGGCCGCGCTCGGGTTGTGGCTCATGCGCCTCTTGAGCGCCTCCCACTCGCGCTTCTCCTTGAGCGCCTTGGCGCGGGCGGCCGCCTTCTTCTTGGCCGCCTTCTCCGCCGCGACCGCCTTCTCGTAGGCGCGGCGCTTGGCCTGCGCCTCGGCACCGGCGACGACGGGGTCCATCTGGTACCCCGACAGCTCCTTGAGCATCTCGTTGGTGGACATGTCGGCCGCGCCGGGCGGCGGCTTGCCCTTGCCGAAGTTCGTCTTCGCCACGATGACGAAGACGAGGACGATGACGAGCGTCATGATCACGGCAGTGCTCGTGGCCGCCCGCTTGGCCAGGCGAAGAGCGCGTACGCCCTTGGGCTCCGTGAGGTCTTCGGCGTACGGATCGCGCTCTGCGTCGTATGAACCGGTGAGTTCATCCAAGTCGTAGGCGCGCGGGGGTCGCCGCGTCTCCTGGTGCCGATGTTGCATAGCACCATAGCTTGCACTATCTAAACGCTTCTATGGTCGTTTGTCCGTGTAGTTGGGGTGCAGATCTCATCCGTCCCGGGACGAACGGCGTCGCCGGAGTCGGACGGCCGTGGGGGAAACGCTCCGAGTCCGGCCCGGGCCGGCGCCCCGCCGTGAGCAGGTCGGCGCCGCCGTGCTCGGCCCGGCCGGCGGCGGCTTCTCGGCAAGATCGTCGGGCACGCCGCCCGGGCGCGGCCGGTCCAGGACGGCGTCGCTGAGCCCGGCCACGTCCGCGGCGGTCGCTCAGCCGTGTCCCGTGGCGTTGCCGGGCGCCGCTCCCGTCATGATCGCCACCGCCTCGGCCATGTCGACGTCCCCGGGCTCCACGACGGCCACTCGCCGGCCCAGGCGCTGGATGTGGATGCGGTCGGCGACGTCGAACACGGTCGGGATGTCATGACTGATCAGGATGACCGGAAGCCCGCGTTCGCGCACCCCGCGGATCAGGTCGACCACCATGCCGGACTCCTTGACGCCGAGCGCGGCGGTCGGCTCGTCCATGATGACGACGTGGCGGGCGAACGCCGCGCTGCGGGCGACCGCCACGCCCTGCCGCTGACCGCCGGACAGCGTCTCCACCGCCTGGCTCATCGAGCCGACCCCGATCTTCAGGTCCCGCAGGTGCGCGTTCGCCTCGGACTGCATCCGCCCGGTGTCCAGCATCCGGAAGACCTTCCCGAGAACGCCCTTCCGCCGCACCTCACGTCCGAGGAACAGGTTGGCCGCGATGTCCAGCGCCGGCGCGACCGCGAGGTCCTGGTAGACGGTCTCGATGCCCGCCCGCCGCGCGTCGACCGGACTGTGGAAGCGCACCGGGCGCCCGTCGAGCAGGATCCGTCCCTCATCCGGGACGAGCGCGCCGGAGAGCGCCTTGATCAGCGTGGACTTGCCGGCGCCGTTGTCACCGATGACCGCGAGGATCTCACCCGGCAGCAGCTCGAAGTCCGCACCGTCCAGCGCGGTCACGTGCCCGTACCGCTTGACCAGCCCGTAGGCCTCCAGAATCGGGCCGTCCTGGTCGGCTCGCTCAGTCACGAGCCCTCCTTCGCCGCTCGCTCACATGCGCCTCCTTCGTGCGAGCCGGTCGACGCCGACGGCGAGGATGACCAGGATTCCGGTGATCAGTACCTGGTACACGGCCGCGACGCCCATCAGCTGCAGGCCGTTGCGGATCACTCCCACGATGAGCGCGCCGAACAGCACGCCGACGATGCTGCCGCGCCCGCCGAACAGGCTGACCCCGCCCAGCACGACCGCGGTGATGCTGTCGAGGTTGTCGGTCTGGCCGGCCTGCGGGTCGCCGACCGTCGTACGGCCGACCAGGAGCAGCCCGGCGAGGCCGTACACCGCGCCCGCGATCGTGTAGACGGTGATGAGCAGGCGGCGGTTGGAGATGCCGGTGAGCCGCGCCGCCTCCGGATTGTCGCCGACCGCGTACACGTGGCGGCCCGCGGCGGTGAAGCGGAGCACGTACCAGGCGACGGCGAACAGGGCGAGCATGACCACCGACCCGTACGTCACGTCGGTGTTGCCGAGCGGGAACGTCTGCCCGAGCGCGGTCAGCGCCTTCGGCAGCCCCGTCACGGTCTGCTCGTGGGAGTAGATGTGGGTGAGGGCGAACGCGATGTTCAGGGTGCCGAGCGTGACGATGAAGGCGGGCAGCCGCGCCATCGTCACCAGGCCGCCGTTGACCGCTCCGAACGCCGCGCACACCACGACGCCGATGACGATCGCGAGGGGCGCGGGGACGTGGCCGCCGACCGCGAGGCGGGTCATCACGATCGTGCCGAACGCCATGACGGCGCCGTTGGACAGGTCGATGCCGGCGGTCAGGATCACGATCGTCTGGCCGACGGCGAGCGTGCCCACCTCCATCACCTGCTGGACCACGAGGGAGAGGTTGCCGCCGGTGAGGAACCGGTCGGTGTTCAGCGAGAAGAACAGGCAGGCGAGGAGGAGCGCCGCGAGGGGGCCGACGGTCGGTACGGCGGCGAACCGGGCGACCGTCGCGGGGACGTCACGGCCCCGCCCGGCCCGGTCCGCGACGGCGGGGCCGCTCGTCTCCGTGCTGGTGGTTTCCGGCATCGGCGTCAGCCCCAGCAGTTCGCCAGGCCGAACCCGACGTCTTTGGACTCCAGGCCCGCCTGCGGCTTCGCGGTGATCAGGTTGACGCCGGTGTCGGTGTAGCCGCTCGCCTTCTTGCCACCGTGCGCCCAGGCGACGATGGAGTCCACGCCCTGGGCGGCCATCTTCAGCGGATACTGCTGGGCGGTCGCCGCGATCTGCCCGGCCTGCACCGCCTTGACGCCCGTGCACCCGCCGTCGATGGAGACGATCATCGTGGAACCGGTCCGGCCGGCCGCCTTCAGCGCGGTGTACGCCCCGAGTGCCGCCGGCTCGTTGATGGTGTAGACGAGGTTGATGCCGGGGTCCTTCTGCAGGCAGTTCTCCATGGCGGTCTGGCCCTTGGCCTGGTCCCCGGCGGTGTACTGGGTGCAGACGATGCTCGGATCGCCGTCCTTGATGCCGTAGCCCTGCAGGAAGCCGTTGTGCCGGAGCACGCCGACGGTGATGCCCGGGTTCAGGTCGAGCATCGCGATCTTGACCGGCTTGCCGCTCTCGACGCTCTTGGCGTACCGGCCGATCAGCGTGCCGGCGGTGAGGTTGTTCGTGGCGAAGAGCGCGTCGGCGGCGCTCTGCGGGTCCGGCGGCGTGTCCAGGGCGATGACGTCGATGCCCTTGGCGCGCGCCTTGGCGAGGCTCGGTACGATCGCCTTCGTGTCACTGGGCACGATGAGGATGCCCTTGACCCCGGCGGCGGTCATGTTCTCCATCGCGGTGACCTGGCTGGCGTTGTCACCGTCGAAGCGGCCCGCCGCGGTCATCAGCTTGACGCCCTTGGCCTTGGCCTCCTTCTCGGCACCCTCCTTCATCTTCACGAAGAACGGGTTGGTGTCGGTCTTGGTGATCAGGCCGATGGTGATGTCCTTGCCGGAGCCCTTCGCTCCGCTGCCGCATCCGGCCGCGACGAGCGTCAGGGCCACGAGTGCGGCGAGGCTTCCGGAGAGGGGACCTGGTGTGGGGAATCCACGTCTCATACCGACTCCTCCCAGCGCGCCGCGCTGGCCGTGCGGCGCATGTTCTTGACAGTGGGCGGCACGCAGGAAACGTTTTCTGGAAACGTTTCCCAGAACGTAGATCGGCTTTGGGGACCTGTCCAGAGGGAGAATCGACCGGCTTAGGGCCTGTCTCGAAGTCCCCGTTCGTGGCGAGGCGTCGTCTGGGCGCCGCGCGGTGGGACAGCGGGGCTGTGAGACAGGTGCCAGGCGGGAGAGAGCGGCATGCAGGACGGCGAACGGCGGCGTTCGGTGACCATGCGCGACGTCGCGCGGCAGGCCGGTGTGGGCCTGGCCACCGTGTCCCGGGTGATCAACGGCAAGCCGGGCGTGGCCCCCGAGCTGGTCCGCCGGGTCACCGAGACCGCCCGCGCCCTCGGTTACCGCCACGACGTCACCGCCAGCAGCCTGCGGCGGGCCGATCGGCGCACGGCCACCATCGCACTGGTCCTGGAGGACGTCGCGAACCCGTTCTCCTCGGCGCTGCACCGCGCGGTCGAGGACGCCGCTCGGGAGGAGGGCATCCTCGTCCTGGCGGGCAGCAGCGACGAGCTGCCCGAACGCGAACGCGAACTCATCGACGCGTTCACCCTGCGGCGGGTGGACGGCCTGATCGTGCTGCCCACGGGGAGCACGGACGAGCAGCTCGCCGCCGTCCGCGGGCACGGCACACCGATCGTGTGCGTCGACCGCCTCGTGGAGATCGACCGCGTCGACACGGTGACCGTCGACAACCGCGACGGCACGTGGTCCGCCGTACGCCGCCTGCGGGCGCTCGGGCACCGCCGGATCGCCTTCCTCGGCGACCTGGACTCGATCTGGACGGCGCGGCAGCGGTTCGCGGGGTTCGCCGACGCGCACGCGGAGGCGGGACGGCCGGTCGAGGAGCGGCTGGTCCGCCGCGGCCTGCGCAGCGAGGAGGCGGCACACGCGGCGACGACCCGGCTGCTGACCGGCGGCGAGCCGCCGACGGCGGTGTTCGCGGCGCAGAACCTGCTGACGATGGGCGCCCGCCGCGCGCTGCAGGGCCTGGGCGTCCAGGAGGAGGTGGCGCTGATCGGCTTCGACGACTTCCCGGTCGCCGACCTGCTGACGCCGGGCGTCTCGGTGGTCGCCCAGGACCCGGCGACGGTCGGCCGGACCGCCGCCCGCCTGCTGCTGTCCCGCGTCCGTGGCGGTGACGACCACCGGCCGGCGCGGCACGTGGTGGTGCCGACCCGCTACGTCGCCCGCGGCTCCGGCGAGATCCCGCCGAGGACCTGATCCGGCCGCCGCCCGGGAACCGCCCTGCTCAGAGCACGCGGACGGCGACCAGGCCTACTGCGCGGGCTCATCCGTGATCGTCGTGATGTCCTTCCTCGGGCAGCAGGACCTCGGCGAGGTGGACGGCGTCACGGCCGGTGAGCTGCGCGATCTGCGTACGGCAGCTGAACCCGTCCGCGAGCACGATCGTGCCGGGCGCGGCGTCGCGGACCGCGGGCGCGAGACCGCGTTCGGCGATCTTCACGGACACGTCGTAGTGCCCCTTCTCGAAGCCGAAGTTGCCGGCCAGCCCGCAGCAGCCGGACTCGGGCCTGGTGACCTCCACCCCGGCCTTGGCGAGCAGCCGCAGGTCGGCGTCCTGGCCCAGCTCGGCGTGCTGGTGGCAGTGGATCTGCGCGATGGCGGTGCGCCGCCGGTGCGGCGGCGTCCAGCCGGCCTCCTCCAGCAGCTCGGCGAACGTGCGGATCCTCAGGTCGGCGAGGCGCTCGTCGCCCGGTAGCAGCTTCTCCCAGTCGCCGCGCAGCGCGGCCGTACAGCTCGGCTCCAGGCCGACGATCGGGATGCCGCGCGCGGCGTACGGGTGGATCGCCTCCAGCGACCGGCGGGCGACGCGGCGCGCCATGGCGAGCTGTCCGGTGCTCATCCACGTCAGCCCGCAGCAGACCTGGCCCTGCGGCACGATCACCTCGTACCCGGCGTCCTCCAGCACCCGTACGGCGGCCCGCGCCGCCGAGGGCGTGAAGTGGTTGGTGAAGGTGTCCGGCCAGAGCAGCACCTGCTTCCGGTCGCCGCCGGGCGCCCGGTGGTGGCGTCGGAACCAGCGCGTGAACGACTGCTTCGCCGGAGCGGGCAGGTCGCGTTCGGGAGCGACGCCGCCGAGGCGCTTGCCCAGCCCGGCGAGCGACCGGGCGAGACGGCCGGGGGAGGAGGCGGCACGGAGCGGGCCGCGGGCGAGCCGCAGCCACACCGGCAGCCAGCCCATCGAGTAGTGCGCCATCGGGCGGAGCCGCCGCCGGTAGTGGTGGTGCAGGAACTCCGACTTGTACGTCGCCATGTCGACGTTCACCGGACAGTCGGAGGCGCAGCCCTTGCAGGCCAGGCACAGGTCGAGGGCCTCGTGCACGGATTCGGAGCGCCAGCCGGCGGTGTCGAGGTCGCCGCGCAGCATCTCCTCCAGCGCGCGGGCCCGGCCCCGGGTGGAGTCCTTCTCGTCGTGGGTGGCGCGGTAGCTCGGGCACATGACGCCGCCGTGGTCGCTGCGGCACTTGCCGACGCCGACGCACCGGTGCAGCGCCTGCCGGAAGTCGCCGTTGTCCGCGGCGAACGGCAGGAACGTACGCGGGCGCGGTCGCATGCCCTCGGTGCGCAGCCGGTCGTCGACCGGCTCGGGGTCGACGAGGACGCCGGGGTTCATCCGGCCCTCGGGGTCCCACACGCCCTTGAACTCGCGGAAGGCCTTGAGGGTGTCGTCGTCGTAGACCAGCGGCAGCACCTCCGAGCGGGCCCGGCCGTCGCCGTGCTCGCCCGACGGGGACCCGCCGTGGGCGGCGACGAGCCGGGTGGCCTCCTCGATGACCTCGCGGAAGGTCTTCCGCCCGCGCTCGGTGGCCAGGTCGAAGTCGATGCGGATGTGCAGGCAGCCCTCGCCGAAGTGCCCATAGGCCGCGCCGTGCACGCCGAACCGGGCGAACAGCGTGCGCAGCTCGCCGAGGTACGCGCCGAGGCGGTCGGGCGGCACCGCCGAGTCCTCCCAGCCGGGCCACGCCTGCGAGCCGTCCGGAGCCCGGGTGGCCAGGCCCGCGCCGTCCGTACGGATCTTCCAGACCGCGGCCTGCCGGAGCGGGTCGGTCTCGACGACCGCGCCGGGGAACTCCCGCGCCAGGGCCCGCGCCCGCTCCTCCGCGTCGTCCCCGGTGAGCTCGATGAGCAGCCAGGACGTCCCCTCCGGCAGGCCGGAGCGGTCGCTGCCGCGCGCCATCTGGACGATCTGCGCGTCCAGCCCCTCGCAGGCGTCGGGCCCGTACTCCAGCACCCGCGGAACGGCCTCGCCGGCCACCACGAAGTCGGGGAACCCCGCGATCACCAGGACCTTGGTCTCGGGCTCGGAGACCAGCCGCAGCGTCGCGCCGAGCGTGAACGCGCAGGTGCCCTCGCTGCCGACGAGCGACCGTGCGACATTGAAGTCGTTCTCCGGCAGCAGGTGCTCGAGGCCGTAGCCGGAGACCTGGCGGGGGAAGCGCCCGAGCGACGTGCGGATCGTGGCCAGGTGCCGGTCGCGCAGCGCCCGCAGCTCCTCGATGAACGGGTCGGCGGGCTCCTTGCCGTGGGCGCCGACCGTCAGCGCCGTGCCGTCGTAGCGCAGCACGTCGAGGGACTCGACGTTGTCGGACGTGCGGCCGTAGACGAGCGCCCGGGTGCCGCAGGCGTTGTTGCCGATCATCCCGGCGAGCACACAACGGCTCCGGGAGGACGGGTCGGGGCCGAACCGCAGGCCGTGCGGGGCCGCCGCCCGGTTGAGATCGTCCAGCACGACGCCGGGCTCGACGCGGGCGATCCGCCGCTCGGGGTCGAGCTCGAGGATCCGGTTCATGTGCCGGGAGAAGTCCACGACGAGGCCCTCGCCGATCGCGTTGCCGGCGATGCTCGTGCCCGCGCCGCGCGCGGTGATCGCCACACCGTGGTCACGCGCCGCGCGCACGGCGGCGGCGACGTCGTCGGCGGACCGGGGGAACACCACGCCGAGCGGCACGCGCCGGTAGACGGACGCGTCGTAGGAGTACTCGGCCCGGCACCGTACGGAGAAGTCGACCTCGCCGTCGATCCCGGCGCTCAGGTCGTTTTCGAGTGTGCTCATCATGCCCAGCGTCGCAGATGGGGGACCGGCGGTGACGAGCGGGCCGCTCAATCGCCGCGCCCGCCGGGGCTCGCGAAGGCCCGCAGCAGTTCGAGCAGCGCGGCGCGCAGTTCGCCGGGGGTGAGTTCGAGCTCGCCGGCGCCGGCGAGATGGTCGAAGATCAGGCCGTCGAGACAGGCGACGAAGATCGGCGCCTGCCGTGCGGGCTCGGTCGCGCCCGCGGCGGCGAGCAGCCCCTCGGCGATGACGCGGAAGCGAGCGCCGGCCGCGACGAGTGAGGCGCGCAGCTCCCCGCGGCGCGTGGCCTCCAGCGCGAGCTCGTACCGGGCCAGCATCCGCGTGCGCCCGGTGGCCACGTAGCGCTCGATCATCGTCGCCAGCGCCTCGACGGCGCCGGTCGCGTCCATTTCGGTACGGCACGAGGGGACGGGCAGCGTCGCGATCTCGGCGGCGTCGAGCTCGGCCAGCCGGTCGACGGTCGCCGCGAGGAGCGCCTGCCGGGTCCGGAAGTAGTACGAGCAGGATCCCTCGGGCACGCCCGCCGCCCGGTCGACCGCGCGGTGCGTCAGCCCGCGCAGGCCCTCCCGCGCCAGCGTGTCGATGGCCGCGTCGGCCAGCCGCTCTCGCCGTGTGATGGCCACCGTCGCTCTCCCCCCCGTTTCTCTACAAATGTAGAGTAAAAGAGGGGCGCTACAGATGTAGAGGGAGCGGTCATGGAACGGACGGCGATCATCGCGGGCGGGGGCATCGGCGGGCTCGCGGCGGCGGTGGCCCTCGGCCGGCGCGGCTGGCGGGTCGAGGTGCTCGAGCGCGCCCCGGCGATCGGCGAGGTCGGCGCGGGGCTGTCGCTGTGGCCCAACGGCGTGCGGGCGCTGGACGCGCTGGGACTGGGCGAGCGGGTGCGCGAGAGCGCGATGCCCGAGACGGAGGGCGGCGTGCGGGACCGGTCGGGCCGCTGGCTGGTGCGCAGCGACACCGCCGAGCTGGAGCGCCGGTACGGCCCGGTCGTGATGATCCACCGGGCGCGCCTGCTCGACCTCCTGAGAGAGGCGATCCCGCCCGGCGCCCTGCGCCTCGGCGCGGAGGTCTCCGGTGTCCGCGACGACGGAACCCGGGTCGAGGTCACGCACGGGGCAGGCGTGTCCCGCGCCGCTCTCCTGGTGGGCGCCGACGGCCTGCGCAGCGCCGTGCGCCGCTGCGTCTGGCCCGAGGCGCCCGGCCCACGGTACGCCGGCTACACGGCCTGGCGACTGGTCGTCGATCCCCCCGAGGGACGCCCGGACACGGGCGGCGAGACGTGGGGGCGCGGCGAGCGGGTCGGCGTCGTCCCGCTCGCCGGGGGCGGGATCTACCTGTTCGCCGTCGCGAACGCTCCGGAGGGGGCGCGAAGCCCCGACGGAGAGCCGGCCGAGCTGCGGCGGAGGTTCGGCGGCTGGCACGATCCGATCCCCGCCCTGCTCGACGCCGTCTCCGAGGAGGCGGTGCTGCGCAGCGACATCTACGACCTGCCGCCGCTGAAGTCCTACGTGAACGGCCGGGTCGCCCTGCTCGGCGACGCCGCGCACGCGATGACCCCGGACCAGGGCCAGGGCGCCAACCAGGCACTGGAGGACGCCGTCACGCTGGCCGCCCTCCTCGACGCCGATCCGGCGGTGCCGTCCGCGCTGGCCGCCTACGACCGGGAGCGCCGGCCCCGCACCCAGACGATCGCTCGCCGCTCCCGGAGTACGGGCGTCGTGGCGCAGTGGAGCTCGGCGCCCGCGGTCGCGGTACGGAACCGGCTGCTCCGCCTCGTCCCGCCGGGAGCGGTGCTGCGGGCGCTCGGCCCGGTGCTGAACTGGCGCCCCCCGGACACACCGTGACCGAGGCGGTCGGTGAGGCGCTCTTGACCGGGAGGCATACCGGGTAGCCCCCGGAAGAGAAGGCCCGATTCCGGTGTGCTCGGCGGGCCCGATCGCGTCCCGTTGAGGCGCCGGCCAGGCGGCTTCGGCGCCCGGTACCCCGTACCGGCTGCCTTCCGCACCCGAGACGAGAGCGGGCGTCGTCCTGGCCGCCGAGCTCGTGCGCTACCCCTCTGGCGTCGCCGTGGTGGTGGCTAAAAACCCGAGCAGTCTTCTTTCGGCGGTAAGGAAGCAGTGGTTCAAGCTGCTACGTCGGGTAGAGCGGGAACGGGCAAGTACCCTAGACGCGATCGCATTAGCGCGCTAAGCCGTGAGGTAGTCAGTATGCAGCGGTTGCGTTTCGTCGCAGGTTCACCACGCTTGATACAAGACAGGGATGTCTACTTCATAACTGGCGATGAGCTAGAGCTAGGCTTACCGTTGGTTGCGACCCTGTGTCTTACCTGCGAAGTTAGAGATGGTCAGTTACTTAATGCATCACAACTTCTCCAGCAAGGCGCAGCAATCGTCCAGTACGAATTGAGCTAGTTGCTCAATAGAGGCCGGACGGATCCCAATATGAGGTTACCGAACGCTGTCGGGTGTACCGCCCTGCGATAGTCCTGGACCTTCATCATGACCAGCGGCGATGGCGTTGAGGTGAGCGGTTGCTAGCCTGCCTTCATGCTTGGAATCTCGCACACTACGTCGTTCCATGCCCTCGATGGCCTACAGCTTAAGGGGACCCTGGTCATGCCGCCCGAGATTCGGGGTAGCGCCACGGTGCTGGTACATGGTGGTGGCGTCACCCGTGATGAGGGCGGGTTCTTCACACGACTTGCTGAGGGTTTGGCCGACGCCGGCCTGCCGTCGCTGCGCTTCGACTTTCGCGGTCACGGCGAGAGCGCTGGGCGTCAAGAGGATCTCACGATCTCGGGTGTCGTAAACGACATCCGTGCGGCTGTCGAGCACGTGCGTGCTGAGACAGGCAGCGGCCCCGTAAACGTCATCGGCGCAAGCTTCGGTGGCGGCATCACGGCGTTCTACACCTCTCGCTACCCCGAGGCCGTTCGTCGGATGGTGCTGTTCAATCCCCTACTCAACTACAAGCGGCGTTTTGTCGACGACAAGCCGTACTGGCACGATGACCACATCGACGAGATGGCCGGCGACGAGCTGGCCGCTCAAGGTTTCGTGGCGCACTCACCGAGCTTCAAGTTGGGTCGGCCGTTGCTCAACGAGGTCTTCTACGTGGAGCCGCACCGCGCGCTCGGGGATGTTACCGCACCGACGCTTATCATCCACGGCACCGGCGACACGTTCATTCCCGTGCAGTCCTCCCGGGACGCCGTGAGCCAGTTCGGCGGCGAGTCGAAGCTCATCGAGATTGAGGGCGCCCAGCACGGCATCGCGGTCCACGATGATCCGCAGTACGCCGACCCGCAAACGCAGGAGTGGCAGGCGTTCGCCATCCGCACGGTGGCCGAGTGGCTCAGCGAAGCCTAGGCGAGCACCGCCGCGCGTAGCTCTCGCACCTGTGCGCGGTCGTGCCACGGCTGGAGCTGTCCGGCTACGCGCAGCACTTCCTGGTGTGTCCGGGCGGAGCTGGTCTCCCGCGCGAGCGTCAGTGCTTTGAGAGCTGCGGAGGATGCTTCGTCCGGCGCTTCTGCGGTGGCGAATGCTTCGCTCTTAAGGGACAGGAAGTAACCGTAGTCCCGACGGGAAAACGTGTCTTCAGACAGCCACGTCTCATACAGGTCCAGCGCTTGATCAGGCTGGCCGGCCTCGCAGTAGCAGATGGCGACTTGCAGTGCGAAGAGTGCTTCGTCGTAGTGCGCAGCTATCGGCGTGCTGCCCTTATCGGGCGACTCCTCGGCGAGTAGAGCGCGCGCCTGGTCGAGCTTCGGTTCCACGAGCGCCAGGTCGCCGCTGAGCATAGCGTGGCCGCGGGCCTCCTGCTGGGCTGCCTCGGCACGTACCTGGGCGGGGAGGCACCACGGTCCTTCTTGCACTGCCTGGGCCAGCGTCAACATTCGTAGTGCGTCGCGCTCATCCCATGCGGCCTGGCTCTTCTTCAGCAGCACGTAGCCCTGCATCGGCAGGTCGCTGGCGGCCTGTGCCCACTCCACAGCACGGTCACGCCAGTAATTGGCCAGCTCGGGCATGGCGACGTCGCGGTATAGCCAGCCGGCGAACTCTGCGGCCTGCGAGCCGACCCTAAGCAGTTCGTGTCGTACCGAGGGCTTGGAATCACCGGCCATCTGTTCGACGGCGGCAATTAGACCAAGCACGATAGGGATGGAGTGCTTGGGGCCGCGTGTGCCGTCCTTCTCGGCACACGCGTTGAGCTGGCGGCGGAAGTAGCCCACCATTGCATGGTCGGTGTAGCGCCGCGCGTTGTTCAGCGCAACAGCGATGTGTTTCAGCTCATCGAGTCCGATAGCAGGCAGTGTGACTGCCGCCATGCCTCGCTTGAGAAATGTGCGGCGCAAGAGCTCGCTCATGCGCAGCCATTCATCATCCGCAAAACGGTCCGTTATGTGTGATTCAACGCCGTATGGTGACGCATCCTCTGATGCGTCTATTCCCACTCGCGAGAACCAGAGTAGCTCGGCGGGAATGTGCAGGGTATGCGCCCACTGGCTAAGTCTGTCCAGATCCTGGACGGGCGGGCCGTTCTCGATGCGGCTTAGTTGGGTCTGGGTAAGGAAGAACCACGAGGCCGCGACGCTTTGCGAAATTGGGCGGCCATGGTACGGGTGTGTCCTAAAGGCTCGCACGACCCGGCCCATATGCTGGCTAGCCAGTGCTTCGTGTAGTTGGGGTGACTCCCAGAACCACGTTGGAACCTCGGGCGCGCAGACCAAGACATCTCGGGCCTTTCGGCGACACGAGCCGCACAGGGCATCGTTGTTATCGCGGGCCAGGAGGGTGCTGCACTGGCGACAAGAGTGCTCCGCGGGTTGGGCATCCATCCGCTTCGCCTTCGTTGAGGTCGGGGGTTACGGCCGTGCTTTTGCAGTCTAACGACGTTACCGGCGACCGTCGCGGACGGTTATGCATGCACTGCATATCGGCCACGCCTGCCACGCATGCGCATTGACGTTAGCTCCGGTGATGGTGGTGACTGACCCACCGAACCACCCTCGGCCGGAGCCAAACGATGACGATCGGCAGTCCGCCCACCAGCAGACCCTCAGCGAAGAACGATGCGTTGTCGGAGATCGGCAGGCATCTCCAGGCGACGCACGGCTTCATCACGGAGCTGGCCGCCGGGTGGTTGCACGTCATCCGTTCGGGTGCTGGCGTCGTGGCCCGGGTGACGGTGAGCGGCAGCAAGATTTATGTGTTCGGCGACCTGTACCTCGGGCGAACGGACGACCCTTCCAACGCCGCTGCGCGCCGGCCTGGTTGCCACGCCGGGCGAGATCATCGCCTACCGGCAGCAACAGTCATGAGGCTTAATGGGTATCCGGCTCGTGGTGAGGCGTCTTCGACCACCTTAACAATGAGCCGTCGCGCACCGCTCCGCACCAAGGCCGGCAAACATCTGTCAGCACTGCAAGTTGCCATGCAGGCCACCCGGCATGCTGACCCGCTATGAGCCGCTCCATATTGGACCGCCGCGGTTGGTGGTGACGAATCCGAAAACGACGCACCTGCAAGAAGTCATCTATGCCGCACCGCGCGACTTGGACACGCCGAACGAGGAGTGGTGCTTTTGGTGGGCTTGGGGTGACCCGATTTGCCCGTGGAACAAGTCCAAGAGGCGGCACGACGGATTGCCATCATGCTGCGGCCGTAACGACTCGGCCGCGTAAGCCGCAGGGCCGGTGTTGTACCGCGGAACTGGTTCTCTTGACCCGTGTTACCAGCGCCCACAGAGCACCGCTCCGACACCGGCCCTGCACCAACCGACAGTTCAGAGGTGAGGCATGAAGGACGTGAGTGAACTCAACTGCTTGCGGCTCGCTGCCTTGCCGAGCGCTGTATCGACTGCCCGTCGGCATGCCGAGTTCCTGCTCGCCAGATGGGGCATGGCGAGCCTGGCAGACACCACGGCGCTGATCGTTTCCGGACTCGTGACGAATGCTGTGAAGGCCGTAGGAGTCGTCGATGAAGCTCCAAGTTGGAGCGACCTGCGCGAGCGCCTCACGACGATTTGTCTGTGTCTCTATTGCTGTCCGAGCGGCGTCGTCGTCGAAGTGTGGGACAGCGAATCACGCCCGCCCAAGCGTAAAGAAGCGGACGAGCGCGACGAAAGTGGCTGCGGTATTCAACTCGTCGAGGCGCTGAGTAAGCAGTGGGGCTATCGCTGGCCGAAGACCGGCGGCAAGTGGGTGTGGTGTGAGCTGACAATTCAAGACGCCAGGTCCTTATCCTCAATCACCGATAGCGGAGGCGAGCTACTGGACGAACGGCTCATTCTGACGATTCCCAAGGAGGATGTATGCACGAACTGATCATTACGCCGTTCCTGGACGACTACGTGGTGCTCTGTCCGGGCAACCACGGTGGCCTCCGGTTGCCCCTGCACCAGTACCGCGAACTCGTCCAGGTCGCGGCAGACGGCGGTCGCTGTCCACCCTGGTTGGCCGACGCTGTGCGTCAGGGATGGCAGTTCGATATCAGTGGCCGGCCGCTCAACGAGTTGGCGGTCGTGCGAGACGAATCGCCGCACGGCTACGTCCGCGCCACCTATGAATTGAACCTCGGCTGTAACTACGACTGCGAGCACTGCTACCTCGGGCTGAAGCGCTTCGAGGGCCTGGCCTGGCCGGAACGCGAGCGGCTGCTGTACATCCTGCGGGATGCCGGCGTCGTGTGGCTCCAGCTCACCGGCGGCGAGCCGATGATCGACAAGCTGTTCCTCGACGTCTACGGCACTGCCTACGAGCTGGGCATGATGCTCACTATCCTGACCAACGGCTCGCGGCTGGCCAATCCGAAGATTTTGGAGCTGCTCACCACCCACCGGCCGCACGAGATCACGATCAGCGTCTACGGCGCGACCGAGGCGAGCTACGACGGACTGACCCGACGCCGGGGCGCGTTCAAGGCGTTCAGCCGCGGTCTGGCCTCGGCCCACGAGGCGGGCTTGCCCCTGAAGCTCAGTCTGATCATCACCAAGACCAATGCCCATGAGGTCGAGCAGATGCAGGCCATGGGTGACGCGCTCGGCATCCCGCACCACCTGTACGTGAACATGTCGCCGACGATCTACGGCGGCGCGGAGACGCTGCCCTCACAGTCCGTCGAATACCTACGAAAGCGCAAGCCGTTCACCGGCTGCAATGCCGGACACACCTTCTTCCACGTCGACCCGCACGGCATGGCCAGCATCTGCAAGATCGGGCGCGACCCGAACATCTCTCTCATCGAAGAAGGTGTCGACGGGCTCGTTCGACTCGGCGAGATCGCGGACTCCCTGCTGCTGCGCCAAGGCGGCTGTACCGGCTGCGGTCTTCAGGGAACGTGCGGCACCTGCATGCCGCTGGTGCAGCTCTACCGCAAAGCCAAGGCTCCGCTGGCGGCCTACTGCCAGCACCGAGAACCGAGAGAGGAGGTAGCGGGATGACCGTCGATCTCATGATCGGGCCGAAGCCGACCGAGGCGCTGCCGGCGCCGATGTTCGTCGACGACCTGGACGCCCTGGTCGAGTCGGCCATGTGTTCGTGCTCGGCCGGCGACGACCAGCCGTACTAATCATCACCAGAGGCAGGGCCGCCCTACGATGTCGCGGGGCGGCCCTCCGCCGTGGCAACGAGGGGACCGAAATGGCAGTGGAACGCATCCATTGGGAAGACCTTCCCCGCGCGACGCGGGAGTCCGTCGAGCAGCACACCGGGACAGTGTGGTCGGCGAAGACGGTGTCTGAGGGGCTGAACTCCGCAGTAGCGGCGGTTCTTTCCACCGAGGCCGGTCCGGTATTCGTCAAGGGACTGCATCGTGACTACCCGCGACGATGGAACCAGGATATGGAAGCAATGATCAACGCGTACGTCGCGCACCTTTCGCCGCGGCTGCTGTGGCGAGTGCAAGGCGAATGGGACGTCCTGGGCTTCGAGCTGGTGGACGGTGAGCACGCCGACTACCGGCCAGGCTCCGCTGACCTGCCGAAGGTCGCCGCGACCATTACGGCGCTCGGGACGATCCAGTGCCCGGACGTACCGGTGAAGCTCGCCGAGCATCGTTGGCGGACGTACGTGGATACGCCCGAAGAGCTGGAATGGCTCAAGGGCGATCGGTTGCTGCACACGGACTACAACCCGCTCAACGTCCTTATGGTCGATGGGCGGGCGTTGCTCATCGACTGGGCCTGGCCAACACGCGGCGCCGGCTGGATCGATCCGGCGTGCTGCATTCTGCGCCTGCTGGCAAGCGGCCACAGCGCGGACTCGGCCGAGCAAGTGGTGGCAGATGTACCGGCATGGCAGGCGGCGCCGGTGGAGGGGGTATCGGTCTTCGCCCGTGCCTGTGCTCGGATGTGGGAAGAAATCGCGGACGGCAACCCCGTGGATTGGACACTCGCGATGGCAGAGGCTGCGAACGGCTGGGCGATGCGCTGGAGAGCGTTGTCACCCCGGTAGCTGAACGCGGCCGTTTTAGGCCGATATCCGCCCGTTATCGCGGCGCGTGGTGTGGCGATGTCAGTATGTCATCCGTGGCACGCGTAACCGTGAAGCTCAGCCGGGACCATCTTCAGGGCCTGATTCGTTCGCCCTTGCAAGGGCTGACTGAACTCATCTGGAACGCCTTGGACGCTGACGCCACGGAAGTTGAGGCAGACGTCGAGCGGGATGGCATCGAAAAGGTACGGTCGGTCACTATTGCCGATAACGGCCATGGCATGACCGAAGAAGAGGCTGACCGAACGTTCGGCGCGCTGGGCGAGTCTTGGAAGCGCTCTGCGGTTGTGACTAGAGAAAAGCGGCGCGTACTGCACGGCAGTAACGGCAAGGGACGGTATTCCGCCTTCGGTATCGGCAGGCGCGTTGCTTGGAGTTCTGTTGCGAAGGATGACGCGGGCGAACGCAAACAGATTGTCATTAGCGGCACCCAAGAGAGCCTTGACGAGTTCGACCTACTGCCAGCGGTGCCAACCTCGGAACGGACGGGCACTCGGGCACGGATCGAGGCGATTCATCCGGAAGCGGAGAGCGCCCTCGACCGCCCCTCGGTGATTCATCAATTGGCAACTACCTTTGCGCTCTATCTCGAATCGTATCCTGCCGACATACGGTGGCAGGGACAGCTTGTAGATCCGAAAGACCTTCAAGACTTTAGAAAGGAGTACGACCTCTCCGAGGTGCTTGGCGACGGCCGTCAGGCTTCGGTGGTTGTCATTGAATGGAAGAAGCCGGTGCGTCGTGCGCTGTATCTATGTGATGCGGATGGGATGGCGCTTCACGACATGCTGCCCAGCGTGCAAGCCCCTGGTTTCGACTTCACGGCGTACGTTCGGTGGCAAGGCTTTCGCGAGCTAGGTCACGACATTCTACTGGCTGACCTCGGTCATGAAGTCATGGCTCCGATTATCGATGCTGCCCGCGATGCTTTGAGGCGGCATTTCAAGGAGCGTATCGAAGCCAAGCGCAGCGAGATGGTGCGCAGATGGAAGGCGGAACGGAGTTATCCGTACGCCGGTGAGCCGGCCAATGAGATCGAGGCCAGCGAGCGTGAACTGTTTGAAGTCGTTGCGGTAAGCGCGGCGAAGTCAGTTGAGGCGGCTGAGACAAGCGCGCGGAAGCTCTCTTTGCGGCTCATCAAAGAGGCGCTGGAAACCAATCCAAGCAACCTTCGCACGGTGCTCGCTGAAGTCGTCGACCTGTCGGAGGAACAGTTAAAAGAGCTCGCCCAACTCCTGCAACGGACTCCGCTGACCTCAGTGATCGTGACGGCCCGCATGATCACTGACCGGCTGGCGTTCATTAACGGCCTGGACGCGTTGCTGTTCGACAAGGCTTCGAAGCAGCAGACACTCGAACGGCGGCAGCTTCATCGCATTCTTGCGGAGGAGACATGGTTGTTTGGTGAGGAGTACTCGCTCACCGGCGACGATGATCGGCTGCTTGTGGTGCTGCGGAAGCATCTGGAGCTCCTGGGCGAAGACGTCGAGTTGGCCGGCACCGAGCCGCTCACGCGGCTGGATGGCACGGAGGCGGTTCCGGATCTAGTGTTGTCGCGGCCGATGCAGAACCGCGACAACCGGCTAGAGCATCTCGTAGTCGAGCTGAAACGACCTAATGTCACGATCCGCCGGAAAGAGTTGCAGCAGATCGAAGACTACGCCTTTGCCGTAGGGAAGGACGAGCGGTTTAACCAGCCCAACGTGCATTGGGAATTCTGGGTCATCGGCAACAAGCTCGACGACTACGTGACCGAAGAGGCTACGTCACCCGACAGACCACCGGGCGTGGTCAAGCAGACCAAGCGGTACCGCGTTATTGCCAAAACGTGGGCAGAAGTCATCTCCGACGCCAAGCACCGGTTGAAGTTCCTGAGCGATAGCTTGCAGTACCGCTCTGGCCGTGACGAGGGCATCGAGTATCTGAGGCGGGCGCATGAGAAGCTGCTGCCGGATGCGTTGAAGAAGGACGAGTCCTAGCTGGCGGCTGCTTGCACCGATGGCCGGAAGAGGGGGACACGATCAACCGCAGCGGCGCGGGCCTTGGCTGCCAGCCAGTCCGCGATGTTGCCCTGCTGCTCCAGGAGGAACAGCAGTTCGTGTATTTCAGCCAGCACGACCACCTTGGATGCCAGCGCCTCAACGCACTGACTGATGGCGCCGTGAGTGTAGCCGGATGCCGAAATATAAAGACCGCGTACGTCGGCACGGTTGTGCACGCGGACGAGATGCTGCGCGGTCACACCAGGTCCCAGCGGCGCGTTCCACCACTTGGCTTCGACAAGGTACTGCTGGCCGGCAAGCTCAATCAGCCCGTCGATCTGCTCGACGACTTCACCGTCCTCCTTGACGGTGAAGGACTCGCGCACCCGGAGGCCGTCCAGCGCGAACAACTCGTTGAGTAGCTTCTCGAAGGCGATCCCCCGCTGGTGAGCGTTGGTCATGGACGCGAGGCCAGCGAGCCGTTGCCTCAACGCCTCACGCTCGGCGCGCTGGCGCTGCAACGCTTCGGCCGCCTCACGCTGTTGCCAGAGGCGCTCGGCGCGCTCGCGCTCCTGCTCTTGGCGCATGCGGGTGAAGGAGTCCTTTGTATTGACCAGGCTGCGAACGTCCGCCACCAGTCCCTTGGCCGTGAGCTGATCCTCTGACCAGCAGGTGGAGAACGCCTCGAACTCGCAGACTCGTCGCACAACCTCACGCCGCGGCCCGAGCGAGCGGTCACCATCCTGATTGAGACGGTTGAGCACCGTTCGCGCGATGGCGTATTTGCTGATGGAGCCACGGTCCGCAGCAACCTGTCGACGCAGATCGGCTGTCATCGGCTCCGGTACGCCAGCGCTACGGAAGAAGTCGAGAACGTCCAGCTTGGAGCGGACGAGCCGTGGGATGGTGTCGATCAGGAGGCCGAGGAGCTCCGAGGGGTAGTGAAACGGGTCGTTGGACACGATGGACTCACCAGTCAGGAGGCGTTCGGGGTAGATGTCCTAGTCTGCCACTTGATCGCGGATGCTACCGCGTTGTTGCGTGGTAGAAGCTGGGCCGCCGGGGGGAATCAGTCCTGTAGTCGGCAAAACGTCGCAGTTAAATCAATCACCGCCAACGTTTTCGAGTGGAAGAGTTCCCAGCCAATCGCAATACATGTTGGAAAGTTACTTATATATGCGAGGAGTGTATGACCAATTCTGGGATCTGAAATCTTGGCGGGATCTACTCCTAGCTTGATTGATCCGTGCCAACAGCTCGACCGGCTCTTCCATCTGCTCGGCCTCAACCGCCGCCGGCTGTCTTCCTCTGGCCACCGCCAGACCACCCCACCATGATCGACCCGGGATAAGGTGGGGCCAGGCCGGGGAGCGAGATAGGAACCGACGAATCTGGTCGGCGTACTCCTGGTAACAGGACGTAACCCATTACCGCCCCCGGCCGCAGACTCGCTAACGCGCTCGAAACGCAAGGACACACCGGACACACAGCCCAGCCCCGGCCGCAGATCATTTCACGCCGACACGGCGTCCCCAAGCCCGGATGACTCTCTAGATCATGCTGAACTGGTGGAACGCCCGCGCCTAGGTGCCCGTTCTCCGCGAACCGGATCACCTACAACGCCAGGGAGTTCAGGACGGCCCGGCCTGACCGCCCGCCCGGCAAGCGACGACCGCGTCAGTCGCCGAACTCGTTCTGTACGCCGGGCGGTGTCACGGCGGCGATGTAGTGCTGTGGCCCGTGGTCCTCGAAGGAGTACACCACGGGCAGCGCGCCCAGCGGCCGGACCCGGCTGCCGGCGAAGGCCAGGGCGGCCAGGCCGAGGCCGCCGAGGAAGGTGGCCGCCTGCCCGGCGAAGCGGGTGTGCTCGCGCAGGGCGCCGCGGTGGACGTCGTACGCGTGGCCGAGGTGGCGCGACAGGCCCAGCACCCCGTGGCGCAGGTGCGGCACCTCGTATCGGTACTCGCGGCCGAAGTGGCGGTACGGCCCGGCGGTCCTGGGCGGGAGATGCGGGACGACGTCGTTGTCGTAGACGTAACGGATCACCTCGCGGGCGAGGAACGGGTCCGCCTCGCAGGCGCGGGCGAAGCGGGGGTCGCCGATCATGGGCTGGCCGTACGTGTAGACGGCCCGGAGCCGGCCGGCCACGTCGTCCTCGTCACGGAACTTGCGCTCGTGCCGGAGCATGACCGCCATCATCGCGGCCATCGCACCGCCGAGGCTGTGACCGGTGACGTACAGCGCCTCCAACTCGGCCATGCGCGCGACGTCCGGCTCGTCGGGGAGGAGGGCGCGCACCGAGCGGCCCCGGCAGGCACGCTTCAACGCGGCCAGGACCTCATAGCGCGTCGCCCGTACGTTGCGGTAGAAGCCGGCGTGCACGGTGGCGCGCGGGTCGCCGAACCGGTACGGCATCCGCTCCGGCTGGACGTCGGCGTCGGTCATCCAGGCGATGCCGTCCGTCGGCGGGGTGCCCCGGTAGCACAGGATCGCGACCCGTCCGCTCGCGCTCTGCACGAGGAACGCGGTGGACCGGACGAACATCGCGTCGACCGACGTGCCGATCATCCGGCAGTGGTTCTGCTCCAGGCCCATCCGCGCCATGATCATCGAGACGGTCTCGGCGCCGGCGTAGGCGTAGGCCGCGCAGGTGGCCAGGACGTGGGCGATGACGGGGTCTGGGTGCCGTGGGGCGCACAGCAGCCGCTCCTCCAGATCCGGGTGGACGGGGAAGCCGGGTGTCGTGCGCGGTCCGTACGGCCTGAGCCGCGCGTACGACGGGCCACGGGTGTCGCGGGTCCACAGGCCGCCGATCTCGAGCTGCTCCCGCAGGCGTTCCTCCCACGCGGGCAGGGGCGGCGCCCCCGGAGGCACCGCGTCGGCGGGCCGGCCGGCGACGGGCGGGCCCGGATGCGGATGCCGGCCGTCGGTCGTCACACCGCACCTCCGGCTCGTCGGTGAGCACTGTCTCGTGGTCAGCACCGTCTCGTGTGAGCACCGTCTCGTGTGAGCACTGTCAACCGGAGGTGATTTCCCGGAGCCCCGGAGCGAACCCCAAGCGCGCGTAATGCCGGGTCGCGGGCCCTGTCTACAGGTGGGGACGGCACGGGTGCGCGCGCCCGGCCTTCGCCTCCCACTCGTTCACCTCGGCGGTCGCTTCGTTCGGCGACCCGGCGGTGAGGAACATCCAGTACTTGATCATCACGTCATGGGCGGTGTCGAGCGGGTAGTTCTCGGACCAGTCCTGCAGGTACAGCCCGCGAGGCGTGATGCGGACACCCCAGGAGTTGCCCTGCCAGGACTCTCCCTGGATCGACACGCCGTTGGCGAACCCTCTCAGCGGTTTCTGGTATTGGGGATGGGATGCCCGTTGGCAAAGGCCTCGTGAATGGTGTGCGCGACATACTGGGGCGTCCAGTTGTCGGGAAAGAATGAGTTCTCGGTTGGTTTGCTCACCCACTGCCCGTCCGGCGCCTTCATCTCAATGCGCGCGGCGTAACAGCCGTTGACGTCCTTCCGGACGACCTGGCTGACCCGGCGATCCGTCGCGTCCTGGCCCACGAACCGGTGATGCCATCCGCTCGCCACCCAGTTGCACCCTACCGAAATGGCGATTTCTTGAAAGTGGTCTTATCGGAAGTCGCGGCTGCGTGTCATCGTGGTCACGGGGAGGCGTCGCAGGCGGGTGGCGACCAGATTCGTGGCGCCGTCGTGGCGTTCGAGACGCGCGTGGACGATCATCGCCTGGGCCTGGAAGGCCATGGTCCGGTAGCGCTCCCAGATCTGGGGGCGGCAGACGACGTTGGCCATCCCGGTCTCGTCCTCCAGGTTGAAGAAGATCACCCCACCCGCCGTCCCCGGGCGCTGCCGGTGGGTCACCACGCCGGCGACCACGATGTTCGTCTCGCCGGGTACGTCGGCGAGTGCGCCCAGGGGGACCACGTCGCGCTCATCGAGCAGATGCCGTACGTGGGCGATCGGGTGATGCCCCGCCGTGCCGGTGGCCCACAGGTCGGCGATGGTCTCCTCGATCGGGGTCATGGCGGGCAGTTCGGGAGCGGACGTGCCCGGCGTCGTGCCCGGCAGCCGTTCGGCGCGCCAGGACGACGAGGCCGGGGGAGTGGCACCGCGCGAGAGCGCGCCCGCCGCCCACAGCGCCTCACGGCGGCCGAGGCCGAAGCAGCCGAACGCACCCGCGGTGGCGAGGGCCTCCAGGGCCGCGGTGGGCAGCGGCACCCGCCGGACCAGGTCCTCCAGGCTCTCGTACGGCCGTCCGGCGGCGATCCGTTCCGCGCCCTCGGCCCCGAGGCCCCGTACGTACTCCAGGCCCACCCGGACCGCAGGCTGCTCGGCGGAGGGCGAGTGCGGGGACCCGCCGGCGGGGGCGTACGGGCCCTCGAGCGTCGCCTTGGCCGCGCTCGCGTTCACGTCCACGCCGAGGACGCGGACCCCGTGCCTCCGCGCGTCGCCGATCAGGGTCTGCGGAGCGTAGAAGCCCATCGGCTGGTTGGCCAGCAGCGCCGCGGTGAACGCCGCGGGGTAGTGCCGTTTGAGGTACGCGCTGGCGTACACGAGATGGGCGAAGCTCTGCGCGTGCGACTCGGGGAAGCCGAAGCTCGCGAAACCGAGGATCTTGGTGTAGACCTCCTCGGCGATCTCACCGGAGATGCCGCGCTCGGCCATGCCGGTCAGCAGGCGTTCGCGGAGCTTCTCGATGCGCTCGGGCGCGCGCTTGGCGCTCATCGCCTGCCGCAGCGCGTCCGACTCCGCCGGGGTGAACCCCGCGCAGTCCACGGCGAGCTGCATCATCTGCTCCTGGAACAGCGGCACGCCCATGGTGCGCGACAGGGCGTTCCGCATGAGCGGGTGCGGGATGTCGGGCGGCTCCTGCCCGCTCCGGCGGCGCAGGTACGGATGGACCGACCCGCCCTGGATCGGCCCGGGCCGGATCAGCGCGACCTCCACGACCAGGTCGTAGAAGCGGTCGGGCTTGAGCCGGGGGAGCGTGGCCATCTGGGCGCGCGACTCGACCTGGAACACCCCGACCGTGTCGGCGTCGCGCAGCATGGCGTACACGTCGGGGTCCTCTTCGGGGATGTTGTGCAGGTCGAAGCGGCGGTCGTGGAAGGCGGCCACGAGGTCGAACGTGTCGTGCAGCACCGACAGCATGCCGAGCCCGAGCAGATCGAACTTGACCAGTCCCTCGGCGGCGCAGTCGTCCTTGTCCCACTGCAGCACGGTGCGGCCCGGCATGCGGGCCCACTCGACCGGGCAGACCTCCCCGATCGGCCGGTCGCAGATGACCATGCCGCCCGAGTGGATACCGAGGTGACGCGGCAGGCGCTGCATCCGGTCGGCCAGCGCGGTGACCGCCTCCGGGATGCCGTCCGGCGGCAGCGGCTCGTGCGGGGAGAGCTGCCGCGACCAGGCGTCCTGCTGGCCGGGGGAGAAGCCGAGGGCGCGCGCCGCGTCGCGTACGGCCATGCGGGGCCGGTAGCTGATCACGTTGGCGACCTGCGCGGCGCGGTCCCGGCCGTACTTCTCATAGACGTGCTGGATGACCTCCTCGCGGCGGCGGTGCTCGATGTCCAGGTCGATGTCGGGCGGCCCGTCGCGGCCGGGCGACAGGAACCGCTCGAACAGCAGGTTGTGCTTGACCGCGTCGACCCCGGTGATGCCGAGGGCGAAACAGACCGCGGAGTTGGCCGCCGAGCCGCGGCCCTGGCACAGGATGTCGGCGTCGCGGCAGAACTCCACGATCTCCTGGACGATCAGGAAGTAGCCGGGGAAGCCGAGGCCGTCGATGACGTTCAGCTCCTCGTCGATCTGCCGGTACGCCCGGCGCGCCCGCCGCCGGGGCCCGTACCGCTCGGCGGCGCCCTCGGCGACGAGGTGCCGCAGCCAGGTCGACTCGGTGTGTCCCTCGGGCACGAGCCAGTCCGGCAGGTCGGGCGCGACCAGTTTCAGGTCGAAGACGCAGGACCGGGCCAGCTCGACGGTGCGCTCGACCACACCGGGGAACCGCGCCGTCCGCGCCCGCATCTCCCGCGCCGACCGCAGGTGCGCGGTGCCCGTGGCCGGCAGCCAGGACTCCAGGTCGTCCAGCCCCCGACGGGCGCGTACGGCGGCGAGCGCCTCGGCGAGCGACGCGTCCTTCGGCGCGGCGTAGTGCACGTTGTTCGAGGCGACGACGCCGATCCTGTGCCTTTCCGCGAGGTCGTACAGGGCGTCGTTGCGCGCGTCGTCCAGGGGCTGGTCGTGGTCGATCAGCTCGGCGTAGACGTTCTCCCGCCCGAACATCTCGATCAGCGTGCGCAGCCCCGCCTCCCGGTCGTCGCCGCCGTGCACCAGGCTCTTGCGGCAGCCGGTGAGCACCGCCCAGTGCCCGCCGTGCGCGTCCGCCAGGTCGGCCAGGTCGTAGACCGGCCTGCCCTTCTCGCCACCGGCGAGCTGCGCGCGGCTGATCGCGCCGCTCAGCCGCCCGTACCCCTCGGCGTCCCGGGCCAGCACCAGCAGGTGCCGCCCACCGGGGTCGGGCTCGCCCTGTTTCGCCGGCAGGTCGAGGCTCAGCTCCGCGCCGAAGATCGTGCCGACGCCGGTGCCCTTGGCGGCCTCCTTGAGCTGCACCGCCCCGTACATGCCGTCGTGGTCGGTCACGGCCACGGCCTCCACGTCGAGCCGGATCGCCTCGTCGATCAGCTCGCGGGGGCTGGAGGCGCCGTCGAGGAAGCTGTAGGAGGAGTGACAGTGCAGCTCCGCCCAGCCGCCTGGGCCTTCACGCCGCCGCGCCGGAACCACCGGCGGCGGCGCGGCCGCCTTCGGCTCACGGCCGCCCCACGACAACCGCCGCTCGAACTCCCGCCACGGAATGTCCGGGTTGTTCCAGCCCATCGGGTCACTCGCCCTCTTCGTTCGCTCCAGTTCATTGGGTCACTCGCCCTCTTCGTTCGCTCCGCGGACGAGCTCGTTCCTCGCCCGTCCACTCCGCTCACTCATCGGGGTCGCTCCAGCCCATTCGGATCCCCTACGCGTATCCGGCTTCGACGTGCCAGTGGCCGCCCTCGAAGACGAGCAGGTGGGCCCGGTCGTCGCCGGTGACGACCTGGAACCGGGCCCGGCGGTGCGCGCGGGCCGGGTCCCACCAGCGTTCGCGGGCCGGCCAGGGGCCCGCCCACGCCGTCACCAGGTGACGGCGCCCGGCGATCTCCACCTCGTGCGGCGGCGCGGACACCGCGCACCGGGCGTCCACCAGGACGGGCGAGCCGTCGGCGTCGGTCACCGTCGCGGGCAGCGGCTCGGGGTGGACGACGGCCGGCGGCGGGTCGGGGACGCGGCCCGGCCACGGCCCCTCGGCGGCCGGTTCCGGCGGCAGGTCGCCGAAGGGCACCCGGACGACGCGTTCGCCCGGCCCGCGCCCGCCGGCCGGGAACGGCCGGGTGATCGCCTGGTGGCCGAGCATCGCCTGGACCCGCGCCGCGGCGCGGGCGATCTGGTCGGAGACCGTGGCCTCACCCCACAGGGCCTCCTGCCGTCCGTCGTCGGCGACGAGCTGGTCGGGCAGGAGCCGCAGCAGCACGACGCCGCCCTCCTGGCCGTCCTCGCCCTGGGTCTCCCAGGACGAGAGCTGCCAGCGGACCCGTTCGGCGACGGCGAGGGCGGACAGCGCCCCGTCGTGCCGCCAGAGCCGGGTCAGCGTACGGCCGTCGGCGCCGGTCACCTCGACCCCGACGCGGACGCAGGTCAGCGCCTCGGCGGCGAGCGCCTCATGCAGCCGTTCGGCGAGGGACTTGGCGGCGAAGACGACCTGTTCGGCGGCCACGGCGGGCGGGTCGAACTCCGTCGACACGCTCAGGTCGGCGAGCGGCGGCCGCGGGGCCGGCGGCCGGGGGTACAGCCCGCGGGCCAGCCGGTGCGCCCGTATCTCGTCGACGCCGAAACGAGCCGTCACGTCGCGTACCGGCAGTGCCGCGAACGCGCCGAGCGTGCGGATGCCGAGCCGGGAGAGCAGGCCGGTGAGCTCGGGCCGGCCGAGGACGCTCACCGGGTACGGGGCGAGGAAGGCGGGTGTCCCGCCCGGGGGCACGACGACGCCGCCCTCACCGGCCCGCGCCGCCAGCTCCGCCGCGAACAGGCCGTCGGCGATGCCCGCACCGCAGTCGAAGCCCTGCTCGACGACGGTGTCCTGCACGTGGACCCGCAGCGACTCCTCGTCGCCGGCCCCCGTCGTACCGCCGCCGTGGTAGCGGGCCGCGCCGCGAACCGGGATCGCGCAGATCCCCGGGCGTACGACCTCGACCCACGGGGTGACGCCGGAGACGGCCGCCGCCACCGACTCGAAGAGCCGCCCCTCGGCGTCGGTGTCCCGGTCGCGTACGACGAGCTCGGGGCAGTGCCGCTGCGCGTCCCGCACCCGCTGCCCGCGCCGTACACCCGAGGCGCGCGCCGCCGCCGAGCACGCCTCGACCTGGGCGCCGGAGACGACGGCGGCGGGGGTGGCGGCGTCCAGTCCGATCGCGGTGACCGGCCAGTCGGGACACCAGACCACGAGAGCGCGCGGCGGAATCACCCGGCCACCGCCACCGGGGCGCGGGACGGTGTCTCCGGGATCGCCTCCGGGATCTCCGCGGCGGGGGCGACGGTGCCGTCCGGCGCGGGGAGCCAGAGCCAGACCCGCCGGCCGGGACCCGCGGCGCCGCGGCCCGAGGAGACCACCAGGGCACGGCGGCCGCGCAGGTGCCCGGTGCCGGTGCCGAGCCCGGACCAGTGCCCCTCCTCGACGCGGAGCCGGAGGTTCGCCCCCTCCCAGGGCCCGGTCACGACCAGCGCGCACCCGTTACGGCGGGCCAGCGCGGTCAGCCGGCGCACCACCTGAGGGGCCGGCCGGTCCGGGGGCCGGGTGAGCACCAGCGCGCAGCCGTCGGTCAGCGCCGCGACGACGTCGGCCCACCGCCGGCCCGGATCGTCCACGAGCAGAACCCTCATCGGGTCGCCCCCCATCGACGCGGCGGCGGGAATGTGCGCCTCCGGCAGCCCGACGACGGCACACCACCGCTCCTCCAGACCGGCCGTCAACGCCAGGGCGAGAGCGGGCGAACCCTCGACCACGGTGACCGACCCCGGCCGCAGCCCACCCTCGGGAACCACCTCGTGCAACACGGGCAGCACCGGCACCAACGCAGGTCGTGACAGAGTCGACAATCCCTCTGTGACCTGCGTCGATAGCTCACTCACGCGACCATCATCGAACAAAGGTTCGAGCTAAATCAAGTTCGTGGGTGCTGGCTTCCCAGGCAGACGCCGGCGATCGGAGGCTCATCCATGGACGAGCCCGGGTTCGAGCAGGACCTGGTACGAGCGCTGCTGCGGGAACAGCATCCGGATCTCGCCGACCTCGAACTCCGCGATGTCGTCGGTGGCTGGGACAACCAGCAGTGGCGCCTCGGGGCGGAGCCGGCCGTGCGCCTGCCGCGCACCGAGCGCGCCCCGGCTCTGCTGCGCACCGAGCAGAAGTGGCCGCCCGTTCTGGCCGAGCGCCTGCCGCTGCCGACGCCCGCCCCGGTGCGCGTCGGCGAACCTTCGGCCCTGTTCGGGCACACCTGGACGATCATGCGCTGGGTCGAGGGCGAGCCGGCGGACCGAGCGCCGATCACCCGCGCCGACGCGGCCGAGACCCTCGCGGGTTTTCTCCGGGCCCTGCATCGGCGGGCCCCGCGGAAGCCCCGGCCGGCTCCACGCGCGGCATCCCGCCGGCGGGGATACGGGACGGGTTCACCAGGGCGTGGAGGTCGTGGCCGGCGACGCGAGCGCCGATGCCGCCCGAGAGATCTGGGAGAAGGCCGTCGCGGCGCCCGCGTGGGGCGGGGCGCCGACCTGGCTGCACGGCGATCTGCATCCCGCGAACGTGGTCGTGCGGCGCTGCACCTGATCAGCATCGGACGCAACGGCAGGCTCGGTCTCCCCGGGGGCAAACCGACGTGGGAACCGGCAGGCCGAGCCGCGCTCGAACGCGCCCTGGCCGTGAACTGACGCGCAGACCACGTCGATCGATCGTGCCTCCTGCCCGAGACGTCGCAGTCCTCGCAACGCCGAGGAGCGCTGGAAACCTCGCCGGCTTCGGCTGGGAACTTCACAGGTCATAACAGCTCATCCGCCGGCTGCCGCCGGGAGCCGTATCGTCTCCGCGAACCCGGCGGACGCGGCGTGCGCCGAGCGACGCGACGGGCGGTGCGCGACGGGACCCGGTCCGTTAGGGTTCGCCCGGTCGCGACACGGCGACCCGGACGAACGGAGCGCCGGATGAACGTCACGAGCGACGGGAAGACCCCCGAGGCCTCGCCGCGGGACTCCTCGTTGGTCCTGCCTCTCATCAAGCGAGCCGAGCCGCCGTCCGGCGACCCGGTCTCCCTGCCGGACCCTCCGGTCATGGAACACCTGGTGGGTGACCTGTTCGTCGCTTACGTGCTGGACCTGCCGGACATGTTCCAGTACGTCAATGAGAGCGGCTGCGGCGACCTCGGTGTTCAGCTGGAAGAACTGCGCTCTCTCGCGGTGCACAACCTCACCCGGCGCCGTCCGAAGCCGGAGATCAGGCAGATTCCGGGGGGCGTCGGGTTCGTGCTCGACGGAGACCTCGAAGCGAGCCTGCTGCTGGTGCCCTGGCTGTGGGACCAACTCGACCCGCAGATCCCCGGCGATCTGATCGCCGCGGTGCCCACGCGGGACGTGCTCATGGTCACCGGCAGCGACGTCGATGGAGGGACGGACGCGCTCGCCGGCGGCGTCGAGCGCGTCTGGCGGGCGGCGGACCGGCGCCTGCTGTTGACCCGTGACCTGCTGACCCGCCGTGACGGCACCTGGCACGTGTGAGCCGCCCGCCCCCCCCGTACGGCTACAGCACGTCGGCGAGCCGGTCGATCTGGTCGGCGTCGCGGGCCCAGCAGTACAGCACCACCTCGTCCGCGCCCAGGTCGGTGAACGCGGTGAGCGCGTCGTGGACCTGCCGTGGCGTGGTGAGCAGGCCGACCCACCCGGGGTCGTCGAGGAACGCGTAATAGGCGCCCATCGCCTCCCGGGCGTCCTCGATCGTGCTCTCCGGGCCGAGCGCGACGTTGACCTGGGCGACCAGACGCGGCCGTCCGGCGCGGCCCGCCGCCGACCAGGAGCGCTCCACGCTGCGGAACAGCCCGTCGGCCATCGCGGGCGGCGACGCGCACAGGTAGCCGTCGCCCCAGCGGGCGACGCGTTCGAGGGCGGCCGGGGCGAAGGCGCCGATGAGCACCTCCGGGCCGCCCTCGCGGGCGGGCGCCGGGCCGATCGGACCGGCGCCCTGGCCGTACGGCTCTCCCGACCAGACCCGCCGCAGGGTCGCGAGCTGCGCGTCCAGACGGCGTCCGCGCGTACGGATGTCGGTGCCGGCCGCGAGGTGGTCGTCGGCCCGGCCGCCGACGCCGACGCCGAGCGTGAAGCGGCCACCGGACATCAGGTCCAGCGTCGCGGTCTGCTTGGCGAGGAGCGCCGTCTCGCGCAGCGGGCCGAGGAGCACCTCGGTCTGCAGGCGGATGCGCGTCGTGGCTCCGGCGAGGGCGGCGAGCGTCACGAGCGGCTCGGGATTGGCGTACACGAGACGGTCGAGCAGGCCGAGCGTCGAGAAGGGGCCGGCGTCGGCGCGCCGCGCCCACGACAGCAGCGACGGCGGATCGGTGATCGGCAGGCCGAGACCCACGTTCATGGAAGAACCTCCGGAAGGGCATGCGAACAACGGTTGTCGCCCCTCCGCCGCCGCGAACCGCGGCGGGCTCCCGTTCTGCGACGTCGTTCTCGGGGAGCACGCGGATCGCGATCATCGTATCGGACGCGCGGCGCCGGCCGGCGCGTCGTGTGGTCAGCTGCGGACGGCGCAGAGGACGCGGTTGTTCCCGTGCTGCCAGAGCGTGCCGACCTCGCCGAACCCCGCGTCGTGGAGTGCCGCGACGTGCGCCGCCAGCGTGCCGGACTCCGAGCCGTGGTGCCCGGCGGCGGCCGAACGGTCCGGGGCGAGCGCGGCCAGCGCCGGATCCGCCGCGGCGGCGTCCCACCACTGCCGCCAGTCCTCGGGCCTGTCGTCGCCGAACCGGCGATGCGTGGCGCGGTCGGCCAGGGCGCGTTCGAGCCGCCGCAACGTGGGCTCGCCGGCGTCGAGGTGGTCGCCGTTGAGGAACAGTCCGCCCGGCCGCAGCGCCGACGCCAGCTCGGTGTACGCGGTGCGGAGGGCGGGCTCGGGCAGCCAGTGCAGCGCGGTGGTGCTGACCGCCGCGTCGGCCGGACGGCCCAGCTCGAGCGCGGCCGCCCAGCCCGGTGTGCCCAGGTCGTGGTCGGCGAACCGCAGCGCCATCCGGCCGGAGTGGGCGCCCCGGCCGAGCGCGAGCAGGAGCGGGTCGGTGTCGATCGCGACGACGGTGGCCTCCGGTATGCGGTCGAGCAGCCGGGCGGACAGCGAGCCGGGCCCGCAACCGAGGTCGAGGACGAGCGGGTCCGGCCGTCCGGCGCCGGCCTCGACCGCGTCGATCAGCGCGGTGAAGCGCTCCTCGCGGTCGGGCAGGTAGCCCTCCTGCTGGCGGTCCCAGCGGGAGATCCATGCCTGTGCCACTGTGGTTGTGAGCATGTGCGACTCCTGTAACTGTCGTCGAAGATTTCGACAGTCACAAACTAGATGAAGCGGTGTAACTGGTCAAGTGAATTTCAACAGTCACATGGATCTGGTCGTCGGCATCGCCGTCGGTCTGGTGAACACGCTCACCGAAGGAGAGCGGCGGGGTCGCCCGTACACCCCGCCGGTCGGTGAGGCGCGGCGTACGGCCCTCATCGAGATCGGCGCCGGCGACCTCGGCGAGCAGGACACCACGGTCCTCGCCGAGATGGCCGTCGAGCTGCGCGCGGTCTTCACCGCGGTCGCCGACGGCGACATCGACGCCGCCGCCCACCAGGTCAACCACCTGCTCGACGTGACCCACGCGCGCCCCCACCTGAACCGCCACGACGGCGAGCCCTGGCATCTGCACTTCCACGGCGCCGGCGGCACCGTGTCCACCGACTGGGTGGCCGGCTGCGCGACCGGCCTGGCGGTGGTGCTCGGCAGTGAGTTCCACGACCGGCTGGGCGTGTGCACGGCGCCGCACTGCGACCGCGTCTACGTCGACACCTCCCGCAACGGCACCCGCCGGTTCTGCTCCACCGCCTGCCAGAACCGCGTCAAGACCGCCGCGTTCCGCGCCCGCGGCCGGTGATGCCGGCCGGGGCGCTCGCGGGCCCCGACGTCGTGGACCTGTTTTACCTGCGGCACCTTTATGTCACATCGAATGGGCCTTGACGTGCAACCGGTTGCATGGAACTTTAAGCGCAACCTACCGGCGAAAGGCGCGAATGCTCACGCCTGGAGGAGGGTGAACGATGCACTTGTTCCACTGGACCGTGTTGCCGGCCTCTTTCAAGAATCGGCTTCGGCAGCGGCTGAACATCACTTCTCCACGGGAGTGCCTGACCATCGGGAAGGTGCGGATGCTTCCGGTCGAGACCGATCCCCCCACCCGCCGCTGGATCCGCCGTGTGACCGCCGCCGCCTGCGCATTCGCCGCAGCGGTCGCGGTGACGGGCTTCGGCGCCTCGCCCGCCTCTGGTGCGACCGGCACGCCGGCCGCACCAGAGGCGAGCGGCCTGCCGCCAGGCCATGAAGTGGCCCTGTTCGACAGCACGTATCGCAGTCTTGCCGAGCGGGTCACGGCGCGCGGGTACGCGCCAACGTCGCTGGCGGGCTACTACGCGGCGATGTACACGCGGGATTCCTCCGTCAACGCGCTGGCGCTGCTGCTGGGTGGAGACGACGCGAAGGCGCGAGCGATCCTGCGTTATATCTTCCGATACAGCGCGGCGTCGGGGCAGGCACGGATGCCGCACCGGATCTACCAGGAGTCGGACACGCTGGCCGCTGCCGGTGAGCAGACAGACGTCTCCGCCCCGACGGTGAGTTTCCGGGGACCCCGCGCGCAGGCAACGCAACCGATTCCGGCGCCCGGCCTGGTCACCGCCACCGACGTGTGGCTGGACAGAACCTCCCAAGCGCGTGGGACGGTGCGCGCGACACTGCTCGCCGGTACCGGCCCGGATGCCCAGGTCGTGGATACCACCAGCATTGCCGTCTCGCAGATCCCGGCCGGCGGCGGCTGGGTGACGCTGCGGTTCCTGCCGCCGCTGTTCAGCAGCCCACCGGCGGGTGGTTACTCGCTGCGGCTTGAAGCGCCGGACACCCCGCCAGGCTCGGTGACCTGGCGCGGAGCCGCGGACGGCACGCTTTCCTACCGGGAGCGGGTCACCGATTTCAACATCTCCGGCTACGACATGTACGACGAGACCGACCAGGCCTACAGTGTGCTTCTGGTCTGGGCCCGCTACGTGCGGGCCAACCCGAGCGACCGGGCCTTCGTCGCCGAGACCTGGCCCTACGTGCGCCGCTACGCCAACTACTACCTCGACACACCCGGCTACCTCGACGCGAGCCTGGACCTGATCCGCAACCCGATCCTCGACGACGAGGGCTATCACAACACCTATGACCTGCTGACGAACGTCTTCACCTCCCAGGCGTTGCACGAACTCACCCCGATCGCTGATCGCCTCGGGGATCCGGCCGACGCCAGGCGATGGCAGTCGATCTCCGAACAGATCGAGCGGGGCATCGACACCAACCTCGTGACCACCGTTGACGGAAAGCGGATCTACGGCGAGAAGTACGAGGTCACCGAAGGCAACCGTTTCCACCCCGGCTACTCCTTCGCCAACCTCGCCCCGATCGCGGTCGACTGGTACGCCTTGGACACGCAGACCATGGCCGACACACTGCGGGCCTACCTCACCCACGAGAGCAGGGACTGGTCCGGCGTGCAGATGCCGTCCTCGATGCATGACTACGCTTTCACCGGCCACAACGACTGGGTGCTCACCAAGGGACTGGCCTGGGAATGGCGCTTCGACCAGGAGAACCGTAACCAGGACCGCATTTCGGCACTGGACGCGTTCCTGCGCCATTACTACCCGGACGAGACACAGCCGATCTCCGAGGGGTGGATCCTCGACTCCGACGAGAACCTGCGGGTCACCGACCCGGGCAACCAGGAACACGCCGGCTGGTACGCCATCGAGATGCTCGAGACCTATCCCGGGCTGCGTGGGACCGCGCGTTCGCTGAACGCGTCGATGCGCCGCACCCCGAGCCTGTACGCCACTGCACCTACCAGCGTGGTCGCAGGCACCCCGTTCACCGTCACCGCGACCCTCTACAACACCACCCGCGAACCGGTCGACTATCAGGCGCTGCGGCTACGCTCGCCCGCCGGCTGGACTGTGAGCCAACCCTCGGTAGGCGGCGGGCAACTGGCCCCGGGCGATCCGATCCCGGTCACGTGGACGGTCACTCCACCCGCCGGCGCGCCCGTCGGACCGGCGACCCTGACCGTGACGACCCGAACGACCGCCCGGCGCGGTGGTGCCCAAAGCGTGTCCGGCGGCGTCACGGTTACCGTCGCGAGGCGATGATCCACGACGGCACGCCTGTCACCAGCGCAAACGGCCCTGCTCCACCACCTGCCAGAACCACGCCAAGGCCGCCGCGTTCCGCGCCCGCGGCCGGCGAGCGACGGGTCAGCGCGGCGAGGCCGTCCACGTGCCGAGGAGCCGCAGGGCCTCCTCGGCACCGCCGTCCTCGCCGGCGTTGTACACGTGCAGCTCCTGGCCCGCCTGGCCCGCGGAGACCGGGAGCTGGAGGGTCTCATAGCGCAGGGTCAGCTCTCCGACCGCCGGATGGCGGAAGCGCTTGGTGCCGCTGCCGCACACCATCACGTCGGCGGACGCCCACAGCGCGCCGAAGTCCTCGCTGCGCACCGAGAGCTCCCCGACCAGCTCGCGCAGCCGCTCGTCGTCGGCGTGCCGGCCCGCGGCGAGCCGCAGCACCGCCACGGTCTCCCGCGCGCGCTGTTCCCAGTCGGGGAAGGTCTCCCGCGAGGCCGGGTCCAGGAACAGGTAACGCGCGTTGTTGTGGTCGCGGCGGCCATCGCCGAGCCCGCCGAACAGCTCCGAGCCCAGCCGGTTCCAGGCCAGGATGTCCTGGCGGTGCCCGGTGATCAGGGCCGGCAGGCCGTACATCGCGTCGAGGAGCCGCTGCAGCTCCGGCCGGACCCGCTCCGGGCGCCGCCGCGACGACCGGCGGACCTTCCGCGGCGCCCCGGTCAGCGCGCGCAGGTGCTCGCGTTCGGTACGGCCGAGGCCGAGCACGTCCGCGAGCGCGTCGAGGATCTCCGGGGACGGCTGCGTCGCGCGTCCCTGCTCCAGCCGTACGTAGTAGTCGACGCTGATCCCGGCGAGCTGCGCCAGCTCCTCCCGCCGCAGGCCCGGCACGCGGCGGCGCGTGCCCACCGTGATCCCCACGCTGTCGGGGGCCACCCGTGCTCGGCGTGAGCGCAGGAACGCGCCGAGCTCCCGGCCGTCGTCATCCATGCTCTTCAGTATGTGCACTTCGCGCACGTTGAACCTGGCCCTGTGAATACCAGGACACCGACGCCGATGGAAACGCCGGGTACTGGTTCCGCGCGCCGCGCGGCGCGACAACGGGATACATGAACGTTCTCATCGTCACCGCACACCCCGAGCCGCGCTCGCTCAACGGCGCGCTCACCGCGTTCGCCGCCACCGAGCTGCGCAGCGCCGGCCATGACGTCCGCGTCTCCGACCTGTACGCCATGCGTTGGCGGCCCGCCGTCGGGGCCGGGGACTTCCCCGGCCACGCCCCGGACGAGCGGCTCGACGTGATCGGTGCCTCCGGCCGCGCGTACGCCGAGGGGCGCCTGGCGCCGGAGATCGCCGCGGAGCAGGACAAGCTGCTGTGGTCCGACGCGCTCATCCTGCAGTTCCCGATGTGGTGGTTCTCGATGCCGGCCGTGCTCAAGGGCTGGGTGGACCGCGTCTTCACGCACGGGTTCGGGTACGGCGTGGGCACGAAGGGCCGGGCCCTCTACGGCGACGGCACGCTCGCCGGCCGCCGGGCCATGGTGTCACTGACCATCGGCGCCGCCGAACGGTCGTTCTCTGCCCGCGGCGTCCACGGCAGCCTGGACGAACTGCTGTTCCCGATCCAGCACGGGCTCCTCTACTACACCGGCATGGACGTGCTGCCGCCGTTCGCCGTCTGGGACTCCATCGAGGTGAGCGACGCCAGGTTCGCCGCGGTCACCGAGGCGTACGCGGAGCGGCTGCGCGGCCTGTTCACCGACGAGCCGATCGCGTACCGGCCGCTGGCGGGCGGCGACTACACGCGGACGATGGAGCTGCGCCCCGAACTGGAGCCGGGCGCCGGCGGCCTGGCGGTCCACCTCAGGCGCCACGGCCCCAGATGAACAGGCCCGCGCCGATGAAGAGCACGCTGAGCAGGCTCGACAGCGTACGTACGTGGTTCCACGCGGTCCACCGGGAGGAGTAGTCGGACCAGACGCGCGCCAGTTCCCCGGCCGACGGCCGGGCGGCGTCCAGCGCGTCGTTCATCGGGATGTTGACCGCGAAGCTCGGCACGAGCGTCCCCAGGACGTAGACCGCCGCCGCGGCGAGGAACAGCAGGCCCGCCGTGCGCTGCCCGAGGACGAGCAGCAGCACGCCCGTGACGGCGCCCGCGACCGGCATCAGCAGGAACGCCATGAGGAACAGGGGATTTTGGATCTTCACGTTGATGGCGCGCATCGCGGCGATGGCCTGGCCCGGCTTGACGGCGTCGAGCCCGATCATCACCGATATCGAGTAGGCGAAGAAGACGCCGGCCAGTGCGGCGGCGAACAGCAGCGTCGCGGTCGCGGAGACTCCCGTCAAAATCTTCATGCCGCTCAGTGAACCGCCGGCCGCGCCGCCGCGGCCATGGGCGAGACGCTCACGCGCATGTCCGTGCGTCCAGGGAGGTCATCCCGTGCGCGGGCTACCCGGCGGTCCGTTGAGCGGCCACGTCGACAGGTGATCTTCCGCTTGTGCGCGTCACTTCGGAATGAGGCCGGTCGCGGCGGCGATCCGGCTCAGGGCCCGGTGCAGGGCCGCCGCCTCGGCGGGGTCGACCGCGCTCAGCAGTTCCCCGTCGTTCTGCCGCGCCAGCGAGAGCGTCCGTTGCCGCAGTTCCCCAACCGAATGATATGGCCGCCTCACTGAATTCTCGTCGGTTCGGCGGGCTCGTCGCGCTTCTCGGGCGCGACCCGGCCACTGGGGGTGCTACCAGGCCGCGGTACGGATCCGGGAGCACCCACCGCCGGGCCGACCGCCCCGGACGACGCCGCTGACGAGCACCTGCCGACGCGACCTCTAAAGTGAGCGCATGGACCCGCTCGCGCGCATACTCGACGGGCCGAGGGCCCGCGACGCGTTCCTGCTGCGGTCGATCCTGACACCCCCGTGGTCGCTGCGGATCGAGGACCGGGCGCCGCTGACCGTGGCGTCGGTCGTGCGCGGCGAGGCGTGGCTGGTGCCCGACGACGACGCCGCCGTACGTCTCCGGCCCGGCGACGTCGCGGTCATCCGCGGTCCCCACCCGTACACGGTCGCCGACCATCCGGCCACGCCGCCCCGGGTCGTCATCCACCCCGGGCAGTGCTGCACCACGCCGGAGGGGGAGTCGCTGTCCGCGGCCATGGCACTCGGCCTGCGGACCTGGGGCGACCGTACGGATGACGAAGCCGGGGCCACCACGCTGTTCACCGGCGTCTATGAGTTCGAGGGCGAGATCAACGGGCGGCTGTCGCGGGTGCTGCCGCAGCGCATCGTCCTGCCCGCCGAGGACTGGGACTCCCCGCTGCTGCCGTTGCTGGGGGAGGAGCTGCACCGCGACGCGCCGGGCCAGCAGGCGCTGCTCGACCGGTTGCTGGACCTGCTGCTCACCGCCGTCCTGCGGGCGTGGTTCTCCCGCCCGGAGGCCGAGGTGCCGGGCTGGTACCGCGCGCAGGGCGACCCGGTGGTCGGCGCGGCGCTGCGGCTGCTGCACGACGAGCCGGCTCACCCGTGGACCGTGGCCGCGCTGGCGGCGCGGACGGGCGTCTCACGGGCCGCGCTGGCCCGGCGGTTCAGCGACCTGGTCGGCGAGCCGCCGATGACGTACCTCACCGACCTGCGCCTGGCGCTGGCCGCCGACCTGCTGCGCGAGCCGGACGCCACGGTCGCGGCGGTCGCGCGGCGGGTCGGCTACGGCAGCGCGTTCGCGCTCAGCGCCGCCTTCAAACGTGAGCGGGGGGTCAGCCCGCAGGAGCATCGCGCCGCGGCGCTCGGCTGAGGGCCTCAGCGAGCAGCGGCGCGAACCCCTCGGGGCGTTCGTGCGCCGGAAGCGGGTCGACGAAGAACGTGCGGACGCCGATCGCCTCGGCGCCGCCGTCGGCCCGCCGGTTATCGCCCACCATGAGCGTACGGGCGGGATCGGCGTCCAGGCGCGCGCAGGCGGTCTTGAACAGCACGGGGTCGGGCTTGCAGTGGCCCTCCTCGTACGACAGCAGGACGGTGTCGAACAGGGCGGCGACTCCGTGGGCGGCGAGCACGGGTCGCGGGTCCCAGCCGATGTTGCTGACCACGGCCGTGCGGATCCCGTGCTCCGTCAACGCGCGCAGGGTGGGGAGCGTGTCGGGGTAGGGCGTCCAGGCCTCGGGCAGCGTGCGGCTCTCGTACACGGCGTCGGCCAGTTCGGGCCACGGCCAGCCGGAGTGGCGGATCAGCCAGGTGTACGCGCCCCGGTGCGCGGCGGCCTCGAGATCACGTCGCTCCCAGGTGGCACGGATCTCCTCGGGGATGTCCGCCGGAAAGTTCCCGCCCGGCAGCCCGCCGGATCTTTCCAGCCGCCGGGCCCACTCGTGGATCTCCGCCTCCGTCAGCTCGATCCCGGCGTCCGCGAGCAACCCGGCCAGCCACCGGTCGGACGGGCCGGCCACCATGAGGGTTCCGGAGAAGTCGAACAGCACCGCTTCCACTGGTTCAGACATGAGGCCGGACCCTACCGCCCGTGCCCGGCGAGGCGCCTCACCACCTCGATGGCCGGTGAGGCGCTGACGCCGGGATCAGCCGCGGTCGGAACGGCCGCGCAGGCGCGCGAACAGCCGCCGGAACATGCCGGCCAGCACCACCTTGACCATGGTGCTCGCCTTGATGGCGCTCGCGGGCTCGGCGGACGACGCCGAGGATGAGGCGGGGGCCGCACCCGCCGTCCCCGTCGGCGCGGCGGCCTTGCCCGCGTCGCCCGCCGTCTTCGCGCCGGTGGCCGCCGCGCCGGATCCCGGGCCCGAGTTCGCGCCCGCGTCTGATTCCGCGCCCGCGCCCGCGTCCGCGTTCATGGTGGGCTCCGTGGCGGCCGAAGGCTTGGTCGTCGCCGGTGGCTCGGTTGCGACCGGGGCTTCGGCCTCGGTCGTGCCCGCGGATGTGCCCGCCTCGGACGGCGCGGCGTCGGCCGCCGCCGTCTCGGTCGCCGGAGCCTCCGTCGCCGGGGCCGCCGCCGGGGTCTCGGTCGCGGTAGTGTCCGGCGTCCCGGCGGCGGGAGCGCCGGGCGTCCCGCTCTCCGGCTCCGCCTCGATGCGCTCGCGCACTCGTGCCGCCAGGTCGCCCACCATCCGGTTGGAGACGTCGGCCATGATGCCGCGCCCGAACTGCGCCAGCCTGCCGGAGATCGTCAGGTCGGTCTTCAGCAGGACGCTGGACCCGCCGTCCCTGGGCTCCACGCGCATCGTCGCGGTCGCCTTCGCCGTGCCCGATCCGCGGGCGTCCTTACCCTCGGCGACCAGCACCGCGACCCGTGCGGTCTCATCCTTCTCGGTGATCCGGGCGGTCCCGGTGAAGGACGCTGTCACCGGGCCGAGCTTGATCTTGACCTTGCCCTTGTACCGGTCGTCGCCGAGGTCCTCGGTGAGCTCGGCGCCGGGGAAGCAGGTGGCGACGTTGTGCGGGTTCTGCAGGAAGCCGAAGACCCGGTCCGGGTCGGCGTCGACGTCGAAGGAGTTCTCGATGAGCATGGGGGTCCTTCCGGGGGAGAGGCCGTCGCCGCGAATCGACTCCACGACGCGCGCGGGCCGTCCTCCACGGCGTTCGCGATCACGGCGGAGCCGGGATCGTACCGCCCTCACCGTCGCCGTTCACACCCCGACAGCGCCGTTCGCCGGAGCGGAGGCCGGCGGGCTCCCCCCGGACGACGGCCGCCGGCGCGCCTCGGTGTGACGATCAGGACATCCATCGTCGATACGAGGTCCGGTGACACAGCCACGGCAGCCGGGACGCGTCCGTTCACGGGCGCCCGCCGCACGACCCGCGCATGCGCCACACTGCCGCGCCGGCAGGCCCTCACCTGCTTCAAGCCCATCCGGCCTGGCCGGTGCACCTAGTCGGCGAGCGCCGGTTTGGAGACGATGTCGTCGGCGAGCGGCGCGACGGCCGCGATGATCTGGTCGATCGTCGGGCCGGGCACGCCCGCACCGCGCAGCGCGTCGACGAGGTGTCCCGCGACGAGGTCGAAGTGCTCCTGCCCGATCCCGCGCCCCCGGTGCACCTCCTTCATCGGGGCGCCGGTGTAGGCCATCGGCCCGCCGAGCGCCGCACCGAAGAACTCCACCTGCCGGCCCTTGAGCCGGGGCAGGCTCGTGCCGACGAAGAAGCCGGAAAGCCGGTCGTCGGCCAGGATCCGGACGTACAGGTCGTCGACCACGCTCACCAGCGCCGCCTCGCCGCCGATCGACTCGTAGATGGTTGCCTCTGCCACGGTCACTCCTTCGCTGGACTTGTCGTCGTGCGGTCCATGACAGAGCGAGGCGGTTACGTCACCGTCAATCGGTCGTAAGCGGGATGAGACACTCCGTGCACAAGCGAGGACCGCGCGCCGTGAGACCGGCCGTTTCCGGGCGCGGCCGGGGAAGCGCCGTAGGGTGCGCCCGTGTCCGCGTGGGTGCGGTGTCAAGCGCAGGGGTCTCTTACGGGACGGTCCGTCATGGGCGCCCGAGGCCGGGGAAGCGCCGTAGGGCGCCCCCATGTCCGCGCGAGTCAGCGCGGTGTCTCCCACGGGACGGTCTGCCAGGGGCCGTCCGTGGCCTCGGTGAGGGTGCGGTGGGTGGCGAGCGCCGCGTCGTAGCCTTCGTCGCCGAGACGCAGCGCCTGGCCCAGCGCCCATGCCGCCGACAGCTCCGCCCACGAGCCGTACCGGCGCCGGCACCGCTCGCCGGCCTCGGCGATCAGCCGTTCGGCGGTGGCCTGGTCGCAGAAGTGCGCCTCCAGCCCCCAGCGTGCCATGTGCACGGCCCGGCACAGGTCGTGGGCCGACGTGTCGCGGACCGGCCCGTGCGGGGCGGGGAGGCCGTCGGCGCGGAGCCGTTCCTCGTACCGGCCGATCCGCTCGCCCAGGTCCGCCGCGGCGTCTGCGCCGTGGTCCGCGTACCCGCCGATCCGGTCGCCCAGGTCCGCCGTGGTGTCCGCGTGGTCCGCGTACCGGCCGATGCGCTCGTTCAGGTCCGCCACGGTGTCCGGGCCGTGGTCCGCGCCGCCGAGCAGCGCGTTCATCGCGCCCCGCCACTCCTCGGCGTTCGTGACGTCCCACAGGTCGCGCAGCGAGCGCAGACCGCGGATGTAGTCCCCGTACACCGGACCGGCGTCGTTCCAGGGCACCGAGGCCTGGACCGCGAGGGGCGCGCCGCAGGCCAGGCCGAACGCCAGCGCCCCGTCGGCCGGGCCGTCGATCCTCGCCAGGAGACGCCCGCCCGCGGGCCGTACGGCGTCGCGCGCCGCCTCCGCGAGCGCGTCGGAGGAGAAGGACCATTCGAGGGCCGGCACGCCGCGGTTGAACAGCACCCGCCACTCCGGGTCGGGCCACTCCCGTACGAGCGTGGCGATCGACCGCATCAGGCACACCGTGCCGGGCTGGCGGGGGATCGCGCCCCGCGTGAAGACCTGGGCGTGGTCGCGGTCGTCCACGCTGCGCACCAGCCACTGGATGACGTCGTGCCGCCCGGCCACCACGTCGTCGGCGCGTCTCTTCGGCGCGAGCACGAACAGGTCGAGGCCGGCGAGCAGCCGCAGGTACGCGGCGGCGTCACCGCGTGCCTTCGCCTCGGCGAGCCGTTCCTCCACCGGGTAGCGCGGCTCCCAGCGGGGCGGGCGCGCGTCGTCGAGGTTGAACCGCACCTTGCGGGTGAGCTCGTGACCACTGCCGAGGGCGCGCTCGCAGTCCGCGAGCACCTCCTCGTACAGCGCGACGGCCTCGTCGAGCCGGCCCGTCTCCTCGTACAGCAGGGCGAGGTGGTTGCGCGACCGCAGCGTGTCGATGTGGTCGGGGCCGAGCGCCCGCCGCCGCCCGTCGACCACCGCGCACAGGGCCGCGACGGCCTCGGCGTGGCGGCCGAGCTCGCGGTAGGTCAGCGCGACGTTGCTGCGGGACAGCAGCGTCGCGGGGTGGTCGGGGCCGAGCACGCGTTCGCGGTCGGCGAGCGTGTGCTCGTACGCCGCGACGGCCTCGTCCTTGCGGCCGGAGTCGTCGTAGGCCAGCGCGAGGAGGTTGCGGACCGCCATCGTCTCGCGGTCGTCCCGGCCGAGGATCCGCTCCCAGTCCGACACGACGCGTTCGAGCAGCGGGACGGCGTCGGCCGGGCGGTCCACCTCGCGGTACGCCTCGGCGAGGTCGCGGCGGCACCGGACGGTGTCGGGGTGGTCGGCGTCGAGGAGGCGTTCGCAGCCGGCGAGCGCGTCCTCCAGCAGCGCGATGCCCTCCGCGTGCCGTCCGGCGGACAGGTACACGTGCGCGAGGCGGATGCGGACCCGCAGCACGTCGCGGTGGTCGGGGCCGTACAACCGCCGGAGGCCCGCCAGGGCGTCCTCGGTCAGCTCGACCGCCTCCGCGGTCCGCCCGGTGTCCTTGTAGATCGCGCCGAGCGTGGCCGCGGACATCAGCGTGTCCGGATGGCCGGGTCCCAGGACGCGCTCGCGGTCTTTGAGCGCGCGCTCGTACGCCTCGGTGGCCTCCGCCGTCCGGCCCAGGTCGTCGTAGAGCGACGCGAGGTTGGCCCGGATGGTGAGGACGCCCTCGTGATCGGCGCCCATGACGCGCTCGGCGTCGCGCAGGGCGGTCTCCATCAGGGGTACCGCCTCGTCGAGCCGGCCGGCGTCACGGTAGGCGAGCGCGAGGTTGTTGCGGGCGGCGATGGTGTCCAGGGCGTCCGGCCCGAGGGCGCGCTCGCGGGCCGTGAGCACCTCCAGGAGCAGTTCGATGGCCTCGTCGACGCGTTCGGCGGCGGAGTAGGCGTCGGCGAGATGGTTGATCAGCGTGATCGACATGGGATCGTCGCGGCCGAGGCTGCGCTCGGCCTGGGTGAGGGTCTGGATGCAGACCGCGATCGACCGGTCGAGGCGGCCGGCCTCGCGGTAGGCGGAGGCGAGGTTGTTCCCGGCGATCAGCGTGTCGTGGGCGTCGGGTCCGAGCAGCCGCCCGCACTCGGCGAACGCCTGCTCGCCCAGGGTGATCGCGTCGTCCACCCGGCCCGCCTCGTAGTACGCGTGGGCCAGGTTGATCCGGCAGGTGAGCGTGTCCGGGTGGTCGGGGCCGAGGAGGTGCTCGGCGGTCGCGAGGGCCTGCAGATCGTCCAGGACCGCGTCGTCCAGCGGGCCGCCCGTCCGGTAGGAGTTCTCAAGGATGTCCTGGAAGTCGTCTTCCACCACCGGGGGAACCTCCGTCGACACTGGGCACGGCCGAAACCGACCAGTACAACAATCCACCGTAACGGTCGAACCGTAATCAGATCGGACGAACCCGTACAGGGATCCCGTTGAGCACGGCGTTGCCGGACAGCGGGTCGCGGATCCGCGGGTCGGTGAGGGCGTTGGCGCTGACGCCGGCGTGAGCCGCCGCGACCGAGGCGCGTGTGCCGGACCGCCCGTGTCCCCAGCCGTGCGGGAGGCTGACCACGCCCGGCATGACCTCGTCGGTGATCTCCACTTCGACCTTCACGGTGCCCGCGTCGCTGCTCACCTCGGCCGTGCCCGCGTCGGCGAGGCCGAGCCGCCGTGCGTCGTCGGGGTGGACCTGGAGCGTGCAGCGGTTCGAACCGCGGACGAGGCCCGGCAGGTTGTGCATCCAGCTGTTGTTGGACCGCAGGTGACGGCGGCCGATCAGGACGAGCCCGGCGGCGCGCCGCTCGGCGAGGCCGTCGCGCAGGCGCCCGACGTCTTCGGCGATGGGCGGCGGGCACAGCTCGATCCGCCCCGAGGGCGTGCGCAGCACCTCGGGCAGCCGCGGGCGCAGCGGCCCGAGGTCGATGCCGTGCGGCGCGCGCCGGAGCGCCTCCAGGGACAGGCCGCCCGGCACCGCGCCGAAGCCGTCGCCGTACGCCCCGAGCCGCAGCATGAGGTCCAGGCGCCGCAGGGCCGGGCTCTCCCCGGTGAGCCGGGCCAGGAGCGCGGCCGGGTCCGCGCCGTGGACCGGCGAGGACGGGTCGGCGGTGGCCGCGCCCAGAGCGCGCGTCATGATCGACTCGTCCGCGTCGGCGTCCTGACCGGAGGCGATCCGCGTGAGCCGCGCGAGGATCGCGCACTCGTCCGGCTCGCCGGCCGGCAGCGGCAGGGCGGGCGGTGAGTAGCGCGCGGTGTTGCGGACGGCGAGGTCACTGAGGGCGAAGTCGTAGTGCGGGGACCGGCTGGGCGGGGGCGGCGGCAGGACGACGTGCGCGTGCCGCGTGGTCTCGTTCAGGTACGGATCGACACTGACCAAGAACTCCAGCGCGCCGAGCGCGTCGCCGAGCCGGTCTCCGCCGGGCGTGGACAGCACGGGGTTGCCCGCGACGGTCACCAGGGCGCGCACCTGGCCTTCGCCGGGCGTGACGATCTCGTCGACCAGCGTCGTGGCGGGCAGCTCGCCGCGGACCTCGGGCAGCCCGCGGACCCGGCTGTGCCAGCGGCCCAGCCGGAACCCGCGCCGGGACCGCGCGCCCGCCGGCCGGTGCGGCGCGAGCGGGAACATGGCGCCGCCGGGGCGGTCCAGGTTGCCGGTGAGGACGTTGAGGACGTCGACCAGCCAGCTCGTCAGCGTGCCGAACGCGGCCGTGGACGTGCCGATCCGCGCGTACACCGCGGCGCTGGGCGCGGCCGCCAGCTCCCGCGCCAGCCGCCGGATCTCCGGCGCCGCGACGCCGCAGACGCCGGCGACGCGCTCGGGGGTGAAGTCGCGGGCCAGGGCGGCGACCTCGTCCGCGCCGTCCGCGTCGTCCCGGCGTACGGCCAGGCCCTCCTCGAACAACGTGTGCACGACGGCGAACAGCAGGTACGCGTCGGTGCCCGGCCGTACGGCGAGGTGCCGGTCGGCGAGCCGCGCGGTGCGGGTGCGGCGCGGGTCGACCACGACGAGCGTGCCACCGCGCTCACGGAGCGCCCGCAGCCTGCCGGGGAAGTCCGCGGCGGTGCACAGGCTGCCGCCGGAGTCGACCGGGTTGGCGCCCAGAATCAGCAGGTAGGACGTGCGGTCGAGGTCGGGCACGGGGATGGCGAGCGAGTCACCGAACAGCAGGCCGCTCGAGACGTGCTTGGGCATCTGGTCGACGGTGCTCGCGCTGTAGACGTTGGTGGTGCCGAGCGCCCGGACGAGCGGCCCGGCGTACAGCCCTCCCGCGAGCGTGTGGGCGTTCGGGTTGCCGAGGTAGATCGCGAGCGCCTGCCGCCCGTGCCGGCCGGCGACGGCGGTCAGCCCGCGCTCGACCGCTGCGAACGCCTCGTCCCAGGTGACCTCGCGCCAGTCGCCGCCGGTGCGGACCACGGGCGCGCGCAGCCGGTCGGGGTCGTTCTCCAGCTCGTCGAAGGTGGCGCCCTTGGGACAGATGAAGCCGTGGCTGAACACGTCGTCGCGGTCGCCGCGCGCCGCGGTCACCCGGCCTTGGGTGATCGTCAGCTCCAGCCCGCAGGTGGCCTCGCAGAGCGGGCAGATCCGGTACGCGGTCGCCATGGGCGCTCCCCTCATCCGCCCCCACGATACGAGCCCGCGCGGACAGGGACTGCGCTACGCGCGCCCCTATCCGCGCGGGCTCTGCACGCCGGGGCCGCGATGGAACCGCGTTCGGTCAGGGGCCGGCGCGCCAGCCGTCGAGTACGCGGTCGACGTCCGCGCGGATGCGCTCGCGTGCCTCCGCGCGGGGGACGCCGGACATCAGCAGCCTGTCGTAGTCGGTGTTCTCGTGGCGTACGGACGCGACGACGGCCGCCCGGACGGCGGTCTCGTCCAGCGCGCGCCCGGCGGCCGAGCGCCCGACGCGGCCGCTGCCGCGGGTGCCGGTGTGAAGCGCGATCGCCTCGGCGCGCCCGGCCGGGCAGCCGGGGAACATCCGCCGGATCTCGCGCGCCGTCCGCGCCTGGAGCTCCACGTCCTCGGCCGCGCGGCGTTCGCGGTCGCGCTCACGCCGTCGCGCGCGGACGTCCTCGTCGGCGAGACACTGCTCCTCGGCCAGCTCCAGCGCGCGCTCCTCCACGAGCAGGCCCTGGCGGTCGTACCGCTTGCGGCGGCGGTTGAAGCGCACCACCACGGCCGACAGGCCGCTCGCCTTCTTCGCCCGCCGGGTCAGGGCGGCGTCACCGGCCGGCAGGAAGACCAGGTGGTCCATGTCGGTGCAGGTCAGACAGGTCGGTCTGCCGTCCTCCATGACCAGGAAGTCGCCCGTTCCGTGGCAGCCGGCGCAGGTCCACTCCTTGAGCGGCACCATCACCACCAGGTCGGGTGCCGCGCTCTCCCGCTGGATCACCCGCTCGCGTTTCGCCTCGGACAGGTCCGGTGAGAGCCAGTGAGTCCGGAAGGCGCGCTCGGCGGCCTCGTCACCGTCGGCGGTGAACCGCAGCGGAGCCCGGTCACGCGTGGCCGAGACGTACGGCACCTCGACCGGCCGCAGGCCGCCGTCCTCGGCCCACCGGCGCAGGGCCGTCATCACCTTGGCGAGCCGGTCGGGGCGCACGTTGAGCGCCTGCTCCAGGTGGCCGAGCCGGCCCTGCCGCCACTCGTCGACGCGGTTCGCGGGCAGCCAGCCGATGCCGTGCAGGACGTCGAGGGCAGAGACGGTGTTCGCGCGCGCCAGCGCGGCCTCGGCGGCGGAGACGACCCGGCTCTGGAGGGACTCACGGCTCATGAGCGCCCAAATTTATCCGATCGGTCGGCACTGCCATGCTGGAAAGGTGATCGGACCTCAGCGATGGCGGGTCGCTCCGGTGCTGGTGTTCGCCAAGTTCGCCGGGGCGCTGCTGCTCGTGTTCCTCGCCGTCCTCTCGGGAGACGAGCGTGAGCGGCTCCTGCTCTGCGCCGCCGGGGCGCTGGCCCTCGGCGTGTACGGCCTGCGCGACGTGCTGGCCCCGGCCCGGCTGTCCGCCGACGCCGAGGGAGTAACCGTCGTGCATGGGTTCGCCGGTCACCGGCGCATTCCGTGGGACGAGGTCGAGCACGTCGTGGTGACCGAGCGCCGGTCCCACGGCCTGCGCACCGAGCTCCTGGAGATCGACACGGGGGAGTCGCTGCACCTGTTCAGCCGGCACGATCTCGGCGCACCGGTCCAGGATGTGGAGGAGGCCCTGCGGGAGCTGTGGCCCTCAGCCGAAGAGGAGCATGCGGACGCCGAGGCCGAGGAGCAGCAGCGACGTGAGGAGAGCGAGTGTCCGCCGCACCGGCCTGCCGCCGAGGAGCGCGCCGACCGAGTGGACGGCGAGAGCGACCGCCGGGAACCAGAGCAGCGCGCAGCCGACGACGATCAGCGACAGGACCAGTGAACGCGTCAGCGGGTCCGCGTCCGGAGGAACGAACTGGGGAAGCAGGCTGAGGAACAGCACCGGCGCCTTGGGGTTCGTGACGTTGACGAGGAACCCCTGCCGGAAGGCCGCGGCCGGGCCGCGCGCCGCCGTCTTCTCGGCCGCCGGGTCGACGCGGTCCCTCATGAAGGTGAGCAGCGAGCGCGCGCCCAGGTAGAGCAGGTAGACACCGCCCGCGACCTGGAGAGCCGTGAACAGGGACCGATGGGCGACGAACACGGCCGCCACGCCTGCCACCGCGGCGGCGGTGTGCACGAGCGATCCGGTGGCCACTCCCAGGCCGGTGCACACGCCGGCCCGGCGGTCCGCGATCGCGTTCCGCGCCACGGCGGCGAAGTCCGCGCCCGGCGCCGCGATCAGCCCGGCCGCCACGGCGGTGAAGGCCAGAGTCCGGTCGGGGATCACACGTTTCGCCGGAGAGCGTGCGTCCGGGTCAGATCGACGAAGGCGCCGACGAGCCGGTCGAGGCGCTCGCGCAGCGCGGAGTCGGCCAGGTCGTCGTCGGCGGTCAGCGCGGTCTCGGCGTACGCGAGGGGAAACATGTCCGGGTAGACGTGCGCGCCGAGGCCTTCGAGTGGCACACGCAACGCCCACAGTCCGCGGACACCGCCGACCGCTCCGGTCGAGGCGGAGAGCAGGAGCCCGTTTCGGCCGGTGAACGGCCACGGGCGGATCCGCGAGGTCCAGTCGATGAGGTTCTTCAGCACGCCGGAGACCGAGTAGTTGTACTCCGGGGCGGCGATGATGAAGCCGTCCGTCTCGGTGAGCAGGTCTCCGAACCTGCGCGCGCCCTCGGGGACGCCGTCGGTCTCCAGCGCGTCGGTGTCGAGCGGCGGCACCGTGAGGTCGCCGAAGCCGACCGTGCGCACTTCGGCGCCGTGGGTCGCGGCCATACGCGCGGCCAGCGCCGCCAGGCGCACGTTGAACGACTGCTTACGCAGGGACGCCCCGAGGACCGCGACCCGTGCCGGGCGCGGCGAGACCATTGTGGTTGACATGTCATCGAAAATACGCGGCTGATAGATGACATGTCAACGACCTGCTAGGGTGGTCAGCGTGGACGACGTGCGCTGGCTGAATGACCGGGAGTTCCGCGCCTGGATCGGTTACCGGCGCATGCGGGGTCTGCTGGACCTGCGGATCGCGCGGGACCTGGCGGACGACTCGGGCCTGTCCGAGCCGGACTACGACGTGCTGTCGAACCTCGGCGAGGCGGAGGGCCACCGCGCCCGGCTGAACGACCTCGCCGCGCGCATGCTGTGGTCCAGGAGCCGGCTATCGCACCACATCACGCGCATGCAGGCGCGCGGCCTGGTCGTGAAGGAGGACTGCCCCGACGACGGTCGCGGCGCGTTCGTCGTCCTGACCGAGAAGGGGTGGGGGACGATCGAGGAGGCGGCGCCCGCCCACGTGGAGTCGGTGCGCCGCCATTTCATCGACCTGCTCACCGAGGACGAGATCACCACCCTCGGCGACATCACCGCACGTGTCCTCGCCCACCTTACGAACTCCTAAGACCTGTCTCGAAGTCCCGCCGTCCTACTGCACCGCTCGACGGACGGGCCTCCCGCTTGCGCAGGTCCTCAACCAACCTGCCCGGGCACTACACCCAGCGGTTCAGTACGTGGTCGCGGGCCTCGGCGTAGCGCTCGCGGAGCGCGGGGTACGGGTCGGCCTCGTACGTGGTCAGGCCCGGGCGTTCCCAGCATGGCGGCTCGGACGTCTCCGACAGGGACCAGGCCGCCTGGACCGCCGCGCCCTCCGCGACGTACTCACCGGCCGGCGGCACCAGCACCGGCCGGCCGAACACCGTCGGCGCGATGCGCCGTACCGCGTCCGAACGGGCCGCGCCGCCGATGAGGAGTACCCGGTCGGCTCGCACGCCCTGGCGGAGCAGGGACTCCAGCCCGTCGGCCAATCCGCAGAGCATGCCCTCGACCGCGGCCCGTGCCAGGTGGGCCGGTGTCGCGTTGTCCAGGCGCAGCCCGTGTACCGCGCCGGTCGCGTCGGGCCGGTTCGGCGTGCGTTCGCCCTCCAGGTAGGGGACCAGCGCGAGGCCGTCCGCGCCGGGCGGGGCGGACAGGGCCAGCCGGGACAGCTCCTCGTGGCCGACCCCCAGCAGCCGCGCGGCGGCGTCCAGCACGCGGGCGGCGTTGAGCGTGCACACCAGGGGCAGGAAACGGCCGGTCGCGTCCGCGAAGCCGGCCACCTCTCCCGAGGGGTCGGCGCAGGAGGACTCCGCGACGGCGAAGACCGTACCCGACGTGCCCAGCGACACGACCACGTCGCCCGGCCGGATGCCGAGTCCGAGCGCCGCGGCCATGTTGTCGCCGGTGCCGGCCGACACGAGCACGCCCGACGCCGTACGCCCCGCGGGCTCGGCCGGGGCGAGCAGCCGCGGAACGGCGGGAACGCGGCCCAGGGCGAGCTCCAGGAGGTCGGGCCGGTACTCGCCGTCCGCGGGCGACCAGTAGCCGGTGCCGGAGGCGTCGCCGCGGTCGGTCGTGAGCTCCCCGGTCAGCTTCCAAGTCAGGTAGTCGTGGGGCAGGCAGACCGAGGCGGTCCGGGCGGCGGCCTCCGGCTCGTGCCGGGCCAGCCAGCGCAGCTTGGTCACGGTGAACGACGCGACCGGCACGCTGCCGACCGCCTCGGCCCACGCGCCGGGCCCGCCCAGCTCGGCGACGAGTTCGTCGGCGGCGCCCGCCGAGCGCGTGTCGTTCCACAGCAGCGCGGGCCGTACGACCTCACCGTCGGCGGAGAGACAGACCATGCCGTGCTGCTGCCCGCCGATGCCGAGGGCGGCGACGTCGTCGAGTCCTCCCGCCGCGGCGATCGCCTTCTCCAGCGCCGCTTGCCACGCGGCCGGGTCGACCTCGGTGCCGTCCGGGTGCGGGGCCTGGCCGACCCGTGCGATCTCACCGGTCTCAGCATCGGCGACGACCACCTTGCACGACTGGGTGGAGGAGTCGACACCCGCGACCAGAGTCATCGGGCGCCGAGGATGTGCTCGACGGCGAGCTGGTCGAGGCGCTCGTAGTGGTAGCCGCGCGCCGCCGCGGCGTCCAGGTCGAAGTCGTCGGCCGCGAGGGAGTCGAACGTCTCACCGGGCTCGAGCGTGGGCACGGACAGCTGGTCCACGCGCGAGGCCGCGAGCGCCTCCTGGACCTCCGGGTCGGCGCGGAAGGCGCGGGCCCGCTCCTTGAGGATGAGGTACGTGCGCATGTTCGCCTCCGCGCTCGCCCACACGCCCGAGATGTCCTCGGTGCGGGTCGGCTTGTAGTCGAAGTGGCGCGGCCCGTCGTACCCGCCGTTCTCCAGCAGGTCGACGAGGAAGAAGGCGTTCTTCAGGTCGCCGTGCCCGAAGACCAGGTCCTGGTCGTACTTGTTGCCGTGCTGGCCGTTGAGGTCGATGTGGAAGAGCTTGCCGTGCCACAGCGCCTGGCCGATGGCGTGCACGAAGTTGAGCCCGGCCATCTGCTCGTGCCCGACCTCGGGGTTGAGGCCGACCATGTCGGCGTGCTCCAGCGAGCCGATGAACGCCAGCGCGTGGCCGACCGTGGGCAGCAGGATGTCGCCGCGCGGCTCGTTCGGCTTGGGCTCCAGCGCGAACCGGATGCCGTAGCCGCGCTCGGTGGAGTAGGAGGCCAGCGTGTCGATCGCCTCGCGGAACCGGTCGAGCGCGGCCCGTACGTCCTTGGCGGCCTCGGACTCGGCACCCTCACGGCCGCCCCAGAACACATAGGTCTTCGCGCCCAGCTCGGCGGCCAGGTCGAGGTTGCGCATCACCTTGCGGATCGCGTAGCGCCGGATGTCGCGGTCGTTGGAGGTGAACGCGCCGTCCTTGAACACCGGGTGGGTGAACAGGTTGGTGGTCGCCATCGGCACGACCAGGCCGGTCTCGTCGAGGGCCTTGCGGAAGGAGGCGATCGCCCGGTCGCGGTCCGGCTCGACGGCGAGGAGGTCGTCGTCGTGGAAGGTCACGCCGTACGCGCCGAGCTCGGCCAGCCGGTGCACGGTCTCCACCGGGTCGAGCGGCGGCCGCGTGGCGTCGCCGAACGGGTCGCGCGCCGGCCAGCCGACGGTCCAGAGACCGAAGGTGAACCGGTCCTCGCGCGTGGGCTGGAACGTACTCGACATGCTGGCTCCTTAATTCGTACGCGACCTGGACTAATTAAAGCGCGCAGGCCCGAAGTGTCAACATGCCTGGGCGAACGGGATTAGTCTTTGACGATGCGCCAAGCGCCCCTGCGCCACGGCACCATGCGCGAACGCAACCTGGCCGTGGTGCTCGGTGAGATCGCCCGCCGCCAGCCGGTCAGCCGTGCCCGCCTCGCCGAGGCGACCGGCTTCACCAAGACGACCGTGTCCAGCCTCGTCGCGTCGCTGGCCGGGGCCGGGCTGGTGCGCGAGGACGGGCCCGTACGCGACGGCGAGCGCGGCCGTCCGGCGACCGCGGTATCGGTCAACGGCGACCGCGTCGCGGGCCTCGGACTGGAGATCAACGTCGACTACCTGGCCGCGTGCGTGCTCGACCTCGGACGCCGGATCCGGCACCGCCACATCGTCGCCGCCGACAACCGCGACCGCGCCCCCGAGCGCGTCATCGCCGCGCTGACCGGCCTCGCCGCCCGCGCGATCTCCGCCGCGGGCGACCAGGGGCTGTCGGTGGCGGGCGCGGTCGTGGCGCTGCCCGGCACGCTCGACCAGGGCGGCGGGCTGGTGCGCAGCGCACCCAACCTCGGCTGGGACGACGTGGCGGCCGGCGAGCTGCTGGACGCCGGTCTGCCCCCGCTCCCGCTGCCCGCCGACTACGACAACGAGGCGAACCTCGCCGCGCTCGGCGAGCTGTGGTTCGGCGACGGCCCGGCGCTGGGCTCGTACGTGCACGTGTCGGGCGAGATCGGCATCGGCGCGGGCATCGTCGTGGACGGCCGGGTGTTCCGCGGCGCGCACGGCTTCGCCGGCGAGCTCGGCCACGTCGTGGTCGACCCGGGCGGACCGCCCTGCGCCTGCGGCGGGCGCGGCTGCCTCGAACAGGTCGCCGGGCAGGAGGCGATCCTGCGCGGAGCGGGCATGACCGCGGCCACCGCGACGTCTTCGGCGAGCCCGGACGGCCCGCTGTCGGCGCTGGTCGCCCGGCTGGAGCGCGGCGACGAGCGGGCGCTGGCCGCCGTACGCCGGGCGGGAGAGGCGCTCGGACAGGCCCTGGCCACGGCGGTGAACCTGCTCGACCCGGACACGATCGTGCTCGGCGGCATCTTCTCCGGCCTCGCCCCGTGGGCGCGCCCCGCGACGGAGGCGGCGCTGGCCGGCGGGGCGGGCCTCGTCCGGCGTTCGCCGCCGCGGATCACGGTGTCGCGCCTCGGCGGCGACGCCGCCGCCCTGGGCGCGGCGTCCCTGGTGGTGGAACGGGTCCTGGACGACCCCGCACGGCTCGTGATCCGGTGTTAGCGCACCGGGCCGTCAGCTCGCCGCGTCGTTGGCACGGCGTTTTCCCAGGAAAGCCGCTGCGGGGATCGCGAGTGATCGGCTCGGCCCGTGGCCCTCGCGGGCGCTACCGGCCGGTCAGCTCGCACCAGCGGTTCTGCGCGACCTCGGACCATTCGGTGTGCCGGTCGGCGAACAGCCGGCGCGCCTGGTCGCCGATCCAGCCCTCGGGCAGCAACGCGGCCGGCAGCCGGGGATCGAGGAACGGGAACCGCCGCCACGCGTGCACGAGGCGCGTCTGGGCGAGCATCGTGTCGTGCGCCGAGGCGGGCTCCAGACCGCCGAACGTCTCGACGAAGGCGGCGTACTGCGCGGCGACGGCGTCGAGGTCCCACGCCCGCCGCACCATCTCGTGTTCGCTGCCGACCGCGGCGAACCGGGCGGTGAACGACATGGCGCCCTGGTCGAGGCCGAGCCCCTTCACGACCGACAGCACCTCCGGCTCGCGCGCCGGCATCGGAGAGATCCACATGCCCGGGCCCGGCGAGCCGAAGCCCGCCCAGGTCAGCTTCGTACGGAGCCGGTGCCGGAGCCGGCGCTTGGACTCGGGAACCGAGACGTAGAGGATCAGCCAGACGCCGTCCCAGGCGGGAGGCGGGGTGCCGAAGGCGTAGATGCGCTCGGCGCCCTCGCTGAGCAGCCGCCGGCCGGACGGCGTCAGGAACCAGCGCACGCTGCGCCCCACGCGCTCGGAGGACAGCCATCCGTCGCCCGCCGTGCGCGCGAGGGCCTGGCGCGCCGACTTCTCCTCCACCCCGAGACTGTCGAGCATCTCGACGATCGTGGCGGTCCAGACCGGCGCCTCCCGCGGCAGGACGAACTCACCGAGGACCGTCAGCAGCAGGGAACGCGCGCTCGTCTCGCCCACCGCATGGCGCCGGGTCAGCGTGGGGCGGGTGGCGGTCACCCGTGTCACTCTACAGAGGCGTCATGCATCATGGCCCCTAAGTAAAAACTCGCTGTCAACGAACGGACGGCTTCGTGCTCGATGGTCATGTTCTCGTCGATGCCCACACACATCCGGCGCGGCTGCCGACGCTGAAACGCGCCTGGCACGACTGGGCGGCCGACTTCGGCGACGCCGAGGTGCTGGGCCGGGTGTACGACGAGGAGGGCGCCGTGGTGCCCGCGCGGTTCGGTGAGCTGCTGGACGCCGAGGGCGTCGACGTCGTGCTCATGTTCAGCGAGTACAGCCCGAAGGCGACCGGGATCCAGCCCATCGAGGACCTGCTGCCGCTCGCCGCCCACGACCCGGCGCGCATGCGACCGGTCGCCAACCTCAACCCCCACCTGCACTTCCCGGTCGCGGAGGAGGTCGAGCGTCAGCTCGGCCTCGGCGCCGTCGCGCTGAAGCTGCACCCGGTGCACGGCGGCTTCCCGGCCAACGAGCGCGCGCTGTACCCGGCGTACGAGGTGTGCCGCGACCGCGGCGTGCCGGTCGTCGTCCACTGCGGCACGAGCAGCTTCCCCGGGTCGATGAACTCCTACGCCGACCCGGTGCTGCTCGACGAGGTGCTGCGGGACTTCCCGACGATGAACCTCGTCCTCGCCCACGGCGGGCGCGGCTGGTGGTACGACGCGGCGGCCTTCCTGGCCCTGTCCCGCGAGACCGTGTGGATCGAACTGTCGGGCCTGCCCCCGAGGCGCCTGCCCGAGTACTACGCGCGGCACGACTTCGCCCGGCTGAGCCGCCGCTTCATCTTCGGCACCGACTGGCCCGGAGTCCCGGGGATCGCGTCGAACGCCCGTGCGGTCGCCAAGCTGTGCCCGGACGAGGAGACCGCCGCACTGGCCCTGGGCGGCAACGCCCTGCGCGTCTACCACCTCGACTGACCGGCGTCCGGTACGGAGCGCAGCGGACCACCGGACGCCGGTCAGTCCTCGCTTCTGGTCTTCACCTCGAGGTGGTGCTGAGCCTCGATCCGCCGTGGGGAGAGGGCGACCACCGTTGCGTCGGCGGCCACCACTCTCGGCCGGCGGACGTACCCCCGGTAGGACATGCCCTTCACGGTGATCCTCATCGGCGAGAAGTCGTCCGGGGCGAGCGAGCAGAACCCCGTTCGCACGACATCCTGGAAAAGCGTGTCGGAGACCACCAGACCCAGGTCGCCGTGCCGCCGGCCGGCGAGCACCTCGCGTACCGGCCCGGCGTCGAGAAGCCGGCTGACCACGATCGGAGCGTCGCCGATCGGGCCGAACGGCCCCGGGGCGAGCGTGCCGTGGTGCAGGGCGAGACGCAGCCGCAGAGACGCCTGCCCGACGCGCGCGTCGTTCAGGTCCGACAGGGCCGTCTCCAGCCCCTGGACGAACGCGCCGACCGCTCCGGGCACGTCGACCTCGGGCGGCAGCACGGCGAGCTCACCGTCGCCCCGGACCTGCTTGTGCCACAGCCCCCGGTCGAGCCCCGCGCGCGACGCGGCGGCGTCCAGCACGTGCCGCAGGTCCGTCTGGGCGCGCAACTGCTCCATGGCGCTGCGCGTGCTGTACCTCTCGACGTCCACCGCGACCAGGAGGCGGTAGACCAGGCGGGTATCGCTGATCATCTTCGCTCACTGGTCCGGCATGCGGGCGATGTTCTTCAGCGCGGTCAGGTCGCAGATCATGATGCTCCCGTAGCCCGTGCGGATGACCTCCTGCGACCGCAGCTTGCGCACCTCCTTGCCGATGGTGTCGGTGTCCGCGCCGACGAAGGCGCCCAGCTCCTCCTGGGTCAGGCCGACGTCGAAGGTGATGCCGTCCAGAGCGCTGTGCCCGTAGGCCTCGGCCAGCTCGACGAGGACGCGGGCGAGCCGGATCCGGCTGGAGTAGCCGTTGAAGTCCACCCGCCGGCGGTTCGCCCAGCGGAGCCTCCGGCTGATCATGCCCGACACCGCGATGTGGGCGTCCGGGCAGGAGCGCAGGAACTCCACGAACTCGCCGCGGCCGATGACCCGCAGGACTCCCGCCCCGCAGAGCGTGACGGTGGCCGAGCGCGGCCCGCCGTCGATCGCCGCCATCTCGCCCACGATGTCGCCGGTGACCCGGATGCCGAGAAGGGCCATGCGGCCGTTCTCCAGGCTCGCGGTGACCTTGGCCACCGCGCTGAGGAAGAGCAGGACGTGCGTCGATCGCTCGCCTTCGCGCAGCAGGACGCTGCCGGCTTCGTAGTGCCGCAGCGTGCCGAGCTGGAGCAGCTCGGCACGCTGCGTGGCCGGAACGACGTCGAGCAGAGTGCCGCGGGCCTCCGTCCGCGCCGGTAGGGCGGTCTGTGTCATCGTCTCCTCCGTGAGGTCATGCCGAGTGCCTGGCTTCAGCTTCCTCTGTGTAAGACGACACAAACACCGCCATCGCCGGAAAGTCGGCGAAGCCGGGAACAGGGCCACGGTGGGAGACGGGAAACCCCCTCTCGCCGCCCTACCGCTGCCGCGGACCTCGGCCGTACGGGCGGGGCCCGTGGGTCAGACGCGGCGCCAGCGCGCCTCGCAGAAGGAGTACACGCCGAACACGATGAGGCCGAACGCGACCAGGACCAGCAGCCACGGCCCGGCTCCGGTGTGCGAGAACTGCCGTAGCGTGCCGTCCACGCCCTTGGCCTTGTCCGCGTCGAACGTGATGGCCGCGTAGGCGATGAACCCGCCCGCCGCCGCGTACACGAGCGCACGGGTGGACTTGCCGATGACGCCCACCGTCGTGACCGCCCTGCGGACGCCGGGGCTCATCTCGTGGGTGCGCAGCTTCTTCTCGAACTTGGTCCGGAGCGCGGCGACGGCGATGCCGACGCCGATGGCGACCAGCCCGAGCCCGGCGATGAGCACGAGCCAGCGGCCGGCCGGCAGGTCGTGCATCGCCTTGCCGGTCCAGTCCTTGCTCTTCTTGTCGCTGGAGCCCGGCCCGCCCGCGCCGACCGTGAAGGCGACCGTGCTCGCGCAGACCACGGTGTAGAACACACCGCGGGCGAGGGAGGACAGGCGCTTGGTGGCCTTGTCGCCCTCGGGCACGGACTGGCCCCAGATCGCCTCGCTGAAGCGCCAGATCGCCATGCCTGCCAGGCCGACCGCCAGCAGCCAGAGCAGGACCGTGCCGCCGGGTGTCCGGGCGACGGTCTGCAGCGCCCCCTGCCGGTCGGCCTCCTTGCCGCCCTTGCCGAAGGCGATCTGGACCGCCAGCACGCCGACGATGATGTAGATGACGCCACGCGCGGCCAGCCCGGCGCGGCCGAGCGCGCGGAACGCACCGCTGGATGACACCCGGCTGCCCGTGACCTTGAAGCGCGCACCCTGTGCGGTCATGCTCCCTACCTCCCGAAGTCTGCAGCCAGACTCCCCGGAGGAGACAGGGTCAAACACGCGTGCGAACCGTCAGGGCGTGAAGCCGCGCTCCCGCAACGCGTCGCGCAGGACGTACCGCTGGACCTTGCCGGTCGCCGTGGTCGGCAGCGAGTCGAGGAACAGCACCGCGCGCGGGCGCTTGAACGCCGCCAGCCCCTCGCGGCAGAACGCGATGATCTCCTCCTCGGTCACCGCCGCGCCCTCGGCCCGTACGATGCCGGCGACCGGTTTGTCCAGGCCGTCGCCGTCGGGCATCGCGACCACCACCGCCTGCGCGACGTCCGGATGCTCCAGCAGGCGCGCCTCCACCTCGCTCGGCGAGACCCAGATGCCCGCCGCCTTGATCATGTCGTCGGAGCGGCCGAGGAACCGCAGCGAGCCGTCCTCGTCGGCGACGTAGGTGTCGCCGGTGCGCAGCCACTCGCCCTGGAACACGCGGCGCGTGACCTGGGTACGGCACCAGTAGCCGGTCGCGATCGAGTCGCCGCGCACCATGAGATGCCCCGGAGTGCCGTACGGGACGTCGGCGCCGGCGTCGTCGACGATCCGCACGTCGTAGCCCGGCACCGGCAGGCCGGTCGAGCCGGGACGCACCTCGCCGGGACGGTTGGAGACGAAGATGTGCAGCGCCTCCGTCGCCCCGATGCCGTCGAGGATCTCCACGTCGAACCGTTCGGCGAATCGCCGGAAGATCGGCGCGGGCAGCGGCTCTCCCGCCGAGACCGCCTGCCGTACGGACGCGAACGTCTCCGGCGGCAGGTCGGCGGACAGCAGCGCGGCGTAGAAGGTCGGCACGCCGAAGAACAGCGTGGGGCGTTCGGCGAGCAGCCGCTCGGCGATGCCGGCGGGCGTGGGACGGGCCGGTTCGAGTACGGCCGACGCTCCCGCGGAGAGCGGGAAGAAGCAGGAGTTGCCGATGCCGTAGGCGAAGAACAGCTTGGGCACGGACAGGCAGCGGTCGTCCGGCCGGATGCCCAGCACCCGCGCGCCGTACGTCTCGCAGACCGACCGGATCGACGCGTGCCGGTGGACCGCGCCCTTGGGCAGGCCGGTGGTGCCGGAGGTGTAGAGCCACAGCGCGGTGGAGTCCGGGCTCGTCGGGTACGGGTCGCCGGCGCCGTCGCTCTCGGCGATCTTGCTCAGCAGGTGGCTCTGCGCCCAGGCCGGCGCCCGTGGCGGCGCCTCCCCGGTGAGGGCGAACACCGCGAGGTCGGACGCTGACGCGGCGGCCTCCTCCGCGGCGGCGGCGAACTCCGCGCCGGCCGCCAGCACGCGGGCCCGTGAGTCGCGCAGCACTCCGCCGAGGTCGTGCGCGGTCATCATGGTCGACACGGGGACGGGCACCGCGCCGATCCGCATCGCGCCGAGGATGAGCGCGAGCATGTCGGGGGAGTCCGGCATGAAGATCATGACGCGCTCTTCGGGCCGCACGCCCAGCTCGCGCAGGCCCGAGGCCATGCGCCGGACCCGGTCGAGCAGCTCCGCGTAGGTGAGGGTCCCCCCGGGCCCGGTCACCGCCGTGCGGTCGCCGCCGCCGGATTCGACATGCCGGTCGACGAGGTAAGTGGAGGCGTTGAACACCGGACCACGCCCTTTTAGAGGAAGTGAACGTATTCGTAGTCGAACGGCTTGCCGTTGATTCCGTTACGCGGGGGTTCGAGCCAACTTGCGATCTTACCCGGCTCGTACACCGGATGCATGAGGGACGCGACGAACGCCTTGTCCGCGTCGGTCGGGAGCCAGGCATCCTTGCGCGCCTCCCATTCGGCGTCCGTCAGTACCTCGCCGGTGGGCGAGGCGTTGATCCCGGCGAACGCCCCGACGTACCGGTTGAACGCGCGGTCCGGCAGAGCGAGCCGGTGGGGGAGACCGGCGTCGGCGAGGATGCGGTTCCAGCGCTTGACGCCGCTCTCGCAGTCGGCGATGTACTCGTTCCGCAGGTCGGTGTTGAGCGCGGTCAGCGCCTCGACCTCCACGCGCGCCGGCCGGCCGTCCTCGACGGCGTCCACGTACGCGCCCCGGTCGGTGAGCCGGTGGTCGTCCTTGCGGCGTTCCTCCTGCCAGCGGCCCTTGAGCCCGGCGGAGAAGTAGTTGGCGACGTTCGTGGAGGTCTCGCCGCCGAACAGGTCCAGGCTGACGCTGTAGTGGAAGTTCAGGTACTTCTGGATCACGTTCAGCGGGATCGCGCCGTACGGGCCGGCGTCGTCGGTGTCGTGCTCGACCATCAGCCGCGCGGTGCGCCCGACGACGCGGTCCACGCCCGTGGTGCCCACGAACATGTGGTGGGCCTCCTCCTTGAGCATGAACTCACACGTGCGCGACAGCGGGTCGAAGCCGCTCTCCTTCAGCGTGCCGAGCTGGTACTTGCCGTCCCGGTCGGTGAAGTAGGTGAACATGAAGAACGACAGCCAGTCGGGCGTCTCCTCGTTGAACGCGCCCAGGATGCGCGGGGAGTCCTCGCTGCCGGAGTTGCGGCGCAGCAGTTCCTGGGCCTCCTCCCGGCCCTCGCGGCCGAAGAAGGCGTGCAGCAGGTAGACCATCGCCCACAGGTGACGGCCCTCCTCGACGTTGACCTGGAACAGGTTGCGCAGGTCGTACAGGCTGGGCGCGGTGTAGCCGAGGCGGCGCTGCTGCTCGACGCTCGCCGGTTCGGTGTCGCCCTGGATCACGATGAGGCGCTGCAGCGCCGAGCGGTACTCCCCGGGCACCTTCTGCCAGGCCGGCTCGCCCTTGTGCTCGCCGAACGCGATGCGCCGGTCGGGGCGGGGCTCGGCGAGGAAGATGCCCCAGCGGTACTCGCTCACCGGCACGTGCCCGAAGTGCGCCCAGCCCTCGCGGCCGACGTTCACGGCGGTGCGCAGGTAGACGTCCTCGGTCGGCAGCTCGGGCCCCATCTCGGCCCACCAGTCGCGGAACCCCGGCTGCCACGACTCCAGCGCCCGCTGCAACCGCCGGTCGTCGGCCAGCCCGACGTTGTTCGGAATCTTCTCCTGGTAGTCCGCTGTGCTCATTGGTCGCTCACCCTCCTCACTCGCTCCGCGGCCGGCTTGCTTCGCGGCGCCGCCCACTCCGCTCGCTGCGTCGGGCTCGCTCCGTGCTCATTGGTCGCTCACCCTCCTCACTCGCTCCGCGGCCGGCTTGCTTCGCGGCGTCGGGCTCGCTTGCATCATGTCCTTCTTCGGTCGAAGGTCGCTCGTACACCGGTGCCGTACTTGCTCAGGGCACCTTCGGGCCCGGACGCGCCGGGCCGGGTGAAGATCCAGTTCTGCCACGCGGAGAGGCGGCCGAAGATCTTGGTCTCCAGCGTCTCAGGTCCGGCGAACCGATGGTTGGCCTCCATGCCGGTCAGCGCGTCGGGGCTGAGCGAGGCGCGTTCTTCCAGCGCGATGCGGATCTCGTCGTCCCAGTCGATGTCGTCGAGGGCCAGCGTGACCAGGCCGAGCTCGTCGGCCTCCTCCGAGCCGAGCCGCCGCCCGCGCACGTCGCGCAGCGGCTCGTCCTCGCCGTGGAAGCGCGACGCCAGCCGGCTCCAGCCGTTCGCCATCGGGAACGCGCCGAAGTTCGCCTCGGTGACCACGATCTCGGCGCCCTCGAGCATGTACTGCCGGTCGCACGCGAGCGCCGTCTCCAGCAGGGCGCCGGCGAAACAGCTCCCCGGCTCGATCAGCGCGACCAGGCTGCGGCTCGTCACGTCGAGCCGCTTGAGCGTCCGCTTGTAGTAGTGCCGGATCTCGGCGGCGAGCCAGTCCTTGTCGCCGGTCATCGCCTCCTCATGCGCGAGCACGGCGTCGATGTCGCCCGTCGTCTTGAGCACCCAGGTGCCGCGCTCGGGCTCGTTGGTGCGCAGCCAGAGGATGAGGTCGTCGAGCTCGCGGGTCATGGCGAGCGGCCAGAAGTCCGCGTCGACGACCGCGGGCGGCACCGCGTCCTCCGGCGCGCGGATCGTGATGGTCACCCGGTCGCCGTCGAGTTCGGCGGTCACGTGCCGGTACACGATCCGGTCGGGGGTGATCTCGGGTTCGAGCATCGGGAGGCTGACGCCGCCCTCGCCGGTGCGCGTCGACTCGGCGGCGGCCTGCCGCGCGCGCTCGCGTACGGTCTGCTCGAATCTGCTGCGGGGGACCGCCTCGTCGACCAGGCCCCACTCGACCGCGGTGCGGCCCTTGACCCCCTCCGGCTTCGTCGCGAAGACGTCGGCCCGGTCGCGGCGCACGCGGCGCTTGTCCACGACCCGGGTGAGCCCGCCGGTGCCGGGCAGGACGCCGAGCAGCGGCACCTCCGGCAGCGACACCGCCGCCGAACGGTCGTCGATGAGCAGGATGCGGTCGCACGCGAGCGCGATCTCGTAGCCGCCGCCGGAGGCGGTGCCGTTCACCGCGGCGATGTAGGTCTGGCCGGAGTGCTCGGAGGCGTCCTCGATGCCGCACCGGGTCTCGTTGGTGAACTTGCAGAAGTTCACCTTCCAGGGATGGCCGGCGGCGGCCAGCATGCGGATGTTGGCTCCGGCGCAGAACACCTTGTCGTCGCCGCTCGTGATGACGACGGCGCGCACCTCGGGATGCTCGAACCGCAGCCGCTGCACGGCGTCGTACAACTCGATGTCGACCCCGAGGTCGTAGGAGTTGAGCTTCAGCTCGTAGCCGGGCCGCAGCCCGCCCTGCTCGTCGACGTCCATCACGAGGTAGGCGACCTCGCCGTCGAACTCCATCCGCCAGTGGCGGTAGCGGTCGGGACGGGTCTGGAACGACACCGATGGCTCGGAGCCTGACATGGTCTCCTCCTCGCTCGGTCTTCCGATCATTCTAAAGTTTCTTCGACCTGCGTCTAGGTTTTGTAGAAAAAAGAGGACAGGGGTATCCGCGGGGCCTGTGGGCGGGGGCCGGCCGGGCAGGCGCCGACGGAGAGATGGGTGTTCCGTTCGGCTTGTCCCGTGCCCCGGCAGGGACGAGAGTGGAGGCGGCGGCCTAACGCCGGCCGCCCATGCCGCGGAGGTCGTCCTCATGTCCGCCTCGTCCTATCCGGAGGAGCTCGCCCGGCTCATCGCCGTGCTCGACTGGGCCGTGGAGATCCAGCCCGAGGGCGACCGGATCGTACGGCTCTGCGCCGTCGAGCCGTACGACGTGCCCGTCCGCCTGGCCCGTGAGGCGACCCGGCTGGCGTACGCGTTCGTGCGGATGGCGGGGCAGCTGGAGGAGCCGGTGGGGATCCCCGAACTCGATGAGTACCGTACGCGGGCGCTCGGGCTGATCCGGTACCACGTGTACATGCTGCACGACTCGCTCGACCTGGCGTTCAACAGCACGCTGCGGCACCGCCGCGCCGACCCGCGCGCCGCCTCGCACGGCTTCGACCGGCCCGGCGCCGACCTGCGCGCGCTGTGCCTGGAGGTACGCGCGGCGCAGCATCGGTACGCCCACCCGGGCTGAGCCACCCCCACCACACCAGCGTGGCCACACTCGCGAGGAGAGCGAGAACAGGCGCCGGGGAGGGCCCAGGCCGCCGGCGAGATGGCATTGCGGCATGGTAGTTGCCCAGCCGGCGGACGGGCCAGGCGGTGCCGGGCGTACGGGTCACGCCGGCACCGGCACGATGGTGTTCTGGCTGTTCGGCCACGTAAAAATGTCAGTGGTCGAACGTATGATCGAGGCATGGCCGAGAACGTGATGTTCGATGTCCGCACCCGTCCGAGCCTGACCGCCGCCGAGATCGCCGCCCTGGGCCTGTCGCTCGCCCACCTCGGAGCCGGCCCCCAGTCCGCCACCGCCCGCCGCGCCCTGCGGCACCTGTTCGACGACGTGGAGGCGCCGAGCGAAGTCGTCGCGACCACGCTGGCCACGCTGACCAGCCCCCTCGACCCGGCCACCGCCCGCCGGGCCCGCACCGCGGCCGGCGCGATCACCGCGCGGCTGGTCGTCCGCCTCCACTACGCCGACGCGCGGGGAGACGTGACGATCCGCGAGGTGGAGCCGGTGACGTGCCTGGTCCACCGCGAACACTGGTACCTCGTGGCCTGGTGCCGCCTCCGCCAGGGCGTCCGTGCGTTCCGCTTCGACCGCATGCTGGCCGTGGAGGCGACGGAGATCCCGGCCCGTCCCCACCGCGCGGAGCGCTTCCTGCCGTTCCAGCCGAGGTCCAAGCCGCCCGCCCTGTCCCACCGCTGACCGGACGCCGGACACCGCGCCGCTCCCGACGGCACCACCGGGAGCGGCGCGCGGCCTGGCCCGCCGAAGGACGGGAGGCAATTTCCCGATCAGCCGGCATACCCCTGGCACGCTCGAGCGTGTCTAGGGTCGTGAGGCATGACATCGCTGTACGAGCCGCCGCTCTTCGCCGCCCTGAGAGGTTCGGACCGGGTTCTGGTGGCCGGTGCGGGCGGCGGCTTCGACGTCTACGCCGGGCTGCCGCTGGCGTTCGCGCTGATGGATCTCGGCAAGTCCGTGCGGCTGGCGAACCTGTCGTTCAGCGCGCTCGACCTGATCGACGTCGATGACTGGTGCGAGCCGAATCTGGCCGCCGTCACGCCCGTCACGAGGGGGCACGACGGGTACTTCCCGGAGCGGACACTGGCGCGCTGGCTCGACGCGCAGGGTATGCACTCGACGGTGTACGCCTTTCCCCGCACAGGCGTGCGCCCGCTGCGCGCGGCGTACCGGGAGCTGGTGCGAAGGCTGGACCTCGACGCCGTCGTGCTGGTCGACGGCGGCACCGACATTCTGATGCGCGGCGACGAATCCGGCCTCGGCACCCCGGAGGAGGACATGACCAGCCTCGCGGCGGTCGCCGGGCTGGAGGTGCCCGTACGGCTGGTGACGTGCGCCGGTTTCGGCATCGACGCCTACCACGGCGTGTGCCACGCCCACGTACTGGAGAACCTCGCCGCCCTCGACCGCGACGGCGCGTACCTGGGCGCGTTGACGATCCCGAGCGCCGGCCGGGAGGCGAGGCTCTACCTCGACGCGGTCGCGCACGCGCAGCGCCACACGGCCATGCGGCCCAGCATCGTCAACGGCCAGATCGCCGCCGCGATCCGCGGCGAGTTCGGCGACGTCCGGTTCACCGAACGCACCCAGGGGAGCGAGTTGTTCGTCAACCCGCTGATGGCGATGTACTTCACCGTCGACCTTCCGGGCCTGGCGCGCCGGCAGCTCTACCTCGACCGACTCGCTGAGACGGACACCCAGTACGAGGTGCGCGCGGCGATCGAGTGCTTCCGCCGAGACGTTGAACGCCGTCCGCGACGGAGCATCCCGCACTAGATTTCGATGGGCCCTGACGGGCCGCTTCCGGCGGATGAGAATGGGTGGGTGTGCTG
>NZ_BAABHF010000039.1:0-162433 GCF_039541955.1 Actinoallomurus oryzae | reverse complement strand
ATCTTGCCAAAGGAATCCAAAACCAAACCAGAACAACCCACCCACGGTGAGCCACCCCAGCCCGATCGAGGACCAAAAGGCACTGGCTTTTAACACACTGTTGAGTTCTCAAGAAACGGACACACACCATCGAAGACCCTTGCAGGATCCCCTCTGGGGCATTTCCTCTACCTTAGCCTTTTCCCGTTTCCTTTGTCGAATTGGCTCCGACTCCGAAAACAAGAATCCCATTTCCGCATCGTCCGCCGAATCAACCAACGAACAACACGAACTCGACACGCAGCCACCACGAAGGACAAAATCCATCGAGGTGATCACTCATCGAAGGGAGCCCCACCGGGCCGGCCGCCCAACCAGGCGTCCTGCGTCCCGTTCACCGGGGAGACCCCATCGTATCCGCTCGTCCCAGTGCTTGCGCCCGGACTCGCCGATTCGATGCCGACTCCCCGCCAGGTCTGGGAACCTTTCGGCTTCCTGTCCCGTTTGGGGCGAAGGGAACATTACGTTCGTCCCGGACCTTGGTCAAATCGAGGACCGGCGTCACTCCATCCTCGCAGGTCACAGTCGCCTCAGCGAGAGGCACACCCCCGCTGACCTGCACGACCGAACACCGGCCGGCGACCAGCCGGGGGAGACGTACGGACCTCGACGGCTCGCTCAGTCGCTGAACTTCAGGTGTGACCCGGTGATCCGCAGCGCGATCCCCTTCGAGGACACCTTCAGGCTCTTGAAGCTCAGTCCCATCGGCAGGCCCGTGACGGGCACCGTGAAGTCGAGGTCGTCGCCCAGGTCCGACAGCGGGAACCCCTCCACCGACACCGCGTGCACCCGTATGCCGTCGCCGACCTTGGTGACCTTCGCGGTCGCGGTGGCGGTCGCCACCTCCAGGTCCACCTTCGCCTTGACCGTGTCGGGGCCCGCGGCCGTCAGCGACAGGTCCGGCTCGCCGGCGGCCTTGGTGAGGTCGCCGAACGACACCGTCGCCGTACCGTCCACGCTGCCGATCGTGCCCGAGCGAAAGCCCGAGTCCACCCGTACGTCGTGGGCGTCGCCGTCGATGGTGCTGATCGTCAGCGGGCCCTCCCGTACGTGGTGGGCGGTCAGGTGCCCGTGGGGGAAGTGGCGGTGCAGCACCTGGGTCAGGAACGGAAAGCCGTAGATCGTCACGTCGGGGCGGGCGCCGAACCCCTCTTTCTGGATCTCCGAGGCGATCCGGCGCTCGGCGTACGCGGCCGCGACACGGTCGCCGACGACGGCGAGTCCGGCCAGCACCAGAATGACGATCACAAGGATCACGGGCCACCGGCGCCTCCGCCGCTTCGCGGGGAGATCGGGGCGCGTCAAATCCGACGAGAATGCGCTCATCGGCGTCTTCCACTGCGGGCCGGCATGTCATTCACCCAATTTCACGGACGGCCAACCGTCAATGCCAAAGTACGCCTCGCGAGCAAGATGTGCGTTCGCGGTCATTGGACCTACACTGCGGTGCTATGACGGTCGAGGGCTCCGTCTCATCAGTGGCCCCGCTGGCGCTCGTCGTACGGACCAAGGGGACGGCCCGTACGCTTGAACCTGGCGGGTCCTACCAGGTCGGCCGCGATCCGGCCGCCGACATCAGGGTGGATGACGCCCGGGTGTCGTGGCGGCACGGGGTGCTGCGCACCGATGAGAACGGCTGGATTTTCGAAGACCTGGGCAGCACCAACGGCACTTTCGTGGGCGGCCGCCGGATCAGGCGCGCGGGCATCGAGGGAGAGATCCAGCTCCGGCTGGGCCATCCGGAGAACGGTGTCCAGCTGACCTGCTCGGTTCCGCCGATGATGGACCAGCGGACCGGCGTCGACCGCGACCCGACCTCGATCATCCAGGTACGCACCCGGCGGCTGCGCATCGGCCGTGCGCCCGACAACGACATCGTCCTGCCCGATCTCATCGTCTCCCGTCACCACGCGGAACTGCGCGAAGTCGCCGGCGGACAGCACGAAATCGTCGATCTCGGCGGCCATAACGGCACCTACGTGAATGGCCGACGCGTCACTTCGGCGGTGCTGAAGGAAAGCGACATCGTCGCAATCGGTCGCGCAACTTTTCGCCTCGTCGGGGACGAACTTCGCGAATTCGATGACACCGGCGATATCTCGCTGATCGCCCAGGATCTCCTCGTACGGACCGCCAAGGGCAAGGTCCTGCTCGATCACGTGAGCTTCCCGATCCCGGAGCGATGCCTCGTCGGGGTCATCGGTCCGAGCGGCGCGGGCAAGTCCACCCTGCTCGGCGCGGTGACCGGCACCCGTCCGGCCACCGAGGGCAGCGTCCAGTACGACCACCGCGACCTCTACACGCACTACCCGGAGCTGCGGCACCGCATCGGCCTGGTGCCGCAGGAGGACATCCTGCACACCCAGCTGCCCACGCGGCGGGCGCTGCGGTACGCCGCGGAGCTGCGGTTCCCCGGCGACACCAGCGGGGCCGAACGCGACCGCCGGGTGGACGAGGTCCTGGAAGAACTGGGCCTGACGCCGCACGCGCGGACGCGCATCGACCGGCTGTCCGGCGGCCAGCGCAAGCGCGTGAGCGTGGCGCTCGAACTCCTCACCAAGCCGTCGCTGCTGTTCCTGGACGAGCCGACGTCCGGCCTGGACCCCGGGCTCGACAAGTCCGTCATGGAAATGATGCGGGACCTGGCGCACGACGGCCGCACCATCGTCGTCGTGACGCACAGCGTCGCCAACCTCGACACCTGCGACCGGCTGCTCGTGCTCGTCCCCGGCGGCCGGGTCGCCTTCTACGGGCCGCCGTCGGAGGGGCTGACGTTCTTCGGCAAGCAGAGCTGGGCGGAGGTCTTCCAGGCGTTCGACCGCGAGCCGGACCGCGACTGGGCCACCGAGTTCCAGGTCTCGCCGATGTACTCCCAGTACGTCGTGTCCGGTCTCGACGGCGGGGTCGGCGGGCGGAGGCGCGAGGTGTCGCCGCCGTCCAAGCCGCCGCGCCGGCAGGGCCGCCTGGCCCAGCTCGGCACGCTGTGCCGCCGCTACCTGGCCGTCATCGGCTCCGAACGCAGCTACCTCGCGGTGCTCGGCATCCTGCCGGTCGTGGTCGGCGCGCTGATCCGCGCGGTGCCGGCGCAGTACGGCCTGGCCGGGCCGCCGGGCAAGAACGCCGACGCCGCCTCGCTGCTGCTGACGCTGGTCATCGGCGCGGTCTTCGTCGGCGCCGCCAACGCCGTACGCGAGTTGGTCAAGGAGCGCGCCATCTACCGGCGCGAACGTGCGGCGGGCCTGTCGTCGGGCGTCTACCTGCTGTCCAAGATCCTCATTCTCGGCCTGATCACCGGCGTCCAGGCCGTCCTGCTGGTCGTCATCGGCATGACGGGCCGCAGGATGCCCGCGCACGGCGCGGTGACCTCGCCCCTCCTCGAACTGATCCTCGCGATGGCCGGGCTGGCGATCGTGTCGATGGCGATGGGCCTGCTCATCTCGGCCGCGGTGAGCACGTCGGAGAAGACCATGCCGCTGCTGGTGCTGGTGTCGCTCGCGCAGGTCATCCTGTGCGGCGCGCTGGTCGCGCTGCCGGGCAAGCTCGGCCTCGAACAGCTGGCCTGGCTCGCACCGTCACGCTGGGGCATGGCCGCCACCGCCGCGACCGTCGACCTGAACCACCTGCAGCCGCCGCTGCACGACACGCCGCCCGACGCGCTCTGGCGGCACTCGCGGGCGGCGTGGGTGAAGGACATGAGCGTGCTGGCCGGCCTCGGCGTGGCCTTCCTCGCCATCGCCTGGTGGTGCCTCGAACGCCTGCGCCCCGGGCGCCGTACCCGGCTCTGACCTGCCCTCGACGGAGACCCGGCCCGGGCGGGGTCGCGGTCAGTGGCGCATCCAGGCGTAGCCCATGTTGTCCTCCTCCATGTCCGGCGTGTCGACGACGGCGACGGCGCGATCCGTGTCCGGCAGCCACGCCATGTCCTCGACCCACACGCCGGGCGGGTAGCCGGGGACGGTCTCGCTCAGCCAGGCACGGCCGTCGAAGTGGACGATCGGGGTCCGCACGTCCGAATCCCCGCTCCGGTCGTCGGGCTTGATGCTGGTCCAGACGCCGCCGTGCCGGTCGGCCGCCAGGACGGTGAACGCGCTGATGCCCGACGGAATCGGCTGCGGACGCCAGGCCCGGCCGTCCCAGCGGAGGAGGATCGCCTGGGAGGTGCGCCCGCCGGTCGAGCCTCCCGCCCACACCTCGTTCGCGCTGACCGCGACGACCTTCTCCAGCGATCCCCAGGCGGCCGAGGGCGGCGCCGGCACGGTGGTCCAGCGATCGCCGTCCCAGTGCATGGTCATCACGCGGCCGTCGGTCGTGCCCACGGCCCACACGTCGTCCGGCGAGCGGGCGTCCATGGCATGTATCTCGGCCTGAGGCGGCAGCGGGACCGGCGACCACCTCCCGCCCGACCAGTGGAGGAGGAAGGCCGCCTTGCCGTGCCGGGTGCCGCCTCCGGCCGCCCACGCCGCGTCCGGGCCGGCCACCGCCGCGGCGTCCACCGGGTTGTTCGAAGCGCCGACCGTACCGCCCACGCTCGACCATCCGCCGGTCCAGCGCCACGCCCGACCACTGGCGAACGTCCACACCTGCCCCGCCCTCGACGCGGCCAGCAGGTCGACGTGATCGCTCGCGCCCGGGGGCAGCGGGGCCTGACTCCACCGCCCGCCGGTCCAGCGCAGGATGAGCGGATCGACCTCGTGGTGCCAGCCGGACGCCCAGACCTCGGCGGGACCGACCGCGATGACGCTGCCCAGGCTCGACTGGTCGCCCGCCTCCGCGGACTGGTCCCACTTCGCCGGGCCGGCGCTCAGGGACGGCGTCGGCAACCCGTCGCCCGGCACCCCGCCACGCGGCGCGGAGCCGTGCGGTGAGGCGACCGGGCGCTCCGAGCCGCCCTCGTCCCCGCACGCCGTCAGGGCCGCCACGGCCACCGCCGCCACGAGAATCCGAACGATCATCACGCGATCGTATAAGCGACGTTTCCCACTTACCGACCATCGATGAAGGCGGCGACTACGCGTCCAGGCGGCGCAGGGCGAGCAGGGCGACGTCATCCGGGACGATCTCGCGGCCGACGAGGGACGACATCACGGCGGCACAGACCGCCTCGGCGGGACCCGGCACGATCGACTCGCACAGCCGGCGAAGATTCGTGTCGATCGAGACGTTCCGGCGCTCGATGAGCCCGTCGGTGTAAAAGCACAGCAGGCCGCCGGCGGGGATCTTCACCGTGGCCGCCATGCGCTGCGGGTCGGGATCGAGTCCGATGAGGACACCGGACGGCAGATCGACCGGCACGGCGGGTTCGCCCGGGGCGGCCAGGACCGGCGGCCAGTGCCCGGCCGAGGCGATCCTTGCCCACTCCAGCCGCGGATGGCACACGGCGTACGCCACCGTGGCGATGGCGCCGGGTTCGAAGTGCTGCATCTTGCGGTCGAGCTTGTCCAGGACCTGCGCCGGATCGCTGAACTCCAGCGCGTACGCCCGAAGGGCGCTGCGCATGCGGCCCATCACCACCGCGGCGCTCAGCCCGTGCCCGGCGACATCGCCCATCACCACTCCCAGATCACCGGAGGGAAGGGTGAACACGTCGTACCAGTCTCCGCCGACCGTGGAGACACCCGGGCTGTAGCGCGCCGCCATCTCGACGCCGGGGATGTCGGGAAGGGCCGTGGGCACCAGGCTCCGCTGGAGCGCGCCCGCCGCCGCGCGTTCCCCGCTTGACCTCAGGGACTGCGCCGCCTGCGCGGCCCGGTCGGCGGCGAGCCGCAGCAACTCGACCTCGTCGTCGGTGAAGTGCCGGGTGTGGAACTTACCGACGTGAAGCACGCCCAGCAGGTCGCCTCCGGCCACGAGGGGCACACCGAGCAGCGAGCGGAGACCGCGCTGGACCAGCAAAGGGTTGACCACGTGCGCGGGGTCGACCGTCTGGAGCTGGACGGGCCTTCTCTCGGCCGCCACCCGCCCGGCGAAGCCCCGGCCGACCGGGACGACCGCGCTCTGACGTACCTCTTCCTCCAGCCCCCTCGCGGCGGTCGCGACGAGCCGCGTACGGGACGGGTCGAGCAACAGGACGACCGCCGTGTCGACGTCGAGGATCTCGCGTACGCGCTCCAGCAGCTCGTCCAGCAGCTTTTCACTCGTCATCAGGGACAGAGCCGTGTCGGTGATCGACTGGATCTGCCGCAGCCGATCCGCCGCGGGCCCGATGCCGGGAGAAGTTGTCACCCGACAAGCGTAAGTGCTGCGCATACGTACCGTTGCGCCCTGCCCTGCGTTTTGATATTGATCGACAATCGAATCGTCACCGTCCGCTATCGACTGTTCTCGATGTCGCGTCCGGGCGGCGAGGCGATCCGCAGCCCACGCAGCCGCGCCGGGTCGCCGATGACGTCGACGAAGGTCACGCGGTCGCCGTCGACCTTCGGCCGCAGGACGAGCAGCAGCCGGCCGCGCGGGGCGACGACGAGGCCGATCTCGCCGTCCACCAGCGCCAGGGCGGCGACGCGTGCCCGGGCCGTGTTGGTGAGCGTCTCCTCGGCGATCCGCCGTGCTCCCCGTACCTCGGCCTCGCCGCCCGGCGCCACGCGGTCCGTCCGCCGTACGACGTCGGGGGCCAGCACCGCGAGAAGGGCCTCCAGGTCACCCGCGCGGGAGGCGGCGAGGAAGGCGCCCACGACCTCGCGTTGCCGCATGAGGTCGGCGGGAGGGACGGCGGGAGCGCCGCGCACCCGCCCGCGGGCGCGGCTCGCCAGCTTCTTGGCCGCCACCGGCGACCGCTCCAGGATGGCGGCGACGTCGGTGAACGGCACGGCGAACAGGTCGTGGAGGACGAACGCGACCCGTTCGGCGGGTCCGAGCGTGTCGAGCACGACGAGGAGGGCGAGCCCGACCGACTCGGCCAGCACCGCCTCCTCCTCCGGGCCGGCGCCGGACGCGGTCGCCGCGAGCGGCTCGGCCGTGAACTCCTCGCCCCGGCGCCGCCGCGCCCGGAGCATGTCGAGGCAGATCCGGCCGATGATCGTGGTCAGCCATCCCGTCACGTTGGCGATCTCGCCGATGTCCGTACGGGAGGCCCGCAGCCACGTCTCCTGAACCGCGTCGTCGGCCTCGTCGAGCGAGCCGAGCATGCGGTACGCGACCGCCCGCAGATGGCCGCGATCGGCGTCGAACCGCTCCGCCAGCCGTACTTCGGTCTCCATGGGTCACCTTTCCGCGTCGGGCGTCGTCATAGCGGTGACTGGAGAGGAGAAACACTGATGATCCGCTGTGAGAACGTCGCGGCGCGGCGCAGCCCATCCTACGGGGGACCCCGATGAGCGAGCGAAGCGCGCGAATCAAGAACGTGAGCGGCCTGCTGCACCTGGACTCCAGCCACTCCGGCGACTCGGTGAGCAGGCGGCTGAGCTCGCTGTTCGCGCGGACCTGGCAGGAGCGGCACGACGGGGCCGAGTACCGGTACCGCGACCTGGCCGCCGATCCCGTGCCGCTGATCACCCCGGCCTACTGCGCTCTGGGCCGGCGGGTGGAACGGCACGGCTACGTCTCCCCTGCGAAGGTCCCGTCGCTGGTGGAGAGCGCGGCCGAGGAACGCGAGTGGGCGCTGACCCTGCCGCTGGTCGAGGAACTGCTGGCGGCGGACACCGTGCTGGTCGGCGGCCCGATGTACAACTTCTCGGTGTCGGCCTCGCTCAAGGCGTGGATCGACCGCGTGACCTTTCCGGGAGCGTACGCCGACCCGGACAGCGGGGAGAGCCTGCTGCGCGGCACGAGGGTCGTCGTGGTGACCGCGCGGGGCGGGGCGTACGGGCCGGGCACGCCGCGCGAGGGGTTCGACTTCCAGGAGCCCTACCTGCGGACCTACTTCACCAACCTCGGTGTGGCCGAGAAGGACCTGGCGCTCGTGCACGCCGAGATGACGCTGGCCGGGCTCGTGCCGGACCTGGCCCACCTCCAGCCGGTGGCGGACCGCTCGCTGGCGGCGGCACGAGCGGCGGTCACCGAGCTGGCGGAGCGGGCGTGATCAGTGCATCCCCATCGCCATCATCACGATGAGGCCCCCGATGTGGATCACGAAGATGAAAATGATCAGCGTCACGAACAGGAACTTCGCCGGACCGTGTTCGAAGACGCGGCCCTCCTTGAGCGGGCCCTGAGCAGCCTGCCGCGCGGCGATCCGCTCCTCGAATGACCTGCGAGCCATGGGCCCTCCGAGCCAATTTTGTACCCTAACGATTTGTGCACCAACTATAGTAGGGAGCATTCCGCCGTACCCGGAGGCCTCCGTGAGTGACGTTCGCGACATCGATGACCCGCTCGCGCTCGAACGCCAGGTCTGCTTCGCGCTCGCGGTGGCGTCGCGCAACGTCATCGCGGTCTACCGGCCGCTGCTGGAGCCGATGGGGCTGACCCACCCGCAGTACCTGGTGATGCTCGCGCTGTGGGAGCGGTCACCGCTGTCGGTCAAGGAGCTCAGCGGGCTGCTCCAGCTCGATCCGGGCACACTGTCTCCGCTGCTCAAGCGGCTGGAGGCCAGCGGATACGTCCGGCGCGGGCGCGACAGCGGCGACGAGCGCGTGCTGGCCGTCACGCTGACCGACGCGGGCCGCGCGCTGCGCGCGGAGGCGGAGAAGATCCCGCCGACCATCGTGCAGCGGCTCGGCATGGAGATCACCGAGCTGGAGCACCTGCGTGGCGTCCTGACCCGGCTCATCGCCGCCGCGAAGAACGCCGTACGCTGACCGGCCGGCCGCGCGCCCGGACCAGCGCCGTACGCCGGTGGGCCGGCCGCACCCGCGACCGGCCCACCGGCGGCACCCTCAGCTCAGGTCGCGGCGCCGGAAGGCGGCCAGGCCGGCCGCGGTCAGCAGCCCCGCGACCGCGATCAGCCACACGACCGGCATCGTCCGCATCGGCGCGCCCGGCAGCTTGGGCACGTGGGTGAACGGCGACAGGTCCATCTCCCACTGCTTGAGCTCCAGCAACGGGCCGAGCTCGCCCAGCAGCAAGAACACCCCGAGCAGGCCCCAGGCCGCCACGGCGAGGCGCGGCGCGAAGCCGAACAGCGCCACCGTGATCCCGGCGATGACCCAGACCGCCGGCAGCTGCACGATCGCGCTCCAGAAGATCCGCGGGAACTGGTCGCCCAGGTCGTGGCTGCGCAGCCCGTGGACCAGACCCACCATGACGCCTTCCAGGGCCATGAGGACCGCGGGCCCGACGACGGCGAACAGCACGTGGCCCAGCGCCCAGCCGACCCGGCCGACCTTCGTCGCCAGGATGGGCTCGGCGAGTCGGCCGGTCTCCTCCGAGCGCAGGCGGAGCACGGCCTGCACCGCGTACGCCGAGGCCAGCAGCGCCATGAGGCTCATCGCCGCGTTCGTGAAGGCGTCGACCATCCCCTGCCCGCCACCGAGCTTCTCGAGCACGTCGCGGCCGTTGCTGCCGCCGATCATGTCCTCGACGTTCTCGGTGACACCGCCGATCGCCGCGCCGTACACGGCGAAACCGGCGGCCCAGGCGAACAGGGAGCCGCGCTGCAGCCGCCAGGAGAGCCCGAGCGGGCCGCCCAGGCCGGCGCCCGCCTCGGCCGGCCCGAGCCGGTCGGGCAGCAGCCCGGCGCCGATGTCACGCCGGCCCACCAGCGCGAACGCCACCGCGACGCAGACGGCGGAGAACGCCACCGGAAGGACGATCACCCACCAGTCGTCTCCCGCGTACGGCCGCAGGTGGGACATCCAGCCGAACGGCGAGAGCCACAGCAGCCAGGTCGGGCCGTCGTGGCCGCCCACGTCGCCGCCCGCGCGGATCAGGTAGCACAGCCCCAGGAACGCGATGGCCAGCCCGCTCGCCGTACGGGACGTCGTGGTGAGCTGCGCGGTGACGGCCGCGACGGCCGCGAACACCAGGCCGATCGTGAACCAGCCGAGCGCGAACGCGATCGACCCGGCGGTGGGCAGGCCCAGCGCGACAAGGCCGATGCTCACGAGCACCGCGAGCACCAGCTCGGTCGTCACGACCGTGATGAGTCCCGCGGTGAGCGCGGCGTAGCGTCCGATGACGCCGGCACTCACGAGTTCGAGGCGGCCCGACTCCTCGTCGCCGCGCGTGTGCCGCACGGTGAGGAAGAGGCTGACCACGCCGACGAGGGCGGCGGCGATCCCGCCGACCTTCCACAGGCTCACCGAGCCGATCGACGCGTCCTGCACCGGGCCGTACAGCGCCAGCATCGAGGGGTTCTTGTTCACCGACGCGGCGAAGTCGGCGCGCTTGGCCAGCGTGCTGAAGGCCGCCCGGCTGGTGTAGGCCGTGCCGATCGCGGTGATGCCCAGGAGGTAGATCCAGAAGGGCACCACGACGCGGTCGCGGCGGAACGCCAGCCGGGTGAGCAGGCCGGTGCCCGCGAGCGCGTTCATTTGGCCGCCACCGATTCGTCTGCCGCGACCGATTCGTCCTCGTAGTGGCGGAGGAACAGCTCCTCCAGCGTCGGCGGCCGGCTGATCAGGCTCCGCACGCCCGCCTCGGTCAGCCGCGCGAGCACGCCGTCCAGCTGCGAGGTGTCGACCTCCAGGCTCACGCGCCTGCCCTCGATCTTGGCGTTGTGGACGCCGGGCAGGTCGGCCAGGCCGTCCGGCGGGGTGGCCAGCTCGACCGAGATCGAGGTGCGCGTGAGGTGGCGCAGGTCGGCCAGGGAGCCGGACTCGACCGTACGGCCCTTGCGGATGATGCTGACCCGGTCGCAGAGCGCCTCGACCTCGGACAGGATGTGGCTCGACAGCAGGACGGTACGGCCGCTGTTCCGCTCCTCCTGCACGCACCGCTGAAAGACCTCTTCCATCAGCGGGTCCAGCCCGGAGGTCGGCTCGTCGAGGATGAGGAGCTCGGCGTCGGAGGCGAGCGCCGCGACGAGCGCGACCTTCTGGCGGTTGCCCTTGGAGTACGCCCGGCCCTTCTTGCGCGGGTCGAGCTCGAACCGCTCCAGCAGCTCGGCCTTCCTCTTGGCGTCCTGCCCGCCCCGCAGCCGCCCGAGCAGGTCGATGACCTCGCCGCCCGACAGGTTCGGCCACAGGGTGACGTCACCGGGGACGTACGCGATGCGGCGGTGCAGCGTGGCGACGTCGCGCCAGGGGTCGCCGCCGAGCAGGCTCACCTCGCCGGCGTCGGCCTTCAGCAGGCCCAGCAGCACGCGGATGGTGGTCGACTTGCCCGCGCCGTTCGGGCCCAGGAAGCCGTGCACCTCGCCCGTCTGGACGGAGAGGTCCAGCCCGTCCAGCGCACGGGTCCGGCCGAAGTTCTTCACCAGGCCGGATACGGATATGGCGTCTGTCATGTTGCTGAAGGTACACTAGTTTCACAACTTCGTGAAGATAGTAAAACTGTATAAGATAGTTGCGTCTACTAAAGGAGTTGGGGTGTGGCAGAGCGGGATCCCGAGGCGGTACGGCAGTTCGTAGAGCGGTTCGCGTCCGCCCTGGTCGACGCCGGGTTCCAGCGCATGCCCGCACGCGTCTTCGCCGTGCTGCACGGCACCGATTCCGGCCGGCTCACGGCCGCCGAGATCGCCGAGCAGTTGCAGGTCAGCCCCGCGGCCGTGTCCGGCGCGGTGCGGTTCCTCATCCAGTTCAACATGATCCGGCGCGAACGCGAGCCGGGGTCACGGCGTGACGTCTTCGTGGTCGAGAACGACTCCTGGTACGAGGCGATCGTCAACCGCGACGAGATCCTCCGCCGCTGGAGCAGCAGCGCCCGCGAGGGCATCGAGGTCCTCGGCGCCGACACTCCGGCCGGCCGGCGGATGGCCACCTCTCTGGCGTTCTTCGAGTTCATCACCGAAGAGCTGGAGGACCTCATCGACAAGTGGCAGAAGGCCAAGGCCGAACGACTCCCCGCCGACGGCTGACCTCCCCACGGCCTGACCCGCCCGAGGCCGACCCACCCGGGACCGGCCCGCATGAGGCCGGTCCGCAGGGGCCGGCGTGATCCGCGTGATGGGTTCAGCAGTTCGGGATGACGGCGCCGTTCACGTCCTTGGCCTCGTCGTTGCCCCAGCGGGCGAGGTAGTAGGCCGAGACGTACGCGCCGCGCCCGCTCTTGCCGGGGAACGCGCGGTCCAGGTCGGTCCGCAGCCACCAGTGGTTGTACTGCCGGTCGTTCCCGACCCGCGCGCCCCGGACCTTGCAGTAGACGTAGTTGCGGCCCTTGTTCAGCACGCCCCGTGGCTCGGCAGTGTTGGGCCCGGCGTAGCCGGTCGCCGCCGCGAACGTCTCCACCCAGTGGCGGCCCGCGGCCGGAGGTGGCGTTCCGCCGCCCCCGCCGATCCGCACGGCGCCGGCGTAGTCACCGCCCACCCGGACCGGAGCCGTACGGACGTGGGTGCCCGACTCGTAGGCCTCCACCATCTGCCCGGCGCCGAGGTAGATCGCGACGTGGTGGATGTGCCCCCGGCCCCAGAACATCAGGTCACCCGGCAGCAGCGGCCCGGTCCCCTGTCCCGGCGAGAACCGCGCGACCGCACGCGACGTGTGGAACTGGGCGTCGGCGACGCCGTTCAGGATGTCGCCGCCGGTCGCCCGGTAGTAGGCGTAGCGCACCAGGCCGGAGCAGTCGAAGCCCCGGCGCCGCCCGTCCTGCCTGCTGTCGGGGTCGTGGCCGTCGTAGTGGCCGAAGGTCGGGCCGGGCACGCTGCCGTGGCCGCCGCCCCAGGAGTACCAGACCCCGATCTGGCCGCAGGCGGCGGCGACGGCGCGCTGCGCCACCGCGGAGGCACCCGGCGCGAGCACCCGGCACGCCGACGCGGCTACGGGAGCGGCCGGCGCGGCTGCCGGAGCGGCCGACCTGGCTACCGGAGCGGCCGATGCGGGCGGCCCGATCGCCGCCACTGCGGCACTGATCCCGGCGGAGACGATGACAAGACGTACGAACACGAAATCCCCCGAATGGTCGCGTGAAATGACCGGGGAGCGACGGACGCTCCCGGCGCCGATCGGAGCGCGGAACCGTTCCCGCGATCTTCGACACCGAGACGTCACCGTAAGTGAACAACCGCAGGCCCAAGCGCCGCCACGCCCGCACCACGACGATCTCGCCGAGCCGGACTGTCGCCAGCTCACGGGCTGTGAGGGTCTCCCTCACCATGCGGCGGAGCGCCGGGGTCACCGGGCGGCGGGGTGACCCGGATGGTCCTGGCCTCGGCACCGGCCGGGATCCGGGCGTGGATCAGCGGGCCGTCCCGACGGTGGTGCGAGCGAGCAGCAGGGCGATGTCATCCCGAGCGCCGGCTCCGAGGCCGGCCAGGACGCTGTCGCACAGCTGGTCCAGTGATCGTGCGGAGCCGGCGGTCAGGGTGCGGGCCAGGTCGGACATGCCGGTGCCGATGTCCTGGCCGGGGTGTTCGACGAGCCCGTCGGTGTAAAGGGCCAGCACACTGTCTTCGGGGAGTTCGGTGTCGGTGGCCGGGTAGCGGCTTTTACCGACGCCGAGCATCATCCCGCCCGGTACATCGATGAATTCCACGCTGCCGCCGGGGTGGCGGAGTGCGGGCGGGAGGTGCCCGGCGCTGGTGAAGCGACAACGCCGGGATTCGCTGTCGTACAGGGCGTACAGACAGGTGGCGCCGATCTCGTCGTCGTAGTCGGCAGCCACGCCGCTGAGTTGCCGCATGATTTCCTCCGGTGGGCACCCGAGGCGGGCCAGGGCCGCGGTGGTGGTGCGGAGCTGACCCATGAGCGCTGCGGCGTGGATGCTGTGGCCGGTGACGTCACCGACGACCAGCGCGACCTGCCCCGTGTCCAGTGGGATGACGTCGAACCAGTCGCCGCCCACCTCCGCGGTCTGGGTGGCGGGCTCGTAGCGGTGGGCGATCCGCAGCCCGGGCACCTGCGGGATGTGCTGGGGCAGCAGGCTGCGCTGCAGGGTGACCGCCGTGTTGTGCTCGCGGGTGTACAGGCGGGCGTTGTCGATGCACACCGCGGCGCGTGAGGCCAGGTCGCTGACCAGCCGCAGATCGGCCTCGCCGTACGGCTCTGGGTGTTCGGCCCGGAAGAACGAGGCCACCCCCAAGGTGACGCCCCGGGCGACCAGCGGCACCACCATCAACGTGTGCACCCCCCGGGCGAGGAAGGCTTCCACCGCGGCGGGCGAGTCGGAGAAACGCCCGCGCATCTCGGCAGGGTCCCGCACCAGGAGGGACGTTCCCCGCAGGAGCGCCACGGCGAGTGGACTTGTGACCGGCACGGTGACCAGATCGCCCATCTCGTACCTGGCCTTGGCGCTCGCAACGGAGTCGCGCGCAGCCACCCGGCGAAACTGCAGGGCGTCCGAGTTGGTGCGGGGAAGATTCTCCCCCTCCAAAACCTGGTCGAGCAGGTCGATGGAGATACGGTCGGCGAGTTCGGGCACGGCCAGGTCGGCGAGTTCCCGGGCCGTGTGGTGAATATCGAGCGTGGCCCCGATCTGGCTGCCGGCCCGCTCGAGCAGGTCGAGCCGGGCATGCGTCCGCGTGATCGACTGGGCATGGTTGGTGAAGTCAAGGAAGCAGAGCAGCGCCCCGAGCACCCGGCCGTTCTCTGTCACCCGGTACCCCGACCAGGAGAGGATTCGGCGCTTGCCTGCCCTGGTCCACTCCACATGCATGTTGATCACGGGAACGCCTCTGTCTATCACCTGCTCGCCGAGAGTGCGCTCGTCCCAGGCCGTACCGTCCGAGGTCCGCCAGTGTATTGGTCGAGCGGTTGCCCAGTACCTGATCGACAGGTCCTCGACCTCCGAAGGCCGGCGGCCGATGATCGCCTCGTCCGGGAGGCCGATCAGCTGGCGGAACGCCGCATTGGTGCGCCTGGCGCGCAGTTCGCGGTCGAGGAAGATCATGCCGACCGGTGACTGGTCGAACAGCACGTCCAGCTCGGGGTTGGTACGAGAAGAAGATTCAAGCAGCGACGGCTCAGTCACCCTCCGTGCCGAATCATGATCTTTTCCCATGCCTGGTTCCGATCTGCCCACCGACGCCCCCCTCGGCCGGACATGCAGTAATCAATGCCGAAAATCGGGATTGACCTGCGAGTTTATCTCCGGACGCGGATGACGGTCCTCGGTCTTGCGCGGGTGCCGGCGCACTGCGGCGGCTGGCACCGTCCCGAGTCGTCCCCTCGGTCAGCCTCCCGCGCTTGCGGTGGCGGCGCGTTTCGTCCGTATCGCCTTGCGCAGGGCGTCGGCGACCGGGCCGGTGTAGACCGCCAGCTCGTCCAGCTTTCGGCTGTACTCGCGGCGCTCACGGCGGGACACCACCGTCCTGACCTCGCCGCGCGCGGCGAGTGCGAGCACCGCGGCGGTGCGCGGGTCGGTGCGGGCGGACGACCGGCGGAGGGCGGCGCGGACGGTCTCCGCGTACTGCTTGACCGCCCGCCGGTCGCGCGGCTCCACCCGGTCGGGCAGGAGCGCCCGGTGCTCGATCTTGAGGTGGCGGTCGGCCTCCAGCTGCTCACGTACGGCGCGGACCGTGGCGCGCTCCTGCCGGCCGATCCAGCGGTGCCATGCCCGCGGCCGGTGGGCGGCGATCTGGTCAGCCAGGTCGTCGAGCACGGGATCGCCGGTGGGTCGGGCGCGCGCGGCGGCCTCGGCCCGGCCGTCGGTGTCGGTCACCCGCTCGGTCAGGTACAGCTCGGCGAGGGCGGCGGCACGCAGCACCAGCCCGAGCTGGGAACGCGAGGTGAGCCGGTTCTTGTCGGTGTCGAAGGCCAGCAGGTACATCAGCGCGGGCAGTGACTCGGGAAGGCTCACGAGTCCTCCTTCGTCGGAGAGTGATCCTGGGGGCACTGTGCCGTTGATTCGGCCACTCCGCTCACTCATGGGCCGGACTCCTCCTTCGGCGGTCGGCCCGGCCGGCGCATGCGGCCGGCGTTGCCGGGCATCCGGCCCGCGTCGCTGAGGGCGCGCCGGAGCAGAAACTCGATCTGGGCGTTGGTGCTGCGCAGCTCGTCCGAGGCCCAGCGCGCGAGCGCGTCGTGGACGGCGGGGTCGAGGCGGAGCAGCACCTTCTTGCGCTCGCCTCGCCCCGCCGGCCGCGCGTCGTCGCCGCCGGCGTCGGGACGCGGCTCGCGATCCGTCACTGGTAAAGGGATCCGGTGTTGACGACGGGCTGGGCGTCACGGTCGCCGCAGAGCACGACGAGCAGGTTGCTGACCATGGTGGCCCGCCGCTCCTCGTCCAGGTCGACCACGTCACTGTCGGCGAGCCGGGTGAGAGCCGACTCGACCATGCCGACGGCGCCGTCGACGATCCGCTGGCGGGCGGCGATGACCGCTCCGGCCTGCTGGCGGCGCAACATCGCCTGCGCGATCTCCGGCGCGTACGACAGGCGGGTGATGCGGGACTCGATGACCCGTACGCCGGCCGACGCGACACGCTCGGAGATCTCACTCGACAGCTTGCCGGTGATCTCGTCGGCGTTCTCCCGCAGGGAGAGCCGTTCGTCGCCGTGGGCGTCGTAGGGGTAGCTGCCCGCGATGTGCCGTACGGCGGTCTCGGTCTGGATGGCGACGAACTCGACGAAGTCGTCCACCTCGAACACCGCCTTGGCCGTGTCCTCCACCTGCCAGACGACGACCGCGGCCATCTCGATCGGGTTGCCGTCGGCGTCGTTGACCTTGGCGACGTCGGTCTCGTGGTTGCGGATCCGGGTGGAGATCCGCCGCCGGGTGGTCAGCGGGTTCACCCACCGCAGCCCGTCCGTACGGATCGTGCCGGCGTACCGCCCGAGCAGCTGCACCACGCGCGCCTGCCCCGGCGCGACGGCGGTCAGTCCGGGCAGGGCCAGCACGGCGAGGACGACGATCACGACCCCGATGCCGGCGACCACGTCCGCACCCGAGTTCGCCCCCGTGGCGATGAGCACGAACCCGACGATCAGGGCGACGACGACCCCGCCCAGCACCGGCCACCCCGACAGCCCCCGTACGTCACGCTCGGCGACGTGCGCCCTCGGCATCTCCACATTCATGACCCTCATCCTCTCCGGAAGCTCAGGCAAGAATCTAGCATAGTGATATCACTTTTCCTAGAGCCGCCGCCCGGCGCACGAAACGGAAGGCATCTTGTTGCCGATTGGCAACAAGATGCTAGAGTGCAACTCATGAGCGACCATCCCCTGAGTCCGCAGGACACGCTGCGCGCCGCCGAGTCGGCGCACGCCGCCGCGGCGGCCTCGTCCGCGCCCCGCTGGTATCCCGCGACCAGCCTCGCCCTGTTCACCGGCGCCGTCGCGGTGGCCGGCGTCGCGGCCTTCACCGACGGCGCCTTCCGCCGGATCGGCAGCGTCACCGGGATCGGGCTGTTCGCCGTGTGGGTGGTGGTGTCGCTGGCGGTCTGGCGGGTCTGGCGGCGGCGTGGTGTGATCCCCCGCGACGCCGCGTCGCCGGGCCTTCTCGCCTCGCTACCCCGGGTCCGGAGGATCGTCACGGTGCCGTTGCTCGTGCTGGCCGTCGTCGCCCTGGTCCTCGGTCTCGCGGGCCACGACTGGGCGCTCGGTGCCGCATCGCTGTTCAGTGCCCTGTCCGTGCTGTTGTGCGGTTTCCGCAGGGCACCGCGGTGAGCGGGTTCGACGAACTGCTCGCGACGCTGCCCCGCCTGAAGGTGGCCGCGTTCCTGTCCGGCTGCGAGCAGGCCGACTTCACCACCGTCGCGGAGGCCTGCGAGCTGAGCAGACCGACGCTGTCCAAGACCGTGGTCACCCTGGAGGAGGCCGGATACGTACGGGTCCGCAAGGGACACGTGGGCCGGCGCCCACGCACCTGGCTGAGCCTGACCGAGGAGGGCACGGCGGCGTTCGACGGGCACATGTCCGCCGTCCGCCTGCTCGCCGAACACGCCGCGCAGGATCTGCCCGGCTGAAACGAAGATGCCGTCAGGGACGAGGCGGTGGCGTGGCGGCCGGGCGGTCGGCGAGGCGCAGGAGCGCGATCCGTACGGCGGTCTCCAACTGCGGGTCGCGGCCCGCCGCCCAGCCGTCCGGTCCCATCTCCACCTCGACGTCCGGGGCGACACCCCGGTTCTCCAGGTCCCAGCCGTGGCCGTTGAACCAGGTCGCGTAGCGGGGCACCGTGATGACGGTGCCCTCCACCAGGCGGTGCCGGTGGATGCCGATGACGCCGCCCCAGGTCCGGGTGCCGACCACGGTGCCCAGCCCGAGCTCGCGCACGGCGGCGGTCAGGATGTCCCCGTCCGAGCCGGTGTGCTCGTCGGCGAGGAAGACGACCGGTCCGCGGGGAGCGTCGGCCGGGTAGCTCATCGGGCCGCGGTGCCGGCCGACATCCCAGCCGACCACGCGCCGGGCCAGCTTCTCCACCACGAGTTCGGAGACGATGCCCCCGGAGTTGCCGCGCACGTCGACGAGGAGCCCTTCCTCGGCCATCTCCCGTCGCAGGTCGCGGTGGAACTGCGCCCAGCCACTCGCCTGCATGTCGGGGATGTGGAGGTAGCCGAGCCGTCCCCCGCTCAGCACGCGCACCCGGTCCCGCTGCTCGGCCACCCAGGTCTGGTAACGCAGCCGCTGGTCGTCCCACAGGGGACGCACGACCACCCGCCGCGCCTGGCCACCCGAACTCGGAACGACGGTCAGCTCGGTGAGCTTGTCCGCCGAACCCAGAAGCAACGGGCCGGGTCCGGTGAGGTCGTCCACCGGCCGCCCGTCCACGGCGACCACCGCGTCGCCGAGCCCGATACGCGTACCCGGGGCGGCCAGGGGTGACCGGGCTCCCGGATCAGACGTCTCGGTGGGCAGGACACGGGTCACCCGCCAGAGCCGGTCGTCGTCGCGTTCGAGGTCGGCTCCGAGCAACCCCAGGTACGGGCCGTTCGAATGGCCTCCACCTCCCACGTACGCGTGCGAGGTGCCCAGCTCACCGAAGACCTCCCGCAGCAGGTCGGCGAAGTCGTCCGCGCTCGCGATCCGATCCAGCAGCGGACGGTACCGGTCCAGCACCGCGTCCCAGTCGACGCCGCCCAGGCCGGGGGTCCAGAAGTAGTCGCGGATGACCTGACCGGCCTCGATGTACGCCTGCCGCCACTCGGCGTCCGGGTCGGCGGTGATCCGCAGGCGGGACAGGTCGATCTCGGCCTCGTCGGCGCTGCCGTCGTCCGAGCCGTCCGTCGCCAGCACCTTCAGATCGCCGTCCGAGACGATCACCATGCGCTTGCCGTCGCCGCTCACGTCCAGCTGGTCGACCCCGGTCGTGATCTGCTCGCAGGTGCGTTTGGCCAGGTCATAGCGCTCAAGTGTGTTCTTCGGCGCGTCTCCGTCGTGGCCGAGCGTGCCGGTGAGCGGGGTCCGCAGCCACACGAGGCCGCCTTTGACCGGCAGCAGGCAGGAGTACCGCGCGTCAGGCACCGGGAAGGGCACGACGCGCGAGGCGATGCCGTCGAGCGCGACCGAGGCGGAGTCCCGCTCGTCCTCCTTCTTGTCGTCGTCGCCGTCCGCCGAGGGCGCGCGGCCCTCCGGCGTCGGTTCGAACGGTGAGGGCGTGGCCGCGTCCAGTGGCACGAGATAGGGCCGGCACCCGAAGGGGAACGACAGGTCGAAGAAGTGGGAGTCGAAGACGGGGTCGAACCCCCGCCACGACAGGAACACCAGGTAGGAGCCGTCGTCGCTGAACACCGGCTCGCCGTCGTCGAACCTGCCGTCCGTGACGTCGGTGACCGTACGGTCGGCCATGCGGGCGAGGCGGATCCGCGACAGCTGTTCCGGGCCCGGGTGGGTCCAGGTGAGCCACGCCGAGTCGGGCGAGAAGGACAGGTCGGCGGCCGGACCGTACTCGCCGGCCGCCAGTTCGGTGACCTCTCCCGTCGCGATCTCGACCAGCAGCAGCCGTCCGTCGTGGGCGGCCACCGCGACCGTCTTCCCGTCCGGCGCCGCGGCGAGTTCCTCGACCCGCCCGAGGCGCCCGGCGGCGAAACGGCGTCGCGTGGGCGGCTGCTCGGCTCCGGTCGCGGCCGAGACCTCCAGGCCGTCGCCGTCGCCCACGTCGGTGACCCACACGACCTGACCGGTGTCGCCGAGCGTCCGGGGCAGCCGGGCACGCTGCCCGGGCGTCGCCGCGAGGGCGCGGGCGGGCCCGTCGCGGTGGGTGAGCCAGTAGACGCCGCCGCGTACCTCGACCGCACTGGCCCGGCCGGTGTGGTCGCAGGACAGATCCGTGACCCGTGGGGCGGCCGGGCGGCGGCGCCGCCCCGTACGCGGACCGGCGAGGCGTACGTCGAGGCGGACGGGTTCCGCGTCGAGGCCGTCCACCAGCCACAGGTCACCGGCGGCCTGGTAGACCACCCGATCGCCGTCGCCGGCGGCGTGGCGCGCGTAGAAGTCCGGGTCCGCGGAGTGCCGCCGCAGGTCCGTGCCGTCGGGCGCGGCGGAGTAGAGACGGCCGGTCCCCTCGTGGTCGGACAGGAACGCCAGCCGTCCGGCGAACCAGACCGGGCAGTCGAGGTTTCCGTCGAGGTCGGCAAGGACGCGCCGGAACCCCTCGCCCTCCCGTACCCACAGCCGCCCGGTCGCTCCGCCCCGGTAGCGCTTCCACGCGGCCGGTTCCTGTCCGGCGACGGTGACCAGGGCCACGGCCCCGCCGGGCGCGACGTCGGCGCCGCCCACCGGCCCCCAGCCCATCGGCTCGGCGGGCTCGCCGTCCACCGGCACCGCGTACGCGTGGGTGCGGTGGTAGAAGGGCTGCCGCCAGGAGGTCACCGCGAGGATCCGCCCGTCGGGGGTCCAGCCGCACACCCGAGTGCCGGGGGCGCCCCAGTAGGTGCGCCGGCGGCTCTCGCCTCCTTCGGCCGGGGCGACGTGGACCTCCGAATCGCCGTCACGCCTGCTCGTCCAGGCCACCCACTTCCCGTCGGGCGAGAACCGCGGGTGGGAGACCGGGACCCCGTCGGCGGACAGGCGCCAGGCGCGCCCACCGGACAGCGGAGCGATCCAGACGTCGTCCTCGGCCACGAAGGTCAGCAGATCGCCACGGACGTGGGGATAACGCAGATATCCAGACGCTGTCACGGGCGTCGATGTTAAAGGGTGCCGCGCGGTGCCGTATCGGTGTCCGCGGCAGGCGTACGCGGCTCGCCGCCGCCCGTGGACGCCATGGGCTCGCCGGAGGGGTTCGATTCCATCCTCACCCGTGCCGGGGTCCTTCGCCCGCCGTCGGGTCCGGGCACTCCGCACGAGGGGCAAGATGGAAGACGTGCGCCTCATCGACCGCCTGCCCGCCGCCCCCGACCCCGACGCCGTCTTCGACGCCTTCAACGCGTGGGTCGGCGAGCGTGGCATCACGCTGTACCCGGCGCAGGAGGAGGCGCTCATCGAGGTCGTCTCCGGCTCGAACGTCATCCTCAACACCCCGACCGGCTCCGGCAAGAGCCTGGTCGCGGCGGGCGCGCACTTCGCGGCGCTGGCCCGCGACCAGGTCACCTTCTACACCGCGCCGATCAAGGCGCTGGTCTCGGAGAAGTTCTTCGACCTGATCGCCATGTTCGGCAGCGAGAACGTCGGCATGATGACCGGCGACGCGAGCGTCAACGCCGACGCCCCGATCATCTGCTGCACCGCCGAGGTGCTGGCGAGCATCGCGCTGCGCGACGGCGCCGACGCCGACATCGGCCAGGTCGTGATGGATGAGTTCCACTTCTACGCAGAACCGGACCGCGGCTGGGCGTGGCAGATCCCGCTGCTCGAGCTCCCGCAGGCCCAGTTCCTGCTGATGTCGGCGACGCTGGGCGACGTCTCGCGCTTCGAGGAGGACCTGACCCGCCGTACGGGACGGCCGACCGCCGTGGTCACCTCGGTGACGCGGCCGGTGCCGCTCAAGTACGAATACCGGGTCACGCCGCTGCACGAGACGATCGAGGAGCTGCTGGAGGACCAGAAGGCCCCCATCTACATCGTCCACTTCACCCAGGCCGCGGCGGCCGAGCGCGCCCAGGCGCTGACCAGCATCAACGTCTGCTCACGCGCGGAGAAGGACGAGATCGCGGCGCTGATCGGCAACTTCCGGTTCACCACGAAGTTCGGTCAGACGCTGTCCCGGCTCGTACGCCACGGCATCGGCATCCACCACGCCGGGATGCTGCCGAAGTACCGCCGCCTGGTCGAACGCCTCGCCCAGGCCGGGCTGCTCAAGGTCATCTGCGGCACCGACACGCTCGGCGTGGGCGTCAACGTTCCCATCCGTACGGTGCTGTTCACGGCGCTGAGCAAGTACGACGGCAGCCGGGTGCGCCGCCTGCGGGCGCGGGAGTTCCACCAGATCGCCGGGCGGGCCGGGCGGGCCGGGTTCGACGTCGTCGGGTTCGTCGTCGTGCAGGCGCCCGAGCACGTCGTGGAGAACGAGAAGGCCCTCGCGAAGGCGGGCGACGACCCGAAGAAGCGGCGCAAGGTCGTGCGCAAGAAGGCGCCCGAAGGGTTCGTGAGCTGGGATGAAGAGGTGTTCAACAAGCTCATCGCCGCCGAGCCGGAGCCGCTGCAGTCGCGCTTCCAGGTCAGCCACGCGATGCTGCTCAGCGTCATCGGCCGGCCCGGCAACGCCTTCCAGGCGATGAAGAAGCTGCTCACCGACAACCACGAGGACCGCGCCCGGCAGCGCAAGCACATCTCCCAGGCGATCGCGATCTACCGCAGCCTGCTGGCCGGCGGGGTCGTGGAGCAGCTGGAGGAGCCCGACGCCGAGGGCCGGTACGCCCGCCTGACCGTCGACCTGCAGGAGGACTTCGCGCTCAACCAGCCGCTGTCGACGTTCGCGCTGGCGGCGTTCGAGCTGCTCGACCCGGCGTCGCCGTCGTACGCGCTGGACGTGCTGTCGGTGATCGAGTCGATCCTGGAGAACCCGCGCCAGATCCTCGCCGCCCAGGAGAACAAGGCCAAGGCGGAGGCGGTCGCGCAGATGAAGGCCGACGGCGTGGAGTACGAGGAGCGGATGGAGCTCCTCCAGGACATCACCTATCCCAAGCCGCTGGAGGACACGCTCTACGGCGCGTACGACGTCTACCGCCGCGGGCACCCCTGGGTGGCCGACCACCCGCTCCAGCCCAAGTCGGTCGTACGCGACATGTACGAGCAGGCGATGACCTTCACCGAGTACGTCGCCAACTACCAGCTCGCCCGCGCCGAGGGCATCGTGCTGCGCTACCTCGCGAGCGCGTACAAGGCGCTCCAGCAGACCGTGCCCGACTCGGTGAAGACCGAGGACCTGCACGACCTCATCGAGTGGCTCGGCGAGCTGGTCCGCCAGGTCGACTCCAGCCTCCTGGATGAGTGGGAGCAGCTCCAGAACCCCTCGGCGGAGCCGTCCCAGGAGCGGATCGAGGAGACGCCCAACGTCGTCACCGCGAACGAGCGCGCGTTCCGCGTGCTGGTCCGCAACGCGATGTTCCGCCGGGTCGAGCTCGCCGCGCTGGAGCGCTACGACGACCTGGGCGAGCTGGACGCCGCGGACGGCTGGGACGCCGACCGCTGGGCCGACGCGCTGGACGCCTACTTCGAGGAGCACGAGGAGATCCAGACCGGCCCCGACGCCCGCGGCCCGAAGCTGCTGCAGATCGAGCAGGAGGCTTCGGGGGCGGCGGGGCGTAGCCAAGGGGGTGAAACACAGCTCTGGCGGGTGCGCCAGGTCTTCGACGACCCGGCGGGCCACCGCGACTGGGGCATCAGCGCCGAGGTCGACCTGCGCGCCTCCGACGAGGAGGGCCGCGCCGTCATCCACGTCACCGCGGTCGACCGCCTCTGACGGTATGCGCCTGGTGGGTGAACGGCAGATCACATGCGCGACGAGACGCCATCCGGCTGACGGAGGCGTCGAGACGAGATGTGAGAACCTACATTCACCGCGCCAGCACATTGCGCGGCGAGTCCAGCCACACCACCTGGCCGTCCGGTGAGATCGTCAGCCCGAACCTGTCACGTTCCGGCCGCCCCCAGCCGTTCCAGCGCCAGTAGGCGGCCTCGACCTCATCCCACAGACGCCGGCCTCCATACTGCTGCACGACGAACTCGGCCCGCCCGGGAACGTAGTCCACAGACGCCCACGACCCCCGCTTCGTCTCCCTCTCGAGCACCCAGAACGTCGCCTCGCCCGTGTCGCCGTCCTCGTCGAAGTACAGGCGAGTCTGCACGCCGGGCACCTGCGCGGCGACAGCGAGATCGGCCGCGTCCGAGTCCGCGACCAGCCGCCGCGGATCCAGTCTCGTTACCGTCTCGTCCGGTGTGCCGTGAACGAAGTCGAACGCCGCCCCGAGCACCGGCCGTTGCGCGCGCATGAGCATGTAGCCGGCGCGGCCGGGGAACCCGCCCACCGCCGTCCCGTCCGGCATCACGTGCAGCCGTGTCTGCCATCCGTACCCATAACCCGGGGACCACGGCAACACGATGATCCCGCCCGGACGGGTCTGTCGCACCCAGGAGTATGGGATGTCCGCGACCGCACACGCCACGTGCACCCGATCGAACGGTGCCGCCTCCGGAAACCCGACCGCGCCATCACCGACGACCAGCCGCGGTTCGAACCCCGCTGCGGCGAGATTCTTCGCCGCTTGCTCCGACAAGCCCGGGTCGATCTCGACACTGGTGACGTTCACATCGCCGACCCGCCACGACAGCAGTCCCGCCGTCCACCCGGTGCCCGTACCGACTTCCAGCACCCGGTCGTGGTCTTCCAGCCGGAGCTCCTCAAGGAACACGCATACGACACCGGGTGCCGAACAGGACGACGACGCGAGCCCCTCTCCGGTCGTGACATCGCCGACGCCGTCATTCATCTGGGTGATCAGAGAGGCGTCCGAGTAGACCGCACTCCACCAGCGGTCCTCCCCCGTAGCCCGGTTGACCGGGTAGCCGTCCGCAGGGCCGTCAGGGTTCACCCACGCGACCGGTGGTGCGAACAGGTGCCGCGGAACAGCGTGCAGTGCCCGCCGCCACACAGGATCGTTCAACTCGCCCTGCGCCGCGAGCCGGGCGGCGAGACGGTCCGCCAGCACGTCCGGATCGGTCACGGTTACTTGCGGCCGTCGCTGGAGTTGCCATTCGTCTTGTTGTCACCCGACCCGCGAGATCCGCCCTGCGGCTTCGCCCCGTCCGTTGGGGTCTTGTTGTCGCTGTTACCGCCGCCGTGGTCGCCCATGGTGCCCTCCATGACCATTTCGGTGAACACCACGGTAGCGGCACAGGAAGATCGTCGGCTGTATCCGCGCGGTCACGTCGAAGTGACGGCACCTACTCACGTGGCGTCGCGAGAAGGCACGATCCTTGTCGCGGGACAACGGGTGGCGAGGACTCGTCGCCCGGCGACGGCGGGTGGTGGGGGGCGGCTCGTGAAGACGGGCACCGAATGTCGTGGATCTCACGGATGGCGCTCGATCCGTAAATCCTTATTCTCGGGAAATAATCTTATTTCGGCTTCCCCCTGAGGAACGGGTATGCACGGGCTTCGCTTCGCGGTTCTTGGCCCGGTCCGCGCATGGCGTGACGACACCGAACTCGATCTCGGTACGCCCCAGCAGCGGGCCGTGCTGGCCGTGCTCCTGCTGCGGCGTGGCCGTACCGCGACCGCCGAGGAGCTGGTCGACGCGTTGTGGGGCGAGGAGCCGCCGGTACGCGCGATGACCGCCCTGCGCACGTACGCCTCGCGACTGCGGGCCGTGCTGGAACCCGAGCGCGCGGCGCGGCAGAAGGCGACCGTGATGGTCTCGGAGGCCGGCGGGTACGCGTTGCGGGTGCCGCGGGCCGCGCTCGACCTCAGCGTGTTCGAGGACGGGCTGGCCGCCGCCGACGAGGCGCGGCGCGCGGGTGACCTCGCCGGGGCCGCCGCCGCTCTGCGCTCGGCGCTGGAGGTCTGGGACGGCGAGCCGCTGTGCGGCATCCACGGCGACTGGGCCGAGGCGCAGCGCGTGCACCTGGAGGAGCAGCGGCTCACCGCGCTGGAGACCCGGTACGCCATCGACCTGGAGAGTGGCCGCGCCGCGGAGTCGGTGGCCGACCTGACCGAGCTGACCAACGCCCACCCGCTGCGCGAGCGGCTGCGCGGGCTGCTCATGCTCGCGCTGTACCGGTGCGGGCGGCAGGCCGAGGCGCTCGCGGTGTACGCCGACACGCGCCGGGTGCTCGTCGAGGAGCTGGGCATCGACCCCGGACCCGAGCTGGCCGAGCTGCACGCGAAGGTCCTCGCCGGCGACGCCTCCCTGGCCGGCAGGCCGCCCGAGCCCGTACGCCCGGCGGAGCCCGCGCGTCCGCTGCCGGTGCCCGCGCAGCTTCCGGCGGACGTCGCCGACTTCACCGGACGCTCGGCCATCGTGGCCGAGCTGACCGGCATGCTCGCCGAGGCGGACCGTACCGCGATGCCGGTCGTGGCGGTGGCCGGCATCGGCGGGATCGGCAAGACGACCCTCGCCGTCCACCTCGGGCACGCGGTACGGCCGCACTACCCCGACGGCCAGCTGTTCGCCGAGCTGCGCGGAGCGGGACCCGACCCGGCCGGGCCCGAGGCGGTGCTCGGCGCGTTCCTGCGCGCGCTCGGCACCCCCGACAAGGACGTGCCCACCGGGCTGGAGGAGCGGGCGGCGCTCCTGCGCAGCCGCCTGGCCGACCGGCGGATGCTCGTGGTGCTGGACGACGCACGCGACGTCGACCAGGTACGCCCGCTGCTGCCCGGCTCGGCGGGCTGTGCGGTGATCGTGACCAGCCGGTCGCGGCTCGCCGGCGTGCCCGCCGCCCGCACGGTCGACCTGGACGGCCTGGTCACCGACGAGGCCATCACGCTGTTCGGCCGCATCGCCGGTGAGCAGCGGGTCGAGGACGAGCGGGAGATCGCGGCCGAGGTCGCGGCGGCCTGCGGACACCTTCCCCTCGCCGTACGCATCGTGGGCTCGCGGCTGGCGTCGCGGCGGAGCTGGTCGATGGCGACGATCGCCGAACGCCTCACGGACGAAAAGCGGCGGCTCGACGAGATGCGGGTCGGCAACCACACCGTCTCGGCGACGTTCGAACTCGGCTACGGCCAGCTGTACGACGAGCAGGCGCGGGCGTTCCGGCTGCTGGCCCTGCCGGACGTCCACGACGTACCCCTGCACGCGGCGGCGGCCGTCCTCGGCCTGCCCGCGCCGGCCACCGAGGACCTGCTGGAGTCGCTGGTCGACACGAGCCTGCTGGAGACCCCCGCGCCGGGCCGCTACCGCTACCACGACCTGCTGCGGCTCTTCGCCCGTCGCCAGGCCGAGAAGTACGACTCGGAGGTCGCGCGGGCCCAGGTGCCGCACCGGATGCTCGACTTCTACTTCGCCTCCGCCCGCAACGCCTACCTGGCCGCCGAGTCCGCCGACGGCGGCCGGCTGAGCACCCCGGAGGCCCGCGGTATCGAGTTCGCCACGGCCGAGGAGGCGCTGGCCTGGCTCGGCGGCGAGACCGCGAACCTCTGCGCGGTGATCGCCGAGTCCACCCGCGGCGGCGCCCCCGACCTGGCGGTCGCCGCCGACCTGCTGCTCAGCCTCGAACCGCTCATCATGTCCGGCACCCACCTGTGGGAGTTCGAGCAGACGGCGCGGCTCGTGGTCACCGCCGCGCTGGAGAAGAACGACGCTCGCACCCGCGGCCGGGCCGGCTACCTGCTCGGCCTCATCCTCCACGTCGCGTTCCGGCTGGACGAGGCCGAGGCCAGCCTCCGTACGACGGTCGAGCTGGCCGAGGCCTCCGGCGACGACCACGTACGCGCCGAGGCCCTCAACGGCGTGGGCGTCGTCACGTTCGAGCACCGGCGGTACGAGGACGCGTTCGCGTTCTTCGAGCGCGCGGCCGGCGTCTTCGCCGAGCTGGGCTCCCCCGAGGGCGAGGCCAACTGCCTCAGCAACATGGCGCGTGCCGCCGCCGAGCTGCACCGCGACAAGGAGGCACTCGACGCGGCGGAGCGGAGCCTGGAGCTGTTCCGCGCGCAGGGCAGCGCGATGGGCGCGGCCAAGGCGATGCAGTACCTGGGGACGATCCTCGACGGCATGGGGCGGCCCGACGACGCGATCCCGTACTACCTCGACTGCCTGGCCGTCTTCCGCTCCACCGGGCAGCGCCTGCGCGAGCACCACACGCTCTACCGGCTGGCCGAGAGCCACCTGCGGGCCGGCCGCCCCGCCGAGGCGGTCGCCCACGCCGAGGAGGCCCTCGCGATCGCCCGCGAGATCGGCCAGCGGTTCGGCGAGGGACGTGCTCTCGACGTCCTCGGCCGGGCGCTCACCGCCGACGGCCGCCCGGACGACGGGCGTGCCTGCTGGGAGCAGGCGCTCGCCGTGCTGCAGGCCCTGGGAGCCCCGGCCGCCGAAGACGTACGCGCCCTGCTCGACCGCGTGCCCGCGCCACGTTGATCAGATGTTGATCCGGCGTCACTAGGCTCCCCGCCATCACTCGCGAAGAAAGGCGCGGAACGATGGCCGACCAGCCCGAGACCACCGACGAGACGACACCGACGAACGACGACAAGGACGACCTCGTCCGCCCGGACGGCATGAACCCGCACATCGTCCCCGAGAAGGCCGACGAGGACGAGAGCGGCGAGTAACCGGAACGCCGCGAAGCGGACGTGTCCCCCGAACAGCCCACGTGCGGGAGGACACGTCCGTTCCTCACCCGGGCGACATCTGTGCAAAAGTGATCACATGTTCGAACAGACATGTGCGGACCTGACGCGTGCCGCGATCGAACAGGATCAGGCGGCGTTCGGCGGCCTCCTCCAGGCGGTGCAAGGTGCGGCCGGCACGGTGCCCCAGGCGGAGCTCACCGCGGGCGCGCGGCAGCTCGCCCAGGGCATCGAGCGGGCGTCACTGGACCAGGCCGCCTGGCTCGCGGTGATGAGCGGGGCCCTGGTGGAGAACGGAGCCGACGCGCAGGCGCCGGGAGTCGCGGTGATCGGCCGCCTGCCCGACGTGACGACCGGCGCGCTCGCCTTCGCCGACGCCTGGGAGAAGGCCGGACGCGGCGAACCGCCGGATCCGGAGCGGCACGAGCCGTCCCGGGAGATCTGGGAGGCCGTCCGGCCCGCGCTCGGCGAGGGCGCCGGACCGGCCATGGAGGCCTGGTGGTCGCTGCCCAGGTTCGGGATGGCGGCGTTCACGGTTCTGACGTTCTCTCCCCTGGTGCGGGCCTCGGTGCCGGACCGGGAGTCGCTCGCGGCCGTGGTGGACCGCGCGGCCGGCCACTGCGAACAACTCTCGTGGGTCGGCGACCTCCTGCGGATCCTGGAGGGTGAGCGGCTGCTCGTGCTCGACCGCGCCAGCGGCCGTGGCTGGACGGTCGTCATCAGCGGGATCGGCGACAACTTCCAGCTCCACACCCTGCTCGCGGGCGAACTCATCCGGCCGGGCGGGCTGCCCGGCGAGCCCCCCGACGCGCGCTGGGTGGCCTCCTCCCGCGACCAGGACGTGCCGCCCGGCACTCCGCCGGTGGTCGGCCGGTGGAACCTCGTGGACGCGAACGGCGAGTGGATCTGGAACGAGGGCGTTCCGGCCGACATCCCCCAGGTCGGCGGCACACGGGTCGTGGTGCTCGACCCGCCCGCGTACCAGCGGTCGTGGAATCCGGGGCGTCGCTTCCCGATGGTGCCCGCGTCGGTCTCGATCGAGGCCGCGTACGGCCCGGCCGACCTGCACGACTGGTGGCAGCGGATCAAACCGGCGACGGCGCGCCCGGCGAGCTGACCGCGTCCGGCCGGCCGGACGCGCCCGCCGTACCCGACCGGCCGTTCTCCAGGGCGTCCAGGAAACTCTTGGCCCACAGGTCGACGTCGTGTTCGATCACCCGCCTGCGCATCGAGCGCATGCGGCGGGCGCGTTCCGCCGGGCTCGCGTGCATGGCCTCCCACATGCGGTTCTTCGTGCCGCCGATGTCGTACGGGTTGACCAGGAAGGCGCGGTGCAGCTCCTGGGCCGCGCCGGCGAACTCGCTGAGCAGCAGGGCGCCCCGCAGGTCGGACCGGCAGGCGACGTACTCCTTGGCCACGAGGTTCATGCCGTCGCGCAGCGGCGTCACCACCATCACGTCCGCGGCCAGGTAGAGCGCGGCCAGCTCCTCGCGGGTGTAGGACGTGTGCATGTAGTTGATGATCGGCGCGCCCAGCTCGGCGTACAGGCCGTTGGCGCGGCCGACCTGGAGCTCGATCTCGTCGCGCAGGATGCGGTACTCCTTGACGCGCTCCCGGCTCGGCGTCGCGACCTGGACGAACACCGCGTCGCCGCTCTTGAGCCGCTCGTCCTCGAACAGCTCGATGAACGCTTCGAGCCGCTGCTGGATGCCCTTGGTGTAGTCGAGACGGTCGACGCCCAGCAGCACCGACGCCGGGTTGCCGAGGTCCTCGCGGATCTGCGCCGCGCGGTTCTGCACCTTCGGGTCGGCGGCCAGGGTGATGAGTTCGTTCGCGTCCACCGAGATGGGGAAGTGGTCGGCGCGTACGGTGCGGTCCGCGACCATCACCTCGTGGCCCTGCGTCCGCAGGTCGCAGAAGCGCCGGCACAGCCGGACGAAGTTGGACGCCGCGTCGCGGCTCTGGAATCCGACGAGGTCGGCGCCCAGCAGGCCGTACAGGATGTCACGCCGCCAGGGCAGCTGCTGGAACAGCTCCATCGGCGGGAACGGGATGTGCAGGAAGAAGCCGATGCGCAGGTCGGGGCGGAGCTCGCGCAGCATCTGGGGTACGAGCTGGAGCTGGTAGTCCTGCACCCAGACGATCGCGCCCTCGGCCGCGACCTCGGCGGCGGCGCGGGCGAACCTGCGGTTGACCCGCTCGTAGACCTCCCACAGGCTCCGCCGGTAGACCGGCTGGGCGATCACGTCGTGGTACAGCGGCCAGAGGGTCGCGTTGGAGAATCCCTCGTAGTAGTACTCGACGTCCCGGGCCGACAGGCGTACGGGAATCAGCGACAGACCTTCGGCCTCGAACGGCTCGACGTCCTCATCCGGCGAGCCCGGCCAGCCCACCCACGCTCCTTGACGACGCTGCATGACCGGGACGATGGCGGTGACCAGCCCGCCAGGGCTGCGCCGCCAGGACGCCTCGCCGTCACCGTCGGTGACCCGATCGACCGGCAGACGATTGGCGACAACGACGAACTCACTCTTCTTGGACACATCCACGCCTCATACTTCCCCCGAATATCGGGTCTTGACCCTAATGGGCGATTTATGTGGCGATGGTCATGCCGACGCCCTCCTGTCGCCATCGACGCGTCACTCGACGGTCACGGACGGCAGGATCCGCGCGCGGTCCCGGCTCAGGACCCGTCGATCAGCTCGGTCAGCCTCCTCGGCTCGAACGTGATCTGGTCGAAGGTCGCCGAACAGCCGTCCCCGACGGGCGACTGGGCGAAGAAGCCGTACGAGGGGGCACCGGAGGCGTACAGGGCGAAGTGACGGATCAGCCGCCAGTAGCGCCCGTCGAGCGAGGCGTGAAAGGCGTACGCGGAGTCGACGCGGGCGATGCGGAGCCAGACGTGCCCGCCGGTCACCACGAAGCCGCTGGCGCGGTCGGAGGCGCCGCGGGTGACGACCGAGACGGTCTCGGGCTCGCTCTGCGCGGACATCTCCAGGCCCAGCTTGGCCCACGCGCGGTCGTTGAGCCACACGAGCAGCCCGCCGGCGTCGTGCGGCCGGCCGTGGTTCACCGTCACGCGGGCGCTGAGCAGGAAGTCGCCCTGCGCGTGCGCGAACAGGCGCGGCGCGTCGAGCGCCTCCGCGGTGCGCTGCGGGCTGACGAAGAGGTCCGTACCGGGTCTGGCATCGATCACGAGACCGTCGTCCTGCTGGAGGTAGGAGCCCGCGGCCCCTCCGCCCCATCGCAGTGACACGGGAATGCGCGGAATTCCGACCTGCTCCGCTGCCTGCGTCACGCCCGTCTCCTTCACGTCCGGGGAACGACGTCCGGGAACGCTCCAAAAATACGGTGCAAACAGGCAGTTCGTACATAGTGAACTCGTGGTGAGCCGCGCCGGTTTCTCGCATCAGGGGCCGGACCGGGCATACCGCCGCGGCGGCTAGTCTTCGCTGGTACGCGCGGTGACGGGATCGTGACCTGCGGTCCTCCGCGCGCCGACGACGGAGGGAGCGACGGCGTGGATCCTCGGATTCGCCGGGTACGGGAAGCCAATGTCGAGGCCGTGGTGGAACTGGTGCACGCGCTGGCCGAATACGAGCGGCTGTCCGACGAATGCACGATGACCCCGGCCCAGCTCCACGCCGCCCTGTTCGCCCCGGAACCCGCGCTGTTCGGGCACGTGGCGGAGGTGGACGGGGAGATCGTCGGCTTCACGCTGTGGTTCCTGAACTTCTCGACCTTCCACGGTGCGCACGGCATCTACCTGGAGGACCTGTTCGTCCGCCCGAACCACCGGGGTACGGGCCTCGGACGCGCCCTGCTGACGGCCCTGGCCGAGGAGTGCGTGACGAAGGGCTACTCCCGGCTGGAGTGGTCGGTCCTGGACTGGAACACACCCTCGATCGGCTTCTACGAGTCGCTGGGCGCCGCCCCGAGAGACGGCTGGACGGTGTACCGCCTGACCGGTGACGCCCTGACCGCCGCCGGCAAGGACGCGTAAGCCCCCCGGCGTCCGTGTGGTGCGCGTCACATCGAGGATGTGTCACGCCGGGCCCGAGCCGTTTGTCCCCTGAGCGTCACCGGCACCACGGTGACGTGAGCTCGGGAGGGAAGCAATGGAGCACGACCACCGCGTCGTCGTCCTCGGCGCCGGCTACACGGGCATGATGACCGCGATCCGCCTGGCCCACCGGACCCGGCGCGCCGATGTGCGGATCACCCTGGTCAACCCCTCGGCACGATTCACCGAGCGGCTGCGGATGCACGAGATCGCCGCCGGGCGGCAACTGGCCGACCACCGGATCCCCGACCTGCTCGCCGGAACCGGCATCTCCTTCGTACGGGGCGCGGCCACCGCCATCGACGCCGATGCACGTACGGTGACCGTCGACGACGGTGCGGCGACGCTGGACTACGACACCCTGGTGTACGCGCTGGGCAGCTCGGCCGACACCGGCCGGGTGCCGGGCGCCGGCGAGCACGCCTTCACGCTCGACAGCCCGCAGGCCGCCGTCCGCCTCGCCGGTCGGCTCAAGGAGATCGCCGCGACCGGCGGCACCGTCACGGTCTGCGGGGGCGGCCTGACCGGCGTGGAGGCGGCGACCGAGATCGCCGAGGCCCACCCCGGCCTGCACGTCACGCTGGTCGGCCTCGACGAACCGGGCGCGATGATGGGCGCCAAGGCCCGGGCCCACCTGCGCCGGGCGCTCGACCGCCTCGGCGTCACCGTCAAGGCGGGCGCGCGGGTCACCAAGGTGCTGCCCGACGCCGTCGAACTGGAGACCGGGGAGCTCCTCCCCTCGGACGCGTGCCTGTGGACCGCGGGCGTCACCGTGTCCTCGCTCGCCGCCGACGCCGGGATCGGCGTGGACGACCGCGGCCTGGTCGTGGTCGACGCGACGCTGCGCTCGGTGTCGCACCCCGAGGTCCACGCCATCGGTGACGCCGCCGCGGTCCGGCTGGCCTGGGGGCGGATCCACGGCACCTGCCAGAGCGGCCTGCCCACCGCCCAGTACACCGCCGACACGATCGTGCGGCTGCTGCGCGGCAAGCGGGTCAGGCCGTTCCGGTTCGGCTACATCCACCAGCCCGTCAGCCTCGGCCGCCGTGACGCCGTCATCCAGTTCACCCACGCGGACGACACCCCGCGCCGGGCGTACCTCAAAGGCCGCGCCGCCGTCCTGTACAAGGAGACCGTCAGCAGCAGCCCGGTCAAGGTGTACCGGCTCAGCAAGCGCATGAACGTCACCGCGACGCTGTCCAAGGGCGGCCGCGCCACCCGCCGGCCCGCCGCGTGACGGGACGCCGCTTGAGAGTATGAGCCGATGACCGACACGACGCCTGATCCGTACCTCGAGCATCGGCGGCTGCTGTTCGCGACCGCCTACCGCATGCTGGGCAGCGTCGCCGACGCCGAGGACGTCCTCCAGGACGCGTGGCTGGCCTGGAACGCGACGGACCGCGCCACGGTCCGGAATCCGCGGGCCTACCTGGTGCGAGCGGTCACCAACCTGTCGCTGAACCGGCTCACCTCCTCCCAGGCGACCCGCGAGAAGTACGTCGGCCCGTGGCTGCCCGAACCGCTGCTCACCTCACCCGACGCCGCCGTGGACACCGAGGTCGCCGAGACCGTCTCCACCGCGATGCTGGTCGTGCTGGAGACCCTCAGCCCGGTCGAACGCGCGGTCTTCGTGCTCCGCGAGGTCTTCGGCTACTCCCACGGCGAGATCGCCGACGTGCTGGACCGCCCGGAGCCGGCCGTCCGCCAGATCGCCCACCGTGCCCGCGAGCACGTCCAGGCCCGACGCCCCCGCTTCGACGCCGACCCCGCCGAGCGAGAGAAGGTCACCGCGCGGTTCATCGCGGCGTGCGCGGGCGGCGACCTGAACGCGGTGATGGAGCTGCTCGCGCCGGACGTGACCGCCTGGACCGACGGCGGAGGCAAGGTCACCGCCGCCCGCCGCCCCCTGCACGGAGACAGCCAGGTCGCCCGCTGGATCCTCGGCGTGCTGGCCAAGCCCGAGTCGTCCGGCATCGTCCCGGAGCCCGCGGTCATCAACGGCGAGCTGGGCATCCTGTGCACGGTCGACGGCGCCCCCGTCGCCGTCCTCACGTACGGCATCGCCGACGGTCGCCTGCACGATCTCTGGTTCCAGGTCAATCCGGACAAGCTCCACGGCCTGCGCGCCGACAACGATCCGGCCTGAAGGACGCGGGGCCGCAGCCGTTCAGACGGGTCGCGGCCGGTCGGACGCGGCCGGCCGGCGTCGGTCGGACGGGGTCGGTCAGACGGGGTCGGTCAGACGGGGTCGGTCAGACGCGGCCCGTCAGACGGGGTCGCCGGGAAGGCCGGCGAGGGACAGGCGCGGGCCCAGCCACAGGTGGAAGGAGCCGGCCGCGTTGAGCCAGGCCGTCGTCGTGGCGGCGAACTGCTCGCTCGTCACGCCGCCGCCGATGTGCATCGTCGCCTCGCTCACGATGATGACCGTGCCGTCGTCGTCGGTGGCGGTGTAGACCTTCAGGCCCACGGTGTCGCGGTTCCACTCGTCGAGGACGGCGCGGAGGGCGGGCTTGTCGTCGACGGTGAAGAAGCGGTCGTAGATGGTGCGGGCGGCGTAGACCTCGCCGTCTCCGTCGAAGGTGAAGAAGAGGCTGTAGCACTGCCAGCGCGTGGCGAGGCGGCCACGCGTGTCACGCACGCTGGAGACTTGGAGTCGCTCGAGAATCCGCTCGATGCGGTCGAGATCGGGCCTGATCACGCCGGACTGGGGCGTTTCAGGCGTCGGACTTGGAGGGTCGGCTCCCACCGTTGTCACTCCCCTTCTGCTGACGGCAATGAGATTGTGCCGTACGTAAAGCAGTGTCGCGCCCGCGCTGCACTATCTGTGGAAAAGCCCCGGGCTATCTATCCGAAAATTCCGGGCGATCTGCCGTCACTCAGTACGAAGTATGTCGTTATAGCGACTAACTGGACATAATTCGCGATTTGCGTTTATCGGGAGCTTCCCGAGTGGGGCGCGGGTCTGCGGGTGGCCGTCGCCCGAGGACGGCCGATGAGGGGATTGCGAATCCCGCGTCGAGCGCGGGCCCTGGAGGCGATGGTACGCCCCGGTGGCGCCTGGAGCTCCGATCGGAGAGACCGGCCCTGCCCCAGCACGGGGCGTACCCCTAATTAGCTGTCATGCACTACGGCACAGCAGGTCAGGCGTCCGCGGCGGCCAGCTCGATGCGCGCCACCTCGACGCAGTTGCCACCATTGCCGCTGCGGCTGCTCTTCTGCCATGTGATCATGGTCTCGACGCAGTTGCCGCCGTTGCCGCTGTGGCTGCTCTTGCGCCACGAGGACGCAGGCCGTGGGTTCGTCATGTCGCGAACACCCTTCTTATCGTGAGAGTTCCTTCACCTTCTCGCGAATCAACACCGCAGAGTCGCTGGTGTTGAACGCGGCCGAGCGGAGATGGTCGAAAATGAGGCGCCCTTGCTCTGTGTCGGCGGGCTTCTCCAGATAGACACACCCCACCAGGTGTTCGATGTATAGCAGGTCCGGATAGCCGTCGAAGGTCAATAGAACAAAAGGTCCATCAATCGCAGCATGAATTCCGGCCCGGTATGGGAGCACTTGGAGCGACACATTCCCGAGTTCACCGAGGTAGAGCAGGTGCTCCAACTGCTTGACCATCACCGAGTCGTCTTCGACGACGCGGTGGAGGACGGCCTCGTCGATCACCGCCCACACGTGGAGCGGATCCTTGGACTGGGTCACGCGCTTCTGCCGCGCCAGGCGTACCTCGACGCCGGCGTCGACCTCATCCTCGGGACGTGACTGGGCGCCGAGGAGGATCGCGCGGGCGTACTCGGCACACTGGAGGATGCCGGGGATCACCTGAGCCTCGTAGCCGCGGGAGGTGCGAGCCTCGGCCTCGAACGCCAGGAAGTCGATGAAGCCCTTCTTGACCTTGTCGCTGTACTCGCGCCACCAGTCGCGCTGGCGGGCGCTGCGGGCGAGCAGCACGAGCTGATCGCGCTTGTCGCCGTCGACGCCGTACGTCTCGCACAGCTCCATGACCTCGCCGGAGGTGATCCGCATCTTGGCGGTCTCCATGCGGCTGATTTTCGATTGCTCCCAGCTCATCTTCGCCGCTACCTGCTCGCCGGTCATTCCAGACTGTTCCCGCAGGTGACGAAGCTCTCGGGCGAGCTGACGCCCGCGGACCGTGGGGGTGTACGGCATTGCTTCCTCACATAATGCGCTGAATCACTTGCACTGGATCATCATTCTGGGCCAGAGTGTAATCACACGACTACAGAACGCTTCAATATCCGCGTTATCCACCAGGGGCTGGGCGGGCCGGCGTGACCGTCCGGTGATCGACAGCAGTCGACCACGCCGAGGCGCACCGGCGCAGCCCGCACACCGCGGCGAGGAGGGTCTCCCTCCGAGCCGCTCCGCGGAGCCGCGACCCTGGGCTCCGCTTGGGGAGAGCCGAGTCCAGGGTCGCGGTTCCCGACCAGACCGAGAAAGGGTCGCCATGGAGGAGTATCCGGACGATCGCGTACTCATATGGCGCCGATCCTTTCCCGGCTTGGCCGAGCACGTCCGCCAAGCGCGCGAATTCGCCGGTTTTCTCCTGGCCGACCTGCCGCGCGTGGACGACGTCATCCTGGTGGTCAGCGAGTTCGCCGCCAACGCCCTGCGACACACGGCCTCGGCCCGGCCCGGGGGCCGCTACGTCGTGGAGGTCCGCCGCTGGCGCGACGGCGCGTCCGTGGCACTGACCGACGAGGGCAGCCACAAGGTGCCCCGCGTCCCCGACCTGGGCGACCTGGCCGAGTGCGGGCGCGGCCTGCAGACCGTCCAGGCCCTGGCCACCGAGTGGCACTGGACCGGCGACCGCCGGAGCCGCACCTTCACCGCCACCTTCCTCACCCACGCCGTGATGGTGACCTCGATCAGCCCGTCAGAGGCCTTCCACGACGACCTCCGTACGGCCGTCTTGTAGGCCCTGCGGCTTCACAGCAGCAGGTCGGCGAGCTCGTCGAGCAGAGCCGCCACCCGCACGGCCCGCGTGTGATCCTCGACGACACGCGCGATGACCTCGTCCGCCGACCGCCCCGCCCGCGCGAGCACCGCCCGCCGCGCCGGCTCACTCAGCCGCACCCGGGTACGCCGCCGGTCCGCCGCGTCCGGCGGCGTCTCGATCAGACCGCGCTCCCTCAGCCGCGCCACCGACTCCGAGACGTGGCTCTGCGCGAACCCCGTCCGTACCTTGATCTCGCTCACCGCGCTGTCCGGGTGCTTGAGCACGTCCTCGACCACGGCGATCTCGGCGGGTGTGAGCTCTGCGTCACCCGCCGAGGTGGTGACCTCCCGGGACAGATCGATCAGCCGCTTCCCCAGCCGGTGCATCCGCACGCCGTCCATGTCTCGGAGGATATATCGGCACAGATGCATCGGTACCGATGTAATGTAGGCGTCGAGCGGAGGGAGTGTCTCGTGGGCGCGCTTGAGGGAGTCGGCGGTACGTCACTGGGCGTGGCACGCGTGAGAGCGTGGGAGAGCCGTCGCCCGGACCGCCTGTTCGAGGACCCGTACGCCGCCGCGTTCGTCGCCGCCGGTGGTTCCGGTAGCCGGGGGCCTCTCTCTCCGGCGCGGGCCCGGCTGGCCTTCCACGTCATCATCCGCACCCGCTTCTACGACGACTTCCTGCTCGCCGCCTGCGACAGCGGCTGCCGCCAGGTCGTACTCCTGGCCGCCGGCCTGGACACCCGCGCGTACCGCCTGCCGTGGCCGCCCGACGTCGGCCTGTACGAGCTGGACCTGCCGGAGGTGCTCGCCTTCAAGGACCGGGTGCTGGCCGGCGCGGGGGCCGAGCCGCGCTGCGCACGCACCGCCGTACCGGCCGACCTGCGCGACGACTGGCCGCGACGGCTGACCGACGCCGGCTTCGACGCGTCGGCGCCCACGGCGTGGCTGGTCGAGGGTCTGCTGGTCTACCTCAGCCCTGAGGACGCCGACCGGGTGCTGAGCCGCGTCGGCGCGCTGTCGGCCCCCGGCAGCCGGATCTCGTTCGAGCGCAGCAACGCCGCCTCGGTCATCGCCGAAGAGGATCGCGGCGGCATCGAGGAGTACGCCGAGCTGTGGCAGGGCGGCATCGGCGACACCGCCGGCCGGCTCCACGCCGACGGCTGGCGGACCGAGGTGCACGAGTTGACCGATGTGGCCGCCTCGTACGGCCGGCCCGCCCCGAACTCCTCCCTGAGCGGGTTCGTCACCGCCACCCGCTGACCGTCACGGCAGGGCGTCGACCAGGGCGGACGTGACGTCTTTGGTGGTCGCCCTGCCGCCGAGGTCGCGGGTGCGCAGGGCCGGGTCGGCGGTGACCGTCTCGATCGCGGTGAGGACGTCGGCCGCCGCCTTCTCCCGCCCCAGGTGGTCGAGCATCAACGAGCCGCACCACACCTGCGCGATCGGGTTGGCCACCCCCCGCCCCGCGATGTCCGGGGCCGAGCCGTGCACCGGCTCGAACATCGAGGGGAACCGCCCGGTGGGGTCCAGGTTGGCCGACGGTGCCACACCCAGCGATCCGGACACCGCCGCGGCGATGTTGCCGAGGATGTCGCCGAACAGGTTCGAGCCCACGACGACGTCGAGATCCTGCGGATGGGTGATGAACCGCGCGGTGAGGGCGTCGATGTGCATCCGCTGCCACTTCACGTCCGGGTGCGAGGCCGCCACCTCGGCGGTGACCTCGTCCCAGAACGGCATCGTGTGCATGAGCCCGTTCGACTTGGTGGCCGAGACCAGCACCCCACCGCGCTGCCGCGCCAGGTCGAAGGCGTACCGCAGCGCCCGCTCACACCCGCGCCGCGTGAAAATCGACTCTTGTACGGCCACGTCACCGTCCGGGGTGGCGAACCGCCCGCCGACGTCGGAGTACTCCCCCTCGGTGTTCTCCCGCACGATCGCCACGTCGAACGCCTCGCACTCGCGCAGCGAACTGGCCAGCCCGGGCAGCAACCGCACCGGCCGCAGGTTCACGTACTGGTCGAACGCCCGCCGAATCGGGATGTGCAACCCCCACAGCGAGATATGGTCGGGCACGCCGGGCGAGCCGACGGCGCCAAGGAAGATCGCGTCCGTCTCACCGAGCCGGTCGATGCCGTCCGGCGGCATCATCGCGCCGTGCTGGGTGTACCAGGAGCAGCTCCACGGCAGCTCGCACCAGCGCAGCGCGAAGTCGTGCCGTACGGCGACCGCGTCGAGCACCCGCTGCGCCGCGGGCAGCACCTCTTTGCCGATGCCGTCACCCGGAATCGCCGCGATGAGATGCCCGTCCACGCCACTCACACGACCACCGCCGACGCGGTCACCATGATCCGGGCTCCTCCACGTGGAGGCCGCACGGGATGTTCACTGTCGGTACTAGAGGGATGAACTCCTCATCGGACCCGAGCCGCCACCGCCCGTACCCCGCGGCCGAATCCGAGTTGCTATTGATTTTCCAGGTCACGGTTGCACTCCAGGGGGACCCTCATCTCGGCGACCAGGGCAAGTCACCATATCTTGCCGCCTCCCCTCTTCACCAGAGTTTCCGCAGGCCAGAACGCTGCCCTTCCGCTCACAGGGATCACAAAAGCACCGCCGACCCCGCACGCCGCCCTTCGGAGGGATACCGACGACTCCGGCGCCCTTGGTGGTCACGTTCTGTCTTCGCCGGTGTAGGTCCCGCCTCGGTCTCACAGGACGACGCGCGTGCGGAGGATGCGACGCGAGACGCCATAGCCGCAGTCAACGTTCTCGGCGACCTGGCGAATGTTCCAGCCTTGGTCGTACAGGCGAGCTGCTTCTCCTGCCCACTGCCGTTCGTCCTCGTCCAATGTCGCGCGCGGGCGAGTAGCCGCCGCTATGTCCCAGCTGTAGCGCCGATGGCCGCCCCGCGCACGAAGTGGGGTCAGCCTGCCTTCGCGGGCCCATCGGTGAATGGATGCTTGGGAGGGTGTACGGATGGAGACTCACCGCTGAAGAGCGTCGGCGGCACATCACTGGGGTGGCACGCGCGAGAGCGTGGAAGAGCCGCCGCCCGAACCGCTCGAGCACCCGTACACCGCCGCGGCCGCCCCGCGCCGTACGAGGACCCCGTCTCGTTGGAGCGGGTCTGGCCCCCATGGCATACCACATCATCATCCACGCCCGCTTCTACGACGACTTCCCTTTGGCCACTTGTGAGGATGGACGGCGCCAGGGTCGGCGTGCTGGCCACCGGGCTGGTACGCGAGCGTAGCGGCTGCCGTGGCCGGCCGGAGTTCGCCTGTACGAGTTGGACTTGCCGGAGGTGCCCGCCCGGGGAAGTCCCTCAGCAGCTTCCTCACCGCCGCCCGCACGGACTGAATACCGTCGGCAAGGCGGAAGGACGCACAGCTCAAGCCACTGCCCACGCTGAAGCTATCGCACGGACCCACGAGCCCCGCCGGACCGTTTCGGACTTATCGGTTTTAACCCTAGAGTTCGATCATGACGGACGAACCGATCGAACCGGGCCTGGTCACCACGCGCTCCGACATGAAGGATCTTTTTGGTGGAAGTGAATACAGTGGCGGTATAGTCCCTTCTAGTTCTACTCCGAACGTCCTGATCTACTCGGACCCTAAGGCTGGAGAGCAGTCTGGGTATTTCGACGGGTGGCTACCCGACGATGATTACGGCCCACTGTTCGAGTACACCGGCCATGGCCAAGAAGACCAGACCTTCACTGGAACCAAGGGGAACGGCAACCGCGCGGTTTTGCTACACATTGATCAGGGTCGAGCACTTCGTGTGTTCAAAGCGTGCGGAACGGTTCGCGGGTCCAACACTAAGCTGCAGAGGTACATCGGCAAGTTTCAGCTAGACGCCGACCAGCCCTACGTAGTGCGAGAGGCGCCAAATAAGCAAGGAAAGAAGCGACGGGTAATAGTCTTCCGTATGCGTCCAGATGGTCCGTATGTTCAGCTGGACGAGGACACAATCCCAACCGCGGTGGAAACCCAGTCGCTGACCGTCCCAGCTAACGTGACAACGGCTGCGATCGTCGAGCCGGAGACTAACAAGAAGACCGCCAGTCAGCGGTCGGCTTCTCCTAAGACGCAAGCGGAGCGGCGCGAAGCCAAGCTGTCTGATCAGTTTCAAGAATTCATGGCTACTCATGGACACTCGATGATGCGGTTCCAGCTCCAAGTGAAAGGTATGGCGTCAACACTCCTAACCGACCTTTATGACACGACAGCCCATGTGCTTTACGAGTTGAAGGGCAGTAGTTCGCGGGAATCTGTTCGGATGGCGATCGGCCAGCTTCTTGACTATCGACGCCATGTTAATCCATCAAATCCCGCCTTGGCAATCCTACTCCCAGAAGAACCCCATGACGACCTTAAAGACCTGCTTCACGCGGTGGACGTGACACTTGTTTACTGGGACGGCACCACATTCATCGATGTACCCAGCCTCGATAATAGAGACGCTTAGGAACTTGTCTCCGCCGTTACGTTTCGCATCAGACCTCACCGCCCAAGGCCGGCGCTCAGCGCCCGGGAAACGACACGATCTGCGCGTCGATCGATTCGGATCCTCCACAACATAGGAGGCAGGCTGCGCCAGAACAGGCCATCTGCCTGTAAGCCCGCCGATGCTCGCGATCTGTCAGTGCATGCCAGTGCGGCGCTCACGTGGCCAAACTCTTGCCAGGCGTCTACGAGCACTTGATCACGACCGAGATCCTTCATGCCTTGACATAGTCAACCTCGACCTTCTGCAACAGGAGTTGCTGGAGCAGGGCGATGCCACCGAAGTGCTGGTCCGGCATATCACCGACTTGCCACGGCGGGCCTTGGAGATCGCTTCCGAGACCAACAAAGGCACCCCCGGAGGAGATGGATCTGGGCCTCCTGGGGTTTTGAGTTACGAAGGGTGATCTTGTCAGTGTTCGCCCTGCAGCGCGGAAGGCCCTCGCGCTCGCGCCCCGAGGGGCAAGCGTTTCAGGGCAGTGGAACCACCGGCGCCGACCCCTAGACGTACGTCTGCGGTGAGCCCTCCTATGGCGGCGAGGTGGGCCGTGACAGCAACGCAGTCATCGACACCTCGCCGTCTCCGGAGTAGCTCCGGATCGAGCGAGGACCCGCTGTGGCGAGCAAGGTCAACACTCAGGCAATCCGTAGTTTGCCGAGTTATTTCTCACGGGAAGAACCCGCTGAGGGGTGGTGATGCGCAGGGTTCTGGTGGCGGTTGGGTTGCTCGTGGCGCTGTGCGGCGGATGTGCCGGGTCCGGTGTGCCGCGGCCCGTGAGCAGTGCGACCACCTGGAGTCGGGAGCGGTTTCTCCGTGCTCACCCGCCCACCGGCACGCCGACCGCCGAGCCGGCCGGCTTCGGGAAGCGTGTCGGGGCGCTCTTCTCTCACGACACCAAGGGTGATCACTTCTGCACCGCGAGCGCCGTCGACAGTCCTGCCCGTAACCTCATCATCACGGCCGCTCACTGTGTGCACGCCGGAGCGGGCGGAGGTTACCTCAGCGACCTCGTCTTCGTCCCCGGCTACCGCAACGGGAACGCGCCGTACGGGATCTGGAAGGTCAAGACCCAGTTCGTCGACGATCGGTGGGCCAAGGGGTCCGATCCCGACCTCGATGTCGGGTTCGCCGTGCTTGAGCCCCTCAACGGGAAGAACATCGCCGACGTTCTCGGGGCCAACCTGCTCGGGATCAACCAGGGGTTCACCAACCTCGTCCGGGTCACGGGCTATCCCAAGAGCTCCGACAAGCCCGTCACCTGCATCAATCGCACCACCAAGAAGATGAAGTACCAGATGCGCTTCGCCTGCAACGGGTACGCGCCCGGCACCAGCGGCAGTCCCTGGCTGACCCACTACGATCCGAAGACAAAGCGGGGCGAGGTCGTCGGAGTGATCGGCGGGTACCAGCTCGGCGGTGACGAGGACGCCGTCTCCTACAGCGCCTACTTCGACGACGACGTACGGAAGCTGTACGAGCGCGCCATCGGGCAGGCGGACTAACGAAGACAGGGATCATGGACGTCGACGTCGTAGTCATCGGGATGGGTCCGGGTGGGGAAGCGGTCGCGGGGAGTCTGGCGGCGGCCGGGCTGAGCGTGGTCGGGGTCGAGAACAACCTGGTCGGCGGCGAATGCCCCTACTGGGGCTGCATCCCGAGCAAGGCCATGGTGCGGGCCGGTGACGTGCTGACCGAGGGGCGCCGCCTGCCGCGGTTCGCCGGGTCGGCGGACATCGAGGCGAGCTGGGCGCCGGTCGCGGGCCGCGTACGGGAGGTCACCGCCGCCTGGGACGACAGTGCCGCCGCCGAGCGCTTCACCGGCAAGGGCGGCCGGCTCGTCCGTGGGGCCGGCAGGATCACCGGTCCCAAGGAGGTCACGGTCGGGGACGAGGTCTTCCGCGCCCGGCGGGGTGTCGTGATCGCGACCGGTACGGCCCCGGCGGTCCCGCCCATCGACGGGCTGGAGGGCACCCCGTACTGGACCAACCGGGAGGCGATCGAGGCGGAGAAGCTGCCCGCGTCGCTCATCGTCCTGGGTGGTGGCGCGATCGGGTGCGAGTTGGCGCAGGTGTTCGCGCGGTTCGGCAGCCGGGTGACGGTGCTGGAGGCCGGGCCGCGGCTGCTCGGGCCGGAGGAGCCGGAGTCCAGCGAGCTGCTCCGTACGACCTTCGCGAACGAGGGTATCGACGTGCGTGTCAACGCCAAGGCCGAGCGCGTGCGGCACGACGGCGACGGGTTCGTGATCAACGATGACCTGCGGGCCGAGCGGCTCCTGGTCGCCGTCGGCCGTCGTACGAACTTCGCCGGGCTCGGGCTCGGGGCGGTCGGGCTGGACGAGGGCGCGCGGTTCATCGACGTTGACGACCGGATGCGGGCGGCCGACGGCGTGTGGGCGGTCGGCGACCTGACCGGCAAGGGCGCGTTCACGCACGTCGCGGACTACCAGGCCCGGATCGCCGCGCGTGACATCCTCGGCGAGGACGGGCCGGGGGCCGACTACCGGGCGCTGCCGCGCGTCACGTTCACCGACCCGGAGATCGGTGCGGTCGGGCTCACCGAGAGCCAGGCGCGGGAACGCTACTCCGATGTCCGCGTCCACAGCACCGACCTGGCGAACAACACGCGCGGCTGGCTCCACCGGGCCGAGGGCTTCCTCAAGCTGGTCGAGGCCGAGGGCCGGCTCGTCGGCGCCACCTCGGCCGGGCCGATGGGCGGGGAGATCCTCGGCGCGCTCGCGGTCGCGGTCCACGGCGAGGTGCCGGTCGAACGCCTCCGGCAGATGATCTACGCCTTCCCGACCTTCCACCGCGCCATCGACGCCGCACTCCTCTGACGCCGGGCCCGTGCCGATCGGCGAGTCATCCACGGCTGACACGACGGCCTTCTCGTTCGGCCGGGTTTCCTACGGCCCACCTGGGGCAGCCGTGTTGCGTCGCGGTCGGCGTACGAACCAGGTGGACCACACGCCACACGTGATCAGCAACTTCACCACGGCGCCTGCGCCTATCAGCACGAGAGCGGCGATGTCTGGGACCGAGGGCTTGAGGATGACCGTGCCGGCCGGATCGCCGGGGGAATACCGGACCATGATCGTGTCTCCGGGGTCGGTCGCGGAGGGCCACCCGTACACGTCCGCTCTGGCCCGTATGTTCTCCTCCGAGGGACCGGTGAAGGAGACGAGGAGATAACCTCCGCGGCCCTTGTGGTGGTTCTCGAGGATTGTCGCCCGTGCCTCGACGAGGCCCCGCGACAGCCATCCCTCGACAAGGGCACCCGACATCGCCACGGCGACGAGTATCAGCGACGTAACCGTCCAGTTCACCAACGTACGCCGGCTTGGTCCGGAACGCGTGCGCCCCACATCCTAAGGACGCGCCACGTCATCATCTGGTTGCTCGTCTCTTCGGACGTCAGTGGGCCGGTCCCTTCGGTTCTTCGATGGCCGGGCGTTCCTCGTGTTCGCCGTTCGGCAGCGGGACGACGTCCTCGGTGTAGAGGCGGTTGAGGCGGCGGCGGAGCCGGGCCGACGGGCGGCGGGCCTCCTTCGGCTCGACGCCGGCCTGGTCCGGTCGCGGTTCGGGCAGCCTGCGGGGCACGCGGCGGCCGCGGATGACCGCCTCCGCCTCCGGGTCGAGCGGATGGTCGGGCTCCTCGTACTCGCCGGAGGGCCGGCGGAAGATCTTGCCGGACTCGACGCCGTGCTGCAGCATCGCGACCTCGCGGCGCTGGAGGCCCAGCGCGATCCGGCGGGAGATCACGAACGCGAGGACGGGCCCGACGAACACCCCGACCCGGAAGAACCACGTCGTACCGTACAGCGGGACGTAGAACGTCTTGGCGATGATGTCGTTGGCGCCGGCCATCCACAGCAGGCCGTAGAACGTCACGCCCGCCATGCCGATGCCCGTACGCACGGGCATGTCGCGCGGCCGGTCGAGCAGGTGGTGGATCTCGTAGTCGCCGAGCGCCCAGCGTTCGAGGAACGGGTACACGGCGAGCGCCGTGAACAGCAGTCCCGGGATGAACAGCGCGGGGATCAGGACGTTCATCGGCACCGTGTGGCCGAAGGCGTCGATCTCCCACCTCGGCATGAGCCGCAGCGACCCCTCCAGCCAGCCCATGTACCAGTCGGGCTGGGAGCCGGCGCTGATGGCGCCCGGGTTGTACGGGCCGAACAGCCAGATCGGGTTGACCTGGAAGGCCACCGAGAGCAGGGCGATCACGAAGAACACCCACAGCTGGTACGCCAGCGTCTTGATGATGAACGACGGCCAGAACGGCTTGCCCTCCACGACGCGGTTCGTACGGCCCCTGGCGGGGAACTGGGTGTGGGTCTGCCGCCAGGTGAGGACGACGGCGTGCAGCGGAATCAGGGCGAGCAGGATGAGCGGGATCAGCAGAATGTGGACCGTGAACAGCCGGGGAATGATCGCGTCGCCGGGGAACGTCCCGTCGAACAGGAACAGCGTCAGGTAGGACCCGACGATCGGGATCGCCAGCAGCACGCCCTCGAGGATCCGCAGGCCGGTGCCGGACAGCAGGTCGTCCGGGAGCGAGTAGCCGAACAGGCCGTTGATCATGACCAGCAGGAACAGGATGACGCCGATCACCCAGTTCAGCTCGCGCGGCTTGCGGAAGGCGCCGGTGAAGAAGTTCCGCAGCATGTGCGCGATGATCGCGCTCAGGAACACGATCGTCGCCCAGTGGTGGAGTTGCCGTACGAGGAGACCGCCGCGCACGTCGAAGCTGATCTGCAGCGTCGACTCGTACGCCTCGCTCATCCGGACGCCGCGGAGCGGCACGTACGAACCGTGGTAGACGACTTCGTTCATGCTGGGCTTGAAGAAGAGCGTCAGGAAGATCCCGGTCAGGACGATGATCACGAAGGAGTACATCGCGGCCTCGCCCAGCAGGAAGCTCCAGTGGTCGGGAAAGACCTTCCTCGCCGCTTTCTTTAGGAATCCGGCCAGGCCGAACCGTTCGTCGAGCCCCCGGGCCGCCTCGTTGAGCGGTCTAGCAGCCATACCGATCTCCAGATCCGACGGCCGCTCGACCGTCCTCGGTTATCGGTCCCCTCATCCAGTAATACCCGGATGACCTGCGCAAATACGCAATTGTCCGACCACGCGCCTCGGAGCCGTCGTCCCGGTCGCGTACCTTTTCGGCGTGGACAGGTTCGTACGTCGCAGTGATCTGGTGCTCGCGGCGGTCGTCGGAGCGGTGGTGCTGGCCGGCACCGTCTTCTACACGCACGGCTTCCACACCGGTGACATCAAGGCGTACGCGATGGTCGTCGTGGGGGTCGCCGCGCTCACCGTACGGCGCCGGTTCCCCCTGTTCGCCGTCACCCTGGCGGGGCTCTCGACGGCCTTCTACTACATCGGGCCGTTCCCCGACGGGCCGGAGATGCTCACCTTCGCGGTCGCGTCGTTCCTCGCGGTGGCGGAAGGGCACCGGCTCGCCGGCTACCTCGGTACGGCCGCCGGGCTGGCGGTGTTCGGCTCGGCGGAGTTCGCCTTCGGCCCGCCCCACATCGGGCGGCTCATCAGCGTGCTGGCCTGGGTGCTCGTGGTGCTGTGCGCGGGCGAGGTGTTCCGCTACCACCGCGCGTACGTCATCGAGGCCCGGCAGCGCAAGGACGAGGCGGAGCGCACGCGCGAGGAGGAGTTCCGGCGGCGTGCCACCGAGGAGCGGCTGCGCATCGCCCGCGAGGTGCACGACGTGCTCGCCCACCAGATCTCGCTGATCAACGTGCAGGCCAGCGCGGCGCTCCACCGCCGCGACCCCGAACAGGCGTACGACGCCCTGGGCGCGATCAAGGACGCCAGCAAGCAGACGCTGCGGGAGCTGCGCACCACGCTCGGCGTGCTGCGGCAGGTCGACGAGGTGCAACCGCTCAGCCCCGCGCCCTCGCTCGGCCGGATCGACGACCTGATCTCCCAGACCGAGGACGCCGGGCTGTCGGTGCGGCTCGTCGTCTCCGGCGACCGGCGAGACCTGCCCGCACCGGTCGACCTGGCGGCCTACCGCATCGTGCAGGAGGCCCTCACCAACGCCGTACGGCACGCGGGCGAGGCGACCGCGACCGTGCTCGTGCGCTACCGGCCCGACCAGGTGGTGGTCGAGGTCTGCGACGACGGCACGGGCGCCGGCGAGGCCGAGGGCAACGGGATCCGGGGCATGCGGGAGCGGGCGGCTACGCTGGGCGGCACGCTGGCCGCGGGTCCGCGCCCCGGCGGCGGCTTTCTCGTACGCGCCTCGCTTCCCCTGACCGAGACGATGTGATCATGACCGACGTGGGCTCCCCGATCCGGGTCATGCTGGCCGACGACCAGAAGCTCGTACGGGCCGGCTTCCGCTCGATCCTCGACGGCGAGGACGACATCACCGTGGTCGCCGAGGCGGGTGACGGCGCGGAGGCGGTGCGGCTCGCCGAGCGGGTACGGCCGGACGTCGTCCTCATGGACGTCCGGATGCCGGTGCTCGACGGGCTGGAGGCCACGCGGCGGATCGCCGCGAACGCGCGGCTGTCCGACGTGCGGGTCGTGATCCTGACCACCTTCGACCTGGACGACTACGTCTACACCGCGCTCAAGGCCGGGGCCAGCGGCTTCCTCGTCAAGGACACCGACCCGGTCGAACTGATCCACGGAGTGCGCGTCACGGCGCGCGGCGACGCGCTGCTCGCCCCCTCGGTGACCCGGCGCCTCATCGCCGAGTTCGCCACCCGCATCAAGCTTCCGCCGCCCTCACGCGATCTCGAACAGCTCACCGAACGCGAGCGCGAGGTCATGACACTGGTCGCCGGCGGCCTGTCCAACGACGAGATCGCCGCCCGCCTCGTGGTCAGCCCGGCCACGGCGAAGACGCACGTCAGCCGCGTACTGACCAAGCTCGGCGCCCGCGACCGTGCCCAGCTCGTCGTCCTCGCCTACGAGTCGGGGATGGTACGGCCCGGCTGGCTCGGCTGAACGGCTCGTACATTCCGCGATGTACGCCGCCACCTTGGATGCATCTCCGGATGTACGCACCATGTAGCGCGCAGCAGGACGCGCGTGCGGGGGTCCCTCGGGTTGAGTGAGACCGGCCGGTATCGGCTGGCCGCACACGACCTGGAGGGCTTCCGTTGAGCACACTGTCGCTCGCCCGGCTGCTGTTCGCGATCACGGCGGGCACGCACTTCCTGTTCGTCTCGCTGACGCTCGGGCTCGCCGCGCTCGTCGCGATCATGCAGACGCGGGCGGTCGTCACGGGCGACACGGTGCGGCTGCGGATGGTGCGCTACTGGGGCCAGCTCTATGTGATCAACTACGCGATCGGGATCGTGACCGGGCTGCTCATGGAGTTCCAGTTCGGGCTGAACTGGCCGGGTCTGACCGATCACGCGCAGGACGTGTTCGGAGCGCCGCTCGCGCTGGAGACGCTCGTCGCGTTCTTCGTCGAGGCCACGTTCCTCGGCCTGTGGATCTTCGGCTGGGACCGGCTGAACCGCTACGCGCACCTCGCGGTGTTCTGGGGCGTGACGCTCACCGCGTACATCTCCGCGTACTTCATCCTGGTCGCGAACGGCTTCCTGCGGCATCCCGTCGGCTTCCTCCGCGTGGGCGGCGAGCTGCGCGTCGAGAGCGCGGTCGACCTGTTCACCAACCCGGCCGCGCTGCTGCCGCTCGCGCACATCGCCGCCGGGGCGTTCCTGGTCGCCGGGTTCTTCATGGCCGGGGTCAGCGCCTGGCACCTGCGGCGCGCCGGTCTCGGCGCGCCGGTGGACCTGGAGTTCTTCCGGCGCTCGCTGCGGATCGGGCTCGTCTCCGCCGTCGTCGCCGTGGTGCCGTCGGCCGTGTTCGGGGGCCTGCAGTTCTCCATCGTGCCGGGGTCGGAGGACAAGTCCGTGCTCAGCGGGGTCGCCAGCGAGCTGATGATGACGGCCTGGCTGTGGATGTTCTGGGTCGCGGTCGCGGCGCTGGTCAAGCTGCCGTTCACCGGGTGGCTGCTGCGCGGGCGGGCGTTCCTGCGCGCGGTGATGATGACCCTGCCGGTGCCGTACGTCGCGATGATGGCCGGCTGGATCTACCGCGAGGGTGCCCGGCAGCCGTGGCTGATCCGGGGAGTGCTGCGCACCGAGGACGCCGTACGGCCGATGGGGCACGGCGCGATGCTGGCCACGACGGTCGGCGTCAGCGCGCTGTTCGCCGTCCTGGCGGTCGTGAACATCGTCCTGCTGCGGCGGTTCGCCCGGCGCGGACCCGACGCGGTCACGCTGGGCGCCCCCGCGCCGGCCGAGGGCCTCGAGCCCGTTCCCTCCTTCTGAGACTTCGGAGCTGTTTCCGTGGACACCTTCGCGTACGCGCTGCTCGGCTTCTTCGGCATCGGCTACTTCGTGCTGGGCGGCGCCGACATCGGCGTCGGCATGCTGCTGCCCTTCCTCGGCCGTGACCGGCGGCTGACGCTCGCCGCGATCGCACCGTTCTTCCTCGGCAACGAGGTGTGGCTGGTCGCCACGGGCGGCCTGCTGACCGCGCTGTTCCCAAGCCTGGAGGCCGAGGTGTTCGGCCGGGTCTGGGGCGCGCTCGTCGTGCTGGTCGCGGGCTGGATCGTCCGCGACATGGGCCTGTGGCTGCGCGGCCGGGACGACGGCGCGGCCTGGCGCGCGTTCTGGGACGGGGCGACCGTGGCGGGAAGCTGGGCGGTGGCCGCGTCGTGGGGCGTCGCCGTGGGGCTGCTCATGGGCGGCGGCGCGCCGCTGTTCGCGGTGACGTCGTGCGGCCTGTTCGCGCTGCACGGGGCGGTCTTCGCGGCGCTGCGGCTCGGCACCCGCACGCCGCTCGCCCGCCGCATCGCGCCGGTCGCGCTGGTGGCCGGGGTGCCCTGCGCGCTCGGCGCCGGGGCCGGCCACCTCGGGCGCACCGCACCGTACGCGGCCGGGCTCGCCCTGCTGCTGGTGCTGGCGTGGGCCGCGCTGGGGGCCGGGCGATACGGCGCGGCGCTGGTGTCCTCCGGGCTCGCCATCGTCGTCGTGCCGCTGCTCGCGGCGGTGAACCTGCCGGACGCCACCGTCGCCGAAGGCGCCGGGCTGACCGCGACCGTGGCGGGGGTCATGCTTCCCCTGCTGGTCGCCGCGCAGGCGTGGGTGTGGTGGACGTTCCGCGGCCGGGTCGACGGACCGTCGTACCTGTGACGTACGTGCTGCTCGCGCTCGCCCAGGGTCTCCTCGTGGTGGCCCAGGCCGACCTGCTGTCCCGGGTCCTGGCCGGGAGCGCCCTGCTGCTGCCGCTCGCCGCGGTCGTCGCCGGACGCGCCGCGCTCACGCTCGGCCAGGGCACGGTGTGCGGGTGGACCGCCGCCCGGCGCAAACGCGCGCTGCGCGGGCGGCTCCTGTCGCGGGGCGCCGACGTCACGCTGCTCGGCCGTGGCCTGGACGCCCTGGACCCGTACTACGCCGGCTACCTGCCCCAGCGATACGCCGCCGCGGTGGTGCCCCTCGCCGTGCTCCTGCGGCTGGTGGTCGCGGACCCGGCGTCGGCGCTGATCGTGGCGGTGACGCTGCCGCTGATCCCGGTCTTCGGCGCGCTCGTCGGCCTGCACACGCGGCAGGCGACCGACCGGCAGTGGGACCTCCTGCACCGGCTCGGCGGGCACTTCCTCGACGTCGTGACCGGACTGGGGACCCTGCGCACGTACGGCAGGGACCGGGCGCAGGCCGAGGTGGTACGCGCGATGGCCGACGGCCACCGGAGGGCGACCATGCGGACGCTGCGGATCGCGTTTTTGTCCTCGTTCGTGCTGGAGACCGCCGCCACGCTGTCGGTCGCCCTCGTCGCGGTGCCCGCCGGGCTGCGTCTCCTCGACGGTTCGCTGCACCTGCGGACGGCGTTGCTCGTGCTGCTGCTCGCGCCCGAGGCGTACCTGCCGCTGCGGTCGCTCGGCACCCGTTTCCACGCCGCCGCCGAGGGACGCGCGGTGCTCGGCCAGGTCGAGGCGGCACTCGCCGAGGACGGCCCTTCACCTGGTGCCGTACGGGTCCGGCCGGGGCGGATCGCGGTCGAGGACGTCGTCGTGCGTTACGCGGACGGCCGCGCGCCGGCGCTGGACGGTTTCTCGCTGACCGTGGAACCCGGAGAGCGCGTGGCACTCACCGGGCCGAGCGGCGCGGGCAAGAGCACGCTTCTGCGGGCCGTGCTCGGCTTCGCTCCTCTGGAGTCCGGCCGGATCCTCGTGGACGGGGTCGACCTCGCCGAACTCGACCTGCCCGCGTGGCGGCGGCACGTGGCGTACGTGCCGCAGGCGCCGCACCTGTTCGCCGGGACGGTCGCCGACAACATCCGGCTCGGCCGCCCGGACGCGAGCGACGCCGAGGTCCGCCGGGCCGCCGAGGCCGCGTGCGCGCACGAGTTCGTCGCGGCGCTACCGGACGGGTACGACACTGAGCTGGGCGAACGCGGGCTCGGGCTGTCCGCCGGGCAGCGGCAGCGCATCGCGATCGCCCGCGCCCATCTCATGGACGCGCCGATCGTCGTGATGGACGAACCCACGGCCCGGCTCGACCTGCGCGGCGAGGCACTCGTCGCCGAGGCCGCACGGCGCCTCCTCGACGGGCGCACCGCGCTGCTCGTGGCACACCGCCCGGCTCTACTGTCGGTCGCCGACCGCGTCGTCCACCTGACCTCACGCGAGGCGGCCGCATGATCGCCCAGCTGATCGGTCGGAGACGGCTCGCCGCGCTGGTCTGGGCGGCGACCGCCGGCGTGGGCGGAGAGCTGTCCGCGCTCGGGCTGACCGCCAGTGCCGCCTGGCTCATCGCACGGGCCGGGCAGCAGCCGCCGCTGTCCGCGCTGGCCCTCGCCATCGTGGGTGTACGGGCGTTCGCCCTGTTCCGCGGCGGTCTGCGGTACGTCGAGCGCCTCACCGGCCACGACGCCGCCCTCCGCGTCCTCGCCGACCTGCGGGTACGCGCGTACGAGGCACTACGCCGCTCCGCCGACCCGTCGCTGAACGAGACGGCTCCCGGTGGGCGGGACGCGGACCTCGTCCAGCGGATGGTCGCCGATGTGGAGTCCGTGCAGGACCTGCTGCTGCGCTGTCTGCTGCCGACGGTGGTCTCCTGGGCCGTAGGGTCCGCCGCGGTCGTGCTGAGTGTCGTGCTGCTGCCGGCCGCCGGAGCGGTGCTCGCCGCCGGGATCGTCCTCGCCGGAGCGGCTCTGCCTGCCGTGGCGGGCCTCGCGTCCCGCGCGGGTGCGCGGAGAGTCGCCGCGGCCCGCTCCGACCTGGCCGTACGCGGGCTGGACGTGGCGCGCGGCGCGACCGACCTGGCGGCGTTCGACGCGACGGAGCGGTTCGTTGCCCGGGCGGACGAGGCCGCCGCACGGCTGGAGCGCGCCGAACGCCGGTCCGCGGTGGTCGAGGCGACCGTGAACGCCCTGGGCGCCGCCGTACAGGGCCTGACCGCGCTCGCCGTGCTGTGGGTGGCGCGACGCCAGGGCGCGGACGCCGTTCCGGTCACGGTGCTCACGCTGACCGCGCTCGTCGCGGTGGAGTCCGTCCTGCCGCTGGCGGACGCCGCGCGGCGGTTCGTCGAGCTGCGTCCCGCCGCCCGCCGCGTCACCGCCCTACTCGCCTCCGCGCCGCCGGAACCTGCCACGCTCTCCGGGCGCGGCGCTCGCCGTCGACCGGTTCCCGCGCGGCCCGGGGTCGAGCTCGTCGGTGTGCGCGTCGCGTACGGGGAGGCGGTGGCGCTTGACGGCGTTGACCTGCGTGTTCCCTTCGGGCGCAAGGTGGCGATCGTGGGGGCGAGTGGGGCGGGGAAGAGCACGCTGCTGGGTGTCCTCACCGGAGAGACGCCTGCCCGCGGAGCGGTGCTGCTCGACGGTGCGCCGCTGGACGCCTACGACGCGGCGGACGTCCGGGCGGCCGTGCGCGGGCTGACGCAGGACGCGCATGTGTTCGCCGCCTCGATCCGGGCCAATGTCGCGCTCGCGCGGCCCGGCGCCTCCGCCGCCGAGCTGGAGGACGCCGCGCGCCGTGCCGGGCTGCTCGGCTGGATCACCTCACTGCCGGACGGCTGGGCCACTCTCGTGGCGAACGATTTCCTCTCCGGCGGCCAGCGTCAGCGGCTGCTGCTCGCCCGCGCCCTGCTCGCCGATCCGCCGGTGCTGCTGCTGGACGAGCCGGCGGAGGGGCTGGACCTGCCGACGGCCGACCGGCTCGTCACCGAGATGCTCGGTGACGAGCGGACGGTCGTCCTCGTCACGCACCGCCTCGCTCCGCTGAAGGCGGCCGACGAAGTCGTGGTCCTCGACCGTGGCAGGGTCCTTCAGCGCGGCCCCCACGACGCGCTGGCCGCTGTGGCCGGGCCCTACCGTGACCTGTGGGAGGCCGAACGCCTCCACACGGATCACTCGGCCGGCGTGAAGACCTGGTGAATGATGCCGCGGCGGTGCCGGCCGTGGTACGACGTGTCCGCCTCGCTCATCGGGTCGAGCTTGGCGAGGTACTCGCTCTCGGCGTCGATGAGACGCTCGAGCTCACCACGGTCGAGGAAGACCCCCTGGCAGCCCGCGCACTCCTCGATCACCACGCCGTTGCGGTCGTGTGTGTCCCACTTTCCTGAGCATTTCGGGCAGTTCAACCCCGTGTCAGCCATCGTTCGGCTCCCCTGACTACGAATCGTGCGATTCAGCAAGATTAGTGACCATGGCGGCCACAGGGAATCGCCATTTCACGGACGGATGCGGGACAGCAGTGGCCGGAGTGACCGGCGGCGGGACCGCCGGGAGACGGCGCCGACGCGGCGGCGGCGCATCACCGTCAGCCCCGCGACGAGCCAGAGCAGCCCGGCCTCGGTGACCACCGCGATGGCCACCAGCGTCGCCCAGGACGTGCGTCCGGCCCGCATCGCTCCGGCCGGGGAGAGCGTGTCGAGTTCGGAGACGCCGTTGTGGGAGGGCCGTGGCGCGGTGCGGGGCGTCGCCGGCTGCGGTGCGGGAAGGGTGGGCAGCGGCAGCGCCGGGCCGCCGACCGGCGGGACCGCCGCCGGCGGGACCCCGGCAGGCGACGCGGGAGCCTCCGGGCCCACCGAAACGTGCGGGATGGCCGCCGCGCCCGCGCCCGGCGCCGCACCCACGCCCGCGCCCGGCTTCGCGTCGGCGTGCGGCGCCGCCGGCGAGGGCGTGGCGGAAGCGGTCGACGGGTGCGCCGACGGGTGCGCCGACTGGGGCGCCGGTCTGGGTGCGGGGCGCGCCGGGCGTACGCGGCGAGGCGAGACGGCCGCGGCCGACCACGGCACCTGGACCTCGGGCGAGACGGGCACGGAGGGCGAGACGGGCACGGAGGGGGCGGCGGAGAAGGACGGCGACGGCTCGGGCGACACGTCGGCCGCGGACGCCTCCGGGTCCGGCGACGCCTGCGGCTCCTGCGAAGCGTCCGTGGCGAACGAGGGCGACGGATCGGGTTCCCTGACGCGGTGCGCCGCCCGCGGAGCGGAAGGGTGCACCACCCGCAGGCCGACAGGGTGTATCACCTGCGGGGCGGCAGGACGCGCGGCTCGCAGGGCGGCGGGGCGCACCACCCGCATCGCGGCGGGGTGGGTGACGCCGAGCGACGCGGTGACCGACGGAGCGTTCGCCGCGCCGGCCTGCGCGATGACGGGCACCTGGGCAGAACCGCCCTGTCCCGGCCGGGCGGCGACGCGCAGTGTGCGGGAGTGCTGCGGGCTCAGGTCGCCCAGGTCGCAGGCCAGGGCGGTGCGGTCGGCGCTGGACAGGCAGCCCGGCGCCGCGGCCGTCCACGCGGCCGGGGCGAACGTGCTGAGCACGAGCGTCGCCGAGTGCGCCGTGCCGCCCACCGGGCGCACCGACACCGCGAAGCGGGTCCCGTCCGGCGCGGGGCCCAGGGCCTGGACCGAGGTCACGAGGTGAACGGTGGGCGTCACGACCGCGGCGCCGCCATCGAGCAGCGCAGGGCCGATCATCGCGCCGGCCGTGCTCATCGTCGTGGCGAGCAGCGCGCCGGATGTCACCTTCATGGTGAGACGTCCCCCAGGGTCGAGCCGGGCGGCCTTGGAGGGGACGGGCAGGTGTGCGCCCGCAAGGCGAGTCGTTACGTCTTATAGCCGGGTCACCACGCATTGTAACCTGCAGGACTCTCCCTGTTGTTTCGCCTGATGAAAGGTTCCTTTCGTAGGATGCCGTCAGCGGGAGAGGAGAAGCCGGTGGCGGGGGATGACACGGGAGCGCGGGCGGCGTCCGGCGTGCGCTCGCTGGAGCGGGCGTTCGAACTGCTCGAACACCTCGCCGACGCGGGCGGCCGCCTGGCCCTGACCGAGCTGGCGGAGACCTCCGGGCTGCCGATGCCGACCATTTACCGGCTGATGCGCACGCTGGTCAACCGGGGATACGTCCGCCAGGAACCCTCCAAGCGGTACGCCCTCGGACCCCGCCTCATCCACCTCGGCGAGACGGCGGAGCGGCTGCTGGGGTCCTGGGCGCAGTCCTCGTTGGCACAGCTCGTGGACGAGGTCGGCGAGACGGCCAACATGGCGGTGCTCGAGGGCGACGAGGTGGTCTACGTCGCGCAGGTGCCCTCCAAGCACTCGATGCGCATGTTCACCGAGGTCGGCCGCCGCGTGAACCCTCACTGCACCGGCGTCGGCAAGGCCCTGCTCGCCCAGCTCTCCGACGTGGTGGCCGGCGAGATCATCGGCCGTACGGGCCTGCCCGCGCACACGCCGCACACCATCACCGACCCGGCGGCGCTGCTGAAGGAGCTGGCCACGATCCGCCGGCGCGGCTACGCCCTCGACGACGAGGAGCAGGAGATCGGCGTGCGCTGCGTCGCCGTACCCCTCACCGGCACGCCGACCCTGGCCGCGATCTCGATCTCCGGCCCCCAGGGTCGGCTGCCCCTCAACGTCATCGACGACGTCGTGCCGATCATGCGCCGCACGGCCGGACGCCTGTCGGAGAGCCTCTCGGCCTAGTACTACATGGCGCGCCCGCCGGAAGCCTCCCGGCGCGACGCCCATCCCCACCGAGGCCACCGGTCCAAGGTGGGGTACAAGTGATCTCATGGACAATTTGACCGTTGCCGTACTGGGAACCGGGATCATGGGCGAGCCCATCGCCCGTAACCTGCTGCGCGCCGGCCTGGGCGTACGGGTCTGGAACCGTACGCGCGCCAAGGCCGAGCCCCTCGCCGACGCCGGCGCGGTCGTGTGCGGCGAGGCCGCCGAGGCGGCCGACGGCGCGGACGTGGTCGTGACCATGCTGCACGACGGCGACGCCGTCGAGCAGGTCATCGCGGGCGTGCTGCCCGCGATGGAGGAGGACGCGGTCTGGGTGCAGATGAGCACCGTCGGCGCCGAGGCCGCCGACCGGCTGGCCGAGCTCGCCCGCTCACGCGACGTCCCGTACGTCGACTCGCCCGTGCTCGGCACCCGCAAGCCCGCCGAGGACGGCGCCCTGGTGGTGCTGGCCTCCGGCCCCCGCGACGAGCGCGTCGACCGCATCTTCGAGGCGATCGGGTCCCGCACGATGTGGATCGGTGAGGGCACCGAGGCGTCCCGGCTCAAGCTCGTCGCCAACAGCTGGGTCCTCGCCCTGACCTCGGCGGTCGGCGAGGCGGTGGCGCTCGCGGAGGCGTTCGGCCTGGACCCGCGTCTGTTCCTTCAGGCGATCGAGGGCGGCCTGATGGACACGCCGTACGCGCACCTCAAGGGCGAGGCGATCATCAGGCGGGAGTTTCCGGCGTCCTTCCCGGCGAGCGGCGCCGCCAAGGACGCGAGCCTGGTCGCGGCGGCCGGCCGCGCCGCCGGGGCGAACCCGCGGATCGCCGACGGTGTACGCGAGCAGTTCCGCCGCACCGTCGAGCTGGGCCACGGCGAGGAGGACATGGCCGCCGTCTACTACGCGGCGCGCCGCAACTCCGGTACCGGCGAATAAGGCACACACCGAATGCCGCTGATTGGGAGAATAATGACCTAACGGAACCTCAGGGCATCTGCCCGCGTCCCACCTGTCCAACCGACGGGGGAGCCAACATGACTGTATCCACCCAGCAGGTCACCAGGCCGGACGCGACAGAACTCCATGTCGGAAGGCTCGCGGACGCGAAGGTACGCGTGTCGCTGGACCCGTACCTGTCCGTGCTGGCCCTCACGACCGACGCCCTCGGCGGACGTCGGCGGGGCGCGCCCGAGTCGTGGCGGCGGCGCATCCGCTCGGCCGTCTCGCCCGCGCAGGCCCAGGCGGTGTGGCCGCTCGTGGCGCCGGGGCACTCGGTCACGCCCGACTGCGTGAGCCCGCTCAGCCCCATCTTCGAGACGTCGGTCGACGAGCAGATCGAGCGGCTGCGGGACCTCTCGCCCGACGAGCTGCTCGCCGACCTCGACGGCGTCTTCGGCCGCTCCGGGCCGCCCCCGCACTGGCGTACGGTCGCCCGGCAGCCCCGCCACTGGCTGCGCGCGTACGCCTCCGCGACGAGTCAGGTCTGGGCGGCGATGCGGCCGGTGTGGCGGGAGGCGCGCCCGCTGCTGGACCGCGAGGTCGCACGCGTGGGCGCGGCGGCGATGCGCGGCCGGCTCGACGTGATCCTCGGCGGAATCCACCCGAGCAGCCGGTTCGAGGACGGCGTGCTGAAGATCCGCGACCCCGAGCCCGCCCGGTTCGACCTGGCCGGACGCCGGCTGGTGCTGGTGCCGATGGTCTCCGGCGGCGACGCGCTGATCTGCAGCCTCGACCGGGCGGACGCGGTGTGGCTCGGCTACCCGCTGCCGGGCGCGGGGCGGCTGTTCCGAGGCGAACCCGCGCAGGAGGGCGGCAACGCCCTCGAACTCCTGCTCGGGCCGGTCCGCGCGCAGGTGCTGACGGCGGCGTCCCGGCCGGTCACCATGGGGGAGCTGGCCACTCTGACCAGGCTCACTCCGAGCGCGGTCACGTACCACTGCGAACGCCTCGCCGCCGCCGGGCTCGTACTCCGGGAACGGCACGGCCGGGAGGTCCGGGTGTCGCTCACCCCGCGCGCCGAACGGCTGTCCGAACTCTTCGACGCATAACGCTGGCGGGGTCCGACTTTACGTGTTACGAAGATATGTAAAGCCCGGCTTCGCGGGAGGTTCCCCCATGACGATGCGTGATCGCTACACGACCCCGATACCGGAGACGACGTGGCAGGTGCCCGTCGCGGGGGCCGCGCGATTCAACTGGGAGTACGACGACGGCCGCGACCGGCTGCTGTCGCTCTACCAGAAGGGCAAGGACAAGCAGTGGGACGCCCAGAAGCGCATCGACTGGGACATCCCCGTCGACACGAACAACGTCGCCGGCTTCCCCGAGGAGCTCAACCCGCTGGCCGGCTCGGACCTGTGGGAGCGCATGCCGCAGGAGGCGCGCGATGAGTTCGGCCGCCACCAGGGCACCTGGCTGTTCAGCCAGTTCCTGCACGGTGAGCAGGGCGCGCTGACGGTCGCCGCGCGCATCGTGGAGTCGGTGCCCGACCTGGACTCGAAGTTCTACGCCGCGACCCAGGTCATGGACGAGGCCCGCCACGTCGAGCTGTACAACAAGTTCATCCAGGACAAGATCGGGATGTACTACCCGATCAACCAGGACCTGGCCAAGCTCCTGGAGGAGTCGCTGTCCGACGGCCGCTGGGACCTGCCCTACCTCGGCATGCAGGTGCTCATCGAGGGCCTGGCGCTCGCCGCCTTCGGCGTCTACCGCGACATGTCCACCAACCCGCTCGTCAAGCAGCTTCTCGCGTACGTCATGCAGGACGAGGCGCGGCACGTGGCGTTCGGACGGCTGGCGCTCAAGGACTACTACGCGCAGCTGAGCTCCAAGGAGCGCGCCGAGCGCGAGGAGTTCGTCGTCGAGGGCTGTTACCTCATGCGCGACCGGTTCAAGGGCAAGGAGATCTTCGAGACGCTCGACATGCCGGTCAAGGAGTGCATGGACCTCGTCGACAACGGCCCGATCTACCAGCTCTACCAGTCGCTGCTGTTCACCCGCATCGTCCCGTGCGTCCGCGACATCGGGCTGTGGGGCGACAAGGTGAAGCAGGCCTACGCCGACATGGGCGTACTCGACCACGCCAAGGCCGACCTGGTCCAGCTCATGAAGCAGGACGAGGACATCGCCGAAGAGGTCGACCGGGCCAAGGCCGAACAGGAGCTGGCCGTACGCCGCGAGGAGGTCCACGAGGCCATCGCCCAGGGCTCCGAGGACTGACCCTTCGGCCGGGGAGCCCGGGTTCCCCGGCGTGGCGGTCGGTCGGCTCCGGCCGGGCGGCTGCTCCCCCATCACACCGCATTCCGCCTGCGGTGAGTAATACGATCATCGTTTCCGCGCCAATACGCCGTGAGATGGGGCACAAAAACCAGCGGCTTGGACGTGACCATGCGTCGTGGGCCCCTAGTGTCGGGGACTTGTGCGCGGGGCCTGGACGGCTCGCGCCGATCGGGGACTGACGGTTCTGCCGCCGGGACCCGATGTCCTGTCCCCGACCAAAGGACCCCTTTGTGGGTAGATCCGGCCGACATCGCCAGACTGAGACACCGAAGAGACTCCGTACCGCTCTCATCGCCGCCGCCGGGCTCGCCGCGGTCGCGCTCGCCGCGATCACTGTCGCGGTGACCGGGGCCGGCTCCTCGTCGGCGCAGATGAAGGCCCGCGCCGCCGCGGCCGACCCGCCGCGGCCGCTCGATCGGGCGAGCCGCGACCAGGACCGTACGCCGATCGCCTCGCCGACACCGGAGCCCAGCGACACTCCGGCACCGGCACCGGCCGCCAAGAAGAAGCGACACACCAAGATCCTTGCGCACGGCACCTGCGAGGCGTCCTACTACGGCACGGGCGGAGGGCGGACCTCGAATGGAGAGTCGATCGGTCCCGACGACCTCACCGCGGCGCACCGGTCGCTGCCGATCGGCTCGAAGGTCCGGGTGACCAACCGCAACAACGACCGTTCGGTGATCGTGCGGATCAACGACCGGGGCCCGTTCGTCGCCGGACGCTGCCTCGACCTGTCCAGCGCGGCGATGCAGGCGGTGGGCGGCCTCGCCTCGGGGGTCATCCCGGTCAAGTACGAGGTCCTCGCGAAAGTCTGAGCGGAATCCCAAGGATTCCCGGACCACACCAAGAAATGATCTAGAAAACGGAATGCGAGCGTCCGCGGGCGGTCGACTTCTTCCCCCAAAGAAGTCCCGACCCGCGAACGCTCGCTTCCTGCGGCCTGGACGGGTACAGATCCAAGGCCCCTGGGAACGGCCTTCGCGTCGCGTCCCCCGTTGAATCCCCCAATTCATCGCGACGCGCCAGGCCTTTTTGTTGGTCTGTGGTCCTGCAACCACTACGTTACGTAGCCCACGAGGGTGCAGCCGTCCACCCCAGGGTGACACTTCGCCGTACAACCACGGTTGACCTGCGGGTTTGCGGGTTCGTGGGGTTCACTGGGTGGTGGGCCGAGGTTTGGCGAGGCAGGCCCGGACCAAGGAACAGACTGTGGCTGCGAAGGGGCGACCTTGAGGGCCAAACGGCTGGTCACCCCTGCCGACCTACTTTTGTCGGCCGGGGTCTTCGCCGTGTATCTACCCTATCTACACGGGCGTGGGCATAGCGTGCCAGCACTCATTCTCTCCGCGCTGGCCGCAGGGGCACTGCTGGCGCGAAAGCGTTTCCCCATTCCCACCGTCATCGTCTGCCTCATCCTCTCGGGTTTCATCGGCGTGCTCCTGCGCCGCAGCTATCCGGCGACTCCCGCCGACCTCGTCGCTCTCTACGCGGTCGGCCGTTACTGCGGGCGCGGGTGGGCGCTGATCACGGCGATCGCCACCCTGGTCGTCGGGTTCGTCGTCGCGGAGGTCTCCGAGCGGATCCCCTCCTACAACTACGAGAACCTCGGCACCCTCGCGACCGTCCCGCTGGCCGTGCTCGCCGGGGCGTGGGTGCGGACCCAGCGCACGTACGTGCTGGGCGCGGAGGAGCGCGCCGAACGGGCCGAGCGCGAGCGCGAGGACGAGGCGCGCCGGCGGGTCACCGAGGAGCGCCTGCGCATCGCCCGTGAGCTGCACGACATCGTGGGGCACGCGCTGATGTCGATCAGCGTGACCTCCTCGGTCAGCGCCCGGTTCGTCGAGGAGGATCCCAAGGCGGGCCGTGAGGCGCTGGAGACGATCAACAGCGTCAGCAACTCGGCTCTGGGAGAGATCCGCAGGACGCTGAGCCTGTTGCGCGGCACCGCCGAGCCGCTGAAGCGTCCCGGTCTCGGCCTGGACGACCTGCCCGACCTGGTGCAGCAGAGCCGGGCGGCCGGTCTGCCGGTGACTTTGCACGAGTCGGGGCGGCGCTGCGCGGTGCCGGCGATCGTCGGGTTCACCGTGTACCGGATCGTCCAGGAGAGCCTCACCAACGTCAAACGCCACGCCCGCGACGTCGTGAAGGTCGCGGTGACGCTCACCTTCACCCCGGACAGCCTCGACGTCGCGGTCACCAATGACGGCAGGCCGGTCGAGATGAGTGATCAGGCCTCGTACGGCCTGGGTATTCAGGGCATGCGCGAGCGCGTCGCCGCCACCGGCGGGCGTCTCAACACCACGGCACTGCCGGGCGGCGGCTTCCGCGTGCACGCCCGCCTGCCTTTGAAGGAGTCCCGTCCATGACGATCCGTGTCCTGCTGGCCGACGATCAGACGACCGTACGCGCCGGTTTCAAGCTCCTCATCGACTCGACCGAGGACATGCACGTGGTCGCCGAGGCCGCCGACGGCAAGGCGGCCGTCGAAGGCGCGCGGGCGACGTCGCCGGACGTCATCCTCATGGACATCCGGATGCCCGGGATGGACGGCATCGAGGCGACCCGCCGCATCACCGACGACCCGGCGCTGCGCGGCGCGCACGTGCTGATCCTCACCACGTTCGAGCACGACGACTACATCTTCGGCGCGCTGCGGGCGGGCGCGGCCGGCTTCCTGCTCAAGGACACCGCGCCCGACGAGTTGCTGGACGCGATCCGGGTGGTCGCCTCCGGCGAGGGTCTGCTGGGCCGTGGCCTGACGGGCCGGGTGATCAGGGAGTTCGCCGCGCAGCCCGCGCCCGCCGAGCCGACGCCGGAGCTGGACATCCTCAGCGAACGCGAGCGCGAGGTGCTCAAGCAGATCGCCGCCGGCCTCACCAACGAGGAGATCGCGGGCGCGCTCCACCTCAGCCCGGCGACCGCCAAGACGTACGTGCACCGGATCATGACCAAGCTCCAGGCCCGCGACCGCGTCCAGCTCGTGATCTTCGCCTACGACAAGGGTCTCGTACGGCCGCGGCCGCAGGAGCGCTGAGCACTTTCGAGGGTTGAGCACTTTCGCGGGGATGACATAGCCGCGACCACCTTCGCGCGTCTGATGTAGGGACAGACCCGGAGGTGGCGATGGACGCGACGGTCGAGCGTGACTTTCGTGAGTTCGTGGAGGCGCGGTCGCCTTCGCTGATGCGCATGGCCTTCCTGCTCACCGGAGGTGACCAGCACGCCGCCGAGGACCTGCTGCAGACGGCGCTCGCCAAGGTGGCGGCGCGCTGGCGGTCCGTCGACAGCCCGGAGAAATACGTCCGGCAGGTGATCTACCGCCAGCAGGTGAGCTGGTGGCGGCTCAAGTGGCACCGGCACGAGACCAACGTCGCCGTGCCTCCCGACGAGGCGCGCGAGGACGGCACGTCCGCGGTGGACCTGAAGATGACCGTACGGGCGGCGCTGGCGCGGCTGACGCCCCGGCAGCGCGCCATGCTCGTGCTCCGGTTCTTCGAGGATCTGCCCGAGGCGGAGGTCGCCCGGCTGCTCGACTGCAGCGTCGGCACCGTCCGCAGCACCACCCACCGGTCGCTCGCGCGCCTGCGTGCCGTGGCCCCCGAGCTGGAAGAGACCTTGAAGGAGGTCCGGCAGTGAACACCGAGACCTACGTACGGAAGGTCCTCGACGAGTGGTCCGCCGAGGCACGGGTGCCACCCGGGCTCGCCGACCGGGCGCTGGGCCGGCGCCGCGCCGGGCGGCGGATCACGAAGGCGGTGCTGGTCGCAGCGGCGGTGATGGCGCTCATCGTCGTCGCCGGAGTGACGGTCGGGGTCCAGGTCGGACCGCATCCGACGACGGCACGTCCCAGGCCCACGGACACCTCGCTGCGGACCGACCCGAACGACGCGCCGCCCCAGCGTCTCGTCGCCGCCGGCCAGGTCGCCGTCTCCGCCTACTACGTCGGTCACGGCGACCCGCGCAAGTTCACCCGCACCTGGTACCTCTACAACACCTCCACCGGCACGTACCAGAAGGTGCCCTGGGGATGGGTGGACGTGGCGCCGGGCCTGCGGCAGGCGGCCGTGCTCGACGGTCCGCTGCCCACCACGCGGCTCGGCTTCATCAACATGAAGACGCACCGGGTCACCCGCTGGATCACGCTCCGCGCGGCGGCGGGCGGGCTGGCGTGGTCGCCGGACGGGCGGCGGCTGCTCGTGACGACGTACGCACGGAACCCCGACGCCATGGGCGCGCCCGGGACGGGCGCCCGTACCGGGTTCATCGTCGTCGACGCCAAGACCGGCGAGGCGCACTTCCACAGCCTGCTCTACGACCCCGAGAACCCGAACACGCGGCAGGACTTCAACTGGAGCCGCGACGGGAAGCTGATCTGGGCGCCGCGCCTGCAGGTGCCGAGCAAGGTCTTCTACGACCTGAACGGTGCACAGCGGCCCGCACCGCCGCACGAGGACCAGACGCTCCAGCAGGCCGGCCTGTCGCCGAACGGCCGCTACCTCGCCACCGAGGGCACGCCGCCGGGCCCGCAGACGGCGGTGACGGACGTGACGACGGGCCGGAAGGTCGCCACCCAGCCGGTCGAACAGCTCCTGGCCTGGGCCGACGACACCCATCTCATCGCCAAGGGCTGTGACCCTAAGCAGTGCCGTGGCAAGGGGGAGTTCCACAACCGCCTGCTCCTGGTCAGCGTCGACGGCAAGACGATCATCCCGCTGACCGGCTACCGGAACGGCGGCTGGGTCCCCCTGTTCACCCACCGGTGAGCCGCCCCCGGTCCCGTGGTACGAGCGAAGTCACGGGACCGGGGATGACAAATGTCATCGTGAAGCCGGTATTCGCGACACTACGCGTCTGAGCTGCGCGAACCTAGCGTTGTTCCCATGAACGCGATCACTTTCACGGGTGTGTCGAAGAGCTACGGCGACGTCCGCGCCGTCGAGACTCTGGACCTGGAGATCGCCGCGGGACAGGCCGTCGCGCTGCTGGGTCCCAACGGCGCCGGCAAGTCCACCTCCATCAACATGCTCCTCGGCCTCGCGCGGCCCACGGCCGGGACGGTCGCCGTCTTCGGCCAGAGCCCGGACGCGGCCGTGCGCGCCGGGTGGGTCGGCGCGATGCCGCAGGACGGCGCGCTCGTCCCGGGGCTGACCGTACGGGAGATCGTCGAGTTCGTCCGTGGCCTGTACCCCGAGCCGATGCCGCTCGACGAGGTGCTCTCGCTGGCGAACCTCACGCCTTTGGCCAAGCGCCGCGTCGACCGGCTGTCCGGCGGGCAGGCCCAGCGGGTGAAGTTCGCGATCGCCGTCGCGGGCGCACCCCGGCTGCTGGTGCTGGACGAACCGACCGCGGCCATGGACGTCGAGTCCCGGCGGTCGTTCTGGGCGAGCATGCGCGCGTACGCGGCGGGCGGCCGGACCATCCTGTTCGCCACGCACTACTTGGAAGAGGCGGACGAGAACGCCGACCGGGTCATCGTGATCAGCCGCGGCCGGGTCGTCGCCGACGGGACCGCCCAGGAGATCAAGTCCGCCACCGGCGGCCGTACGGTGCGCTTCACGATCGGCGACCAGCCGACGGCCGGGCTCGACACGCTCCCCGGCGTGACCGGCATCGAGGTACGCGCCGGCTCCGTCCGGCTGCGCACCACCGACCCCGACGCGACCGTACGGGCGCTGTACGCCTCCGGCGTCGAGGTGCGGGACCTGGAGGTCAAGGGCGCCGACCTGGAAGAGGCGTTCCTGTCCCTCACCGGCGACAACTGACCTCCGAAAGGACCCCTTCGATGCTTCGCTATCTCGCGCTGGAGATCCGGCGGACGTACCGCGACCGGCGCTTCGTGTTCTTCGCCGTCGCCATCCCGGTCGGCTTCTACCTGCTGTGGTCCAACATCTTCGCCAAGAATGACGTGGACGCCGGCACCGGGCTGGACGCCAAGACGTACCTGCTGGTCTCGATGGCCGCCTACGGCGCGCTGGGCGCGTCGCTCACCACGACCGGCGCACGGCTCGCCGCCGAACGCCGGAGCGGCTGGCTGCGGCAACTCCAGGTCACCCCGCTGCGACCGTGGGCGGTGATCACCGCGAAGATGCTCGCCTCGATGTGCCTGGCGCTGCCCTCCGTCATCCTCGTGGGGCTCGTCGCCGTCGTGGTCCAGGGCGTTCACCTGTCCCCCGGTGAGTGGGCCGGGCTGATCGGCGTGATCTGGATCGGTTCGCTCCCGTTCGCCGCGCTCGGCACCCTGATCGGCTCTCTGGTCGGCCCGGACGCCGCGCAGCCGCTCACCGTGGCGTGCTACGTGCTTCTGGCCCTCCTGGGCGGCATGTGGATGTCGGTGAGCATCCTGCCCAAGACGATGCGGACCATCGCGCACTGGACGCCCTCGAACCGCTTCGTCGAGCTGGGCTGGAGCGTCGTCGCCGGGCACGTCCCGCCCGCCTCCGACGCGCTCGTCCTGGCCGGCTGGACCGTCGTCCTCGGCGCCCTGGCCATCGCGGCCTACCGCCGCGCTACCGTTCGGTCCTGATGAGCCTTCTCATGCCGTTCGACCCCGAGCAGGAGACCGACGCGCACCCGAAGCGGCGGGCGCTGTGGACCCTGCTCGGGCTGGTCTACCTGTTTCTGTGGCCGGGCGGCTCGATCTTCGGGCCCGGCCACACCACCGGCGGCGTCGCCCTGCGGCTGGCGGCGCTGCTCTCCTACGTCGCCTGTTTCATCGGCCTCGTGCTGGCGAACAACCCCTGGGCCGGCGGCACGAACCGGCGCACCTACGTCCTGCTCGGCGTCACGACCGCGCTGGCGATCGGGTACCCGGTCCTGTTCGGGGTGCAGTGGTGCGGGCTGCCGATCTACCTGGGCGTGGCGTGCGCCATGACGCTCCCGATGCGGTGGGCGGCGCGCGGCGTCCTGGCCGCGACCGTGCTGACCTTCGTCATGTGCGCCTCGCTCGGTGCCCCCAGCGGCACACTGGCGCTGCTGAGCTTCGAGACGCTGACGATCGGCATCCTGATGCTGGCCTTCCGCTCCAGCCGTGTCCTCGTCGTCCAGCTACGGGAGGCGCGCGGCGAGGTCGCCCGCCTCGCCGCGAACGAGGAGCGGCTGCGCATCGCCCGCGACCTGCACGACCTGCTCGGGCACACGCTCTCGCTGATCGTGCTCAAGAGCGAGGTGGCCACCCGGCTCGCCGAACGCGACCTGGACCGCAGCGTCGCCGAGATCCACGACATCGAGACGGTGGCCCGGCAGGCGCTCGCCGACGTACGCGAGGCGATCTCCGGCTACCGCCAGCGCAACCTGACCGACGAGCTGGAGAACGCCCGCAGCGTGCTGGCCGCCGCCGACGTCGAGCTGACCATCAAGGCCTCCGGCACTCCGCTCCCCGACCCGGTCGACGGCCTGTTCGGCTGGGCCGTACGCGAGGGCGTCACCAACATCGTCCGGCACGCGCACGCCCACACCGCCACGATCGGCGTCCGGCGGCAGGACGCCACGGCCGTCCTGGAGGTCGTCGACGACGGCGCGGGTGAGGCCGCGACCGGTGAGACGCCGGCCGGCAACGGCCTGCGCGGGCTGAGCGAGCGGGTCACGGCCTCGGGCGGCACCGTCGACGCCGGGCCCCGCCCGGACGGCGGCTTCCGCCTGACCGTACGCGCCCCGCTGACGGCCCCGGCCCCGCGCGAGCCGGCCGAAGAGTCGGCTTGAGGTGGTGCCGTCCTCTAGAGTCGCTCCCGTGATCCGGGTGGTGCTCGCCGAGGACCAGGGCATGGTGCGGGGTGCGCTCGCGACCCTGCTGAACCTCGAGGACGACATCGAGGTGGTCGGCGAGGCGGCCGACGGCGACGAGGCCCTCGCGGTGGCCGTGCGCACGCGGCCCGACGTCGCACTCCTCGACATCGAGATGCCGGGCAAGGACGGCATCACCACCGCCGCGTCGCTGCGCGAGGCGCTGCCCGACTGCCGGATCGTCATCCTCACGACGTTCGGCCGGCCGGGCTACCTGCGGCGTGCGATGGAGGCGGGCGCGTCGGCGTTCCTGGTCAAGGACAGCCCGGCGCAGGAACTGGCGGCGGCGATCCGCCGCGTGCTCGCGGGCGAACGGGTCATCGACCCGGCCCTGGCCGCCGCCGCGCTGAGCGCCGGCCCCAACCCGCTGTCCCCCCGTGAACGCGACGTCCTCGCCGCCTCGGCCGACGGCTCCACGATCGGCGACGTCGCCGTACGCCTCCACCTGTCGGAGGGGACGGTGCGCAACTACCTGTCCTCGGCGATCCGCAAGACCTCCGCCCGCAACCGCATCGAGGCCGTCCAGACCGCCCAGCGCCAGGGCTGGCTCTGATCACCCGCCCCGGCGACGGACGCTCTCGCCCGCTCAGATATGGCAGGCCCTACTCTCGGCGAGGTCGTTGAACCGGGCGAGCATCCGGCCCAGCACCCGTACGTCCTCCGCCGGCCAGGTGGCGAGCATCGCGTGGAAGCGGTTCTGCCGGGCGGCACGGGCGATCTCCACCCTCCGGCGCCCCTCATCGGTGAGGACCAGCAGGTGGGCGCGGCCGTCGTCGGGGTCAGGCCGGCGCTCGATCAGGCCGAGCTGTTCGAGCACCTTCACCTGGCGGCTGATGGTGGGCTTGCCGACGCCGAAATAGTCGGCCAGATCGCTGGGGCGCGAGCGGGCACAGTCGTGCATGCCGATGAGCAGTCCGTACGCCGCGGGCTCGAGCTCGGGGTGCACCTCGCGTGCCACCTCGGTGGACAGCGCCCGCGCGCGACGGAACAGCACGCCGAGCTCGTGCTCGACCGCCTGGTAGGCCTCGTGTTCGCGGACGGCCGTGATTCCTTCCGTCATCGTTCCTTCATCTGCCCTCATACCCGGAGACCGATGAGTTTCCGCCGGACCGCCCCGGTGGTGGGCGGTCCGGCGGACTCATGTCATTCGGCGGGGTGGCCGAGCCACAGGTCGTGCGCGTCGCCGCCCTGGCCGGTCAGGTGGATCCCGCTCGCCACCAGCGGGTACCCGGTGGCCGTGACGGTGTACTGACCGCCCGTCAGGCCGGTGAAGGCGTACTCTCCGTCGGGGCCGGTGGTCGTGACGCCGACGACGTTCCCGGCCGCGTCGAGCAGCGTGACGCGCGCGTCGGGAATCGGGCCGCGGCCCTCGGCTCGGATCGTGCCGCGCACCTGCATGCCCGGCAGGAGTTCGACCTCCTGGCGGATCTGGCCGCCGCCGACCTCGACCGGCATGGCGGCCGGCCGGTACGTGGTGGCGCTGACCGCGAGCGTGTAGACGCCGGGGACCACCGCCGGGAAGAGGAAGCCACCGGCGGTATCGGTCGTGCCACCGGCGACGACCTCACCGCGTGCGTCCGTGACGACGACCATCGCGCCCTCGATGGGGGTGCCGTCCACGCTGCGGACGAGCCCGGCCAGACCGCCGGAACCGTTGAGCGTCACGTCGAAGTCGACCGGCTGGTCGCCGACCACGAGGGTCGCGGCCTGCGGGTCGTGGTCGCCCGCCGCGGCGATCAGCACGTACGTGCCGCTGCCGGGAGCAGGCAGGGCGTACCGCCCGTCGGCGCCGGTGGTCGCGCGGCCGATCTGGTGGCCGCTGACGTCGATCAGCGTGAGCACGGCGTGGGGCACCGGAGCACCGCCGTTGCGGACGAGACCGCGGATCATGCCGCCGGCAGGCGGCTGCCCCATCTCGGCCGAGGCGTACGCCTGCATCGGAGCGGTGACCTGGCCGTTGGCCGGGATCGGGTTCCGGACGCCGGCGGAGACCAGCTCCGGCTCCCGGTGCTGGGCGTGCCGGCCGCGCACCGAGGCGTCGGTCACGGGCATGGAGGGGGCCGCGCCGGTCGGCGGCTCCTGGGCGTTGGACGTGCGCAGCGGCACCTCCTTGATGAACAGGATCACGATCACCGCGATCAGCGCGCACGGCGCGGCGTACATGAAGACGTTGCCGATGCCGTGACCGTAGGAGTCCTGGACGACCTGGCGGACCGGGGCGGGAAGGGCGGACAGCTTCGGGAGCGAGCCACCGTTTCCGGAGGCGTGGACGCCGATGCGCGCGAGGCCTTCCGTCATGTAGTGGGTGATGCGGTTGCCCAGTACCGCGCCGAGCGCCGAGACGCCGATCGCACCGCCGAGCGAACGGAAGAAGGAGACGGTCGAGCTGGCCACGCCCAGCTCCTGCGGCCGGACCTGGTTCTGCACGCACAGCACCAGGTTCTGCATGGTCATGCCCAGACCCGCCCCGACGCAGAACATGAAGACCGCGGCCTGCCAGTAGGCGGTGTCGTAGCGCACCGTGCTCAGCAGGGCGTACCCGACGGTCATCGCCGCGGCGCCGAGCACCAGGATGCTCTTCCAGCGTCCCGTGGAGGTGACGATGCGCCCGGAGATCGTCGACGCGATGGCCAGGCCGCCGATCATCGGCAGCGTCATGAGGCCCGCCTTCGTCGGCGAGTCGCCGCGGGCCAGCTGGAAGTACTGGCTGAGGAAGGTCGTCGCGCCGAACATCGCGACACCGACGAAGAGGCTGGCCAGCGTGGACAGGGACAGCGTGCGGATGCGGAACAGCTTCAGCGGCACGATCGGCTCGCTCGCGAAGGTCTCCGCCACGACGAACAGCACCGCCAGGACGACCGCGCCGCCGACCATCGCGGCGGTCTGCCACGACAGCCAGTCGTACTTGTCACCGGCGAACGAGACCCAGAGCAGCAGCAGGGCGGCCGCGCCGGAGAACAGCGTCGCGCCGAGCCAGTCGACCTTGACCTTGCGCTTGGCCACCGGCAGGTGAAGGGTCTTCTGCAGGACGATCAGCGCGATGACGGCGAACGGCACGCCCACGTAGAAGCACCACCGCCAGCCGAGCCAAGAGGTGTCGACGATGACACCGCCGATGAGCGGGCCGCCGACGGTCGCCAGGGCGAAGACCGCGCCCGTGTAGCCGGAGTAGCGACCACGCTCACGCGGCGTGATCATCGCCGCCATGATCACCTGAACGAGGGCGCTGAGACCACCGGCGCCGAGGCCCTGAACGACCCGGGCCGCGATGAGCATCGCGGGGCTGTGCGCCTGGCCGGCGATGGCCGAGCCGACGACGAAGATCACCAGGGCGAGCTGGATCAGGAGTTTCTTGCTCACCAGGTCGGCGAGCTTGCCCCAGATCGGGGTCGTGATCGTCATCGAGAGCAGCGTCCCGGTGATCACCCAGGTGTAGGTGGTCTGGCTCGCGTGCAGATCGGCGATGATCGTCGGCAGCGCGTTCGACACGACGGTGGACGACAGGATCGTCACGAACAGGCCGAGCAGCAGCCCGGATAGAGCTTCCATGATCTGCCGATGGGACATCGGGACACCTGAATCCGGTGCCGCCGCCCGCACCTCGGCCGGTGCTGCGGTTGCCATCAAACTCCTTTCCGCCCGAAGAGTCCGGGGTGGGGACGGTGTTCGCTACGTGGCGGCTGCTCGCGTGAGCCCGGCGAGGGGGCCGAAGAGCTCAGCGACGTGCCTGCCGGCAACCGACGGTGCGACGGTGGGTCCTGATCACCACTTCCGGTCGGCCCGGCCGCGTGAGCGGCTCGGGGCACCCGTCCTCTGATGCCCCGGCGACCACACGGCGTTTGGTTGCCTGAGGCAAGTATCCATCATTTGGTTGCCGGAAGCAACTTTATTTCGCGGCCGACGCGGAAGCGCTGGGAGTGCCTCAGCGGTCCACCGAGGTCGCGCCCGGCCGGGCGATGTGGAGAAGGCGGTCGACGAGAGTGTCGGCGTACTCGGGGGTGAGCGGCCCCGCTCCGAACAGGACGCGGATGTACATCGGGGCCAGGACGTGGTCGAGGACGTCCAGGCCCTCGGGCGGGTGTTCGCCGCGCGTACGGGCGCGGTCGAGCATGGCCTGGATCTGGCGGCCGCGTTCGGCGACGAACTCGTCGCGGGCCTGCACGCCATCGCGCCCGGCGGCCTCGAGGGCGATGACCAGGCGCGTCAGAAGCCGCGGACGCGGGTGAGGTGGATGCGGACCGGCACCGAGAACCTCTCCGCGAAGCTCGCGGCGTCACCGAACCGCGCGTTGATGGCCGCGCCGTACTTCTCCAGCCACGCGGGGTTGTCGGGCACCGCCGGGTGGCCGTCCAGGATTTCGGCGGTGCCGGTGAGCACGACGATGTCGTCGCCGCCGTTACCGTCGAAGTTGAGCGAGACCCGCGGCTGCCGCCGGATGTTCGCGAGCCGCCGGGCGTTCGCCTGACTGTAGATCAGCACGCTGTCCCCGCCGTCCCAGAGGAACCCGACGGGATTCGGCTGCGGAGTGCCGTCACGCCCGACGGTCGTCAGCCAGATCGCCATCTCCTCGGTAAGCCGCCGACGAACACGCTCGCCGTACGCGGTGGCCCGATCAGGGATCACTTCACTCACCACGAGCCGAGGCTACCCGGGCGCTGCGAGCGATTCACGACCCGTCAACGATGAATGAGCCTTGGGCCTGGCTGGTCGTCCAGAGGCGAAATTCGTGGATGGCTTCGGCCAGGTTGGCGGGTCCGCAGGCGGCTTGGAAGGTGGCGTTCTCGGTCCAGGTGATGCACCAGTCGTCTTCGCTGCGGCGGACTTCGCGGCGGGTGTAGGCCTCGGGCGCGACGCCGGTGTCCGTGAGGTCGATGGTCACGTGCCAGCCCGGATTGTCCAGAGTCGTGATGGTGATTCCGTGGCCGTGTTCCCAATCGCCGTCGCACTGGGCGACGTACCAGGCCTGTAGCCAGATCCAGACATCGGGCCGGTCAGGGTCGAACTGGAGATCGTGGGCCATGCCCTGAAGGTAGACATACGGCACGATGCGCCGCGTCCTCATACGCCGTACGACCCTTCGTCCCCGGAGCGGCCGAGGTTGATGACCGGTAGGCGTCGCCGCACAAACGGTGAGCACGGATATTTGGCGGGGCCGCCGAGCGCCTTGCCCACCGGCTCGGGCGACAATTGTCCGGTTAGCCCCCGAAAGGAAGGTTCCACGTGTCCAACACCCAGGCTGCAGTGGCACGTCCGGCGGTGCTCGGCGACCTCGTCCCGGGCCGCCTCGTCCGTGACGTCGCTCTCGTCCTCGGCGCGGCCGCGTTCGTCGGCATCGCCGCGCAGATCAGTGTGCCGGTGCCGGGTACCCCGGTGCCGGTGAGCGGGCAGACGTTCGCCGTGCTGCTCTCCGGCGCCGCGCTCGGGCTGAACCGCTCGGCCATCGCGATGGCCCTGTACGCGCTCGCGGGCGCGCTCGGTGTGCCGTGGTTCGCCCCGGGCGCCCCCTCCGGCTGGCACTTCGCCTCGTTCGGCTACATCCTCGGGTTCGTACTCGCGGGCGCGGCTGTGGGCGCCCTGGCCGCGCGTGGCGGTGACCGTTCGCCGCTGCGCACCGTCCTGACGATGACGTTGGGCACCGTCCTCATCTACGCCGTCGGCGTGCCGTGGCTGATGGCCATGACCCACTCCGGCTTCGGCTCCGCCCTGTCGATGGGCGTCCGCCCGTTCCTCATCGGTGACGCACTGAAGGTGCTACTCGCCGCGGGCCTCCTGCCCGGCGTGTGGCGCCTCGTCCGCCGCTGACGCGTCTGACGCGGCTGATCCGGCCCGCCGGGGCCGGATCAGCCGCTTGTGAGGGGCCCCCGGACCCTGCTCTGGCACGGTGAGGGGACCCCTCACCAGGGCTCGCCCGTCAGGGCTCGCTCAGGGTTCGAAGTGGCGGGCCAGGTAGCCCGTGATCAGCTGTTCGGCTTCCGCGAGCAGGGCCGGGTCGCCGTCGCGTTCGATGCGGAAGGCCAGTTTCAGCACCGCGTCGGCGGCCTCCACCGCTACCGCGAGGGCGCGGGAGAACTCCTCGGTGTCGGGTACTGCGAACGCCTCGACCAGGAGGGCGCGCAGGCGGTCGGCGACGACCGCGTTGTTCTCCTCGCCGTCGGCCAGGAGGCGGACGTCGGCGATGTCGCCGAAGCGCAGCACCCGGAAGCCGGGGACGGTGCGGTGCATGTCCACGAAGATCTCGATGACCGTGCCGACCGCGTCGTACCAGTGCGGGAAGTCGCCCTCGGCCAGGGCGCGGGCCACCCGCTCGCCGAACATCTCCAGGTTGCGCAGGGCGAGTTGCTGCGCGATCGCCCGCTTGTCGGGGAAGAACTGGTAGACCGAGCCGATCGCGACGTCCGCGCGCTGGGCGACCTTGGTCGTGGAGAGGCCGTCGTAGCCGTTCTCCTCCAGGATGTCCGCGCAGGCGTCGAGCATGCGCTGCACCCGTTCGGCGCTGCGTCGCTGAGCGGGCCGGCGCCTCAGTGCCGAGGTATCCGTCGTCACACCCACAATCATGCCTTTTCCAGTGGCACACCGGCCCCGTAGGATCCGAAACCTCCTCACATTTCCGGGAGGTCGCGATGACACCGGTCCTGGGGTCGCCGTCCGAGTTCCAGTGGGGTGTCGCCACGGCGGCGTTCCAGATCGAGGGAGCGACCGGTGAGGACGGCCGGGGCGTCTCGGTCTGGGACACCTTCTGCCGCGAACCGGGACGGATCCGCGACGGCCACCACGCCGACGTCGCCTGCGACCACTATCACCGCTGGCCCGAGGACCTCGACCTGATCGCGGGCCTGGGTGCGAACGCGTACCGGTTCTCCATCGCGTGGCCGCGCGTGCAGCCGGACGGGTCCGGGCCGGTCAACACCAAGGGTCTGGACTTCTACGACCGGCTCGTGGACGGGCTCGCCGAGCGCGGCCTGAACGCCACGGCGACGCTGTTCCACTGGGACCTCCCCCAGCCGCTCGAGGACGCCGGCGGATGGCTGAACCGCGACACGGCCGCGCGGTTCGCCGAGTACGCCGCGATCGTCGCCGAACGGCTGGCCGACCGCGTCGCGCTGTGGATAACCCTGAACGAGCCGACGGTCGTCATGGCCTACGGCTACGCGTTCGGCGTGCACGCCCCCGGCCGGGCACTCATGCTCGGCGCGCTGCCCGTCGCGCACCACCAGCTCCTCGGGCACGGCCTCGCCGTGGAGGCGCTGCGCGGCGCCGGCGCCCGGTCGATCGGGATCACCAACAACTACACGCCCGGGCAGCCGGCGAGCGACCGACCGGAGGACGCCACCGCCACTGAGGCGTTCGACAACCTGCTGAACTGGCAGTTCACCGACCCGCTCCTGCGCGGCGGCTACCCGGACCTCGGCGCGGAGCTGCCGCACGTACGCGACGGCGACCTCGCGGTCGTCTCCGCGCCCATCGACGTCCTGGGTGTCAACTACTACAACCCGGTCGGCATCGCGGCGCCCGCCGAGGGTGACGTGCTGCCGTTCACGATGACCGAGGTGCCGGGGTCGCCGCCGGTGACCGGGATGGGCTGGCCGGTCGTCCCCGAAGCGCTCCACCGGCTGCTGACCACGCTGAAGAGCCGGTACGGCGACGCGCTACCGCCGATCCAGATCACCGAGAGCGGCTGCTCCTACGACGAGGCGCTCGACGACCGGCCGCGCATCGACTACCTGTCCGCCCACGTCGACGCCGTACGTGCCGCGATGCACGACGGCGTTGACGTGCGCGGCTACTACGTCTGGTCGCTCCTGGACAACTTCGAGTGGGCCGAGGGCTACCACCCGAGGTTCGGCCTCGTCCACGTCGACTACGCGACGCAGCGCCGGACACCGCGCACCTCCTACGCGTGGTACCGCGACCTGATCGCCGCCTCAGGACCGGACGGCCGGCCCCGTACCGCGTCGATACCGGCTCGGGGACACGCCGACGATGCGGGAGAACGCGTGGCTGAATGAGCTCTCCGAGGCGTACCCGAGGCGCTCGGCCAGTGTGGCGACCGTCGTGTCGGATTCGCGGAGGGCCCGCGAGGCGAGGCGGACACGCCAGTGCGACAGGTAGGTGAGCGGAGGTTGGCCCGAGACCTCGCGGAACCGGTGGGCGAAATGACTGCGCGACATCCCCGCGGCCGTCGCCAGGTCGGCGAGCCCCCAGGAGCGGGCGGGGTCGGCATGCATGAGAGACACGGCCGGACGCAGTTGCGGATCCGAGAGCAGGCGAAGCCAGCCAGGGTGTGAGGCGGCGTCACGTCGAAGGCCGATGCGAAGGACCTGGAGCAGAAGGAGCTGCGCGTGCTGATCGATGGCGAAGCGTGCGCCCGGGTGGGCGCTCTCGGTCTCCTCCATGATCCGCTCGAGCAGGTGACGCATCTCCGCCGCCTCGGCGCTGGACGCGCTCGCGTGGGTCACGCTGGGCAGAGCCGAGGTGAAGAGACCCGCCGCGGCCGGGTCGAGGTCCACGTGCCCACCGATGATCGCGACCTCGTCGCCGCTGCCGAGCCGACTGCACGAATCGTCCTTCGCGGCGAGGACCTCCGTCGCCTCGGACCGTAGCCGCGGGTCGCTGCAGAGCACCGCGGAGCCGACACCGTTGAACACGACGGCGTCTCCGGCGACGAGTCGCGACGGAGGGCCGTCATCGACGATCAGCCAGCAGGAGCCCCGGACGATGGCGTCCAGCTTGACCTGGACATCGGGCTGGAACCGGAACGCCCACTCTCCACCGGCTCGGAGCTCGCCGGTGATCAGGCAGCGGGCGTCGACCAGCGCGAGCATCTCGGAGAGAGGGTCCGGCATCATCCGCCGGACTCTAGCGCAAGAATCCACCACTCTCGAGCATTCACAGTCCGCCGCGACGCGGCCAGACTCGCCTTCGGAGCAGTGAAACGCAGTAGCCGAAGGCAAGGTCCGCAATGAGGAATATCAGTTTCAAGAACGGAAGCCTCGACATCGCGGGGGTGATCCATGTTCCCGACGACTTCGAGGAGAGCAAGAAATACGCGGCGATCGTCTGCGTCCATCCGGGAAGCAGCGTGAAAGAGCAGACGGCGGGAATCTATGCCGCACGCATGGCGGACAAGGGATACGTGGCGCTCGCCTTCGACGCCTCCTTCCAGGGCGAAAGCGGCGGCGAGCCGAGACATGTGGAGCGCCCGGCCGCCCGCGTGGAGGACATTCGATGCGCCGTCGACTTCCTGACGACGCTGAGCTATGTCGATGAAAACCGGATCGGCGTACTCGGCATCTGCGCCGGAGGTGGGTACGCGGTCAACGCGGCCATGACGGAACACCGCATCAGGGCGGTCGGCACGGTCGCGGCGGTCAACATCGGCAGAGCCCGCCGGGAAGCCGGTGGTGCGGGCTCCGCGATCGAAATGCTGGAAGCGGTCGGGAGGCAGCGCACGTTGGAGGCCCGCGGAGGAGAACCACTGATCACGAACTGGATTCCCAACAGCCCGAAAGAGGCGGAGGAGGCAGGTATCACCGGTCTCGATTCGCTCGAGGCCGTCGACTACTACCGGACTCCGCGAGGCCGGCACGAGCGGGCGGCCAATCAGCTCCGTTTCACCAGCGTGGCATCAGTGCTCGCGTTCGACGCCTTTCACCTGGTGGAAGAGCTGTTGACGCAGCCTCTGCAGATCATCGTGGGGAACAGACTCGGAGAGTTCGGTTCCTACCAGGACGGACACGAACTCTTCCAACGGGCGACCTGCGAGAAGGACCTGTTCGTCATCGACGGCGCAAGTCACTATGACCTGTACGACCGGCCCGAGCACGTCGGCCAGGCCGTCGAGAGACTCGCGGCCTTCTACGGAGACAACCTCGTCGCCGCGTCAGGGCCGGGCGGTCAGCCCCGTACAGCCGCGTAGGGCGTTCCACTTGCTCAGTGCCCGCACCCGCGCGGAGCCGGTGAGCAGCCGGGGCACGCCGCCGGAGATCGTTCCGGGCCGCCACTGCGCCTTGAGCACCTTGCGCCCGCTGAGCGTCAGCTCGAGGATCCCGGTGTCGGCGGTCTTCCCGCTGGCGGCGTAGAAGAAGAAGTTGCCCAGGCCGTAGTCGATGTAGCGGCCGTGGAAGAACCCGCCGCCCAGCGGTATGTGGGCGTGGCCGCCGACGATCACGTCGGCGCCCGCGTGGACGAGCTGGTTCGCGAGGTGCTTCTGGCGCGGCAGCGGGCATGGCTGGAGCTCCTGGCCCCAGTGCAGGTAGACGATGACCGCGTCGGCCTGCTTACGCGCCTTGCGCACCTCTTGGACCAGGCGCGGGGCGTTCTTGGCCGAGGCGAGGCCGCCCTGGGTGTTCGTGGCCGACCAGGCGCTGATCAGGTTGTCGTCGAGCACCTGCGTCGCGCCGATCACCGCGATCCGGGTGCCCTTGACCGTCGCGTAGTACGGCTTGTACGCCTCGGCGGCGTTCTTGCCGATGCCGACGACCGGGTAGCCGGATCGCTTGATCGCCGCGAGCGAGTCGGCGAGGCCCACCCGGCCGTAGTCCATCCCGTGGTTGTTGGCCATGGACACCACGTCGATGCCGGCCGCCTTGAGCGCGGTGAACGCGCTGGCGGGTGCGCGGAAGTTGTACTGCTTGGGGGCCTTCGTCCCTCGCGTGGTGATCGCCGTCTCGAGGTTGGCGATGGTGAAGTCGGCCTTCTTCAACCACGGGATGGTCGACCCGAGCGCGGTGCGCGGGTTGGCCAGCCGGGCGGTGAGCTGGGCGTAGAAGTGCGTGTCGCCGGCGAACGCGATGGTGATCGGCTCCTTGGCCGCCTCCACTCGCGCCGACGGCGAACCGTGCGCCGACGGGGTCAGCTTCATCGGCGGCATCTTCGCGTCGCTCTTGTCACTGCATGCCGCCGCGCCGGCCGCAAGCGTGGCCGCCACGGCCACGGCGATGGGCAGCGAAAATCGCCGCATCACAGTCACCACCTTGGGGTAGATCGCACAGAATGCCACGTCCGCGGCCCTTGACGCTCCTTCGCAGCCACGTAACGTGCGGGGAAGGCCGCCGTATCAGGAGGGGCGATTTGCTGGATATTGCACGTCTTCGTGGGGAAACACCGGGTTGCGCGGAGGTTGTCCATTTCAACAATGCCGGGGCGTCGCTCCAGCCACGGCCGGTACTGGACACGATCCGTGCCCACCTAGACGCCGAGGCGTTGATGGGCGGGTACGAGGCGGCCGATGCCGCGATGGACCGGCTGACCGACGTGTACGACTCCCTGGCCCGGCTCATCGGCGCCGGTCCGGACGAGATCGCCATCACCGAGAACTCCACGCGCGCCTGGGACACGGCCTTCTACGGCATGCGCTTCCGGCCCGGCGAGCGGGTGCTCACCTCCTCCAGCGAGTACGGCAGCAACGCGATCGCGTTCCTGCACGCGGCCCGCGACCGCGGCATCAAGGTCGAGGTCCTGCCCGACGACGAGCACGGCCAGGTCTCCCTCGACGCGCTCGCCGCCACACTGGACGACGACGTACGGCTCGTCGCGGTCAACCACGTGCCGACCCACGACGGGCTGGTCAACCCGGTCGCCGAGATCGGCCGCCTGACCCGCGCGTCGGGCGCGCTGTTCCTCGTCGACGCCTGCCAGTCCGTCGGGCAGCTCGCGGTGGACGTGAACGAGATCGGGTGTGACTTCCTGTCGGCCACGGGCCGCAAGTTCCTGCGCGGGCCGCGCGGCGTGGGCTTCCTCTACGTACGGCGGGCCGCGCTGGAGGCGATCGCCCCGACCTTCCTGGACGACCGCGGCGCCGAGTGGACCGGGCCGGACTCCTACACGATGCGCGACGACGCCCGCCGGCTCGAGAGCCACGAGCGGTCGGCGGCGCTCCAGCTCGGGCTCGGGGCCGCGGCGGACTACGCCCACGCGCTCGGGCCGAAGGAGATCGAACGCCGGGTGACGGCGCTGGCGGAGACGCTGCGCGCCGCCCTCACGGAGGTGCCCGGCGTCACGGTCCACGACCGGGGCGCGCGCCGGTCGGGCATCGTGACCTTCACCCGGCAGGGCCACGCCCCGGCGGACATCGTCGCCGCGCTCGCCCGGCAGAAGATCAACGTACGGCTGTCCGCGCAGAGCTACCGGTACGACGGCGGCGCCACACCGCCGCCCCGCGTCCGCGCGTCGGTCCACTACTACAACACCGAAGAGGAGATCTCCCGGCTCGTCGCGGCCCTCTGAGACTCAACCCAGGCCGAAGCCCCGCATCCTAGGCGGATTATCCACTCCGCCCCTGACCTGCGAATCCGTCGTCCGGCGCCCAACTCAAACCAGTATCACTCGTTGTCTTGAATGATTCAGGTTTAGTGCGTACTCTCGGTCATGTGAGGGACACGGAACACCCGCGCGACTCCTCCGCGGAGCTGCGCCGTACGGGGCTACGGGTGACGGCCGCCCGGCTCGCCATCCTCGACACGGTGCGCGCCGGCGACCATCTGGACGTCGACGCGGTCACCTCCCGGGTGCGCGAGCGGCTCGGCCACGTGTCGTTCCAGGCCGTCTACGAGGCCTTGCACGCGTTCACCGCGGCCGGGCTCGTACGGCGGATCGAACCCGCGGGAAGCCCGGCGCGTTTCGAGTGCCGGGTCGGAGACAACCACCACCACCTCGTCTGCCGAGAGTGCGGCCACGTCACGGACGTCGACTGCGCGGCCGGGGAGGCGCCATGCCTCGAACCCGCCGATGACGCCGGATTCCTGGTGGACGAGGCGGACGTCACCTTCTGGGGTTTCTGCCCTGACTGCCGTCGGGGCGCTGAGGGAGGAAATACGCATGACTGACCAAAGGCCCATCACCACCACCGACGCCGGCATCCCGGCGCCCAGTGACCACGACTCCCTGTCGGTGGGGCCGAACGGACCGCTGCTGCTCCAGGATCACTACCTGATCCAGAAGATGGCGCAGTTCAACCGCGAGCGGGTGCCCGAGCGCGTGGTTCACGCCAAGGGTGGTGGCGCCTTCGGCTTCATGGAGATCACCGAGGACGTCAGCCAGTTCACCAAGGCGAAGCTCTTCCAGAAGGGCGCCCGCACCGACCTGCTGCTGAGGTTCTCCACGGTCGCCGGCGAGCTCGGCTTTCCCGACACGGTCCGCGACCCGCGCGGCTTCGCGCTGAAGTTCTACACCGAGGACGGCAACTACGACCTCGTCGGCAACAACACGCCGGTCTTCTTCATCCGCGACCCCTCGAAGTTCTCCGACTTCATCCACTCGCAGAAGCGCCGGTCCGACAACCACCTGCACGACCACAACATGCAGTGGGACTTCTGGACCCTGCGCCCCGAGTCCGCGCACCAGGTGACCCTCCTGATGACGGACCGCGGCACGCCGTACTCCTGGCGCCACATGAACGGCTACGGCAGCCACACCTTCATGTGGATCAACGCCGCGGGTGAGAAGTTCTGGGTGAAGTACCACTTCAAGACCGATCAGGGCATCAAGAACTTCACGGACGCCGAGGCCGCCGAACAGACGGCGCTCGACCGCGACTACCACGTCCGTGACCTGAGCCAGGCCATCAACGCGGGCGAGCACCCGTCGTGGACGGTGCAGGTGCAGGTCATGCCGTTCGAGGACGCGGCCGGCTACCGGTTCAACCCGTTCGACCTGACCAAGGTCTGGCCGCACGCCGACTACCCTCCGATCACCATCGGCAGGTTCGTCCTGAACCGCAACCCGGACGACTACTTCACCCAGATCGAGCAGGCCGCGTTCGAGCCGGCCAACATGGTGCCGGGCATCGCGCCGAGCCCCGACAAGATGCTCCAGGGCCGGCTGTTCTCCTACCCGGACGCCCACCGCTACCGGATCGGCCCGAACTACCTGCAACTGCCGGTCAACCGGCCGAAGGTGCCCGTCCACTCCTACAGCAAGGACGGCGCCATGCGGTACGAGAACCACGGCGACCCGGTGTACGCGCCGAACACCGCCGGCGGGCCGCAGGCCGACCCGTCGCTGTACGAGCACGAGAGCTACAGCGTCACCGGTGAGCTCGTCCGGGCCGCGTACACCCTGCACGCCGAGGACGACGACTACGGCCAGCCGCGCGCGCTGTACGAGAACGTCCTGTCCGACACCGACCGCGCCAACCTCGCGAGCAACATCGTCGGCCACGCCTCCCGCCCGGAGGTCACCGCCGAGATGAAGGCACGGGTCGTGGAGTACTGGCGCAACGTCGCCAAGCCCCTGGGCGACGACGTCGCCAAGGGCCTGGGCGTCAACGGCCGCTGAGACCCCCGTCCCCCGAGGAAGGGGCGGCCCGCACGGCGGACCGCCCTTTTCTCGCTCTTTACCCTTTCTGTTGGGTCACGATCACACTGCGTGACCACTCACTTCGGGGCGACGAGCCCGAAAAGGGACCTTTCACGACGCCTGGGAGGCCACGCGCCGCTCGGCCTCGATCTCCGCGCGGATCTCGGTGTACAGCGCGTCGGAGGTGTCCGCCTGGACGATCAGCCGGCAGCCGGCGCGCAGCTGCTCGATGGTGAGAGCGCTGGCGTCGGTGCGGAAGGCCCATCACCGGCCGGTGTCGCTGATCCACAGCCGCCAGCCGGGGAACTCGGCCTCGAGCCTGCGCATCGTTACCACCCTGGGATACCGGGGGATTTCATCCACGGACCCTTCAAAGATAAACGAGCGGCGTTAATCACGCGAGACCCAGAAGGTGCCGTAATACGGACGCTTTAACGGGTTTGGCTTCCTTCAACTCGTGGAACCCCTGACAACGGTGTAAATCGTCTGCACAGGTGGGCGGCTCCTGGAGCGAGCCCGGCTGTACGTGACCCCGCATGGTGCCCAGGTGGCGCGGCAGACTAATGTCCAAAGCAGAGCCATCCGAGGAGGTGCGGTGAACCGTCAGCGGGTGAGCAGGATCTCCAGGTCCCTGACCGTCCCCCGCCCACTCAAGGTCGCCGAGGATCTGGAGCACGCTCATGTCCTCGACCGGCCGGCCCGTGGGCTCACCGGGTTCCTCCTGCGGTTCCTGCCGCCGGGGGCCGTCAGAGACCTTCTGCACGGGGTGCCACTCGGCCACCCGGCCCATCCACCGCTGACCGACGTCCCGGTCGGCTGCTGGATGGCGGCGTCGGCGCTCGACCTGTTCCCCGACACCGATCGGGCCTCGCAGGTGCTGCTGGCCGCCGGGCTGGCGAGCGCGGTGCCGGCGGCGCTCACCGGCGCGGCCGACTGGTCCTCGCTCCACATCGAACAGCAGCGCGTCGGCATCGTGCACTCGATCGGCACGACCGCCGCCACCGGCCTGTTCGCCGCGTCGCTGCTCGCCCGCCTGCGCGGCCGTACACGCCAGGGCAAGGTGCTGGGCCTCGCCGGGCTCGCGGCGCTGTTCGGCGGCACCTATCTCGGCGGCCACCTGGCCTTCCGGCTCGGCGCGGGCGCCAGCCACGCCGAGTCGATCACTCACCTGGGGCCGCTGGGCTGGCACGACCTGTGCCCGCTGGACGAGTTGCCCGAGGGCTGGCCGGTCCACCGCACGCTGGGTTACATCAGCCTGTTCGTGCTGCGCTACGGCGAAGACGTCTACGTGCTCGCCGACCGCTGCACCCACCTCGACGGGCCGCTGCACCAGGGGCGCATGGTCCGGGTGGACGATGAGATCTGCGTGATCTGCCCCTGGCACGGCAGCACGTTCCAGGTCAGCGACGGCACCGTGGTGCACGGCCCGGCCACCGGCCGCCAGCCCGCCTTCGAGACGCGGGTCCTCGAGAGCGGGATGATCCAGGTGCGTCCCGCCCGCTGACCTCAGCTCCGGGGCAGCCGTACGGTCAGGGAGTACAGGCGGGTGATCTGCGCCGGGTTCTGGTTGTCGTCGCTGACCAGCAGCAGGCGCAGACGTCCGCCCGGGGCACGACCGGTGATCGTGATGCCCTCGACGTTGTCGAGCAGCGGGTTGGGCTGCGGCTGCCTGGCCGTCGCGCCGAGCGAGGGACAGTCGCCGAGGTCGGCGAGCAGCGACTTGCCGATGAGGCGCACGCCCGGCCCGGCGGTCAGGTTCTCCGTACGGCTGACGTCCGTGGCGTGCCGGGGGTCGGCGAGGTAGAGCCGGATCGTGTTGCCGACACCGCTCGTGAAACCGCGCTCCAGCACCAGCAGCCGCCCGTCCGGCGTCGCCGTGATGTCGGAGATGCCCAGGCCGGAGTCGACGCGGTAGCCGTACTGGGCGGAGAGCCGGAAGTCACGGCCGTACCCGGCGCGTCGCCACGTCTGGACGCGCACGAGGTCGGCGTCGTCGCCGGAGAGCGCCCCCTCCATCGAGGCGACCAGCGTGCGCCCGCCGGGCTCCATCGTGAGCCCCTCGAAGGTGAGGTTGCCGGAGGCGCGTCCGGCCGGCGCGACCCGCAGGGCGTCCGGCACCGGGAGCCGGTCCAGGATCTTCCCGGTCCGGCTGTAGCGGCGGATCGACGGCTCGGTCTCGGATGTGATCAGGCGGGTGCCGTCGCGGTCGACGGCCAGGCCCTCGGAGTCGAGCGCGGCGCCGTTCTCGTCGGCGAGGTTCACGACGCCGACCGGCCGCAGCGTGCGGGCGTCCAGGCTGAACAGCGACGAGCGGTCCGACAGAGCCGCGATGCGCCCACCGCGGTCGACGGCGAGGGCCGACAGGTTCCCGACGTAGACGCCGTCGAAGGTGGTCTTGTCGAGGGCGTCGGAGAACCCGTCGATGTCCACCGACGCGGAGCAGGCATGGGTCGTGCCGCCACGTGACGCGGCGACGGCCGTGGTGGGTGCCGACAGGGTGGCCGCGAGCAGGCCCGCGACACCGGCGGCGAGCGGGGAGGCAACACGCATGGCCGTCTCCAGGATCGTGGTTGGGAGGAGCACGCGCCATGCTAGATCATCGGCGCCCTCAGGCCTCGCCGGGCCGGGGCGCCGATGGCTCCCTGCGGTCGTTGAAGGGGTGCTCGACCAGCGCCAGGACGCGGCTGGCCATGAAGCGCGCGGTGCGCACGGGCGTGCCGGTGCGGGTCACCTCGGTCACCTCCACGACCCCCCGCCGGGTGACGACCTCGACACGCCTGCCCGCACGCGTGGCGGCCACCTCGTACGTGCGCGTCGCGCCGCCGGCGTCGATCATGATCTCGACCCTGTCGCCCTTCATGACCGCACCCTTCTCGAACGTCTATTCGATTATTACCCTCCGATGGCAGCGTTCAACCGGTCCGGAACCGGCCTTACCAGGCGAGATCTCAGGGACCGCCGGGCACGAACAGGGCCTCGAACGGAGGCTCCCCCACCGCGGTCGTGACGTGCCCGGACCCCGTCGTATCCGACACGTGCACCAGGTCACCCGGCCCGAACCGCCGCCGGGAGCCGTCGCTGACCTCCACCTCGATCACGCCCCGCACCATCACGACCCACTGCTCCCGCGGAGCGGGGTGCGGCTCGCTGTCGAAGTCCGCGCTGCGCAGGTACGTGACGCCGCTCGCCGCCGACATCCCGGCGGTGGACATCGGCGGCACGCCCGAGCCGATCAGCCGTTCGGTGAGGACCAGCGCGGCGTCCTCGAACGCGGATCCGCCGTCGGCGGTGATCACAACCCTCGTGTATGACTTCTCATCGCTCATGGCGGCTCATGCTCGGGATCCCCCGGCCGCCCGGCAATACCTCACGGGGAATCGACGAGCGGCGTCGCGACCGGATACGACTGGGGCATGCTGGCGGTGATGGAGACCAACGGGTTCGCGCGTGAGCTGCGGCGATGGCGTACGGCACGGCGCTGGAGCCAGCTGGAGCTCGCGCTGCGCGCCGGCACGACGCAGCGGCACCTCAGCTACATGGAGCGGGGGCGCTCACGGCCCGGCCGCGCCATCGTGCTGCGGCTCGCCGAGTCGCTGGAGCTGTCGCTGCGCGAGCGGAACGCCCTGCTGCTCAGCGCCGGGTACGCCCCGGTGTTCGCCGAGTCCCGTCTCGACGCACCCGAGCTGCGTCCCGTACGCGAGGCGATCGGCCGGGTCCTGGAGGGGCACCTGCCGTACCCGGCCCTCGTCGTGCGGCCGTACGGCGAGCTGGTCGCCGCGAACGCCGCCGTCACCGTGCTCACCGAGGGCGCCGCCGCGCACCTGCTGGAGCCGCCCGTCAACGTGCTCCGGCTCGCGCTGCACCCCGAGGGGCTGGCACGGCGCGTGGCGAACCTGCCCGAGTGGGGCCGGCACATCGTCGAGGCCCTACGTGCCCTGGCGCTCAGGAGTCCCGACGACCGCCTCGACGCGTTCATCGCCGAGCTGGAGGAGTACGTGCCGCCGCTGCCGTACGGGCCCGGCGTGCCCGGTTACGTCGGCTTCGCGGTGCCACTGCGCCTGCGCTGCGACGAAGGCGAGCTCCGGCTGGTCACGACGGTGACCTCGTTCGCGACCGCCGTCGACGTCACCTTGGCCGAGCTCCGGCTGGAGGCGTTCTTGCCCGCCGACGAGGAGACCGCGCGGATCCTCCGCCGGAGGGTTCCGAACTGTTCGGCGTTTCGTGAGCAAACGTGATCGAACGTGTTTTTGTGAGTGCGGTGAAGTTGGGCTGAGTGGGCGCGGAAGCAGGGTGTGCGTCCGGAGACGGCGTATCGGTGGTTCCGGGAGGGTCGGATGCCGGTGCCTGCTCGGCGACTGGCATCGGGGACGATCTGGGTGGATGTGGCGCTGGCGGCAGCGGGTGGCCGGGTGGTGGTGTATGCGCGGGTGTCTTCGCATGATCAGCGTCAGGACCGGGGGCGTGAGGTTTCCCGGACGCCTGCACCGAAGTCACTCACGGCGGCCCAGGATCGGTTGCGGGCGCTGCAACGCAAGGCTGCCCGGCAGATCGGCCCCTACGACCTGAAGACGCGGGTGAAACGGGAGCCGTCGAGGCGGTGGCGGCGGACCCAGGGTCGGATCGGGAGAACGCATGCCCGTGTGGCGGCGGTACGTCGCGATGTCCTGCACAAGGCCACCACGGGCCTCGCGCAACGCCATCAGGTGATCGTCGTGGAGAGGCTGAACGCGTCCGGCATGCGCAGCAGCGGAGGCGCATACAAACGGGGCTTGAACCGGGCACTCGCGGACGCCGCGCTCGCGCAGGTACGGCGGATGCTGGGCTACAAGACCCGCTGGTACGGCTCCACCTTGGTGGAAGCCGACCGCTTCTACCCCTCATCCAAGACCTGTTCGGCCTGCGGCAGGCGAAAACCAAACCTGACCCTGGCCGACCGGACCTATGGGTGTGAGCACTGCGGCCTGATGATCGACCGTGATCTCAACGCCGCGACCAACCTCGCCCGTCTCGGCGACACCCCGCACACGGGTGGAAGGAGGACCGGTACCGGGAGTAGACCGGCCGCCAACCACCGGGTTGGAGACGGACGTGGAGCCACGCAGGAGACCGCGACCACGCCAGTGGTCAACGCAGCAGGCACTGAAGCGTCAACCCGGCACGACACCACCGCTGGTGTTGGTCAGACCGGGACTGCCCCGCCGGAAGGCGAGGCTGCCTAATGGAACACAGCACGCTCACGCTTGCTCACCAGAAGGCAACGGTCACAGCATCTTGACGATGGCGGCCACGCCGACGACGACGATGACGACCCGCAGCACGATCGGCGGCAGCCGGCGGCCGATCGAGGCGCCGAGCAGGCCTCCGGCCGTCGAGCCGACGGCGATGAACAGCGCCGCCCACCAGTCCACGTGCGCGACGAAGATGAACAGCAGGGCCGCCGCGGCGTTGACCACCCCGGCCAGGACGTTCTTGACCGCGTTCACGCGCTGGAGATCCTCGTCGAGGAAGATCCCGAGCAGCGCCAGCAGCACGACGCCCTGCGCGGCCCCGAAGTAACCGCCGTAGATGCCGCTCAGCAGGACCGTGAGCCACAGCCAGGGGCCGCCGTGCGGATGTCGGCGCCGGCCGCCGAGCCAGGCACTCAGCTTCGGCTGGATGACCACGAGGACGCACGCCACGGCGATCAGCGCCGGGACGATCACCTCGAACGCCGAGGCGGGCAGGACGAGCAGCAGCATGCCGCCGATGAGCGCGCCGACCACGGACGCCAGCCCGAGGCGGACCACCCGGACGCGCTGGCCGTTCAGCTCACGGCGGTAGCCGTACGCCCCGGAGGCGGAGCCGGGAACGAGGCCGACGGTGTTGGAGACGTTCGCCACGACCGGCGGGTAGCCGAGCCCGAGCAGCACCGGAAAGGTGATCAAGGATCCCGAGCCGACGATGACGTTGATGCAGCCCGCAGCGACCCCGGCGCCGAAGATGGCGAGGGCGTGCAGAGGGGTCATCGGGCGGCCTCACGAAGGGGGCGGCTGATCACGACTTGACGGCTCGCGCGTGCCAGCGTCCCTCCTGACGCTCGATCCGCAAGGGCAGCCCGAAACACTTCGACAGGTGCTCGTCGGTGAACACCTCGTCGACCTTCCCGGTGGCGATGACCGAGCCGCGGCGGAGCAGCATCGCGTGCGTGAACCCCTCGGGCACCTCTTCGACGTGGTGGGTGACGAGCGCCATCGTCGGCGCCAGCCGGTCGACGGCCAGGCTCGTCAGCCGTGCGACGAGGTCTTCACGGCCGCCGAGGTCGAGCCCGGCGGCGGGCTCGTCGAGCAGCAGCAGCTCGGGGTCGGGCATGAGGGCACGGGCGATCGACACGCGCTTGCGCTCGCCCTCCGAGAGGGTGGAGAAGCGGCGCCGGATGAGGTGGGCGCAGCCGAGCGCGTCGAGCAGTTCGACGGCCCTCGTCACATCGGTCGAGTCATATTCTTCTTTCCAGCGGCCGATGATCGCGTACGACGCCGTGAGGACCAGGTCGATGACCTTCTCCTCCGGCGGCACGCGGTCGGCCACCGCCGAACTCGACAGTCCGATGCGCGGCCGAAGCTCGAACACATCGGTCTTACCAAGCTGTTCACCCAGGATTTGGGCACGGCCCTCGCTCGGGAACAGCATCGCACCCGCCACCTGCAACAACGTCGTCTTTCCCGCGCCGTTCGGACCGATGATCACCCATCGCTCGTCCTCCTGCACGGTCCAGTCGATGTTGCGCAGCAGCGTCGCCCCCTCGCGCCGGATCTCGACGCCCTCGAGCCTGAGTACCTCTCCGGCCATCGCATCCCTTCGCCGTCAACGAAAGCGCACGAAGCCGCAGGCGGTAGGGGCCGCCGGACTCGCGCGGGTCTCCGGCACGAACCTACGGCATTCGGACGGCTTATGGTTGACCGCATGCGTGTCACTCACCCCTCGGCCGTCCTCGTCGCCTGGGGCAACGCATGGCTGACCGGCCACGTGGGGCTCGATGAGGCCGCCGATGCCGTGGAACGCCTCGGCGGCCCGCACGTCGTCGCCGGCATCCCGGACCAACCCGGCGAGACGCCGCTGCGCGGTGGTCTCGCGGCCTTCCGGGTCGCCGGTCTGTCCGCGTTCAGGCTCGCGCTGCCGGCGCCGGGCGACCCGCTCGGCCTCACCGGGCCGCCGGAGTTCAACGCCGCCGCGATCGAGGCCGAGGAGGCCGCACTCCTGACCATCGGCGACCGGACGTTCGGCCTGATCCCGGCCGAGGACCGCCGTGGCTCCTCCTACGTCGGCACTCGCTGGACGGTGCACGAGGCGCGCTCGGCCGTCGCGGACACGCCGGGGCTCCCCGAGGCCGACCACAAGCTCTCCCTCGCCGTGCGCGAGGCGACCGAGTCGCTCATGACCGTCGACGGCACGCTGGAGTGGCGGCCGGAGATCGCCGAGGCCCTGGGCGCGTTGCGCGAGTCACACCACCACGAGCAGGTCGGCGGCCTCGCCCCCGGCTACCCGGCGCGTGCTCACCGGGTGGCGGCGCTGGCCGGCCGCCTGGCGGTCGTCGTGGGCCTGGCGCGCGGCACGGAGAGCGCCACGCTGTCGTCCGCCCAGGTCCAGCGCCGCACCGAGGCCCTGCGCGACCTGGACAAGGCCGTACGGCGGGCGCAGGTGGCCGCCTGCAACAGCGTCCTGGACCCGGTGCGCTGACGGAAGGCGCCGAGCCAAGGCGCTTATCCAAAAAAGTGCGGGCGCACTCCCCAAGGAGTACGCCCGCGCGAGGGTCCGATGTTCAGGCCGTGACGACGATGGCCTTGGTGATCTTGTCGCCCCAGGTCTGGCTCTTGTCGTCCCACAGCGGCCAGAGGAATCCGAGGATGCACACCCAGGCGTCGATCGTGGAGTGGCAGAGCTGCCGGCCGAAGGCGGCGCCGCCGCCGAGGGGCTGGCCGGTCGCCTCGCTGACGACCTTGATGTTGAGGGCCTTCTTGCCGATCGTCTGGCCGCTGTTGGCTTCCTGGAGGCCGAGCGCGGCGGCGATGACGAAGAGGAGGATCAGCTCGAAGAGGTAAGTCACCGCGAGGTTCTTGGCGGCCACGTTGATGATGCCCATGATGATGCCGGCCGGGATACCGACGATCAGTCCGTCGATGAACCGCGCGCCGAGCCGTGCGCCCCAGCTGGCGTACTGGACCTGCCCGTAGCCGGAGCCATAGCCCTGGCCGTAGGCCTGCTGCTGGCCGTAGCCCTGCTGGCCGTAGGCCTGCTGCTGACCGTAGCCCTGCTGCTGACCGTAACCCTGCTGGCCGTAGCCCTGCTGCTGGTCGTAACCGGGCTGCTGTCCATAGCCCGGCTGCTGCCCGTACCCCGGCTGCTGGCCGTAGCCCTGCTGCTGGTCGTAACCGGGCTGCTGACCGTAGCCCGGCTGCTGGCCGTAGCCGGGCTGCTGCCCATAGCCCGGCTGCTGCCCGTAACCGGGTTGCTGACCGTAACCCGGCTGCTGCTGACCCTGGCCGTACGGGTCGTAGGGGGTGCTCACGCTCTTTCTCCTTTGTTGAAATTACGCCCGTCCGCCAAACCGGACTCGGCAGTCGCCATGATGAGTACTGACTTCAAAGAGGCAGAAACCCGAAACGGGCGAGCTGCCAGACCCATGACAGCCCCAGCGTCACTCCGATGATCCACGCACGCCTGCGCGGATCGAGCGCCCACCATCGTCGTCCGGACCCGAGCGGAGCGGTAGCCAGTCCGATCGCGCCCAGGAGAACGACGGGGCTTGCGAGAAGCGCCTTGACCGGATGCGCCGCACCCAGCTCGATGAACACGGTGGTGCCGCCACAGAGGGGGCACGGAACTCCGGTGAGCGCCCGCAGCGGGCACAGGGTGCCGGGATCGTGCACTCGGTGCAGGGCGGACACCACCACCGCCGCGGTGGCCATGCCGCCTGCGCGAAGGACTACACCGAGCGCGCCGTCACCAGAGGCGGCGAACACGCGACCGAGTACGTCGGCCGGCCGCCCTCGGGCTCGGGACGCGACCTGCCCCCGTGCCACGTCCAAACCTTCGCCCTCCTCATGGTGCTCTTATGCGCTTGTGGACCCGTATACCGCAATATGCCGGGTCCGGGTCAAGTAAATACCAGGCAAGATTCGAGAACGTAACCGGCTGGAGACCTTGACGCCTGACTGGGCTTCGGGAAGGCGGTGGCGCGAGTTGGGAGAAGGGCTCATCCGGTGCCGTGCGACGATGTCGGCCGTACGGCACCGGAAGTGCGGGCGTGTCAGCCCTCGGCGGCGCCGACGATGACCGGGGCCGCGGCCTCCGCGCCCTCGGCGACGACGTCCACCACGATCACCGTGACGTTGTCCGGCCCGCCCCCCTGGTTGGCCGCGCTGATGAGCCGGCCGACGGCGGCGGCGGGGTCGGACTCGGCGGTCAGCACCTGGTGCATCGTCTCCGCGTCGACCGGCCCGCTCAGGCCGTCGGAGCACAGGAGGTAGCGGTCGCCCGGCAGGGCCTCGCGCAGCGACAGGTCGGGCTTGCGCTCGGGTCTGCCGTCGAGCACGCGGACCAGACGGTTGGCCAGGTGGGGCGCCGCGCCGTCCTCGCCGGTGAGCATCTTCTCCAGCGTGTGGTCCTCGGTGATCTGGTAGAGGATCCCCTCGCGCAGCATGTAGGCCCGCGAGTCGCCGATGTGGGCGAGAGCCGTGTGCGTACCCGACCACAACATGGCGGTGCATGTCGTGCCCATGGACTGGAGCGCGGGCTCTTCCTCGACTTTCTGGGCGATCGCCTGGTTGGCCGCGAGCACGGCACGCTCGACGACCTCGACCAGCTTGGCCTGGGGGACCTCGTGGTCGATCGCCGAGAGGGCCTGGATCGCGAGGGAGCTCGCGATCTCGCCACCCACGTGACCGCCCATGCCGTCGGCGACCGCGAGCAGCCATGGGCCCGCATACGCCGAGTCCTCGTTGTTCTCGCGGGCGCGTCCGACATCCGATCCCGCGGCGTAGCGAATGGCAACTCTCATATGTTTTCCGATGTCGTCCTCGGCGGTGCGGTTCACTCAGCCGACTGCTGAGCTTCATCAACATATTCGACCGGCGCGCCTTACGCCTCATGGATCACAAGTGGATTTCTTGTGGAGTCACCGCTCCGCGAGCCCGTGGCGCACGGCGTACAGCGCCGCCTGGGTGCGATCTTGCAGGCCGAGCTTCATCAGGATGTTCGAGACGTGCGTCTTCACGGTCTTCTCCGACACCACGAGCGCACGGGCGATCTCGCGGTTGGACCGGCCGCGGGCGATCTGCGTCAGCACCTCACGCTCGCGTTCGGTGAGGGCGACCGCGGCCTTGCCGCCCTGGTCGGGGGCGAGCATCGCGTCCGCCGCCTCGGGCGCGAACAGCACGTGGCCGTCGTGCACCGCGCGGATCGCCTGGACGAGCGCCTGCGGGTCGACGTCCTTGTACAGGTAGCCGGACGCGCCCGCGCGGACGACCGGCAGCACCCGAGCGCGCTCGGCCACGCTCGTGAGCACGAGCACGCGCGAGGGGATGCCGCGCGAGCGCAGCTCCTCGAGCGCGGACTGCCCGTCGACTCCGGGCATCTTCAGGTCGAGCAGGATGACGTCGGGCGCGAGCGCCTCGGCGCGGGCGACCGCCTCGGCGCCGTCGGCGGCCTCCCCGACGACCTCGATGTCCTCCTGGACACCGAGGAACGTCCGCAGGCCCTGGCGTACGACCGGGTGGTCGTCGGCGATCAGTACGCGGATCACGCGGGCACCTCCAGGCGTACGACGGTGCCGGAGCCGGAGGAGGAGATGCTCAGGACGCCGCCGACCGACTCCGCGCGCTCGCGCATGGACGCCAGCCCCAGGCCGTCACGCGAGGCCTCCGCGGGGTCGAAGCCGACGCCGTCGTCGCGGATCTCCAGCAGGCCGGGTTCGAGGCGGGCGGTCACCGTGCACGGGTCGCCGTGCCGCAGCGCGTTGTACAGCGCCTCCTGGGCGATGCGGAAGACCACCGCCTCGGTCTCGGGCGGCAGCGTGACCTCCTCGCCCTCGAACCGCACGGTCGTACGGCGCCCGCGGCCGGCTCCCCACACGCGGTCGAGGACCTGGACGTGCTTGCGCAGCGACTCGGCCAGCCCGTCGCCGGCCAGCTCGGCGGGCCGCAGCTCGAAGATCACCTCGCGCAGCTCCGCGAGCGCCTCCTTGGCGAGCGACTGGACGCGTTCGAGCTCGGGGCGCGGGTCGGGCGCGGCGAGCGCCGCAGCGGCGGTCAGCCGGAGCGAGAACAGCTTCTGCGCGACCGCGTCGTGCAGCTCGCGGGCCAGCCGGGCGCGCTCCTCGACGACGGTCAGCTCGCGGTTGCGCTCGTACAGGCGTGCGTTGGTCAGCGCGATCGCCGCGTGCGCGGCGAACAGGATGAGGCGTTCTTCGTCGTCGTCGGTGAAGCCACCGGGCTGCCGCTTGTTGGCCAGGAAGATGATGCCGAGCGTGTCGTCGCCGTCGCGGATCGGCACGCCGATGAAGTCGCGCAGCACCGGATGCGCCGACGGCCAGCCCTCGAACGCCGGGGCCCGGCGCACGTCCGCCAGCCGCTGCACCTTGTCCTCGCGCAGCATCAGGGCGAGCAGGCCGTGCTGGCGCGGCAGCGGGCCGATGGCGTTCCACTGCTGGTCGCTGATGCCCTCGACCACGAACTCCGCGAACGAACCCTCGTCATCGGGCACGCCCAGCGCGGCGTAGCGGGCGTCGAGGAGCTGCGCGGCGGCCCGTACGATCACCTGGAACACCTCGTGCACGGACAGGTGCCGCGTGACGGCGAGCACCGCCGCGCTGACCGCGTGCAACGCGGCGTCCCGATCGGCTTCCACGGCTCGACGGTACCCGCCGGACGGGCGCGGATCCGATCGGCCGTCCGTCCTAGGTCTCATCGCCGAGGGCGCGACCGGCCCGACGGCCGATGTCTCCCCACGGCGCCCGCTCCTAGCGTCGTGGAGCATGAAGGCACTGATCACCGGGGCGTCCCGCGGACTCGGCCTGGCGCTGGCCGGCGCGCTCGCCCGCGAAGGCTGGGAACTGGTCCTCGACGCGCGCGGCGGCCCCGAACTGGAGAAGGCCGTCGCCGGGCTGGACGGGGTACGGACCGTGGCCGGAGACGTCGCCGATCCCGCGCACCGCGCCGCGCTGATCGACGCCGCGGACGGCCTGGACCTGCTGGTCAACAACGCGAGCACGCTGGGTGCCACCCCGCTGCCGGCCCTCGCCGCCTATCCGCTGGAGGAGCTCACGCGCGCGTTCGCGGTCAACACGATCGGCCCGCTGGCGCTCATCCAGGGACTCCTGCCGGTCCTGCGCGAACGCCGCGGCGCGATCGTCAACATCAGCTCCGACGCCGCGACCGAGCCGTACGAGGGCTGGGGCGGGTACGGCGCGACCAAGGCCGCGCTGGAGCAGCTGTCCAACGTGCTGGCCGCCGAAGAGCCCGGCGTGGCGGTGTGGTGGGTGGACCCGGGCGAGATGCGCACCGGGATGCTCGCGGCGGCCGGAGAGGACGCCGAGGCGGCGCCGCGCCCGGAGGATGTGGCCGTGCCCGCGCTGCTCCGGCTGGTGGCCGAACGCCTGCCTAGCGGCCGCTACACCGCCTCCGGCCTGGCTCGATGACGGCGCTGGCCGCGGGCGAGGAGAGCGCGGTCCGGCCGCCGTCACCGCTCGCGCGGCCGTACCGGCTGGCCACGATGGGGATCATCGCGGTCGTCGGCCTGCTCGCGTTCGAGCAGATGGCGGTCGGGACGGCGATGCCCGTGGCAGCGCGCGACCTGCACGGTGTGCGGCTGTACGCCTGGGCGTTCAGCGCGGTGTTCATCGCCGGGCTGGTGGCCAACGTCTTCGCCGGCGGATGGGCGGACGCGCGGGGGCCCGCCCGGCCGCTGTTCACCGGCCTCGCCGTCTTCGTCGCCGGGCTGCTCGTCGTGGGCTCGGCGCCGACGATGGCCTGGTTCATCGCCGGACGGGCGGTCCAGGGGTTCGGGTCGGGCCTGGCCTCGGTCCCGCTGTACGTCGTCGTGGCGCGCGTCTACCCCGAACAGAGCCGGGCGAAGATCTTCGCGGCGATGGCCGGGGCGTGGGTGGTGCCCTCGCTCGTCGGCCCGTCGATCGGCGGACTGGTCGCCCAGCACGCCGGCTGGCGCTGGGTGTTCTTGGGAATCGTCCCGCTGGTAGCCCCGGCCGTGTGCGCGTTGGTCGGGACCGTTCGGGGGCTGGAAGCCCCGGACCAGGTGAGGGCGCCCCTCACCGGGCCTGGGCCGGGTGAAGGCGCCCCTCACCAGGCCAGGAGCTCCATGCCGCGCGGGCGGATGCTCGCGGCTCTCGGGCTCTCGGCTGGGGCTGCGCTGCTGCTCTGGGGGCTGGACCACCGCTCGGTCCTCGCGCTTGTCGCCGTTCTGGGCGGGCTTGCGGGCGTTGGGTACGGCGTGCGTGCGTTGATGCCGCGCGGCCTCGCGCGCCTGCGCCGCGGGCTGCCGACGGTGATCGCGATGCGGGGCCTGCTGCTCGGCGCGATGAGCGGCACCGAGGCGTTCACCCCGCTGGCGCTGACCACCCGGTTCGGTTTCCACCCCACGACGGCCGGGCTCGTCCTCACCGCGGGAGCGATCGGCTGGTCGGCGGGGTCGTGGTGGCAGGGCCGGTTCCCCGGCACCTCGCCCGTGCGGTTCGTCGTCGCCGGCGCCGCTCTGCACGCCGTGGGCATCGCCGGGGTCGCGCTGTCCTTTCGCGTCTCCGGCTGGCTGACCCTGCCCGCGTGGATCGCCGCAGGCGTGGGCATCGGCACCGCCGTCCCTGGCCTCAGCGTGCTCGTGCTCCGGCTGTCCGGACCGGACGCCCAGGGCACCAACTCGTCCGCCCTGCAGATCGGCGACACGCTCGGCGCGTCGCTCGCCGTCGGGATCGCTGGCGCGCTCGTCAACGCGGCGGGCCTGAACACCGGGGCGGCCTGCACGGCCGTCATCGCCATCGTCGCGGCCCTGGCCGCCCATCGAGTCGAGGATTCCCATGCGTGAGTTCACCCTGCCCCCGGCCCTCGAGGCGAGCGAACCGCCCGCGCGGCGCGACGACGTCCGCCTGCTCGCCGGCACGCCCGACGGCGTGACCCATCACCGTTTCACCGCTCTGCCCGAGCTGCTGCGCCCCGGCGACCTGCTCGTCGTGAACACCTCCGCGACGCTGCCCGCCGCCGTCCGGCTGGACCGGCTGGCGCTGCACTTCTCCGGCCCGCTGCCGCCCGGGTCCGACGGCGCCGAGGACGCCTGGCTGGTCGAGCTGCGGCTGCGCGAGGCCGGGGCGACGGTGCCCTACCCGGGTGGCCGGTGCGGCGAGTGGTTCCCGCTTCCCGGCGGCGCGACGCTCACGCTGCTCGAACGGCAGACGCCGCGGCTGTGGCGCGCCCGGCTCGACACCGACGTCGTCCCGTACCTTCGCCGCCACGGCGTGCCGATCCGGTACGGCTACGTGGGTCACGACTGGCCGCTGTCGGCGTACCAGACGGTGTTCGGGACTCCGGAGAGCGATCTGGAGGGCGGCAGCGCCGAGATGCCGAGCGCGGGACGGCCGTTCACGTACGAGTTGGTGACGCGACTCGTCGCGCGCGGCGTGCACCTCGCGCCGATCACGCTGCACACGGGCGTCGCGTCGCCGGAGAAGGACGAGCCGCCGTACCCCGAGCGCTATGACGTGCCCGCCGCGACGGCCCGGCTGGTCGACCACGTGCGCTGGGAGGGCGGCCGGGTGATCGCCGTCGGCACGACCGTCGTACGGGCCCTGGAGACCGCGGTGTCCGACGACGGGTTCGTCCGGCCGTCGCGCGGATGGACCTCCCACGTCGTCACGCCGGAGGTGGGCGTACGCGCGGTGGACGGCCTGCTCACCGGCCTGCACGAGCCGCGCTCGTCCCACCTGCGGATGCTGACCGCGATCGCAGGAGACGAGCTGCTCGAACGGGTCTATGAGGAGGCGCTGGCCCGGGAGTACAAGTGGCACGAGTTCGGCGACGTGACTCTTCTGCTTCGCTGACGCATACCTCGGTATGCTCGGAGTATGAGCGTCAAGGAACGCATCACCGTCACCATCGACTCCGAGATCGCCGCCCAGATCAAGGAGCTGGCCGGAGAGCAGTCCACCTCCTCTGTCGTCGAGCGGGCGCTGCGGGAGCTGCTGACCCGCCAGCATGACGCGCGCACCCGTCTGAGAGCGCTGGCGGCGGCGCATGAGCGGCGCGATCCCGAGGGTCACGCCCGCCTGCGCGCGCACATCCGGCGGCAGCTCGATCTCGGCGAGGAGGAGGCGTGATCGGGGGCTATGTCCTCGATCCGTCGACGATCGGCGACTTCGGGCGCGACAAGGCGCACGCGGTCGAGGCCGTGCACACCCTCGACATGGCCGCTCAGGCGATCATCATCCCGATGTCGGCGATGGCCGAGGCCCTGACCCGGCTCGAGACACCCGGACAGGTCGAACAGGCGCTGTTCCTGCTCGACCTCGGCGTGGTCGTTCCGGACGACCTGACCCGTGAGAACACCCCTTCGGTCGCCACCATCCACCTGGCCGCCGAAGGCGACACCACTCTCGGGATGGCCCACACGGCTCTGGCCGCGCGCACGCGCATGGCCAAAGTGGTCACCACCGCCCCGGGCGTCTGGCGGTCCGCCCACCCCGACGTCGCCGTGGCGGCGCTCGAAGATCCCTCACCGTGATCGTGGAGACCTGGGGGCGAACTCCGGGTGTCCGCATGGTGGACGCCGGAGCGAAACCTGATCGTGGGCAAGTAGCGTGGTGAGCAGCATGAATGCCAAGAAGCGCACATTGCTGATCACGCTGACCGGTCGCGACCGTCCTGGAGTGACGTCGCGCCTGTTCACCACACTCTCCGCGTTCCCGGTGACGGTGGCCGACGTCGAGCAGGTCGTGATCCGGGGGCGGCTGGTGCTCGGGGTGCTGGTGTCCTACGGCTCCGACACCGACGTCGGCAAGGTCCTGGCCGCGACCGAAGAGATCGCCACCGACCTCGGCATGGAGCTGGAGCTGGCCACCGGCTCCGAGCGCGGCGCGCGGCGCCGCCACGGGCGGCTGCACGTCACCATCCTCGGCCGGGCGCTGCGGCCCGCCGCGCTCGCGGGCATCGCCGGCCGCATCGCCGCGCACGGCGCCAACATCGACCGCATCGAGCGGCTCGCGGACCAGCCGGTGACCTGCATCGAGCTGCACGTCTCCGGCGCCGATCCGGACGGCCTGCGCACGGCCCTGGCCGCCGAGGCCGCCGAGCTGCAGGTGGACGTCGCGGTCCAGCGCGGCGGCCTGGCCCGCCGGGCCAAGCGGCTCATCGTCATGGACGTCGACTCGACCCTGATCCAGGGCGAGGTCATCGAGCTGCTCGCCGAACACGCGGGCCGTGGCGCACAGGTCGCCGCGATCACCGAGGCCGCGATGCGCGGCGACCTCGACTTCGAGGGCTCGCTGCGCGAGCGCGTCGCGATGCTCGAAGGCCTCGACGAGGGTGTCCTGGAGGCCGTGCGGCACAGCGTGGAGTTCTCCCCAGGCGTCCGCACGCTCGTCCGCACGCTCAAGCGGCTCGACTACAAGTTCGCGATCGTCAGCGGCGGCTTCACCCAGATCACCGACGCGCTGGCCGCCGACCTCGGCATCGACTACGCCGCCGCGAACGTTCTGGAGATCAAGGACGGCAGGCTCACCGGGCGGCTGGTCGGTCCGATCATCGACCGGCCGGGCAAGGCCGCCGCGCTCGAACGCTTCGCGGCCGAGGCCGGCGTTCCGCTCAGTCAGACGGTGGCCATCGGCGACGGCGCCAACGACCTCGACATGATCGCGGCTGCCGGGCTCGGCATCGCCTACAACGCCAAGCCGGCCGTCCGCCAGGCCGCCGACACCGCGGTCAACGTGCCGTACATGGACACCATCGCGTTCCTGCTCGGCATCTCACGGGAGGAGATCGAAGCCGCCGACGCCGAGGACGCGGAGATCATCCGCTGACGCCGGCCACGGCTGCGGAGAGCCGTTCAGACGATCAGTGCCCGGCCCTGTTCGGCCAGCCGGTGCGCGTCCTCGGCCAGGGCCCGTACGGCGTGCCGGGCGCCCGCCACCTCGATCAGCGCCTCGCGCAGTGAGGTCACCGCGTCGATCCTCGCACCGCCCGCGATCTCGGCCCGGCGGCGACGGCACAGCCGCGACAGGTGCTCGTCCAGCGCCCCCAGCAGGTCGTCGAGATCCAGGGCGTCGGCGTCGGCCTCCGCGTCGAGATGGTCGGCCACCCGTCGAAGGATCGCGGGGATCGGGCCCGCGTACACCGGCCGCTCCTGGATCAGCGCCGCGAGCGTGGCGACATAGTCGCGCAGCCGCCGCGCGGTCGCCGTCGCCTCGCGGAGCCCGTGCAGCGGCTCGGCGGGCGGCGCCGGCTCCTGGGCGAGCCGTACCGCCGTCTCCTCGACCTCACGGGCCGCCGACGCCGCCTCCCGGAGCCGATCGTCGATCGGCGCGTCCGGCCGGCCCTCGAAGAGCGCCGCGACCGTACGGGCCAGGTCGGCGTGCGCGTGGAGGAGGCGGGCCAGGCGCTCGGGCACCGTCCGCAGCGCCCCGGTCGGCCAGAGCGCACGCGCGGCCGCCAGCGCGAGTGCCGCCCCGGCCAGGGTGAGGCCGATGCGCCATCCGGCCGCCTGCCAGGTCAACGGGCGGGTGAAGTCGATGAGCAACATGATCAGCGGAGTGGCGAACGCGATCCACCACGCGTGGTTGACCGGCTGGAGCGCGAAGCCGGCCGCCGCACCGGCGAAGACCAGGATCATCAAAGTCGTCTGGCCCGGCGCGATCGCCAGGGCCACGGCCGCGCCCGTCCCGCCGACCGTCGCCCCGCCGACGCGTTTGGCGGCCCGCTCGACGGTGCCGCCGTAGGAGTCGCGCAGGCAGAACATGACCGTGATCGGCAGCCAGTAGCCGAACGGCAGGTGCAGGCCGTTCTGGAGAGCCATCGCGACGACGATCGCCACGCCGACCCGCAAGGCGTGGCGGAGGCCGGGCGAGCCGGTCGTGAGCTGGGCGTGCCACGGCCGCCCGCCGGCGAACGGCAGGTCGAACCCGGCCTGCAGGCCACGCGCCGCGATCGCGGTGGCGTCCTCGATCGCGGCGGCGATCCGCTCGACGCTCCGGCGGACCTGCAGCACGAGCGCGGCCCCGATGATGTCGTGCCGCGACTCGACATGCTCCCACCGCACCTGCTCGCAGGCGCGTACGAAGGCTTCCAGCTCCGCGGCCGGGCGGGGCGGAGGCGTACGGCGCGCCTCGACCGCCCTGGCGAGCCCGCGCAGCCATCGGGCGAGCGCGGCCATCACGGCGCGCCACTCCTCCTGCCACTCGTCCGGCGGCGGGGCCTCCCGGCCCAGCGCGGCGTGCAGCGAGCGCGACGCGACGATCTCGCCCATGACCCGGTTGAGCGCCTCGGCGAACAGACCCGGGCGGTCCCGCTCAGGCTCGCCGGGACGGCGGTACAGCGCGCACGTCGAGCGCGCGTGGCGCAACGCGTCATAGGCGGACTTACGCCGTTCGCCCCATTCTTCGGGCGGCGCCTCCCCGGCGTCCGCGACCGCGCGGACCGCCTCGGCGAGCGTGCCGCGCAACGGGCGCAGCCGGTCGATGACCCACGGCGCCAGCAGCAGGACGGAGACCCACAGCCCACCGGCCGCCTCCAGCACGCCGTTGACCAGCACCGGGCTGGTGGGCGGGCGTACCGCGGCGACGAGCGTGCACAGCGCCGCCGTCGGGCCGGGCCACGGCAGCGCCGCGCCGGCCGCCGCGACGATCGGGACGAGAAGCGTCGCGAGCACCGGATGCCCCGCCAGCAGACCGCCGAACCAGGTGAACACCGTCACGACGGCGACCGCCACCAGCATCGACCGGGCCCGCGCCCCGTACGGTCCGCGCGGCCCGGCGAAGGCGACGTAGAAGGCGCCGAGACCGGTCGGCACGCTGTCCGCGGCGTGCCCGGTCAGTGCGCCGGCCACCAGGGGCGCCGCGACACCGACCGCGCTCGCCAGGCCGTAGAGGGGCGCGGCCCGTCCCTCGGACTCGGCGAACACCCTCCGCAGCCACGACACCTGTGCTCCCCCCGTCGACAGGTGGCGTCCCGTCCACTACAGCACGGCGCCGGGCAGGTTCACGATCGGGCCTGGCGGGGTGCCGGTCTCCGGAGCGGCGGGACCGCTCAGGGTTCGGACGGGGATCGGTGGTCGGCGGACCCCAGCCGCCCGGCGTCGGCGACGAGTGAGCGTACGGCGTGGCGCGCGCCCGCCGCCTGGACCAACAGACGACGCAGGGTGGTGACCGCGTCGATGCCGACGCCGGACATCTCATCGCGGCGCCGGCGGTCCAGGCCGGACAGATGGTCGTCGAGCTCTTCCAGCAGCTCGCCCAGGGTGAGTTCGGCGGGCGGTTCGGCGTCGGACACCAGCGCGTCGGCGCGGGCGTCGAGGTGGTCGGCGACCCGGTCGAGGATCGTGCCGACGGGGCCGGCGTCCACCTCCTCCTCCGCGAGGGCGACCAGTGTCTTGAGGTCGTCGCGGACTCTCCGTGCCGCCGCCGTCGCCTCGCGGACCCGCCCGAGGAGGTCCTCCGGCGGCGTGGGTTCGCGGCCGAGCCGGTTCGAGGTGTCCTCCAGCTCGGTCTCGGCCGCCACGGCGTCCTCGGTCCGGCGGCGGATCGGGGCGTCGATGTCGCCGCCGAAGCGCGCCGCCACCGCGCGTACGAGCCGGGCGTGGGAGCGCAGCAGGTCGGCGAGCTCTCCGGGGATCAGGCGGAGCCGGCCGGTCGGCCACAGGGCGCGGGCTGCGGCCAGCGCGATCAGGCCACCGGCGAAGGTGAGGCCGATCCGCCACCCCGCCGCCGACCAGTACAGCGCGTTGGAGAAGTCGACCAGCAACAGGACCATCGGCGTGCCGAACGTCATCCAGTAGGCGTGGTTCACCGACCGGAACGTGAAGCCGAAGATCGCACCGATGAAGATCAGGGCGACGAGCGTCGTCTCGCCCGGTGCGAGCGCCAGTGCCAGGGCGGCGATGATCGCGCCGATGGCCGTGCCGCCGACCCGCTTGACCACCCGTTTCACGGTGTCGCCGTAGGAGTCGCGCAGGCTGAGCAGGACGGTGATCGTCAGCCAGTGGCCGTACGTCAGCTTGAGCCCGGTGCCGAGCGCCATGGCCGCCGCGACCGCGACGCCGACGCGTACGGCGTGCCGGAAACCCGGCGACCGCGTGATTATGTCCTGCTTCAGCCGCGTCCAGCCGCCCGCGGGCCGCTCGAGCAGGTGCGGGACCTCGAAGCCGAACGACAGCCCCCGCTCGACGATCTGCCGCGACCGGTCCACGGCTCCGGCCATGCGGACGACGGTCTGCCGCACCCGCAGCAGGAGCGCCGTGGAGATCAGGTCGCTGTGCTCGGCGAGCCAGTCCTGCCGCACCTCCTCGGTCGCCTCGCCGAACCGCTCCAGCGCGACGCCGCCGTTGCCGCCGAGGGGACGCTCTCCGCGGACCTCGATCGCCCCGGCGAGCAGCCGCAGCCGCGCGGCGACGGAGGAGATCGCGACGCGCAGTTCCTGCTCCCAGTGCTCGGGCGGCGGCTCCGCGCGGAGCGCCCCGAGCGTGGCGCGCAGCGCGACCCCCTCGTCCATCGTGCGCCGGAACGTCTCGATCAGCCGCCGCGGACGCTCCTGGTCGTCGCGCCCGCCCGTACGGTAGAGCCCGTAGGTGACGCGTGCCTGCCGGACCGCCTCGTACGCCTTGGCGCGGCGGCGGATCCACTCGTCGTCCGGCCCGGGGTCGGGCAGGACGTCCAGCGCGGAGGCCACCGCGTCCGCCGCCTCGGCCAGCGACATCCGCAGCGGGCGGAGCCGATGCGTGATCCACGGCGCGAGCAGCAGCGCCGACATGAACAGGCCGCCGGCCATCTCCAGGAAGCCATCGAAGATCACCGGGCTGCTCGCCGGCCGGATCACCGCGAGCACGGTGCACAGCGTGGCGGTAGCGCCCATCCACGGCAGCATCGAGGCGAGCGTCGCCACCACGGGCACGACCGCCACGGCGAGCCAGGGATGGCCGTTGACCAGGCCGCCGAGCCAGGTGAAGACGGTGACGACCGCGACCGCGACGAACAGCGCGCGGGCGCGGGCGCCGTACGGACCGCCGGGCGCGGCGAGGGCGACGTAGAACGCGCCCAGGGCGGCCAGCACACTCGGCCCGGCATGCCCGGTCAGCAGGCCGACCAGGAGCGGCACGATGATGCCGACCGCGGTGACGGCGCCGTAGACCGGCGCCGGCTGCCCCTCCGACTCGGAGTACGTGTCACGCAGCCATGCGAACGCTGCGCGCATGACCACCCGCCCACCTCCGTACGTCCGTTATGTCACCGTCTACTACAACATGACGCCGGGGTCTCGTGGAGCCCCGGCGTCGGTTGAGGGCCTACAGACCACCCGTGTTGAGCAGGAGGTTGGGCGTGCCGTCGGGCACGCCACCGACCGCGTTCCGTACGGCGTGGGCGGTGAGCCAGGTGGTGACCTTCGCCGCCGGGACGTTGCCCGCGGTCTCCTCGTACAGCGCGGCCACCCCGGTGACGTGCGGGGCCGCCATCGACGTACCGCTGACCGTGTTGACGGCGCCGGCCAGCCAGTCCGAGGTGATCTGGACGCCGGGCGCGTAGAGCCCCACGCACCGGCCGTGGTTGGTGAAGACGGCGGAGGCGTCGGTCCGGTCGGAGGCCGCGACGGCGAGCACGCCGGACGCGCCGGACGGTGAGTAGGCGCAGGCGTCCCCGGCGAAGTTGCCCGCGGCGACCGCGAGGAACACGCCCGAGGCGGTGAGCCGCTTGGCGGCGGCGTCGACCGCCGCCGACTTGCCCCCGCCGAGGGACATGTTGGCCACGGCGGGCCGCTGCGCGTGCTGGGCCACCCAGTCCATGCCGGCGACCACGTCGGCGTCCGTTCCCGCGCCCCGGCAGTCGAGGACCCGTACGGCCCGGAGCGCGACGGCCTTGGCGACGCCGTAGGTCGAGCCGCCGATCGTGCCCGCGACGTGGGTGCCGTGCCCGTTGCAGTCCCGGCCGTCGCCGCCGGTCGCGTCGTAGCCGACCGCCGCGCGACCGCGGAAGTCGGCGCTGGAGGGGTCGATGCCCGTGTCGATGACGTACGCGGTGACGCCCTTGCCGGTGTGGCGGTAGGTGTACCGCTGGTCGAGCCCGGAGACGGCGTCGATCCGGTCCAGCCCCCACGGCGCGCGGACCTGGGTGTCCTGGGTGTGCATGACGACGACCGGCGCCACGCTGACGACGGCGGGATCGTGGCGCAGCTGCTCCACCTGGGACGCGTCGAGGCGGGCGGAGAACCCGTCCAGGACGTGGGTGTAGACGTGGGTGATCGCTTGCCGTGGCACACCGGTGATCGCCCGGCGCACACCGCCCGGCCGGACGGTCACGATGTACTGCCCGGCGGCAGGGACCTCGCGGGCCTCCGCCGACGTCGGGGCCGCGGGTACGGCGGCGAACAGCGCGAGGAATGCTGGCAGTGCGAGGAATATGGCGAATCTCTTCACGATCTCTCCGTCCGTGCTGACGCGTCCCACGACTCAGCGGACGCGCATGGTGACAGAAAGTCGTCCCCGCCTTGATCGTTAAGGACGCTGACGGCGAAGAGAGAGCTTCATGGCCTGTCCGGCTCCTTCCCGGCCACCGAGGCTCGCCGGACGCGGAGAGTCCGGGGCCAGGGCTTTTGTGAGCATGCTGGCCGCCGGCCGTTGCGAGCGACAGAACATCCCGGTCGAGCGCTACGGGGATCCGGTCCCTGAGGATGAACTGCGCCTCACCGCCAACATCCGGGTGATCGACGGCGAAGGGCGGGCCAAGGCCTCCTTCTACGCCGGTGACGCCATCGGACAACTCATGACGGATCGTCAGGGGAACATCTGGGTCGGCTACTTCGATGAGTCGAGCTACTGGAGGCCCAACCCGGACGGCACGCGCTCGTACGATTTCATGATCGGTCTGGCCCGCTGGAGCCGCGACGGCGGGCCGCCCTGGATGGTGGCCGACGACACCCCGGGTGTCGGCTGGTGTGACTGCTACGCGCTGAACGTTGGCCGGGAGCTGGTCCACGCCTGCCCCTACACGGATTTCCCGCTGGTCGAGCTCGACACGAACAGCGTCCGGACCGTCACGCCGAACCCCGTCACCAGATGCACCGGCCTGGCCGTCTCCGATTCCGAACTCGCCTTCCTCGACCAGCACCGGGCCGACGGCGGGTTCCGCTGGGAGATCCGCCGGGCCCGCCGGGAAGGTGGAGCCGTCGTCGAGACGGGTCGCGAGCACCTGGTGCTGCCGGGCGGCCGGCAGCCGAACGCCTGGGCGCGCGGCAAGGTCGGCCGAGACGGGACGCTGTGGCTGTACGAGGACGGCGACCCGCGGCACTGGTACCGGTATGAGATCGGCGCCTGACCGGCCAGGAAGGCGACGCCGGGAGATCAGCCGCCGGGAGTCCAGAACGAGACGAGCCGGCCGCTGCCCGGCCACAGGTCCGCCCAGGCGCCGTCGAACTCGATGACCGCCGTCGCCGCGGTCGGAAAGTGATCGCCCGCCCCGCCGGTCAGCCCGAAGACGAGCTGGTGCATCGAGGGGTTGTGCCCGACCAGCAGAAGCGTGCCCAGGTCGTCGGGCTGCTCGCGCAGCAGGCCGAGGATCTCCTCGGCGTCGTTGTCGTACACCCGGGCCTCGAAGTCGACGGGCGCGTCGAGCGCGAGCCCGTCGAGCGTCTGCCGGGTGCGCAGGGCGGTGGAGCAGATGACCCGCTCGGGTAGCCGGCTCGCGGCCCGCAGCTCCTCGCCGGCCCGCGCGGCGTCGGTCCGCCCGCGGCCGGCGAGCGGGCGTTCGATGTCGGGGGTGCCCAGCGGAGACGCCGCCTTGGCGTGCCGCAGCACGATGAGTGTGGGCATCAGCGCGGCGAGAGGAGGACGGCGACCACCATGATCACAAGCACGATCGCGATCATGACGCCGATGAGCAAGGCGAAGCCCTTTGCCCCGGACGGCTGGGAGTTCTGCATCCCCCCAGTCTGCCCTGCCCGCGCAGCGCCCCGTCCACCCCCCACTCGGGTCCGGGGCTCGCCGCCGTACCGGCTCTAGGACGGCGAAAGGGCCGGGTGTCGCCACCCGGCCCTCTCCGCTCGTTCGTGCGTCAGGAGGCCTTGGCCGAAGCCGTCTCCTCGTCCGCCTCGGCCGAGTCGCCCTCGGCGTCCGGCGCGCCGGTCACCTCGGCCGGCTCGCCCTCGTCCTCGATCGAGGACGCGCGCCGCTTGGAGATCACGATCGCACCGACGATCACCGCGACGGCGATCACCGTGACGATGATCCTCAGCGCGTCGTTCGCCGCGTACGTCACGACCGCCTGAGCGATCAGCAGAGCGACCAGGTTCATGACCTTGATCAGCGGGTTGATCGCCGGGCCCGCGGTGTCCTTGAACGGGTCGCCGACCGTGTCGCCGATGACCGTCGCCGAGTGCGCCTCAGAGCCCTTGCCGCCGAGGTTGCCCTCTTCGACGAGCTTCTTGGCGTTGTCCCACGCGCCACCGGAGTTGGACAGGAACACCGCCATCAGGGCGCCCGCCGCGATCGCACCGGCCAGGTAGGCGCCCAGCGGCGCGTATCCGAGCGCGAAGCCGACCGCGATCGGCGTCATGATCGCCAGCAGACCCGGCGTGGCCAGCTCACGCTGGGCGTCCGCGGTGCAGATGGCGACCACCCGGCCGTAGTCCGGCTTTTCCGAGTAGTCCATGATCCCGGGCTTGGTGCGGAACTGGTTCCGCACCTCCATCACGACGCGTCCGGCCGCGCGGCCGACCGCCATGATCGCCAGACCGGAGAACAGGAACACCACTGCGGCACCGATGATCAGCCCGATCAGCACGTTCGGGTTGTCGACGCTCAGGGTGAAATTGCGGAAGACCGGACCCAGTGCGTTCTGCACATCCTTGATCGGATGGGCGGGGTTGTTGACCTTCGCGAGCTCGGACTCGATCGTCGTACGGAACGAGCCGAACAGCGCGGTCGCAGCCAGCACGGCCGTCGCGATCGCGATGCCCTTGGTGATCGCCTTGGTCGTGTTGCCGACGGCGTCGAGGCTCTCCAGGACGCTCGCGGCCTCGCCCTCCACATCGCCGGACATCTCGGCGATGCCCTGCGCGTTGTCGGAGACCGGACCGAAGGTGTCCATGGACACGATCACGCCGACCGTGGTCAGCAGGCCGGTGCCGGCGAGTGCGACGGCGAACAGCGCGAGCGTGGTGTTGCTGAAGCCGAGCAGGAACGCGCCGTACACGGCGGCGGCGATGACCAGCGCCGTGTAGACCGCCGACTCGAGACCGAGCGAGATGCCGGACAGGATGACCGTCGCCGGGCCCGTACGGGCCGAGTTGGTGACGTCCTTGACCGGGCGCCGGTTGGTCTCGGTGAAGTAGCCGGTGAGCAGCTGGATCGCGCTGGCGAGAACGATGCCGACGAGCACCGCCCCGAGCGCCACCCACCGCGGGTCGACGTCGGCCAGGTGCGAGTCGCCGGCGACCTGCGAGCCGTGCAGCTTGGCGAAGGAGTCCGGCAGGTAGAGGAACGTCGCCACCGCCACGACGATCGCGGAGATGATCGCGGAGATGAAGAAGCCCCGGTTGATCGCGCTCATGCCGGAACGGTCCTTGGCACGCGGCGCGACCGCGAAGATGCCGATCACCGCGGTGATCACGCCGATCATCGGCACGATCAGCGGGAAGACCAGACCCTCGGTGCCGAAGGCGACCCGGCCGAGGATGAGGCTCGCCACCAGCGTGACGGCGTAGGACTCGAACAGGTCGGCCGCCATGCCGGCGCAGTCACCCACGTTGTCGCCGACGTTGTCGGCGATGGTGGCGGCGTTGCGCGGGTCGTCCTCGGGAATGCCCTGCTCGACCTTGCCGACCAGGTCGGCGCCCACGTCGGCGGCCTTGGTGAAGATACCGCCACCGACACGCATGAACATCGCGAGCAGCGCGGCGCCGAAGCCGAAGCCTTCGAGCACGGCGGGGGCGTCGCCCTTGTAGATGAGCACGACGACGGCCGCGCCGAGCAGGCCGAGGCCGACGGTGAACATGCCGGCGACACCGCCCGTGCGGAACGCGATCCGCATGGCGATCTTCTCACCGCTCTCACGTGCCGCGGCGGCCACGCGGACGTTGCCGCGCACCGCCAGCCACATGCCGGTGAATCCCGTAGTGCCGGAGAACAGCGCACCGATGACGAAGAAGACCGATCTACCGATCCTCACTCCCCATTTGTGCTCCGGCAACAGGAGCAACAGAAAGGGGATCAGGATCACGAAGATGCCGACCGTACGGAACTGGCGCTTGAGGTACGCGAGTGCGCCCTCCTGCACCGCTCCGGCGATCTCTTGCATCTTCTCGGTGCCCTGGCCCGCCGCGAGTACCTCGCGGACCAGGACGCCGGCGACGGCCAGCGCCAACAGAGCGATCACACCGACAACGACCACAAGCGTCAGGTCGCTGCCGCCGAGATTCAGTTCTGCACTGGCCTGGGCGGGCACGTGAAGCCCAGACATGCATCCTCCTCGACAGGGCGTTAGATCCGGCCGCCTACGAGGGCTGACCGGCCATTACCACGCGTCAAGCTGGCAATGGTGCCGGGAGTCTACGCATGCGTAGCCGGAATTAGAAGCCTGCTCGATTGCTTAACGATATCGGGATAGAGATGTGACGTCACCTACACCTGACCTTAATCTGCAGGTGTTAGGTAAAGGCGTCTTTCCAGGTCAATGGCGCACGCCTTGCAAATTAGTCAATTCGCTGTAGACCATGCGCCTTACCCAATGAGATCGGATCTGGCTACTTAAACGGACATTATACACACGACCAAAAACCCCTTTTTACGGGGGGTGGTCGTCCGGACACGAAGAGCCCCTCCGGGCCGCGGCGGTACGCGGCCCGGAGGGGCTCTAGGCTCTTCGGCGTCGGCTCAGTCCTTCTTGGCCGGCCAGCTCATCGTTATCTCGACCCCCGACGGCGTCGAGGAGATGTTCACATCATCGGCGAGCCCGGCGATCACGGCGAATCCCAGGTTGAGGTTGCCGTTGAGCTCGGCCAGGTCGGGCGAGACCTCGGGGGTCCCCCCGGCGGCCGGGTCGTCGTTGGGCACGCGATCGGTCACCACGACCTCGAAACGGTCAGCCCCGTCCCGCAACTCCACCCGCACGGGCTCGGCGGGGCACTGCTGCTGGTGCGCCTCCACCGCACGCGAGCAGGCCTCGCCCACCGCCAGGCGTACCTCGTCGAGCAGGGCCTCCTCCACCCCACCCCGTCGGGCGACGGCAGTGGCGATGAGCCGCGCGGTGCGTACGTGCACCGGCAGGGGGCTGAACGTGAGCTCGACGGTCGCTGTCCTGGGGGCTATCTCGGGCGCCATCCCCGGCCTACTTCTGCTTCTTGCGATTCTCTCGCGCGTCGTCGACGGAGTCGAAGATGCCGAAGACCTTGGTCAGGCCGGTGATCCTGAAGATCTTGAGGATGCGCTCCTGCGTGCAGACGAGCTCGAGGGAGCCGTCGTGCGCCCGCACTCGCTTGAGGCCACCGACGAGGACGCCCAGACCGGTCGAGTCGAGGAACTCCACCTTCTCCATGTCGACGAGGAGGTGGTACTTCCCCTTGTTCACCAGGTCGATGAGCTTCTCGCGGAGCTTCGGCGCGGTGTAGACGTCGATCTCTCCCTCCACGTTGATGACGGTGAGGTCATCGTCAGTGGTGTAGTCGCTAACCTTCAGGTCCACAGATCCTCCTGCGCCGTACCGCGTATAAAAGTCGGGGCACGGGACCCCGCCGTGATTCAACCACGCTCCGCCACCGTGTCTACACGAAATCGGCACACAGGGCGACTTCCCCCACGTGCCGCGGGTCTCATGTGAGCCCTGGGGGGCACCACGGACGGCGGTTCAAAGCGTTGTGCCCAGGATGCCAGACTGGAAACCTCCACACGCCGAACCGCTCCGATGAGAAGGAGTGACGCAGGCCATAGACACTTCGCAGTCCGGCGGCGAGCGGACGCCGCCCTCCCGGCCGACGGGTGACGTCCTGCGTCGGCTCCTGAACGATCCGCGCAACCGCGAGCGCATCACCCACGTCGAGAACGTCCCGGCACGTGAGGGACGACACGCCGAGTGGCCCTCGTGGGCACCTCGGCTGCTCCTCGACCGCCTGCGCCACGCGGGCATCGAGCGTCCCTGGGAGCACCAGGCGCGCGCCGCCGAGATCGCGCACTCGGGTTCGTCCGTGATCGTCGCGACCGGTACGGCGTCGGGCAAGTCGCTGGCGTACCTGCTGCCCGCCCTCGACGCGGTGTTCGACGGCGGTTCCGTCCTCTACCTCTCGCCGACCAAGGCGCTGGCCGCCGACCAGCTCCGCGCGCTGCGCGGGCTCAAGCTCGCCCAGCTGCGCGCGTCGACCTTCGACGGCGACACGCCGCCCGAGGACCGCACGTGGGTCCGGCAGTACGCGAACTACGTGCTGACCAACCCGGACATGCTGCATCGCACCGTCTTGCCGGGACACGCCCGGTGGGCCCCGTACCTGCGCCGTCTCCGCTATGTCATCGTCGACGAGGCCCACGGCTACCGCGGCGTCTTCGGGTCCCACGTCGCGCAGGTGCTGCGGCGGCTGCGCCGGGTCTGCGCGCGGTACGGCACGACTCCCGTGTTCATCCTCGCCTCGGCGACCGCGTCCTCGCCCGGAGCGGCGGCGTCCCGGCTGACGGGCGTCCCGGTCGAGGAGGTGTGCGACGACGCCTCGCCGCGCGGCGCGACGTCCTTCGCGCTGTGGGAACCCCCGCTGACCGAGCTGCGCGGCGAGCACGACGCGCCCGTACGCCGTACGGCGACCGCCGAGGCCGCCGACCTACTCGCCGACCTCGTGGTGGAGGACGTGCAGACCCTGGCCTTCGTACGCTCGCGGCGCGGCGCCGAGTCGGTCGCGCTGGGCGCGAAACGGGCGCTGGCCGAGATCTCACCGTCGCTGCCGTCGCAGGTCGCGGCGTATCGCGCGGGGTTCCTGCCCGAAGAGCGCCGCGCTCTGGAGAAGGCCCTGCGCTCGCGGTCGCTGGTGGGTCTGGCCTCGACGAACGCCCTCGAACTCGGGGTCGACGTGTCCGGGCTCGACTCGGTGATCGTGTGCGGCTGGCCGGGCACGCGCGCGTCACTGTGGCAGCAGGCGGGCCGGGCCGGCCGCGCCGGCCAGGACGCCCTCGCCGTGCTCATCGCACGCGACGACCCGCTCGACACCTACCTCGTGCACCACCCGTCGGCGATCTTCGGTACGCCGGTGGAGGCGACGGTCCTCGACCCCGACAATCCGTACGTCCTGGCTCCGCACCTGTGCGCCGCCGCCGCCGAACTGCCGCTCACCGACGCCGACCTGCCGATGTTCGGCCCGTCGGCCACCGACGTGCTGCCCGACCTCGTACGCCGGGGCATGCTGCGGCACCGTCCGGCGGGCTGGTTCTGGACGAAGCGGGAGCGCGCCAGCGACCTGGCCGACATCCGCGGCGCGGGCGGCCCGCCGGTCCAGGTGGTCGAGGCGTCGACCGGACGGCTCCTGGGCACGGTCGACGAACCGTCCGCGCACACGATGGTCCACGAGGGCGCGGTCTACCTGCACCAGGGCGAGACGTACGTCGTACGGACGCTCGATCTCTCCGACTCCGTCGCCCTGGTCGAGGCCGCCGACCCCGACTACACGACGACCGCGCGCGACGTCACGGACATCTCCATCCTCGAGACTCTGCGCTCGACGTCGTGGGGCGAGGCGACGCTGTGCTTCGGCACGGTCGAGGTGACGCAGCAGGTCGTGTCGTACCAGATGAGGCGGCTCGCGAGCGGCCAGGTGCTCGGCGAACGCCCGCTCTCCCTGCCACCGCGCACGCTTCGTACGCGGGCCGTGTGGTGGACGCTGCCGGACACGTCTTTCCTGGGCGACGCCGATGTTGGCGGCTCGGCGCACGCGGCCGAACACGCCTCCATCGGGCTGCTGCCGCTGTTCGCGACGTGCGACCGCTGGGACATCGGCGGGGTGTCGACGGCGCTGCACCCGGACACGTCGCGGATGACGGTGTTCGTGTACGACGGCCACGAGGGCGGCGCGGGCTTCGCCGAACGCGGCTACGTGCGGGCGGCGGCGTGGCTACGGTCGACTCGCGAGGTCATCGCCGCGTGCGAGTGCGACCACGGGTGCCCGTCGTGCATCCAGTCGCCCAAATGCGGCAACGGCAACGAACCCCTGGACAAGGCCGGCGCGCTGGACCTGCTCGACGCTCTGCTGAAACAGGCGCCCCAAGAATGATGACTTGACCGGATCGCCACTTTAGTTAGAAGGTGTCACGTCTGAGCGGCTTCCTCGTGTCACGCGTCGAGGGGAAACACGTCCGATGATCTTGGTGGGAATCATCCTGGCCGGTGCCGCGGTCTGCGTGGCCGTCGGCATCATCTCCGAGAACACGGCTCCGGCGACACTCAGCGTGTTCGGACAGCACGTTCCCGGCGTAACGTCGCAGGCTCAGATCTTCGTCGCGGGCATCATCGTCACGATCTTTTTCGTCATCGGCCTGACGATCTCGTCTCTGGCCCTGGGCCGCTCGATGCGAGTCCGCCGCGAACTCCGCGAGCTGCGAGAGGAACATGAAGAGTCGCTGAGCACGCTGGAGATGGAACGCCAGCAGTTCCAGCGCGAACTCGCCCGTGCCCGCGCCCGCGGCGGAATACCCCAGACGACGAGCGACGTCCCGGTCGCCGGCCACCGCGACCCGGTCTCACCGTTCTTCGACCAGTCCGCCTGAGATTCTTCTGCTCACGTGCCAGGCCCGGCCCACCGCCGCGGTCTCGTGGACGTCGTTGTCCTCACTGGGCGGGCCGCAGCTCCAGCCGGATCACAGGCGCCGACTCGGCGAACTTTCACGCCCACCGTGTCATCCCGCTGGCCGACGGCCTGCCAGATCTGATCGCCGAGCCGCTGACGACACTTGCGGTCTACTGAGCCACCGGTAGCTCGCCGGACCTGACTACCAACCCGTCACGCCGCCCGCGGCCTGCTCGACCGAATCAGCGGCTTCGGCCGGCTCAGTTACGGCGGCGGCGTCCTTGGTAGGCACGGCCACGGCCCGAGCCGCGGCGGTGAGACGTGGGCGCGTCCGACGCGGGGCTGTCCGCCTGCTGCCCGTCGGCGGCGTCGGACTGGTCGGCGGCTTCCGTCTCGTCGGGCGCCTGGCCGGTGCCGACGGCCTTACCGAGGTCGAGCGTCTCCGCGTCGGCCGACTCTGCTGCGGCGGCCGTGCCCGTCGCGACGTTGAGCACCTCGGACGATTCGTCAGAGTTGATCGGCTGGGAGTCCGTCGCGGCCGGTGAGGCTTCATCGACCGGTGAGGCTTCATCGGCCGCCGGCTTGGTGAGAACACCCGTCGCAGCCATCATCGCGGTGGCCTTCCGGTCCTTCCCGCGCCTGGCCTTCGTCTTTCCGCGACCGGACCGCTTGCCACCCGCGGCGGCGCGTGCGCCTTCGGCGGCGAGGCGCTGGCGGCGGGACCACATGCCCAGATGCGCCGAGATGATCAGCAGGACGAGCGCGATGGCGAGGCTCTGCCCCCACTTGATCGGCGTCGTCTGGGAAACGTTCCGTGCGGCCGGCTGGGCCAGCGGCGAGGCGACCTGCGGCTCAGGGCTGGGGTACGCGAAGTTCAGGCCGGAGCCGTCGGGCGCGACGGACGGAAGACTGAACGGCGAGGCGCCATTGAGCGGGTTGGCCCCGGGATTCCCGACCGTGGCGCCATTGCCGACGTTTCCGGTCGGCAGCGATCCGGACGATGTACGGTTGCTGCCGCTGCCAGAGCCGGGGGTCTTGCTGGGCGAAGCGGCGTGCGTCGACTTCGCCGGGGAAGGCCGCGCCTTCACCGAGAAGCCCTCGGTCTTGTACGTGCACCCGGTGCCGTTACCGATCACCGCCAGCGTGAAGGCACCGGCCTTGGGCATGGTGACGTCGCCCTCGATCTTGCCGGTCCACTCACTCTTGCCGACCTGCTGGTTGAGGCCCGGCCCGGAGATCTGCAGGTGTGCCTGCAGCAGCATCAGCCCGTTGATCTGAGCACTGACGTGCACGGTCGAACCGACCGTGACGGTCCCGGACGGAGCCGCGATGGTCGCGCTCCCGAGCGGCGGACACGACTCGGCCGCACGCGCTGGCTGGCTGAGACCGACGGCGATCGCTGCGGCGACCATCGGGGTCATCAGGCCGACCGTGGCTGCCTTGCGGACCCTCGTCACGACGCCGTCCCTTCGTCGAGAACCTTTCATCGTCTCTGGCCAAAGCGGCACCAGACGACCAGCACCGATCCCCGAGTCGGCGGCCCATGATGCCGGAGGGTTTCATCGGCCACCGACCAACCGCAACCGCATGATCATCGGAACCCGACAGTCACCCTATCGGACTCTGTCTCTAATAGAGGCACGGTTTCCCACAAAATGCAACGATCCGAGTCGATCTTAGTAACGAACCCCCGGTATTCGACTCACAAATCGCACACTGGCCGCTACGCACGGACGCAGCCGTAGGCGGCCGTAGACCGAGAACACCACCCTCCGCTGTACTGCCCGCCATGCCGCATCCAGACCTAACCAAGGCCTGACCAACGCGCAGAACGAACCGACACTCGGAACTGACCAACGCGCCGGACCGACCAAGCGCGGAACCAACCCACGCGCGGGACTGACCGACGCGCAGGACGAACCGATATTCGGAACTGACCAACGCGCGGAACTGACCAACGCGCGGGCCGACCAAGCGCGGAACAAACCCACGCACGGGACTGACCGACACGCGGGATCGACCACGCGCAAGGCCGACCAAGGCGTGGGAGTGGCCAACGCGCGAGAGCGACCGATGCGGGGACGCGTCGCGCATGGCGCGTGGCGCGTGGCGCGTTGGCACTCACGCACGTGCCCGGCACCGAGGTCACCGAAGCCACCGAAGCCACCGAGTTATCCACAGAACTCGATTCAACTGGTCCGACGGCAACGACTTGGTCACGCTGAGTCATAGCGCTCCCGCGCCCACCACCCGACCAAGGAGGGGACCGCATGCACAAGCTGTCCGTACTGTGGCGCCGATGCCGCGACTACGGCGACCGAGGCATGTCCACCGCGGAGTACGCAGTGGGCACCGTCGCCGCCGCCGCCTTCGCCGGCGTGCTGTTCAAGATCGTAACCAGCCCGGAAATCCGAAAGATGCTCTTAACGATCATCCACAGAGCGCTCAACCTGGTCGGATGATCCGCCCCGGCCTCGGTCGCCTCACCCGTGCCGAGTCCGCCGATGCGGACAGGACATCCCCGATGCGTCCATCAGCGCGGGCGCGTCCCGAGCAACGCGACTCGCGATCGCGTCTCGAGCAACACAGCTCGCGATGGCGTCCCGGGCAACACGGCTCGCGATCGCGTCCCGGGCAACACGGCTCGCGACCGTCCGGCCTACACGCGCCCGCCGTCGGCCAGCACGGCGGCGGGCGACCCGCCGGCCGTCACCCACCCGATGGACGGCCACAGCGCGTCCGCGCGCGAACCGCACCGTCTCGACGCCTTCACCCAACCACGCGACGCGGTACGGCAAGAGGCGGTCGGCACGTCTCGCCGCGAGGCGGCCGACGTGGCTCGATCACCGCCGAGACGGCCGTCGCCTTGCCCGCGCTGGTGGTCGTCCTGGCGGTCGCGCTGTGGGGCGTGAGCGCGGCTGCCGCCCAGATCGCCTGCCTCGACGCCGCACGGGCCGGAGCAAGAGCGGCGGCACGAGGAGAGCCCCAGGCAGAGGTCCGTTCGGCGGTGCTCCGCGCCGCACCGCCGAACGCCCGAGTCATCGTGAGCCGCGACCAGACCACCACGAAGGTCGTCGTCCAGGCCCAAGCCGACTCACCCCTGCGAGGCCTCTTCCCCGCCTTGAAGCTCAAAGCACAGGCCATCGCCGCCACAGAACCCCAGCCGAACGACACCGCTTTCCCCACAGGAAGCGGCGCTCCGCCTGCCCCGACCGGATCAGAAGGTGCTCCACCTGCCCCGACCGGATCAGAAGAGGAGGACGAGAAGACTCAGTAACACACGAGCCCAGGACGGCCCCGCTGCCGCCCACACGGAACAACCCATTCGCGCGCCTGCGGTATGCCCCCGGCCTAAGCGAGGGGGTGACGCCCCGACCTGGGCAAGGGGGCGCCCCCGACCTGGGTGAGGGTGACGCCCCGACCTTGGTGAGCGGGTGCGCCACCGACCTATAAGAGGTGCCGCGGCGCACATGCTGCCGACATGCCACCGGTTTGGAATTGGAGCTTGCCGCCCGCTTTGGGCGGTGGGGCATGCGGCCGACTGGGAGAGGCGGACCATGTCCCCGGCAAGTCCATGGACTGGAAGTACACCACCGACCTGAGAAAGGAACGGACCGCTGACTTCGCCAATGCGGTGTGCCATCGGCACGTTCGCGGGCAGGCACACGACCGGGAAAGGCGACCCATGCTGCCGACAAGTCCGTGGACTGAAAGTGCACCGCCAACCTGAGAAAGGAACGGACCGCTGACTTCGCCAATGCGGTGTGCCATCGGCACGTTCGCGGACGGGCGACGGCCGGCAGATACAACCCATGCCGCCGACAAGCCCCTGGACTGGAAGTACACCACCGACCTGAGAAAGGAACGGACCGCTGACTTCCGAAAGGGGGAGCACGGCGATGCGTGAGCGCCGAATGGGCGATAGGGGCTCAGGAACCGTTTGGATGCTCGCGCTGATCGGCCTGACGTGGGCGATGGCGATGATGGCGATGACGGTCGGCGGCGTGCGTGCTGCTCGGCATCGTGCCTACGCTGCTGCCGATCTCGCGGCGCTCGCCGCCGCCTCACATTCCGCGGACGGGCCGCACGCTGCATGCGGCCTGGCCGCACGCATCGCCCGCGGTTCCGGCGGCCGTCTGCGGAGTTGTGTGCTTCACGGCAGGGTTTCGGAGGTGACCGTCAGCTCTGGCCTGACAAGCGTTCCAGCACTACGGAACCTGACCGCCACCGCACGGGCTCGCGCAGGACCGGAACAACTCCCGATCCCTACGACCATGCAACTCTCAGACAGCTAAACGAGGAGGTTCTGCGATGCTGCCGTCTTAACGACCGCGATCAGGCCCCTGCTCGTCACCAATGCACGTACGTCGACCAGCCCCCCGCGCCGGTCAGCCCCCCGCGCCGGTCAGCGCGGCGCGTCGGTCAGCGCGGCGCGTCGGTCAGCGCGGCGCGTCGGTCAGCGCGGCGCGTCGGTCACCCCCGGCGTTGATTAGTCCGGCGCGTCGGTCACCCCCGCGTCAGTCAATCTGTCGAGCGCGACGGGTCTGCCCTGGGCCAGGTCATGGCGCATGGTTTCCGGTGGTCAGACAGGTGGTTCGGGCAAGGATCGACCCAGTGCGGCGGCCAGGTCGATCGTTCTGCCGGGGGTGGGGCACTGCTTGGCCAGGCTGGTCTGATCGAGCCGACCGTTACGGGCTTGGAACAGGAACCGTGCGGCGGGGTGCCGTCTCATCTCCTCCTTGGTGAGTTCGCCGGCGATACGGTGTGCGGCGGCGGCCAAGGTAGGGAGTGACGACCGGAGATCCGCAGCCCACTTTTCGAGGTTTCCCAGCCAGCTTCGCGTCGCGGGATCGGAGCCCGGGGAGTACCGTGCGATCGCTTCCGCCAGCTCTGGCCAGGTGAAGTCGCGCCAAGGCTTGGTCTTCAGAACGGGCAGCTGCCATTCGACCTTGACCTTCGACCAGTGATCCGCGTGGGCCGAGACCGAGTGGACGGTGTGCTCCGGCAAGCACAGCGCGGTCAGGTTCCAGCCGTGGCAGGCACCGGTGTCCAGGCCGAAGATCCTGTCGTCGCGGATCATCGGCTGGCGCCCGGTCACATGATGGCCGAACACGACCGGCTTGGCATCGGCGTAATGGTCGTGCCAGTGCTCGCCCGGGAACAAAGTGGTCAGCTCCCGTTCGCCACTGGTCGAGCCGCAGAGGATCTCCTCTTTCTGGTCGGCCAGCGGAACCCCGGGCAGCATCGCGGCGTGGATGACGCGGACGTGCTCGTTCTCGAAGTAGTACGGCAGCGTCCGCATCCAGTCGACCGTTTCGGCGTAACGGTCACCCAACTGCAGGCGCGTGATCTCTTGCGCGTACGAGAAGATCCCGCGCACGTGCTTGCGTTCGTGGTTGCCCATGACCACAACCGAGTTCGGACGGTTGCGGAAAAAGCCGACCACCTCGCCGGGTGCCGGACCGCGATCGACCAGATCACCGACGCTGATCAACAGATCGTCCGGGCGGAGGCCGACTTCGCCGAGCAATTCGAGTAGCTCGTCGAAGCAGCCGTGGATGTCGCCGACGATGACAGTGCGCCGCACATCGGCGAGGCTACGGGGACCTTGATGCGGTGGCCAAAGGAATATCCGAGGACCTCTTCGCTCCTAGATCGCCACCTGTGCCACCCGGCGATGGGCCGCTTAGACCACGGCGCGTTCCCCGGAGAACGGGAGCATGACCAGCGGCACTGAGGCCAGCCGCCCCGTTTCCGGGAACCTCGCCGCCAACCCCAGGGCGACCGTAAGCCAGCCGGCCGCGAAACCGAGCAGCACGACGACCTCAACCACACCGAGCCAGTCGAGAAAGCTCGCCGACGGACTGGATCCCAGCAGGAAGGCGACTCCGGTGAGCGCCGCGATGGCGAGCAGGTTGGTCAGCAGACTCGCGATGACGTGACCGGTCAACACCGCGCTGCGCGAAACGTCCACGGTCGGCTCGTCCGGGGTCCTCGGGCGGAAGGCTCAGGGGATCAGCACGTTGCGGGCCATGCCGGCGATGGCGGGAACGATCCCCAGGATGATGAAGGCGGGGAGGAAACACAGGCCCAGCGGGGCAACCGCGCGGATGCCGGCGGTCCGGGCGCGGGCCGAGGCCGCGGCGCGGGCGGTACGGCGTTGGTCGCGGGCCAGGCGGGCCAGGGTCGCGGCAACGGGGGCACCTCCGGTGGCGGCTCTCGCGGCGGCTCGGCCCAGAGGGGCCAGTGCTGGATCGTCCGCGAGGTTGAGCCACTCCTGGGCCGGGTCGGCGCCCAGGCGGATGCGGGCCGCTACACGTGCCAGCGCTTCGCCGAGGGGGCCGCCTACCGCCTCCGCAACGGCCTCTACCGACGCGTGCCATGCCCCGCCACCGCGTAGGCACGCGGCGAGCAGATCGATCGTCAGTGGGAGTTCGGCGATGATCCGCGCTCGGCGCTGTCTCACGGCTCGAGGTTCGAGGCGTGAGAGCACGCGTATGCATCCCACGGTGATCAGCACGCCGGCCGTCCAGCCCGTCACTCCACCTATCAGCAGGCCAGAGACGAATCCGGCCAAGCCGCCGACGGCCCAGCGCATATGCGTGTCTCGCTTGCCGCGCTGAGCGGCGACCTCAGGCGGGGCGAGGAGAATCTTGGTCAGTCGCCTTGTGGCCTCGTTGCCGGGTACGGCCAGGAAACCTGCGACGCCGCAGCAGAGTACGGCCAGCAGCGACAGCAGCATCGTCACCATTGTCATCGCTCGGCTTTCTGGAACACGCCCGCACGCCATGACCGCCGACTACCTCGGTCGCCCCCGGCTGAAGGGCTCCGGCGTCGCACGCCCGCGCCGCCGAACAACCCCGGCCACGACCGCCGCGGACCGACTCCGGCGGCAGACGGCCGGACGCCCAACTGCCGGGAACGGGAACGGCGGAACGGGTTCAGGAGCAGGCGGTGTACTCGGCGGAAGTGGCGACAGTGGCGGAAGGAGACGAGCCGTCGTGAGGATGAGGCGCGGCGGCCAGTGTGGGCCTGTACGGGCCAGGGGCCGACGCCCCAGGACGATGACGGCAAGCACCCTGGCCACTTACCAGGAGCCGCGACGGCCATTCCGTCGTCTCGCCATGCCGTGGTTCCCGTTCGCACAGCCGTTCTCCTTCGCTTCGCCGTTTCCGCGGGTCCTGCGGCTCCGTTTCTCCAGCCGCTCCGTCGGCAGTGCCGCGCTTGTAGGCGCCGCCGTTCCCGTTCGTGGTTGCGGTTCCCGATCGCCCCGCCGCGCAGGCCCGCGCCCCGCCGAGCACACTCGTGCCGACACGCACGCTCGTGCCAGCGGACAGGCTTGTGTTGGTGGGCGTATTCGTTCTGCTGCGGTGGCCATTACGTGGCCAGGTGAGGGTCCACCACAGGCCCAGGGCATCGAGTGCGGCGCCCAGACAGAGGCACAGGGCACCCGACAGCGAGCCGAACAGGAACTCCAGGGCGACGTCGTGCGCGCCGCGGTTCCCGTTCGCGCCACCGCTGCACGCTCGCGCCAAGGTGACGCTCGCGCCAGCGTGCAGGCCCGTGCCGACGGGCGCGCTCGTGCCAGCGATCAGGCCTGCGTTGGTGGACGTGTTGATTGTGGTGGTCATTCGAGGTGCTCCGCTGACGTGGCCAGGTGGGAGGTCCACCACAGGCCCAGGGCATCGAGTGCGGCGCCCAGACAGAGGCACAGGGCACCCGGCAGCGAGCCGAACAGGGACTTCCCGGCTTCGCGCCCAACGCGGCGGCCATCGCCGGGCCAAACGCGGGTAGAACGGCCAGCAGCCGGGCGGTGGCGCGTGGGCCAGGAACTTCCACGGCCTCGCACCCAGCGCGGCGGCCATCGCCAGACCGAGCGCCGGCAGGACCGCCAGGAGCCGGGCGGTGGCGCGCGGGCCCGCCAATTGCAGGGCGGTGTCGTCGCGCCACGGCTCCCGCCCGCGCCACGGCCCCGCGCGCGACGGTTCCCATTCACGCCACGGTTCTCGCCGGCGCCGACGTGCACGCTTGCGCGGACGTGATGCTCGCGCCAGCGGTGGTGCTTCGTGACGCTTGTGCCGGCGGGCAGGCTTGTGTTGCTGGCGTGTTCCTGTTTGCGGTGGTCATTGGAGCCGCTCCGCTGAGGTGGCCAGGTGGGAGGTCCACCACAGGCCCAGGGCATCGAGTGCGGCGCCCAGACAGAGGCATAGGGCGCCCGGCAGCGAGCCGAACAGGAACTCCCACGGCTTCGCGCCCAGCGCGGCGGCCATCGCCAGACCGAGTGCCGGTAGGACCGCCAGGAGCCGGGCGGTGGCGCGTGGGCCCGCCAATTGCAGGGCGATCTCGTCGCGGTGGGACTGCTCGTCGCGGAGGGAGTCGGCCAGGCCGTCGATGACGGCGGCGAGCATGCCGCCACGGTCGACGCCGATGCGCCAGCAGCCGGCGAGGAGGCGTAAGGCCTCGTTGCCTCGCACGTCCGAGGCTCGGATCAGTGCGGCGGGCACGTCGTCTCCGTTCCGGGCCGCGTCGACCACTGCGTTCAGGCCCGGCAGGTCGTGGAGGGCTTCGGCCGCGCAGGTAAGGGCGGTGGCCGCCGGGCGGCCGGCGGCGAGTTCGGTCGCGATGGCGTCGCAGAGTTCGATGACGGCACCGCGCCGGGCGGCCAGCCGTTTTCGGCGGCCGGTCAGGGAGCCGGCCGCACGGCGGAGCTGGGCGATTCGGACGGCCAGGGTCGGCCCGGCGGCGCCTGGCGACCCCGGTCCGAGCACCGTCGTCAGGCGGAACGTCGCCGGGGACGGCAGGGACAGCATCCACACCGAGACGAACACGCACGCCGCAGCCGCCAACACGATCATCGAGTGCGTCCCGCGAGACGAGTCTGCAAGGTGGGCATGCCCGGGCCGTGGGTGATGCCGCCGTCCGAGCCGAACAACACCGCCGGGACGACCTCCACCAAACCGCTCTGAGCGCGTTCGAACACACAGATCTCCGCCACACGACGCCGACCGCCTGGAGCCTCCCGTACCAGATGGACCACCACGTCCAGCGCGGCGGCGAGTTGGCTGTGTACGGCGTCGCGGGTGAGGCCGGCCGTGCAGGCCAGGGCCTCCAGGCGGGCGGGAACGTCGGCCGGGGTGTTCGCGTGGACGGTGGCGCAACCGCCCGGATGCTTTGTCAAACCATCAATGTATCTCCGCAGGTGAGCGCAGAACAGCCCCGGCACCTTGCGGGGTACCGGGGCTGTGTCGCGCGCGTCACGCCTGGGCGTCCTCCTGGTCGCCCTGGTCGTCTTCCTGGACCGCGTCGTCCTGCGCGTCACCGCTGCGCTGCTGTGCGCTGCGCAGCACCGCACGCAACCGCGCGTACTCCTCCGCGTTGAACGGCAGCTCGGCACCCCGCCCGCTGTTGCCGCTCATCTAGAGAACCGTCCAATCGTCATCGTCGTATCTCCGTAGGTATATGAACTTCCACGTCTCTTCCGCGACGACGCTCTGTAGGTCCCACCACGATGCGGGCAGACACGTCGCCACGGTCAGCGCCCGTCGCGCGCGGTCTTCGATGTCGGCGATGAGCGGGCGCGGCGCACGCACGAAGACGCGGCATGTACGACGGCCAGCGGAGAACACGACGCGGTAGCCGGGGAACACCTGATCTCGGGTCACCACTGGCCACGGTGTCGGCCGCGATACGCGAAGCGCCGACGGCGGTCGAGTATGAGCGCTCCACCCGCGACGGCCAGCCACGCGACTGCGAGCGTTCCGGCGAGCCACGCGACCCCCGTCACGGCAGCAGCCGTTCGCGCTGACGGTCGATACGCGCTGTCTCAGCAACGCAGGCGGCCTCAGTGGGGCCGAACGCGACTGGCTCTGTGCCAACGGCGCGCTCACGTGAGGTCAGCGGGGCGCGTACTTCGGCTTTCCAGTAGCCGCCTGCCTCGTTGTACGTCGGAGCGCACCACCGTGAGGATGGGGCGGCGGTAGCGTGGTCTGTCATGGGTGACTCCCTTCGCGAGTCGTCCTAGACCCCGGTGCGGCGGTAGCACGCCGCCCGGGGTCGCTGTGTGTCTTACGACTCTTGACGATAGACGAGAACACCCGTGAACACACGAGAACACCAGGCATACCACCGTGCATGCGAGCGTGTTCTTGTGGACCTGACCGCGATCAACCTCGACCAGCCCCGCCCGGCATACCGGATCATCGCGGGAGCGATCGCGGACGAGATCCAGGCGGGTCGACTCAAGCCAGGGCAGCGCATCCCGTCCGCGCGCACCATCGCGAGCGACGTAGGGGTATCGCTGCGGACCGCTGACGCAGCCTTGCGGGTACTGCGCGAAGACGGATTGACCGTGAGCGTGCACGGGTTGGGGACGTTCGTCGCGGAGGATGCGGGCGACTAAGGCCCATTGTGCAGCGCTGCACACCACTCAGACAAAGCAAATGCCCCCGGGGACGAACCCGGGGGCATTTCGTGTGTCGCCTAGTCGTGGCAGGCCGAACGTGTGATCTGTTCCGCCTCCGCGATGATGATTCCACCCGGCGCGATCAACTCCGGCCGGTCCAGAACAACCGCGTCCGTCGCGGCCCGCCACGTGCGTTCTTCCGCCCGCGACATCCGGCCGTCGTTAACGAGCGTGGCAAGTAGGTCATTCACGATTTCCGCGAGCACATCAATTTTCGCTTCCGCGTCGAGAGTGACCGGGATTCCGTAGTCAGTCGCGGTGTCGTCGCGGAACGCGGGCGCGCTATGGTTGCTTTCCATGGGGTGATTCCTCCGAGACAGGTTGATCCCCTAGGCCCGGATCGGTGTTGGCGCACCGGTTCGGGCCGCTTGTGTTTGATCAGGAGATCACTCGGAGAACCCTCTGTCAAGCGATCTAGAAACGGCCGAAACGGGGCCACGTAAGGCGCTCACGCGGGGGCTCCGCAAAACGTCTTACGGAGCTTCCACTAACGCGAGACTTGTGCAGCGCTGCACAAGTGAGTAGCACGCGAAAAAGCCCCGGACCACTCCGGCTGTTCGCCAGAGCGATCCGGGGCAAGGCACTAAGACACCATTGACATTCGACGCGAAACGCGCACCCCCGCTGTCGCCTCCGCGTAACGCATGACGAGCAGGTGACACCGAAGCGTCAACGCTTTCCATTCGCGTCAACCGGGCGACGTCACCGGCGACACTGCCTTGTCGTCTCGCGGAGGTACGGGCGACAACGGCGACAACTCCCGGCGTCGCGCCTTACGCGGCGGAGCGACAAGCGCGTAACCCGCGTTAACGCCAGCGTGCCGCGCATGTCGCTTGGAATTTCGATACGTCAACGCTGCCGTAATCTGCGTGACCTGTGGATATTCGCACTACGGGTGAACGCGGCGACGAACGCGTAGCCACACCGCGTCAACCCCTGTAAAGCGGATTCGGAATGACCGCATCACCGTTGTCGTTCACGGCCCAACGGTGCGGTGAACGGCCGCCCCAGTTGACATTCAACTCGACGTCGTGCGCCACCGCCCAAGCCTCGATGTCGTCTGCCAGTGAACGCTTTTCGGCAGCGTCCGGTGAACCGATTACGTCGGCGTAAAGGGCATCGACGCCAGCGTCCACCACGAACCAGTCGGGCAATTCCGGGGCTACGGTATTTGCGGCCTTACGGCGACGCGGCTTCTTAGCGCTCACCTCGACCACCGCGCACTGGCCGCACGGGAAGCCTGCTCAGTCCGCGTCATGACTCGCCGCGAGTCATCTTCCGAACCGGCAGCCTCCAATCCCAACTGACGCATCAGCGCGGCGAACTGCGCGCGGTGAAATCGAATCTCCGCGATAAGGGGATTTGCGACCTGTTGCCTCATGCTGCCCTGCACGATGAGCGGTTCGCCGACGAGCGCACCCCGCATCGCGGCAATGGTGTCGAGGCAAGCAGCGGCCGAAGCCAGGATGCGGAGGTCACCGGGCGAGAAATCGTCGGCGTCGTACTCGGCGAATACTTCGTCCCAAAGACGCGTACCGTCGTCACCGAGAGGTTCGGGCGGGGTCGGTGTGGTGGTCACTGTGGGTAACTCCTCTCGTCGGCCACGCGCAACGCGTTGACCAGGCAATACGTGAAAACAGGGGATGCGTGCTCGGTATCCGACCGCTCTTGCTAACCCCCGCCGTGCACATGACCCCTGATCGGCGGGCTCACCCCCTGGGTCGTCACGTGCTGTGACGCTTGCGAGCAACGCTGACAAGCTCAGAGACATACGAACGCGAACAAGCCTTGCCGCACACGGCCCCAGCCACCCGGGGCCGCCCAGGGGCAGGGCACAGGCCGCACGAACGCACGTCAGCGGGCAGGCCACCTCGTACACCACGAGCGGCACGCGGCCGGTCGGCTGGTCCCTCGCGGCGGAGCGGCAGGCCGTGCCGGAGCATGTGCGGGAGCACTGGGCGGGGCCGCCGGACAGCGCCCCGGGGACGTTCACGAAGACGCACACGGCCAAACACCCGGGGATCCCTAATCGGGTAGCCCCGGGTGTTTCGCGGCCGTCTCAGCGCTGCGCAATGTCAGGTAGATACGGTGGGCGATTCGCCGCGATAGCAGCGTTTACCGTGTCCGCCTCACTCTGATTCAGGATGGTTCGTGGCCAACCCTTTACCCGCGAGAACCGGCGAGGATTCGGAATCCATACCATGTCCCCGATATTGACCGGCTTCACCTCCGCGCCACCCCGCGCTGTCGGATCATCGCCTGGATTTCGCGGACGGACCGGCCCGCTTGGATCAGTCGCCCTACCTCCGCGTTCGAGAGCGGCCCGGCGAAGTGTGCGGCAGACTCCGCCGACTCATGGGCGGTTACACCACTTCCGATCACGTGGAACTCTGGAAGTGGTGCGTATGACGGCAACTCCGTGGGCTGCGCAGCCTGGGCGTTCTTCGCGGCCTCCGCGTCCATCTGCCGCCAATGCTTCTGTAGGTCGCGGTTGATATCGAACGCATCGTCGCCGTTTGCGAGACGATTGTTCACGTAGCCCGTAATCATCGCCTTGTCGGCGTCGCTGAACTCAGGCATCGTCGCTCATCCCTACACGCGCCGCACCGGTACGGCTGATCTGAGACTCAGGAGGCAGGCCGTCTACGTACTCGATACGGTTCCCGTTCTTATCGCGCTCTAGCGAGAGAGCAAGCGCGGGTTCCATCTGGAACTCCGCCCCGTTCACGCCGCGCACACGCCGCATGGCGGGGAGACGTTCCGCCGTGTCCGCCGGACCGTATTGGGCGTCCAGCCACCGCAGCACGTTGGGTACGACCATGGACGCGGGGAGCCGTGTGCCACTGACGTTCTGCGTGGCCGCCTGCGGTAGTCCAGACGAGCCCGTGTAATCGTCCGTGCCGCGCGAGAACTGTTCAAGGTCACGCCGGTATGAGAACGCCTGCGCGAACGTGTCACGCGCCCTCTCAAGTGCCGTTTCGGCATCCTTGTAAGCCTCTCCCGCCGCGACAATCGCGGCCTGCGCGTCCGGAATCGCGAGCGGAGCGGCTTCCACCAATGCGACCCACGCGGCGGAATCGGCCTTGTCCTTCTCGCGCACCAGCCGGAACCATTCGCCGACAATCCCGGGACGCTTGTCCTCCGCGTCAGCGACGTAACCGCCTTTAGGCCGCTCCGGGACCGTTCCGCCGTTTTGAATCGCACGAACGTACGCAGACTCCTTACCCTCTGCGACCTTCCGCCACTGCTCCGAAAGCAGATCATCGTTCTTGCCGTCGTAGTCGTCCAACGCGTTGTACGCGGACTCCAGCGCAGCGCGCGCCGCCTTCCACTCCGGCGTGGTGCCAGCGGGCAGAAGGTTCAGCGGGGTACGGAGTGCAAGTCCGTTGTAACGCTGGTCGGCAATCAGTAGTTCCATTGTTGTTGTTGCTCCATTTCGCGGGTACTGCGAGTGAGAAGCCCCGTACGGCGTTAGAACAGCCCGGGGCGTAGTCGGAGAAGAATCAGTGCTTGCGGAGGGCTACATAGAGCCAGTACACGAGCCATAGCAACGCCGCAATGAATTGCAGGCCAACCGCGATCACGACGCACGCCTTTGCAGCAGTGCACGCACTTCGGAAGCCCAGTGGACCCACCAGTCGTTCGGTGTCTGACTGGGCGACGGAGGGGGCGGAAGGTGGGGCCGCTTGCCGCTCCGGCCACGGCGATTGCGACGCGCGGTCATGAAACACGCCCCGTACGGCGTTCCTCGAATCGACGGCCATCCGCGAAGTACAGACCGGGGTACCCCAGAACCGCGAACGTCGGCAGTCGGGAATGCTCGGTGCGACACGACCACCATGGGGTCGTCTGCGGCATATCGAGCGGCGTGGGGTGCGTGTCATTCATCGTCATCAGTCCAATCGGTCGAATAGGTCGCCGCGCCTTTGCGCGACTCGGGCGTAGTCGCCCACAGCATGAGGTCTCCTTGTGCAGCGCTGATCGAGCACCGAAGGTCGTGATTACGCTCCGCTCCGGCCGGCGGGGACACAGCGTGACGAAGCGCAGGTCAGAGGGTTGGGGTTCGCGGCCGTAATCGCGGGGAAGTGCCCAGCCGTCCGGCGGGGCAAGAAATGCCCCGGTGGGGCAGAAACACAGCCTGTTTCCAAACTCTCTGTATATAAAGAGAGAGGAGTTTGAAATCAAGGGTGAAAACTGCCCCACTGGGGCGAAAAACTGCCCCTCGGGCTACCGCTCGAAAATCCGGCCAGTGTTGGCGGCCTCTGTCGGCCGCGAGCCGGGCGGCGTGATGCCAACGAAGTAGAACACTCCGCCGATCTTCCGACACTCCACACCGCGTTCCGCGAGCGCGTTCCCGACTGCCTTGGGCGCGAACTTCGCGGTACGCCCCTCTCCGTTCTCGCGTCGCCACTCCTGCAACGCGGAACGGAACTCCGAACGCGGCATGCGCTCCCCATCCGCGTAAACGAACAGCTCCCCCTCAAGCTGACTGAGAGGGTCCACACCGGCCCGGTGCTTCGTCTTCGCGGCCATAGTGCTGTCTGTGTCCGGTAGGCCGTCTACGTACGCCCTGTGAGCCGCTAGGGCTATCGCGGTGGCAATGCCGTCCGCTTCGGCCGCAAGTTTGGCGTCCAGGTCCACATCGGGGTTATCCGCGAACGAAACGGGAAACTCAACGGCCCGTAGCCGCGTCCACAGCGCGTTATCCGTTCCGGTGAACTCCGGAAGGTGGTTCGTGGTGAACACGACCGTGTAGCGCGGGGAGTACTCAATTTCCGTGAGGTAGTTCCGCCGGAACGCCATGGAGTCGTTTCCGGACATTCGCTTGACTAGTTCGTCGTCCATCGCGACACCTTCATTGGTCTCGTTCGCGATGACCAACCATGCGAGCGCGAGCCGTGCGAGTTGTTCGCCGTGCGCCTGCCCGCGTCGTTCGAACATTCGCACGTCCGGCATTACCACGGCCGAACCCAACAAGTGCTGCATGAGCCGCGTGATGGTGCCCTTGCCGTTCCGCCCCTTGTGCCCGTACCAAACGCCGAACACGTGGTGCCGCTGGTCGCCAGTGAGCGCGCGGCCAAGCATGCGCATTACGTGTTCGCCGTTGTCGGCCGCGTCCGGGAAGACCTCGGATAGGAACTGGCCCCACCGTTCCGCGACGGCCGACCGGCCGAAGTCGGCGTTAACGCAAGCGGTCCGCATGTCGTCCGGATACCACGTACCGGACTGGAATTCGCCGGTCCGAGGATTGAACGTACCGTTGCGGAACGGGATTCGCGGGGATGCGTTCAGCCGGTCGGCAGGCGCGACGACATCCCGCTTGTATTGCATCGCTTCCGCGATTTCGCGTCGGTGGCGCTGTACTCCCATGAGCTTGCTTTGGTTTGTCAGTCCGCGAGCGCGGAATGCTCCGGCCGTCTCGTCAATCGCGTCGAACGCCACGGAGTAACGGTCATGAGCGGCGGCCCAATGCGTGCCGGTCCATTCGAACCAGCCGAATCCGGGAACGAACCGCAACCGGTCGCCCGTGATTTTGATGGTTGCTTCCGCGTACGCGGCAGTGTTGATGAGTTGTCCGCCCATACGTTCGGCGGTCGCGTCCATCGGTGCGGTTTCTACGGCCATAGCTCCCCACCATGCGTCTGACAGTTCTTGATTCGCGGCCCCGGGAACGGCGGGAATGCCGTTGTTCTGGAGCGAGGTAACGATCACGTCGTCCGAGATGGCTTTAACCATCCTTTCGACGGCGAAGCTGATCTTTCGCCAGAGTGGCCGCATTGCTCGCGTCCACTCTTCCGGCTCGATTTCTCGCGCGCTGAGTGCGAGTGCCAGCCGGATTGCTTCGTTCTCTTCGGGGGTACGCTCGCTCACTTGTTCCCCTCCCCGCGCATCGCGGCCGGAATAAGCCGGTAGGTTCCGCGCTTCGTCGGGTTCTGGCAGTGGGAGACGCGCGTTCCGTAGTAGGTGTGCGCGTCCGCGACGTTGGGACCTGCTCCGTGTATGTGGGTCCGCCCGCAGAATGGGCAGTCAGCAATACGGAATGTCCAGTTCTCGTCTGCGAAGTTGGGGGACACGAGTCGCGCCCTGACTTCTGGGTAGTCGCCGCTCATGCGGAAACCTCCTAAACGCAAAAAGCCCCCGGTCTCTCCCTGCTGCAACTCAGGGAGAGACCGGGGGCTCCGGTTCGTGCGCCGCGATACGTTCACGGGAGACGCCCTACCGTTCCGGTTGCAGTCGGAACGGTGGCTTGCTAGGCCGTGGGAAGGTGCGTGCTTTAGCGAAGTAGAGCCCCCGCTGTACGCGTCGCAGCGCGCACGCTGTACGCGGGGGAGTCAAAGAGGCGCGCGGGCTTATCGGCGACCAGAGCGGCCATTCGCCACCCGTACGCCGCGCCCGTTGCACGCTGACACCCTCGTTACCGCCCCCAGCGCGGGAATTGTTCGCGCAAGGTTTGGTGACGTGGGTCACGTGGTCTCATGCGCGCTTCCTGCCATCCGGCCCGTGTTGTGCATCGCTGATCAACCGGCCTGATGGCGGAATGGCGTTTCGGGCCCTAGTTCTGTATTGCTTTAGAGCGCTCTAAAGGAAAACCAGAACTAGGGTCCGATTCACCATATGCCAATTGAGGCATATACGAGGAGGGCTGCCGTACCTCCGCGAGTCGCTCCGGGTCGCCCGTGCACGCGCGCGGTCGCTCGCGGGGTCGCACGGGCTTGCCCGCTGGTCGCTCCGCGTCGTCCGCGTGGCTGTTCGCGTCGCTCCGGAGTTGCCCGCGTGACCGCGTGGGCGTACGAGGAGGGGACGTCCCAGGGGGTTGTTCGCCCACTGCACTTCGCGGCGCGGAGCGCCTGAGGCGTTCGGGGCGTGGCCGTGCGTGCGCGAAATGCCCCTAGAAGCCGCTGAGAGGCCCCAGAGCGCGCGAAAGCCCCGAACCCTATTCGAGGGGTCGGGGCTTTCCTGTGGGGCCGTTGCGGAGGTTCTCCTAAGCGTTCTACGCGGCGGCGCTAAGGAGGTTGCTCACAGCGATTCTTCCCACGCGATAGCCGCGAGTTGCGCTTCAGCGGGGTTCAACTCTCGCCACCATTCAGGACCCGTGAAGTCGACATCTGCGCGGGTCTCGCTGAATCGCCGTTCCGCGCCAACGGCAAGCGGCCGGACGGTGACCACTGCACCGAGATCGCGCAACAACGCATTGCGGCCCTCGACCGTGCGAGCCTTCCATTCGTCGGCGAGAGATACCCCGCTGTCCTGCCACTCAGTGCGCGCAGGCGTAGCGGCCTCGCGCTGGAGTGTTTCTAGCTTGCTTTCGAGCGCTGTTATCTGGCTAACGACGGCTTGTGCCGCGCGGCCTCCTGCGGGCAGTGCCGCAAGGTTGCCGCTCAGGTTGTCGAGCGCCTGTTCAGCCTCTCGGAGTTCGCGGGCGACGTCGCGTCCCTCGCTGTGGACCTTGACCATGAGGCCGATCCGCCGGAACACCTTTAGAAACTCCGCCTCCGTCCGCTGTTCAAGCCCACGGGCCTGCACGACGTTGGACGCGTGGTCGCTGTGCTTGCCTACGCCGCGCGGGCAAACGTACGTGCTGTAGTCCTTACCGTTCGCGGTGCGCCGCTGGTGGTACATCGGACCTTCGCATTCCGCACAGCGGGCCACGTGCAGCAGCATGGCCTTGCCGGTCCGGTCAGCGCCCCGACCTACCGCGCGCCCTTCGATCGCGTCGCGCACGGTTGACCACGTTTCGGCGTCGAGCAGTTCCGGGCCGACCTGGTGGGGTTCGCCGCTCGCGTCGAGTACGGGCACGAGGTTCCGCGCGGTACGCGGCTTACCCGGTGCGCTCTGTACGAGGTACCCGCGAACAGCAGGCGTAACGAGCACATCCCGTAGCGTCGTCGTACTCCACTTAGCGCCGCGCGTCTTCCGTCCGGCCCGCTGTCGGGCGTGATCGGCAGGCGGGAGAATGCCGCGCCCGTTCAACTCTCGTGCGAGCCCTGCCAGCGAGGCACCGTGCCGCGTGAGTTTCTCGGCGCAGTCGCGGACGATCGCGGCTGCCTCAGGGTCGATGTCGAGGTACGTACCGCCGTCCCGCTTGATCAGCCGGTAACCATACGGGGCCGCGCCGCCCAGCCAACGGCCGACCGTACGCAGGTGGTTCTTCGACGCGTTGATACGCGCCTTGATCATGTCGCGTTCATATTCTGCGAACGCGGACAAGACGTGAACGACGAGCTTGGACGTGTCTGGGCTCAGGGTCCCGTCCGCCGTAACGAGGGTCGCACCAGAATCGTCGGCAGCGCGCAGCAGGCGGGCGAACTCCAAGACGCTGCGCGCGTACCGGTCGAGCTTCGCGGCGATCACGTAATCGGCGGAGCCAAGCGAGTCGAGCACGGTGGACATCCCCGCACGGTCTTCAAGCTTGCTCGCGCCGGACACGTCAACGTCTTCAGCGACGAACAGCACCCGCCATCCGCGCTGTTCGGCGTAGGCGCGGCATGCTGCCGTCTGCGAAGCAATCGAGGTGGAAGCGTCGCTGTCGCGCGACAGCCGGGCGTAAACGATGACTGTGGGGGCTCGCATGGCGCTCAGATCTCCACCACGGGCGCGCCCATGGCGTCGAGCATGGCGGCGGCGTGCTCAGCGGCTTCACGGAGATTGATCTCAGGGCCGTAGTGAGACTTCACGCCCCGGCGGGCAAGCTCCTGCATGACCATGTTGACGACGGTATACGGGTCCATTGTGTGCTCCCTGCGGCCATGTACGAACATTGATGGCTAAGCGAAACACCCGCCCTCGTGACCGGTGTTCAACGCGCTCAGCAGGTCCACCACCTCGCGACCGCGTACCTCTCCGACGACGAGACGGTCGGGGCGCATGCGTAGCGCCTGGCGTACGAGGTCGTGGAGGGTTACGCCGCCGGCGCCCTCGACGTTGGGCGGGCGGGCCTCGAGGGTGACCACGTGCGGGTGGGCGGGGCGGAGTTCGGCGGAGTCCTCAACCAGGATGATGCGCTCGCCTGGATCGGCCAGAGAGAGCAAGGACGACAGGACCGTCGTTTTGCCTGAGCCTGTGCCGCCGGTGACCAAAAACGCGACACGAGCGGCCACGAGGCCGCCGAGTAGGGCGGCTCCCGCTGCGGGGACCGCGCCGGCCGCGACCAGTTCCTCGAGGGTGAAGGCTCTACGCCTCGGAAGCCTCAGGGACAGCGTCGTGCCGGCGGACGCGATCGGTGGCAGGACCGCGTGCAGGCGTACACCTCCGGGCAGGCGGGCGTCGGCGTACGGGGCGGTGTCGTCCAGGCGGCGTCCGGCCAGGGCGGCCAGGCGCTGGGCCAGGCGTCGTACAGCGGGCTCGTCGGCGAAGCGCACCTGGGTCAGGCGGAGGCCCTCTCCCGCGTCGACCCAAACCTCGCCGGGGCCGTTGACCAGGACGTCGGTGACGCCGGGATCGCGCAGGAGGGGTTCGAGCGGGCCGGCGCCGACCAGGTCGGCGCGTACCTCGTCGGCCAGGGAAAGGATCTCGGTGTCGCCCAGCATGCGGCCTTCGGCGCGTAAGGCGGCGGCCACCTGGGCAGCGGTCGGCTGCACGCCGGAACCGATGAGGCGGGCACGTACGGCATCGGTGAGGTCGTTCATCCGGTGCTCCCTCAACAGGCCTGGTCGTGGACGCGCGGGCGGCGAGCCGTGGGCAGACCGCCCAGGAAACGGGCGCAGAACGCGTTGAGCGGGCCGCCGCTGCCCGGTGACTCGCCGCGTTCGATGGCGGTGGGCAGGTGCCGGTCGGCGGACATGACGCCGGCCAGCGGTAGCCGCAGCGACTCGGCGATGACGTCGGGCTTGAGACCGCCGGGCGCGGGGCCGCGCACGACGAGGCGGAGGTCTCGGGTGTAGCGGCGGGCCTGGTCGGCGACACGGTCGGCGGCCACCGCGGCGCGGACCTCGGCGGGAACGACGATCAGCGTTATGTCGGCGGCGGCCAGGGCCTCGGCGCTCGCCTCGGTGAGCTGGCGGGGCAGGTCCGTGACGACCAGGTCGAAACCTCGCACGGCGGCGTCGAGGACCGATCGCATGGTTTCGGGGGCGACCGGTTCGACGGCTCCGCGGTGCCACGAGAGGATGGCGAGGCCCTCGCACGCCGGTAACGAGTCGTGCAGTGCGGTGCTGCTCAGGCGGCCCCGGCGCTCGGCGTAGTCGGACCAGCGGGCTCCGGGAGTGCGTTCGGCGCCCAGGACCAGGTCGATGCCGCCGCCGAGCGGGTCGCCGTCGACGAGCAGTGTGCGAAGCCCGCGTTTCGCGGCGGAACTCGCCAGGGCCGCCGCGAGCACGCTGGCGCCGGCGCCGCCACGGCCGCCCATGACGGCGATCGTGGTCGCGCCGGACACTGATGGCTCGGTGGCGGCGGCCATGCGTTCGACCAGCCAGGTCTCCGCGTCCGGGAGAGCGGCGACGTCTTGTGCGCCGATGTCGACGGCGAGACGGTAGACGCTCTCGCCGTCCGGATCGGCGGTCGCCAGGATGACGCCCGGCCGGCGCGGTGGGGCGCGGTCGGCCAGCTCGGCGACCAGGTCGGGGCCGGCGACGACGAGCGCGGCGTCGCGCCACGCCGACCGGGCGGCCAGGGCGTCCGAGGCGACGCGGGCCTCGACGTCGGCGGCTGCGGCGAGCCGGAGCAGGTCATCGACCAGCTCGCTGTCGCCGGAGACGATCAGAACGGCGGCTGACATGGCATCCCCCTCGGTTCGGCGAGGTCAACGATGCGCCCGCGAGGTGAACCCGCGAAAGCCCCCGTCCACAGGTTGTGGATAACTTCGGAGAGCGGAACGGCGCCATCTGGGACCGGGTCGCCGCGCGATGGTCGGCACACCACCCGACAGGCTGGGCCGCGACCCGATGGGCCGGTACGCCACCCGATGAACCGGGCCGCCACACAACGGACCGATACGCCACCCGACGGACCGATACGCCCCCCGGGCTGGTGAACGACGTCGAGCCCGCGCCGCCCTTCGCCAGCACGCACACGGCCATCACCACCAGGACGGTGACCTCCAGGACGAGCAGGACTCCCAGGACCCGGGCGCTGGTGTGGATGCCGGTGAAGCCGAGCCAGGCCACCAGCGCGACGCCCACGAGCGCGAATGCCCACCAGGGGAGCGACAGGCCGGTGTACTTCTCGAAGGACTGCGTCGCGTAGAGGCCCAGAGCGCCGTACGTGCTGATCTGCAGGGCGTTGTAGGCGAGGAGGGCCAGCGTGGCCGCGCCCGCGCCCATCGGCCGGCCGAGGCCCCGGTGATCGTGGCGTAGAACGCCCCCGCGTTGCGGACGTACCGGCTCATCGTCATGAAACCGACGGCGAAGAGCGCCATCACCACGCCCGCCACGAGGTAGCCGCCCGGGACGGCGGCGCCGCCCTTGAGGAAGTGCAGCGGTGCCACGGCGACGATCAGGGTCAGGGGTGCCAGCGCCGCCAGGACCGTGAAGACGAGGTCCTTCGTCCCCATCGCGTTCGTCGCCAGGCGGTCGGTACCTGGGGGTGTCGACATCGTCATCCGCCTCCGGAGTCCAGAGAAGGCAAACGCCAGGCAGCGGCCAGCCCCGGCAGAAGTGGACGTTGCGCCCCAGGTCGGGGCGGTCGTTGTACGGATCGTCCCGGCGAAACGGGGTCCGCGTCCCGGCCGCATCAGCGCGCTTCGCTCCGCCGGCGCAGCGCGAACCACAGCTCCATGCGCACGTCGGGGTCGGTCAGGTCGCGGTCCAGGAGCCGGGTGATCTGGCGCATCCGGTGACGCACGGTGTTGCGGTGGACGCCGAGGTCGGCGGCGGTACGATCCCAGCTCCCGTGGTGCGCGAGCCAGCTCCGCAGCGTGCCGAGCAGCAGGGCCGCGTCCTTGGGCGACCCCGCGTCGAGGCCGGCCAGGAGCCGGTCGGCGTATCGGGCCGCCTCCGGGGTGGCCAGGAGTGCCAGCAAGCCCTGGGGTTCGGCACCGGCCACCACGCTCCGGCCCTGGATCCGCGCGCCGTCGAGGGCGGAGCCGGCCTCGCCCCACGCGGGATCGAGGTCGGCGGCGGAGTGCGGGCGGCTGATCCCCGCGAGGAGACCCGCGTCGTCCACCGCGCGCAGCCGTTCGCCGGTCGGCCGGTCGTCCGGCACGATCGCGACGAAGGCGTCGCCGTCCTGCTCGACGAAGGGGGTCTCCAGCAGCACGGACAGCCGCTGGCTGACCGTCTCGCGGGAGCCCGGCGGCTCGCCGAGCAGGCCGCGGACGAGGCGCCACGGCACGTCCTCGGCCAGATCGAGCGGGGCGGCCAGCCCGCGCGCGAGCGTGGGGAGCCGCAGCAGGCTCGTGACGACGGCCGCGCCGAGCGCCTCGGGCGAGCTCGCCGCCGAGGGCGCGGTGAACAGCAGCGACAGCGCCGAGGCGGCCACGCCGACGAGGCCGCGGTCGGCGACGGTGAACGGCATGCGCCGCGCGATGGCCATGGCGTAGCCGACCGGGGCCGGGCCGAGGAGCCGCTGCACCTCGACGTTGTCCTCCGCCGCGGTGAACGCCGCGCTCATCGGCGACCGGCTCGCGCAGGCACGCTCCAGCGCCTCCGCGACTTCCGGGTCCCGCCGTACCGGCCCGGCGGACCAGGTCCGGTCGCGGTTGCGGTCCACGACCAGGACCCAGCCGTCGAGGAGCTCGGCGAGCCGCTCGACCACGGCCCGCAGCGGCCCGGGGCCGGCGGCCGCCTTGATCAGCAGTCCCTGGCCGTCGGAGAGACGCTTCAGGTCGTGGGTCTCGGCCCGGACCAGCTCGGCGTGGTGGAGTTCGACGATCGAGGCGAACGGCACGCGCGGCGGCACCTCGAGCAGGGGCAGGCCGTGGTGGTCGCACGCGGCGACGAGCTGCGGTGGCACGGCGTCGAAGACCGGTGTCACCCCGAACCCGACCGCGACGACCCCGGCGTCGCTCAGGCGCCGCGCGTAGTCGTCGCTGTCGGCGGGGCGGAAGCCGGTGCCGGCGAGCAGGAGGAGTTCGCCGCCGCGCAGGAACGGCGGATCGGGCAGTTCGCTCACGTGCACCCAGCGGACCCACCGATCGGCGGGGTCGGCCGCGCCCAGCGGGCGCAGCGCGAGCCGGTCCACGAAGAGCCGGAGGGGGACCACGGGTCAACGATAGGCGGACCGCTCACCTGCTCCGATCAGTGTGTTTCAGCGGGTCACGGCCACGAAGATCTTGCTCGTGGGCTCGATCGTCACCCAGTCGCCGGCGAATCCCCGCGGGATGAAGAACGCCTCGCCCGCGCCGAACTCCGCCCGGCCGCCGTCGAGGTCGGCCACGGCGACCCGGCCGCTGAGGAGCACGCAGATCTCGTCGTACGGCCACGGGTCGATGCGCACCGCTCCGGGCTCGCCGGTCCAGTACCCGCCGGAGTACTCCCGCGCCGGGCCGCCGTAGGCGAGGTACTCGGTCTCCTCCCAGCGCTCCGACAGCACCTGGTAGCCGTCGAGGGGCGGCACCGTGGTCCTGCCGTTCTGGGGGGTGAGGCGGACGATGTCACTGATGCTCATGGGGCGCTCCGATCTCGCGGGTCAGGAACCGGTCCAGCGCGTTGCGGACGATGCGGTCGACGAACGGATCGCCGACGCTGAGGGCGTGCGCCCACTCCGTCGAGCCCCCGTTGAACACCTCGCCCCGGCCCCGGGTGAAGGCCGCGATCATGCCAGCGCCGCGCATCTCCCCCTCGTGGACGTAGTCGGGCTGTAGATGCCGCCGAGGCCGTTCAGGCCGATCGTGGTGGCCCCCGGGCGCCCCACCGACTTGGCCTCCCAGACCGTGGTGGCCGTCCGCGGTGACCGGGCGGCGTCCGGGTCGAGCGCGGGCAGCCGGTAGCAGAACTGCGTCGTCAGATCGTCGCTCAGCCTGCTCGTACCCGTGCCGCTCGGCCCACTGGACGAACGGCCGCTCGTAGGTGGCCCAGAACGCGTCCGCGTGGTGTCGGCTGTAGCCGTTCAGACGAGCCCACTCGTACGAGGCGTACCGGGGTGCGCCGTTCATCGGCAGGGTGAGGTGGTTCGCCTCCCGTGGCACGCCCGCGGGTTTGCGGATCATCCCGCGGGCGATCGGCCGCCGGGTGGACGACAGCGGGCTGCCCGCGTCCTCACGCGGGTCGTCGCCCAGCCCCCGGTAGTGGTTGGCGCCGCCCCAGTCGTTGTAGGCGAGCATCGTGCTGGTGGTCAGGACGATCGCGCCCCTCGGCCGCCGGGCGGGCGCGGCCTTGACCACGAAGAAGTGCACGCTCGCGCTGAGGTGGAAGGCGACCGTCTCGCCGGGGAAGGAGGAGAACCGGTCGGTGTAGCACCACACCTCTTCGGCGTCCGGGACGGCGTACGCCCGCTCGGACGGCCACCCCTTCGGGGACCAGGCGAATGCGGGCTTGGGGTTGTGCACGGTTCTCCACTCCTCGGTCGTTCTTCAGGGCCGTCCGCCGTCACGGCCCACGGCGAGGACGCTGAGCAGTTCGTAGGCGACGTGCGCCGCGGCGATCCCGGTGATCTCCGCGTGGTCGTAGGCCGGGGCCACCTCGACGATGTCGGCTCCGACGATCTCGGCACCGGCCAGTCCCCGGAGCGTGGCCAGCAGTTCCCGGCTCGTGAGGCCGCCGGCCTCCGGCGTGCCCGTACCGGGGGCGTGGGCCGGGTCGAGCACGTCGATGTCGACCGACACGTACACCGGCCGGTCGCCGAGCCGCGCCCGCATCCGCTCGACGGCGGCGGCCGTCCCGCCGGTCTCGTAGTCGTCGGCCCGGATGATCTGGAACCCGAGCACGCCGTCGTCGGTGAGGTCCTCGCGCGAGTACAGCGGGCCGCGGATCCCGACGTGCATGCAGTGTTCGGGATCGAGCAGGCCCTCCTCGGCGGCCCGGCGGAACGGGGTGCCGTGCGTGTAGGGGGCGCCGAAGTAGGTGTCCCAGGTGTCCAGGTGGGCGTCGAAGTGCAGCACCGCGATCGGGCCATGGTCGCGGTGCAGCGAACGCAGCAGCGGCAGCGCGATGGTGTGGTCGCCGCCGATCGTCAGGAGCCGGGCGCCCTCGGCGCGCAGCTCGTCCGACCGCCGCTCGATCGTGTGGATCGCCTCGCCGATGTCGAACGGGTTCACCCCGATGTCACCGGCGTCGGCGACCTGCTGGAGCCCGAACGGCTCGACGTCGAGCGGCGGGTGGTAGGGCCGGAGCAGCTTCGACGACGCGCGGACGTGGCCCGGTCCGAAGCGCGCGCCCGGCCGGTAGGAGACGCCCGTGTCGAACGGCACGCCCACGATCGCCACGTCCACCTGGTCGACCTGGTCGGTGCGCGGCAGGCGCGCGAAGGTGGCGGGCTCGCCGTAGCGCGGGATCTGCGTCGCGTCCACCGGCCCGATCCTCGGTGCGTCCGTCATGAGTCGCAGCCTCCAAATGCAGATAGGGGACAGGTCACTCGGCGTCCTCGCCGAACGCCGACATGACGTGCTTGACGCGCGTGTACTCCTCGACGGAGTAGAGCGACAGGTCCTTGCCGGATCGCGTCGGCCTCGCCGGCACAGGTCTGCACGGTGACCACCGGCCCGAAGAGCTCGGTACGGCCGAGCTCGTCGGCCGCGGTGATCCCGTCGACCACCGTCGGCCGGTAGAAGTACCCGGGCCCGCCGGCCGTCTCGCCGCCCTCGATCACCTTCGCGTGCGACGGCGTCCGCGCGACCAGGCCGGCGACGTGCGCGAGCTGGGCGGGATTGTTGAGCGGTGGGATGGCCAGCGTGCCGTCGCCGGTCTCCTCCGGCGACAGCCTGATCGCGCGCACCCGGTCCACGAGCGCGGCGACGAACGCGTCGTGCGCCCGTTTCGCGACGATCACCCGGGTGGCCGCGGTGCAGTCCTGACCGGCGTTGAAGTAGCCGGCGAAGCCGACCGCCTCGGCGGCGGCCTCCAGGCCGGCGTCCTCGAAGATCACCACCGGCGCGTTGCCGCCGAGCTCCAGGTGGGCGCGTTTGACGGTGTCCGCGGCGGACCGCGCGACGGCCCGGCCCGCCGCCGTGCTGCCGGTGATCGAGACCATGGCCGGGACCGGGTGCGCGGCCAGCGCGGCGCCGGTGTCCCGGTCGCCGCACACGACGTTGAGCACCCCGGGAGGCAGGGTGCCGGCGAAGAGCCCGGCCAGGTAGACCGCGCTGGCCGGGGTCGTGTCCGAGGGCTTGAGCACGATGGTGTTGCCCGCGGCGAGCGCGGGGCCGATCTTCCACATCGCCATCAGCGCGTCCGCCATGCGCAGCAGGTGGCCCATCCGCTCGGCGGGCGTCGTCCGCCGCCACCCGCCGAACGCGCGCGCCGCCGCCGCGCAGGCCCGGTCGATCTCCCGGGCGTCCGACCGCGGCGCCTCCGCGTACACCTCGCCCGTCGCGGGGTCGACGATCTCCGTCTGGTCGCCCGCCATCGAGACGAACTCCCCGTCGACGAAGTTCGCAAGCTCCATGGACATCAGGCTAGGAAGCCGGTCGCCCACCCCGCGTGGTACGAACCGGCCCAGCCGCCGGGCCCGGTTGTGCAGTCCGGACAACGTCCGGGCGCCGGGCGTGGCCACAGGCGGTCAACGGTCCGCGAGACCGCGCGGACGAGCCGCCGCGGCCGGAATGACCGGTGAGAAAAAGGCGTGGAACACCGCACGGCCTGCGAAAACGAGGCGACCCCCGCCGGGGGGGAGAGCGGGGGTCGCCGTACGGTCCGGCTCTGGGGGGGTAGAGCCGGTCCCGTTTTTCCGAGGGAAGTCTGTTAGCCAACCTAAATCGGAAGACAGGCCATCGTCAGCAAGAACGTATACCTAGCTTCCCCAGTGTATGCAGATTCGACATATGTTGCCCCATCACCGTCCGTTGCGTCGAGAGGCGTTCTATTTCAAGAAGCCTCCAGGACACCGTCCCCAAGACATATTCGGACATACACCACCTGTGTCACAGCGTGAACACCGACCGCGAGTTCCGCAGCGTAGCGGCCGAGTGCGCGTCGGTTCTGAACGCGGCTTGACCGAACCAGGCGGAACATAGATCACTCTAGGTAACCGCTTGACCTGATGGCGGGAACGACACGCCCCTTCCACCCCCACGTGACATCAACACGGCGAACATCCGGCGAACGCCCCGTGCCGGACCCACCGTACAGGGCTTGTCATCTGCGGGAATTCGGCGTAGACAGGTGACAAGGACGTATAGTCCGAGCACGGCAGCCGGGCACCCACGCGCGACCAGCCGCGGTAGGCGTGTCGAGACGGGCTTGACCCGGTCCGACTGATGAAGGTGCACGCTTGGTAACCCGGTCTGACGTGACGGCGAGCGACGTTCCCACGGGAACGCCGCTCGCTTTGCTTGCACCCTCAATTTCGTAAATTCGGGCATTAAGCTCATCTGCGTGTGAATGCCTCGCAAACCGCCAAGGCATCCCGGGCACCAAGTGCGGTCGCCTCCGCACAGTGACGCACCCATTGCGCCACCCCCGACGGAGCGCCCGAGACATAGGCGCGGATCGCTTCGCCATAAGCGGATCCGAGTTCCACATGCCCTACTTCCGGTGCCGCCAGCGACTTCGGGTCCAAACCCCGGTCGATCAGCGTCAGCCGTGCCGCCGCCCGCGCCACCAGGCCGTCCGCCGAGCCGAACGGCCGCAGCGCCAGCAGTTCCCCTTCGGCGACGGCGGCGACCACCAGGGCCGGAGCCTCGGTCGGCGCCGTCAGCAGGTCGCTCAGCGACGACAGCCGGTCCGCGACCTCCGACGGCGACGGCGGTGATCCCAGCACCAGCGGGTCCGTGGCCTCGAGCGACGCACGGGGACGTCCCAGCTCCTCCGTGTCGGAGCCGGAGACGGCCAGGACGTGCAGCCGCGCCAGGGCCTGGCGCGGCGCCACCCGCCACGTCGGCGCCAGCGACCCCAGCGACGCCGACACTCGCAGCGCCCCCTGGACCAGCGGATCCTCCACCAGCCCCGCCCGTACGTCCTCGAGCGGCGCCGGCGCACCCTCCAGCTCCGCGGACGCGCGTGCGCCGCGCAGGGCCGACTCCGCCGAGACCTCCGCGCTCCGCCGCCGTAGGATTCGATGACCGAGCAACCGGTCCACCGCCTCCCGCGCCGAGGCGACGGCCTCGGAAACCCCGGACAACGCCGCGACATGGGCAAATGGGTCGTTCATTCGGATGACCCTAATCGGCGGTCAGCGGGTACCCTGCGCGGGGCCCGGTGACACGGGCCGCTGCCCCTTGTCACCACCGGCGTAGAACTGCTGGAGTGGCTAGATAGACCACCGACTCACCCATTGGCTGAAGGAGCGCACCGTGGCGCAGGAACCCCCAACCGAAACCCTGTCCAACCTTCTTCAAGAGAGCCGGCGGTTCGCTCCCCCCGCAGAGCTGGCCGCGGCGGCCAACGTCACCGAGGCAGCCTACGGCGAGGCGGCGGCGGACCGTCTGGCGTTCTGGGAGAAGCAGGCGGAGCGGCTGCACTGGAACACCAAATGGGACAACGTGCTCGACTGGTCGAACCCCCCGTTCGCCAAGTGGTTCACCGGCGGGCAGCTCAACGTCGCGTACAACTGCGTCGACCGCCACGTCGAGGCGGGCAACGGTGACAAGGTCGCCTACCACTGGGAGGGCGAGCCCGGCGACACGCGGACGATCACGTACGCCGACCTCAAGCGCGAGGTCAGCAAGGCCGCCAACGCCCTCACCGAGCTGGGCGTGAACAAGGGCGACCGCGTCGCGATCTACATGCCGATGATCCCGGAGACCGTGATCGCGATGCTGGCCTGCGCCCGGCTCGGCGCGCCGCACACCGTGGTCTTCGGCGGCTTCTCCTCCGACGCGCTGCGCAACCGCATCGAGGACTGCGACGCGCACATCGTGATCACCGCCGACGGCGGATACCGCCGGGGTGCCCCGAGCGCCCTCAAGCCCGCCGTCGACGAGGCGATCGAGGGCCTCGACCACGTGCGTAACGTTCTCGTCGTCCGCCGTACCGGCCAGGACGTGGCCTGGAACGACGACAAGGACATCTGGTGGCACGAGTTCGTCGACCGGCAGAGCGAGGAGCACGAGGCCCAGCCGCACGACGCCGAGCACCCGCTCTACGTCATGTACACCTCGGGCACGACCGCACGTCCCAAGGGCATCCTGCACACCACGGGCGGCTACCTCACCCAGGTCGCCTGGAGCCACCACGCGGTCTTCGACCTCAAGCCCGACACCGACGTGTTCTGGACCGCGGCCGACATCGGCTGGGTGACCGGGCACTCCTACATCGTGTACGGACCGCTGGCCAACGGCGCGACGAGCGTGATGTACGAGGGCACGCCCGACACGCCGCACAAGGGCCGCTGGTGGGAGATCGTCGAGAAGTACAAGGTCACGATCCTGTACTGCGCGCCCACCGCGATCCGCACGTTCATGAAGTGGGGCGCGGAGATCCCGGCCGAGCACGACCTGTCCTCGCTGCGGCTCCTCGGCTCGGTCGGTGAGCCGATCAACCCCGAGGCCTACATCTGGTACCGCACGCACATCGGCGGCGACCGCACCCCCGTCGTCGACACGTGGTGGCAGACCGAGACCGGCGCGCTGATGATCTCTCCGCTGCCGGGCGTCACGCACGCCAAGCCCGGTGCCGCGATGCGTCCGCTGCCCGGCATCGAGGCCGACGTGGTCGACGACCAGGGCAAGCCGGTGCCGGACGGCGGCGGCGGGTTCCTCGTGGTCAAGGAGCCGTGGCCGTCGATGCTCCGGACGATCTGGGGCGACGACGAGCGGTACGTCAAGACGTACTGGTCCCGGTTCGACGGGCTCTACTTCGCCGGCGACGGCGCGAAGAAGGACGAGGACGGCGACCTGTGGCTGCTCGGCCGCGTCGACGACGTCATGCTCGTCTCCGGCCACAACATCTCCACGACCGAGGTCGAGTCGGCCCTGGTCTCCAACCCGAAGGTCGCCGAGGCCGCGGTCGTCGGCGCGACCGACCCGACGACCACCCAGGCGATCGTCGCGTTCGTGATCCTGCGCGGCGACACCGTGGACGACGGCGAGGCGCTGGTCGCCGAGCTGCGCAACCACGTGGCCAAGCACCTCGGCCCGATCGCGAAGCCGCGCCAGATCATGATCGTCCCCGAGCTGCCCAAGACCCGCTCGGGCAAGATCATGCGCCGCCTGCTGCGCGACGTCGCCGAACACCGTTCGCTCGGCGACGTCACCACCCTGACGGACAGCACGGTCATGGACCTGATCAAGGAGAAGCTGCCGGCCCAGAAGGAGGACTAGACACGCCGGTGGCGGGCCGGGATCCGGGCGTGACGCCCGGGCCGCCAGTACGCGACACGGGAGGGCGTGGCCGGTGGGCCGCGCCCTCCCGCGCGTGTGCGGCACCGTTACGGGGAATCCGAAAAGGGATGGTCACGACGCGTGACGCCGGACAGGGCTAACCTCTGACGAGGCGGTCTTCGATCACTCAGGCTTCGATCACTCCGGCCGCCGTCGCCCGCGCCCGGGGACGCGTCGTCCCGTACGGAGGAGGAGAACCATGACGGAGGTACGGTCCGACGGGCAGCTCGAGGACAAGTCGCTCGGCGAGCTGGTCGCCATCGCCACCGGGAGCGTCTCCCGCCTGGTCAAGTCCGAGATCGAGCTGGCCAAGCTCGAGCTCAAGGACGATGCCAAGAAGGCCGCCCTCGGCAGCACGCTGTTCGCCGTCGCGGGGCTCATCGGCGGCATCGTGGTGATCCTGGTGTCGATCGCCGCGGCGCTCGCTCTGATGACGGCCGGCATCTGGGGTTGGGCGGCCTTCCTCATCGTCGCCGGCGCGTACGTCGTGCTCGCCGCGATCCTCATCGGGATCGGCCTGTGGCGGATGAAGAAGATGACCGGCGTCAGCCGGACACGCCGCACCATGAAGGACGACATCGCCATGCTGCGCCGAGGCAACGACGAGTCCAAGCCCGCCCTCACCGAGTAGGTGTCATGTCCGACGAATCCGCCGTCCTGATCGAAGGCCCCTGGCGGCATCGGTCGGTGAGCGCGGGCGGCACCCGCTTCCACGTCGCCGAGCTCGGCGACGGGCCGCTGGTCCTGTTCGCGCACGGGTTCCCGGAGTTCTGGTGGACCTGGCACCGGCAGCTGGAGACGCTGGCCGCGGCGGGATACCGCGCGGCAGCCGTCGACCTGCGCGGGTACGGCGGGAGCGACAAGCCGCCGCGCGGGTACGACCTCGTCACGCTGGCGGGCGACGTCGCCGGCCTGGTGCGTTCGCTGGGCGAGGCGAACGCCACGGTCGTCGGCCACGACTGGGGCGGCCTGCTCGCCTGGACGATGGGCGTCTACTACCCCAAGGTCGTGCAGCGCCTCGTCGCGGTCTCGACCCCTCATCCGCTGCGCCTGGGCCACTCGCTGCTGACCGACCTGCGCCACCAGGGCTGGGCGGCCCGCCACGCGCTCGGCTTCCAGCTGCCGATCGCGCCCGAGAAACGCCTGGTCAAGGACGACGCCGCCCTCGTGGGCGAGCTGCTGCGCGACTGGTCGGGGCCGGGCTGGCCGGACGCCCGTACCGAGGAGGTGTACCGCACGGCCTTCCAGATCCCGGCCGTCGCCCACTGCGCGCTGGAGTACCACCGCTGGACGATCCGCTCGCTCCTGCGCCCGGACGGCATCCGCTACTCCCGCCGCATGCGCGCTCCGATCCGTGTACCGGTGCTGCACCTGCACGGCGCGCTCGACCGTTCGGTGCTGCCGCGCAGCGCGCAGGGCTCGGGCCGCTACGTCGAGGCGCCGTACCGCTGGAAACTGATCGAGGGCGCCGGACACTTCCCGCACGAAGAACGCCCCGAGAGCTTCGACAAGGAGCTCCTCGGCTGGCTGTCGGACCCGGAGCCGGACCGATGATGGACCGCGACGAGACACGCCGGACCCGCGACGAGGCGGACCGCGGCCGCGACGCCCGCGACCGCGACGAGGCGGGCCGGGCCCGCAACGCCCGTCCCCGGGACGCGTACGGCCGCCCGCTCCCCCACGGCGCGCAGGGCGAGGAACGGGTGCCGGACGACTACGTGGCGCCGCCGGAGGAGGCCCTGGCCGAGGCGCAGCGCCTGCTCGACGCCGACCGCCCGTTCCACGCCCACGAGGTGCTGGAGGCCGCCTGGAAGGCCGCCCCGGACCCCGAGCGCGAGCTGTGGAAGGGCCTGGCCCAGATGGCGGTCGGCTTCACCCACGTACGGCGCGGCAACGCCCAGGGCGCCCAGGCCCTGCTCCGCCGCGCCGCCGACCGCATCGCGGCCTACGACCCGGCCCCGTACGGCATCGCCGCCGGGTCCCTGTCCGAGCGCGCCCGTACCCTGGCCGACCGTATCGGCCGAGACGGCCTGACGTCGGTCACCGTCGACGACCTAGCCCCACGCCTGGTACAAGACGGCGAATAACCGGTACGGTGACCGGCTTGCGGGCCAGGAGGAAGGCTCGCGGCAGGGACTCGCCCTCCTGGCGTTCACGGAACACGCGCGTGGTCACCGTGAGGCCCGCCCTCGTCATCTCGTCGGCGAGGAGCTCCGGCGGGCGCAGGTGGTAGTCCAGGGCGATCTCGTGGCCGAACGCCTCGGTGCGGTGAAGCCGCTCGTCGCCGACCAGGACGGCGATCAGCACGTGGCCGTCCGGCTTCAGCGCGCGTTCGAGCGGCTGGTCGGCCAACTCGTCGTGGAAACGCTCGGCGTAGCGCCCCGCGATCGTGTCATAGGCCGTACGCGTGGCCTCGAGGAAACCGGTCATTCAGTCGGAGCAGGACTGGGTCGAGACCTCGTGGACCGCGTTCACGCCCGCCTGGGCGTCGGGGGCCACCTCGGCGGCGGTCAGGACGTAGCCGGTGTCCTTGTTGTCCAGCGCGGCGGCGAAGACGACGCCGTAGACCTTGCCGTTCGGGGCCAGGAGCGGTCCGCCGGAGTTGCCCTGCTCGACCAGGGCCCGGATCGCGTAGATCTCGCGGGTGACCTGGCCGGAGTGGTAGATGTCCGGGCCGCGTGCCTTCTGCTTCGCGCGGATGCGGGCCGGGCGGGTGGTGAAGGGGTGGTTCTTCGGGAAGCCGGCCACCACGGCGTCGTCGCGCGTGTGGGCCGTGCCGTCGAACTTCAGCGTCGGCAGGGACAGGCCCGGCACGTCGAGGACGGCCACGTCGCGCTTGTAGTCGTACAGCACCACCCGGCCGCTGAACGTGCCGCTGCCCATGGTGAACACCCGGGGGTTGGAGTCGACGCCGGCGACCACGTGGGCGTTGGTCATCACGCGGCCCGGGGCGTACACGAAGCCGGTGCCCTCGATCTTGCGCTGGCAGCTGCGGGCGGTACCGATGATCTTGACGATGCTCTTGCGGGCCTGGCGCAGCTCGGGAGTGTTGAGGATCTTGTTGTCCGGGGGCGGGACGTCGACGATCGACTCGCCGCCGAGCCCGCCGAAGACCTGCGGGAAACCGGTCTTGGAGACGAACCCGCGGAAGGAGGAGAACCAGGTCTCGGCCTGGTCGGGCATGAAGGCGTTCACGCCGTGCAGGATGGTGGAGTCCTTGACCTGCGTGCGCGGCCACACGAACGGCGAGGTGACCAGCGAGGTGCCGATCAGCCACGCGACGATCAGGACCGCGACACTGCTGACGCACGCGCCGCCGACCGCGTCGACGCTGCGGGCGGAGTCCCACGTCACACGGCTGCGCAGGGCCGAGCCCACCGAGGAGGCCAGCAGCTGGCCCAGCGTCGCGGTGAGGAACGGGATCACGATGGCCAGCAGGGCCTGCTGGGCCGGGCCGTCGACGACCGCCTTGACGATCGGCGGCGCGATGAGCATGCCGACGATGACGCCGCCGACGAAGCCCACGAAACTCAGCGAACCGACGATGAAGCCCTGTCGGTAACCCGAGATCGCGAACAGAACGACGAGCGCCAGAAGAATCAGATCGAGAAGGTGATCGCCCAGCACTGGTTCACCGTATAGCGGAAAGGCCGTCGCGCACGTCCCCTCGGCGGACCAGATCCGCTCCGGCAGCGTACGTATGCGGGACTACTCGCGTTTGCCGAGCTCGATGACCTCGGACGGAAGCTCTTCGACGCGGCTCTTGTCCCATGGGCGTTCCCAGCCTCCGACCTGGAGTACGCGGTGAAGAATCCCGGCGGTGAATCCCCATACGAGCATGCCACGAGCGCGGAAGGCGGGCCCCAGATGTCCGGAGGGACCGCGGATCCGCAGCCGGTTGACCGGGTCGGCGAGCTCGGAGATCGGCACGCGGGCCACCGAGGCGACCTCTCCGGGGTCTCCGGCGGCGATCGCGGACGGCTCGCGCCACCAGGCGACCACGGGGGTCACGCGGTAGCCGCTGTGGGAGACGTAGAGCTCGGGCATGGTCGCCAGCACGGCGACGCCGCCGGGGTCGAGGCCGGTCTCCTCGGCCGCCTCGCGCAGCGCGGCGCCGACCGGTCCGTCGTCGCCGGGGTCGATGCCGCCGCCCGGGAAGGCCGGCTGCCCGGCGTGCTTGCGCAGCGTGTCGGCGCGCTGCAGGAGCAGCAGGTCGGGACCCTCCGGGCCCTCACCGAACAGGACGAGGACCGCGGCGGCGCGTGCGCCGTTGGCGGGCGGCCTCAGCTGCTCGGGCACCTCGGTGGCGGGCGCCGCTGCCACGAAGTCGCGCAACCACTCCGGGCAGTCCGGAACGTCGAACGCGCGGGTCACGAGAACGGACCCGGCCGGACCAGCTTGCTCGCCGTCTTCTCATCCGTCGGCCCCTCGCCGAACGACGGGCAGAGCGGCGCGAGCGGGCACGCACCGCAGGCGGGCCGCCGCGCGTGGCAGATCCGCCGGCCGTGCCAGATCAGGCGGTGCGACAGGATCGTCCAGTCCTTGCGCGGGATCAGCTCGCCGACCTCGTACTCGATCTTGACCGGGTCGGTCTCGGTGGTCCAGCGGAACCGCCTGACCAGCCGGGAGAAGTGCGTGTCCACGGTGATGCCGGGCACGTCGAAGGCGTTGCCGAGCACGACGTTGGCGGTCTTGCGCCCCACTCCGGGCAGCTTGACCATCTCCTCGAGCGTCCGGGGCACCTCGCCGCCGAAGTCGTCACGGATCGCCGCGGACAGCCCCATGACGGACTTGGTCTTGGCGCGGAAGAACCCGGTCGGCTTGAGGATGCCCTCGACGTCTTCGGGGTCGGCGGCGGCCAGATCCTCGGGCGTTGGGTACTTGGCGAACAACTCCGGAGTCGTCAGGTTGACCCGCTTGTCGGTGGTCTGCGCCGAAAGCACCGTGGCGACCAGCAGCTGGAAGGGGGTCTCGAAGTTCAACTCGCAGTGAGCGTCGGGATAGGTCTCGGCCAGCACTCGGTTGATCTTCCGCGCGCGCCGCACGAGCCCCAGACGCGTCTCCGACTGCCACTTGCGGGCTCGCGCTCGTGGGGTCACATCCGTCGCCATGCCTGCCAGGGTAGAGCGTCGGGACGGGGCCGCGACCACGGTTCCGCATCGCGCCGGTGCCGCGGGCCCCGCAGGGCGGGCCGTACGAACCGAATGACGGTAATCCCTGGTCGGCACGGACGGAACGTGAGAGTAAAAGGGGGGCCGCGTCACGTTCACACTGCGACGTGCGTCACACTTATGGTCGTAGGTTACCGAGGAGGAAACGTGAACGACCGCGACGTCGAGGTGCTCGGCCGCGCGCCGCTCTTCGAGGCGCTCGACGAAGAGGGATCGAAGGCGCTGCGCGCGACGGTCACAGAGGTGCACCTGTCACGTGGTCAGACGCTGTTCTCCGAGGACCAGGAGGGCGATCGCCTCTACGTCATCCTCGAAGGCAAGATCAAGCTTACCCGTACGGCCCCCGACGGCCGGGAGAACCTCCTCAGCGTGTTGGGACCGAGCGAGATGTTCGGCGAGCTGTCGCTGTTCGACCCGCGGCCCCGTACGGCGAGCGCGATCGCGGTGACCGAGGGACGGCTGGCCGCGCTGAGCCACAGCGACCTGTGGCCGTTCCTCAAGGGCCACCCCGAGATCGGCATCCACCTCCTGCGCGCGCTGGCCCAGCGGCTGCGCCGCACCAACGAGATCATGGCCGACCTGGTCTTCACCGACGTGCCGGGCCGGGTCGCCAAGGCCCTGCTCGACCTGGCCGAGCGCTTCGGCCAGCCGACCGAGACCGGCCTGCACGTCCACCACGACCTGACGCAGGAGGAGCTGGCCCAGCTCGTCGGCGCCTCCCGCGAGACGGTCAACAAGGCCCTGGCCGACTTCGCCCAGCGCGGCTGGCTCCGCATCGAGGCCCGCGCCGTGCAGGTCCTCGACATCGAACGCCTCCGCAAGCGCTCCCGCTGACGGCAGGGCCGCCCGGTGCAGGCGGTCCTTCGCTCTCGTCAGGGACGGGCGCCGAGCGTGTTCACCCAGCCCATCGCCTCGTACGTCATGGTCAGATCGGGCGACCCGCGGCGCCCGGACTCCTGGGCGAGAAGCCGCCCCGTGCTCGGATCGACGATCAGGCGGATCTCCGAACCGTCCCTGGCCTCGGCCGCCGATCCCGCGGTGAGCGTCACGCCGCGACGGCCCAACGCGTCGGTGGCCGGGCCGAGGGAGTGGACGCCCGGCAGCCCGGCGAGCACGCGGTAGAGCGCGGCTCGGGCGCCCGGTGTGAGCGGCCCGGCGAGCAGGTCCTGCGCCTCGCCGAAGACGTACTGCGTGAAGTCGCCGACCGCCGGCTCGCCGTCGTGCCGTTCGGCCGACCGGTTCTCGTGCCCGAACCAGATCCGCAGCGTCCGCTCCAGGGCGGCCGGGTCGGCGGGCAGCCTCATCAGGGCGTCAACGGTCTTGTCGCGCTGGGTGACGCTGAGCTTCACCTTCGAGAAGTCGTAGTTGCCCACCTGCGGCCTCTCGGACTCGTCCAGCCCCCACCGCCGCTTGGCGCCGGCGCTCAGCCGCTGCCACTTCGCCTTGTCGGCCGGTGAGGCGAAGCGGATCGCCCGGTCGATCCCGGTGATCGTACGGTCGTGGCGGTCGCGGCCGGACCAGCTGTCCTCCGTCTGGGAAACGTACGCGCTGAGCGGCGGTGACTGAGGTTTGCGCGGAGGCGCGCCCTTGGAAAGCTTCTTGGCGATCCTCCTCTTCTGCGCGGCGGTCAGGCTGACGGGGCTCAGGAATGAGGTCTCGCGTTCCCGGACGTACCAGTAGGCGCCCGTGGTGGCCGGTGCCTTGGCGGCGCTGTCGGCGCTGGCCAGGAGCACCGAGCGTGCGTCCATGGCCGGCACGGGCGCCGGCCGGCCGTGCCCGCCCGACCCGTCCGTGGCGACGATGACACCCGCCGCCGCAGCGGCGACCGCCCCGGCGGCGAGTGTCGCCACCAGCAGGCGCGGCATCCGGCGCCGCGCCGTGCGTGCGGGAGCGGCCGCGTCGGCGCCGTCCCACGCGGCGGCCAGATCCCGGTCGCGGCGGCGAGCGTGCGCCTCGGCGACCAGCGTGTCCAGGTCGGCCGGCCGGAGCGTACGGAACATGTCGTCGGCGTTGTGCTGCTTCATCGGGACTCCAGAGCTCATCGGCTCGCCTGGTCGGCGACGCGGGAGGCGGGACGGTGGGTACGGGGGGTGGGCGCGCTGTCGATCGCTCTGGTGAGGCGGCGGCGCGCGCGGTGCAGGCGGACGAAGAACGTCGCGGTCGAACAGCCGACGACCTGGGCGGCCTCCCGTGGGGCGAGGCCATGCCACATGACGAGCGACAGCAGTTCGAGGTCGTCGTCGGGGAGCCGCGCGATCGCGGCCAGCGCGCTGTCCCGCTCGACGACGTGATCCGCGACGTCCCACGCCACCAGGTCCGCGCCCGTGGTCAGGGCGCTGATCCGGTCGACCAGCGCACGGCGCCGCAAGCCGTTGTCCCGCTGCTTGAGCAGCAGGTTGCGGGCCACGCCGAGAAGCCAGGGCAACGCCGGCTCGCGGTTTCGGTGAGTCGGGGGACCTTTCACCGTTACTTCCGTGGACCCCCGCCCACCTTTAAAAAAGTCCGGACTACTGCTCGGCCGCGAACCGTGCCGGGTCGAGGAAATCCACCGCACAGTACGGGTCCTCGCCGGTCACCAGCTGGGCGAGCAGCTCACCGACGCCGGCCGCGTGCTTGAAGCCGTGCCCGCTGTCCCCGCCCGCCACGACGAGACGGGACCGTCCGGGAGGCCGCCCGACCACGAACTGGCCGTCGGCCGAGTCCGTGACCATGCACGGGATGACCTTCGCCGGCCGTGGGTCCAGCCCCGGGAACGCCGCCGCGACGGCGGCGGACAGCTCGTCCAGATCGCGGGCCGGATGGATGTACCGGTCGAGCTCTTCCGGGTCGACGACCTCCTGCGGCTCGTCGCGGTGCAGGCCGACCTTGACGCCGAAGTCCTCGTCGGAGCCGTGGCCCCACAGCCCGTCGCCGTTCTCCCGGCGCCAGATGAACGCGGGAAAGCGCGCGAGGGTGAAGTCCTGCGACGCCGGATCGCGCGGTGCGAACCAGTACAGCGGCGTGCGCCGCGGCTGGAGCGGCAGGCCGGGCACGAGCGTGCCCAGCCAAGCGCCGGCCGCCACGACCACCTGCGCGGCGCGGAAGGCGACCGTCGGCGTCCGTACGGTGACGCCGTCGTCGTCGGCCTCGATCCCGGTGACCATCGTGTGCGGGTAGACGTCGGCACCCAGCCGTCGCGCGGCGGCGACGTGAGCCCGTACGCTCCGCTCGGGGTAACAGATCCCCGCCCCCGGGTCCCACACGGCGACGTCACCGGGCGCGAGGCCCGCGTACTGTGGCTGCCGCGCGACCAGCTCCCCATGGCTCAGGGACGACACGGGCACCCCGGCGGCCGCGGCGGCCTCCAGCGAGCCGCGTACCGGCCCGCTGTCCGGCGCGCCGGCGCTGAGGCAACCCGTCTGGCGTACGAGCGTCTCTCCGACCTGTTCGCCCAGCGACGTCCACAGCTCGAGAGTCTTCAGCGCGATCGGCGGCAGCCCGGGATGCTCCTGACATGCGACGCGGAACAACCGGGTCTGACCGTGCGAGGAGCCCAGGTGGTGGCCGATGGCCTGGCGTTCGACGCCGGCGACGTCGACGCCCCGGTACGCCAGCCGCCACAGCGCCGCCGAGCCGAACGCCCCCAGCCCGACCACGACGACGTCCTTGCGCAGCGTCTCCATCAGGGCGAGACCCCGCGTTCGGCGAGGTACTCCAGCTGCGCCGCCACCGATGACTCGGCGACCGGCCACAGGGAGCGGTCCACGTCGACGTACACGCGTTCCACCACCTCCCGGGCCGTACGGGCGCCGGCGGCGAGTGCGTCCTCGACCTGCTGGAGGCGTTCGCGACGGTGGGCGATGTAGTAGTCCAGCGCGCCCACCGGGTCGTCGAGCTTCGGCCCGTGACCCGGCAGGATCACCCGCGTGCCCTCGGCCATCGCGCGCAGGCGGTCCAGGGAGGTCAGGTAGTCGCCCAGGCGATGCACCACCGTCGTGCCGCGGCCCAGGACGGTGTCGCCGGTCAGCACCGCCTGGTCGGCGGGCAGCCAGAACGTCAGCGAGTCCGGCGTGTGCCCCGGCGTCTGCATGACCCGCAGCTCCAGGCCGTCCAGCTCCACCACGTCGCCCTCGGCCAGGCCCTCCTCACCGAGCCGCAGCGCGGGGTCGAGCGCGCGTACGGGCACCCCGCCCACCATCGACGCGAACGTACGGGCGCCCTCGGCGTGGTCCGGATGGCCGTGCGTGAGCAGCACGAGCGCCACCGGGCCCGCCACCTCGGCGACCCGGCGCAGGTGCCCCGCGTCCTCCGGCCCCGGATCGATGACGAGGGACCGCGCGGCACCCGGCTCACGCAGCACCCACGTGTTGGTGCCGTCCAGGGTCATCTCGGAAGGGTTCGGCGCCAGCACGCAGAGCGCCCGCTCAGTCCCCATCCCGTCGATGCTCATTGGTCGCTCGCCCTCCTCGCTCACAGGCTGACCCCCTCGGGCATGACCAGGTACACGCGGCCGTCGATGACGCGGGCGGAGGGTACTCGGGGCTGGATCGTACGGCGCGCCGCCAGCACGGCGGCCACGGAGTCGTACGCGGCCAGCTCGGTCAGCGTCACCAGCGTCGGCGGGAGCATCGGCATGTCGCCCCGCCGGGCGGCTTCCGCCGCTTCGCCCGGCCGGATCCACAGGACCCGGTCGGACTCGGTGCTGACGTCGCGGGTGTGCTGGCCCTCCGGAAGAGCGGCGACGAAGAACCTCGTGTCGTAGCGGCGTTTTTCGACCTCCGGGGTGATCCAGTGCGCCCACGGGCGCAGCAGGTCGCCGCGGAGCACGAGGCCGCGCCGGGCGAGCAGCTCGGCCAGCGACGACGACCGGTCCAGCAGTGCCTCCCGGTCGGCCTCCCAGTCGTCGGCGCTGGTGTCGGGCACGATGGCGTCCTCGGCCGGACCGGCCAGCAGCACACCCGACTCCTCGAACGTCTCGCGTACGGCGGCGCAGACCAGCTCGCGGGCGATCGTCTCGTCGGCGCCGAAGGCGGCGCCCCACTCGGCCGGGGACGGCCCGGCCCAGCCGATCGTGACGTCGCCGTCGCGCCGGTCGACCGACCCTCCGGGGAAGACGTAGGCGCCCGGCGCGAACTTCATCGACGACACCCGTCGCAGCAGGTAGACGAGGAGCCCGGCCGGGGAGTCGCGGAGGAGGATCACGGTGGAGGCGTCGCGCGGCGTCACCGCCTCCACCCTGCCCTCGCTGATGTCTCGTGCGCGTTCGGCCAGGCCATCGGGCAGCCGGAAGCCGGGTGAGTCCGCCAAGGCGCCTCCTCGCTCAGGACGGTCCCCTGCCGACAGGGGCGTACCGACCGAAATCTAGTGCTGTGGCAGGGCAATGTTCACCCTGTTGTGGTGTGGGCCTTCCCTCCGCGAAGTGTGGACACCCCGTGTGCTGCGTGGAAGCGGTTGGGGAGCTGCGTGGGCTTGTCAGGTGGCGTGGCCGCTGTGTGTTCGCTCTCGGGCGGGTGTCGATCAGGTGGTGAGGGCTACCGAAATTCTTGTCGTATGCACCTGCTGTAATCGCCTGGTGCCTCGACGTGATGAAGGTGGGTGGGTGGTCATGCGGACCGCCCGCATCGGTCTGCGTACCTCTGCCAGGGAACGGCGCCGGTGTTTCGGATTGCTGGTCGCGGCAGGGGACGTGTGGGCGTGCGCGCTGGATATGAACCGCTGGCGACGCCAACGCGGCCTGCCGCCGATCGTGGGGTATCAGGCGTTGTGCCGGGAGTTGTCGGCTGCGGGGCCGGGCACGTTCGGGGAACTGGACACGGTCGGAGCGCGGTCGGTGCTGCGGCGCAGCAGTGACGCCTGGTTCGCCACCGCCAAACGCCGCAAAAACGGTGACGGGTCGGCGCGGTATCCGCGGCGGAAACGCCGGTTGATGCCGGTGCGTTACTACCACGGCACGTTCACCCTCGATGGGCAGCGGTTGCTGCTCCCGGCCGGTCGCGGGAACCCTCCGTTGTGGGTCCGGTTGGACCGGCCGGTCCCCTACGAGGCGGGGCAGGTGCGGTCGATCACTCTGGTGGCCGAGGCCGGCGCGTTGTTCGTCGATGTCACCGCCGAAGTCCCCATCACCGCCTATCCACCAGAACGGCAACCCGATCCTCACCGCGTGGCGGGAGTGGACCTGGGAGTGATTCACCCGTTTGCGGTGGCGGGCCCGGACGGGGAAGGGCTGGTGCTGTCGGGCCGGGCGATCCGCGCCGAAACCCACCTGCACCTACGTGACACCAAACACCGGCAGCGAGCGATGGCACGCCGGGCGCCCGAACCCGGACGGGTCGGGTCACGACGATGGCGGAAACACCGGGCCCGGCAGCGCAACGTCGAGGCTCGGCACCGGCGGCGGGTCCGCCGAGCCCAACATGAAGCCGCCAAAACCGTCGTCGACTGGGCGGTCGCACGCCGGATCGGCACCCTGACGGTCGGGGACCCGCGCGGCGTCCTGGCCCTCAAGGCGGGGCGAAGGCACAACCGGCGGATCCAACACGTTCCCGGTGGTGATCACGCACCGTCGAGCCGGACGGCACCTGCCCGGTGCCGGACGGTCCCGGCGTGACCCCCGACGGTCCCCCCATCACGGCACCGCCGCGGGGCCCCATGGCCGGCCGTGGCCCGCCCCACCAGAAGTGGGGAGTCGCTCGCCCACCACAGCGAGGATCAGCCAACCCCGCCTCCCCAACGAGGCAGACGTTGACTGACACGGCACTATTCGACTTCGGCGATCAGCTCTACCTCGACCGGGGCGTTCCGTGGCAGCACCGCGACGCCGACCGCGCTGCGGGCGTGCCGTCCCGCGTCGCCGAACACCTCGCCGAGCAGATCGCTCGCTCCGTTGATCACCTGCGGCTGGCCGTAGAAGTCCGGCGCGCTGGCCACGAAACCGACGACCTTGACGATGCGCCGTACGCGCGACAGCTCGCCCACCTCGGCCCGTACGGCGGCGATGGCGTTGAGCGCGCAGACCTTGGCCAGCTCGGCGGCGCGTTCGGGGTCGATCTCGGCGCCCACCTTGCCGGTGGCGGTCAGCTCGCCCTTGACGACCGGCAGCTGCCCGGAGGTGTAGACGTACGCGCCCGAGCGCGCCGTCGGCACGTACGACGCCAGCGGCGTGGCGACCTCGGGAAGCTCAAGACCCAGCTCGACGATCCTCTCCTCGGGTCTCATGGTCACGCTCCCCTCCTCACTCGCTCCGCGGCCGGCTCGTCCCTCACCGGCCACTCCGCTCGCTCGTCGGCTCGCCGCTCCGGCGTACTCACGCCTTCTCCCGCTTCAGGTAGGCGACGAGGTTCTCCGGGTTGGGGCCGGGAATGACGGTGACGAGCTCCCAGCCGTCGTCGCCCCAGTTGTCGAGGATCTGCTTCGTCGCGTGCACCAGCAGCGGCACGGTCGCGTATTCGTAGCGTGTCATGAGCGGCACTCTAACCGTCCCGGCGGCGTCACTCCGGCCGCAGGCCCAGCTCCGGTCCGAGGTAGTCGGGGTCCTTGTCGGACCCGTTGCGGAACGTTCTGAACCGCAGCTCCGCCGGGGACTCGCAGCCGAGTGCCCGCAGCGCCCCCACGGCCTGCGTGGCCAGCGGTCCGATGTCCGCCCACACCGCCGGCTCGCCGAGCGTCCACTCGGCGACGTCCGGGTAGTGCTGCCGGACCCTCCACCCGATCTCGAACATCCGCCGCTCGCGTTCGGTCAGCTCGCCGTCCGGCTCCGGTGGGCACGCGGGATCGAGTGCGGGGTCGAGTGCGCCGGTCGCGATGGTGCCGTTGTAAGGGTGGGTCATGAACTGCACGGTCGTCGTGCCGCGCGTCGGGCAGGTGATCAGCACGGCTGCGTCGGTGGGAAGGGTCTGCAGCACCCAGTCCAGCCGCCGTCGCAGATCGTCCCAGTCGGTGCACTGCTCGGCGGCACCCCGGGATGAGGGCCGCTCGTCACGGTGCCGGAGCCTGTACGGAGCGGTGATGGGGCCGTCGTCGCCCCAGGCCCAGCAGCGCACGCGCTCCTCCGGCACGGCGAGCACGTCACGGAGCGCGCCGACCACGCTCTCCGCTCGGCCGGCGAGGAACTCTTCGTCACTCTCGTACCACCTCCAGCCGATGGTCCAGGTCGGCGTGATCGGCGAGGTGCCGATGCTCTCCAGGGCCCAGCCCAGCGCCTTGAGGCGTTCCTCCTGGTCGCCGGACAGCCCACGGGCGTCGAAGACCTCCGCGACGACGTAGCGCTCCATGAACTTGCTCAGCACGACGTACGCCCCGGTCTCCGGGTCGCCCAGCCGCCAGCGGGCGCCGTCGGCATCGCCGCCGTCCAGGTATTTGGTCACGAGCGACGTGGCGCCGCTGTCGGGGTACGGCGAGGCGAGGATGTCCCAGACCGAACCCGGTCCGGCCTGTTCGCCCGCGCTGTCGTCGGTAGCCGCGTTCATCCGGCGATGGTGGCAGCAACGCCCGAAATGCCGCCCGACAATCGCGCGTACTCGTGAGTATTGCCGGTGCCCCTACTGCGGAGGCTGCTTCGGCGACTCGATGCCCGGGTGTTGAATGGGCGCCTCAGCCTCCAGGCCCGGCACGGGCGGAACGTCATCGGCCGAGCCGATGGACGAGGGCTCGTCGGCCTTGGCGAGGTCCTCCTCGGCCTTGGCCAGGCGTTCGGCCAGGTCGGGCCGGTGGCCCTCGGCGCGCTCCGGCTGGCCGGCGCCGGCCGCCCGGTCGAAGAACCGCAGCAGTTCGACGGGGAAGGGCATGACCAGGGTGCTGTTCTTCTCGGCCGCGACCTCGACGACGGTCTGCAACAGGCGGAGCTGGAGGGACGCCGGGTCCTGGGCCATGACCTCGGCCGCGGCGGCGAGACGCTTGGACGCCTGGAACTCACCGTCGGCGGTGATGATGCGCGCCCGCCGCTCCCGCTCGGCCTCGGCCTGACGGGCCATCGAGCGCTTCATGCCCTCCGGCAGCGAGACGTCCTTGATCTCGACCCGCTGGACCTTGATCCCCCAGGGAGCCTCGGTGGCCTGGTCCATGATCCGCTGCAGTTCGACGTTGATCGTCTCGCGTTCGGAGAGGAGTTGCTGCATGTCCGACTGGCCGATGACGGACCGCAGGGAGGTCTGCGCCACCTGGGAGACCGCCCAGTTGTAGTTCTGCACGTTGACGATGGCCTTGACCGGGTCGATCACCCGGAAGTAGACCACCGCGTCCACCCGCACGCTCACGTTGTCCTGTGTGATCCCGTCCTGAGCGGGCACACCCATGGCGACCGTCTGCATATTGACCTTGGTCATCCGGTCGACCGCGGGAAAGATCAATGTCAGCCCGGGCGCACGGAAGTGCGGCTGCACCTGGCCGAGACGGAACACCACGCCACGCTCGACCTGCTGCACGACCTTGACGGACGAGACGACGATGAGCAATACGAAGAATGCGAGGACGCACAGGAGAATGATCGCCGCTTCAGCCACGAGGCTCACCTTTCTGACGGCCACTTCCCTCTATGTCCGACACTAGCCCTTCACGTGGTAGGCGTGTCAGACGTCACTTGCACTCGCCGGGAACCGGCCTCGAACCGGACGATAACCTCGCAAGAGTGAGGGCGAGAGACACCGATTGGGACGGCGTGCGCCTGCACGTGGTCACCGGCAAGGGCGGCACCGGGAAGACGACGATCGCCGCCTCGCTCGCGCTGGCCCTGGCCGCCGGGGGCCGTAAGGTCCTGCTCATCGAGGTCGAGGGGCGCCAGGGCATCGCCCAGCTGTTCGACTGCCCGCCGCTGCCGTACGAGGAGCGCAAGGTGGCGATCGCGCCCGAGGGCGGCGATGTGTACGCCCTGGCGGTCGACCCCGAAGAGGCGATGCTCGAGTACCTGGAGATGTTCTACAACCTGCGGCGGGCCGGCAAGGCGCTCACCCGCCTGGGCCTCATCGACTTCGCCACGACGATCGCGCCCGGCCTGCGTGACGTCCTGCTCACCGGCAAGGCCAGCGAGGCCGTGCGCCGCAAGGACAAAAAGGGCCACTTCATCTACGACGCCGTCGTGATGGACGCTCCGCCGACCGGCCGCATCAGCCGCTTCCTCAACGTGAACGCCGAGGTCGCCGGGCTCGCCAAGGTCGGACCGATCCGGCATCACGCCGACACCGTGATGAAGGTCATCCGCAGCCCCGAGACCGCCGTGCACTTCGTCACGCTCCTGGAGGAGATGCCCGTCCAGGAGACGGTCGACGGCATCGCCGACCTGCGCCGGATCGGCCTGCCCGTCGGCGGCCTGATGATCAACATGGTCCGGCCGCCGATGCTGCCCGAGGCCGACCTCGCCGCCGCCCTCACCGACGAACTGGACCTCGAGACCATCCGCATGGGCGTCAAGGCGGCCGGCGTCGAGGACGACGCCGCGGAGATCGCCCAGGCGCTCGCCGCCGAGGCCGCCGACCACGCGCGGCGCACGACCTTGCAAGGACGCGAGATGGCCCGGCTCACCGACGCCGACGTGCCGCAGTACGAGCTGCCGCACCTCAGCGACGGCATGGACCTGGCCGGGCTGTACGAACTCGCCGAGGAGCTCAGAAGGCAGGGGGCGGCGTGAAGGTCCCTCCGGTGTTCGACATCGACACCCTCATCGACGATCCCGACACGAAGATCATCGTGTGCTGCGGGTCCGGCGGCGTGGGCAAGACCACGACCGCGGCGGCCGTGGGCGTACGCGCGGCCGAGCGCGGCCGTGACGTCGTCGTGCTGACCGTCGACCCGGCGCGGCGGCTCGCGCAGGCGCTCGGCCTGACCGAGCTGGACAACACCCCGCGCCCGGTCGAGGGCGCCGAGGGCGACCTGCACGCGATGATGCTCGACATGAAGCGCACCTTCGACGAGATCGTCGAGGCGCACGCCGAGCCCGAACGCGCGCAGCAGATCCTGGCCAACCCCTTCTACCAGTCGCTGTCCTCGAGCCTGTCCGGCACGCAGGAGTACATGGCGATGGAGAAGCTCGGCCAACTGCACCGCTCCGGCGACTGGGACCTCATCGTCGTGGACACGCCGCCGTCACGCTCGGCGCTGGACTTCCTCGACGCGCCCGAGCGCATGGGCCGGTTCCTCGACGGACGGCTCATCAAGCTGCTGATGGCGCCGGCCAAGGCCGGCGGGCGGTTCGGGATGAAGGTGGTGACCGCCGGGTTCGGCATGTTCACCAGCGTCATCACGAAGGTGCTCGGCGGTCAGCTGATCCGCGACATGCAGACGTTCGTGCTGGCCTTCGACACGATGTTCGGCGGCTTTCGCGAACGGGCCGAGCAGACCTACAAGCTGCTTCAGGCACCGGGCACGGCGTTCCTCGTCGTGGCCGCGCCCGAACCCGACGCGCTGCGCGAGGCGTCGTACTTCGTGGAGCGGCTCGCCGAGGAGCGCATGCCGATGGCCGGTCTGGTGGTCAACCGCGTGCACCGCTCGGACGCCTCACACCTGTCGGCGGTGCGCAGCCAGGCCGCCGCCGAGACGCTGGAGGCGCGCGGCAGTCACCGGCTCACCGCGTCACTGCTGCGGCTGCACGCCGAACGCATGCACATCACCGCGCGGGAGACGCGGCTGCGGGAGAGCTTCACGTCGTCGCACCCGAGCGTGCCGGTCGCGACCGTCGGCGCCATGGCCGAGGATGTCCACGACCTGGAGGGTCTGCGCGCGATCGGCAGTGACCTCGCCGGTGAGGCCACCGAGCCCGCGGCATGACGATGGCCCTCGCGGCATGACGATGGCCCGACCGCCCTCGTGGCGGCCAGGCCGGACGATGAATCAGCTCGCGACGAGCTCTTCTTCTGGGTCCTGAGACCGCTCGTACTGCTCCTTGGCGGTCTCGAGCAGCTCACGCCACGACGTAACGTCGGGACGCCGACGCAGCAGCGCACGACGCTCGCGCTCGGTCATGCCGCCCCACACACCGAACTCGATGCGGTTGTCGAGGGCGTCCGCGAGACACTCGGTGCGCACTGGGCAGCCACGGCAGATCAGCTTCGCCCGGTTCTGAGCGGCGCCCTGCACGAACAACGCGTCGGGATCCGCGTTACGGCAGGCGGCGCGGGCGGTCCAATCAGTGATCCACATCTTGGCCCCACTCCCCTTGGTCGGTTGTCGTTGCGAGCCCAGGCCGGACGGGCGCGGACGTCAGGCCGCCATACGAAAGCCGTGGGGAAGAACTTACGGAACGACGGGAGGATTCAACAGTCCCCGATGGGCCCATTCTCGAAATAGCCCCTCCGGGCCATCCGACGGCAACGAACTAGTCATCCGTCTGCGGTGACCTGTGCCAAATGTACGTCTCGTCCCGCGTAACCTATGGGGCGTGACGGGTGCGAGGGAAGATCGAGAGCGTGTGATCGTCAAGCTGCTGCGACTGCTGGGCGCGGCTGCCTTCGCGGGAGTGCTGGTCGGCCTGCTGGCGCTGCCGGGTGTGGGCAGTGTGGGAATGGCGGCGCGGGACGCGTCGGACAACTTCCAGAACATGCCGGATGACTTCAGTCTCTCGCCTCCGCCGGAGCGGAGCACGGTGTACTCCGCCGACGGTGAGGTCCTCGCGGTGTTCTATGAGCACAACCGCGAGTCGGTGAGTCTCAACCAGATCGCCCCGATCATGCAGAAGGCCGTCGTCGCCATCGAGGACGACCGGTTCTACGATCACGGCCCGCTCGACTTCAAGGGCTCCTTCCGCGCGCTCGTCACCAACGCGCAGGACGGCGGGATCAAGCAGGGCGGCTCGACCCTGACCCAGCAGTACGTCAAGAACCTCCTGGTCGAGAACGCCAAGAACGAGAAGGAGGCCCAGGCCGCGAAAGCCCCCAACTTCGGGCGGAAGCTCCGCGAGTTGCGGTACGCGGTCAACGTCGAGAAGCAGCTGACCAAGCAGCAGATCCTCGAGGGCTATCTCAACATCGCCTACTTCGGTTCGGGTGCGTACG